>CAZORE010000053.1:6648-45854 GCA_964581815.1 uncultured Streptosporangiaceae bacterium | reverse complement strand
CCGGCGGGCCGCTGAACGGCGGCTTCTCCTCCCGCAGCACCTCCGCCCACTCCAGCGGCGCCAGCAGCCCCGGCACGCTCGCCAGCCACTCCCGCGCCGCCACCGCGAACGACTCCGCATCCGGAATCGACACGAACACATTCAGCCCGACCGGCGGCACACGCCGGCCCAAGTCACCGGGAAAACCCACAGGCTCACTCACCACCCACACAACCTACAGCCGACTACACCAGACTCAGCTGGATACCGGGGTGTACTACGCCGTGCTGAAGGACAGGCCGGTGCCCATCCTGTAGCCCCCCGTCGGCCCGGCGGCGACCACGTCCCACTCATCGGGGTCCGCGCTGGTCGGCGCCCAGCCGCAGGTCCAGCCGTCGGCGGTCTCCCCCCAGGAAACGGTACCGCCAGGCTCCGGGTAGAACGGCGGGTCACCGATCACTTCCCGCCCAGACTCTCCCGGAACAGGCCTTCAGCGCGGAACTAGCGAATATTGATACCTGCCAAAGAGACGCACCCACTTGCCGTCCCGGTCACGAATCAGGAACGGTGCCGCCCAGCCCGCTCGCCGGGAACATCATCAGGCTGCGGGTCCCCGCTGGCCTGTCCAAGCCCTGGACGAATGGGCAGGGAAACCAGGATATACACCGTCCGAGCCGCAAATCGCGACCATGGCCCAGCAAAGTACCCAAGCGTCACTGTGGGCGAACAGCACCAGCAAGCGTCACTGTGGGCGAACAGCACCAGCAAGCCGGGGCCGCTCAGCCGTTCCCGGGACGATCCGTCCGCTCGAGAACCCCGGTAACGCTATACCGAGGATAGGGGGTACGCACGGTACGCGGGAGCGGAACCTCGACCAGCTTGCCGTCATAGATCATCCAGAGGCCGAAGCAATCGTCCTCCTCATCATGGATGAGGACCTGAACCGAGGTTGGATCGGGCCAGTTAAGCGACTCAAGGTGCGAGAGCAGCCCCTGCCAATTCATCCGCATGAACTCGATAACCCACATGAAGCAGGCCGTGGAATCACGGAGGTTAGGAGCGCCAAAGTAACGATCGTAAACAGGCTTGAAGCACTGGTACCATTCACGGCTATCGTCGGGACGGGTCAGCGGCTCCATGACCTCTTCCGCATCCCTCGCGATGACGATTACCTCCGCGAACCTGCTCACGTCGCAGTCCTCTCCTCTCGGCTTTCCTTGGCACCCTACCCGACGTCCAGCCTCGGATGATCACCGCCCTCACGAGGAACTCGCCGACACGGAAGAGCAGGTTACTGCCAAGCCCGGGGCGCCGAGGTCTCCCCAGCATCCCGGGCCAACGCCCGCACGATCTAGATGCTGTTTGCCGGGACCCTCCCCGGCGTGCTTGCCGGGGCGGATCCCGGGCACAGGGATGGCATCATGACAAGTGCGCATGCACCCGGGCTGCCCAATCCGCCACGCCGCTGAACGTCGAAGAGCAAGAGCGCCAGGCCGAGTGGGCCTAGCAGGTCAGCGGCTCCCCCATCGATACCAGCCGCGTCCCCCGCGACGCTGGATCCTTCGACTTCACCGCTGTCAAAGCCACTAGAGGTATTCACGACGCGAACACTCGGATGGCCGGCAAAACGATCGTTGACTATCTGCGCCTGATCATCATTCTTGGCCGAGAATACAACATTATTAGTCTGAGACTTACTGCCTCCCGGGAGCTTATTATTTATCGTCTTAGAGATATTTTCGATGGTAGCATTCGCCTTCGTTCCCGTGACATCATAGTCCTGGACGGACGTCAAAACGCCTCTATTGAAGGTGACCTTGATCAGGTCGGAAGTCGTTCCCGCAGCCACAGTTCTCCCATCGGCCCCGGTCATTATACCTTTGGCCGCAGGAAAGACTTTGTCGTCCTGATAATAGTAGATGCTGCCCGTACCGTTGCTGAGCAGATGGCCTTGAGACTCCAGCTGGTCGTTAAGGAACTCACGCATTTCGATGGTATCATCGTCCGCGGTATTCGCGACGGGATGGGGAATGCCATTCTTATCCACGAATATCTTCGAGCCCTCGTACTGACCCTCGGTCAGCGGTTTGAAACTCTTTCCTCCAGTATCGACCGGCCTCGTTGACACGGGCACGACCCTCCATGCCGCGACCCCTGCCGCAACAACTGCCGCGACGTGAGCCACGTGAGCCACGTGCGCGGCGTGGGCGACGGCTGCGACGTGGGCGAGGTGGAGGAGGTGGAGCTGGTGGGCGTCAAGCGCGGTGTGCCCGGTGGGGTCGGTGAAGCCGAGAGGGTTATCGGCGGCGTACCCGAACGGGGAGGCTGAGGCGCTGTCGGGGACGGGCTTGTTGGTGACGGTGTCTTTGTTGCCGAAGCTGCCGGTGGCGGGGTTGTACCAGCGGGCGCCCATGTTCACCTGGCCGGTGGCGGGACTGGTGTACTGCGACTGGTAGCCCAGCGATCCCATGAGGGTGCCGCCGGTTGCGGTGGTGGCGCCCCAGGGGCCGTAGGTGCGTGACCCGGTCAGGGTGGTGCCGGCGGGGGTGAACTGGGCGGTGAGGTCGGTGTGGTGGTCGGTGAGGTCGAGGACCCCGGTGCCGGGGGAGTTGGCGGGGGCGGTGCCGGTGAGGGCGCCGCCGGGGGTGTAGGTGTAGCTGCTGGTGCCGTCACCGGCCAGCAGCGCGGTGGTGCCCTCGTAGGCCAGGGCGGTGGCGCCGCCGGGGGTGGTGAGCTGGGTGTCACGGCCGAGGGCGTCGTAGGTGCCGTTCTGGGTGCCCTGGGCGCTTTGCTGCCCGTAGGCGTCGGAGGTGGAGGTGACGGTGCCGGACGGGCCGGTGACCGAGGCGAGGTCGCCGTCGGCGGTGTAGGCGTAGCTGCTGGTCCCGTCGGAGGTCAGCTGGTCGCGGGCGTCGTAGGTGTAGCTGGTGGTGCCGGCCTGGACGCGGTTGCCCGCGCCGTCATAGGCGTAGCTGGTGGTGGTGGTGCCGCTGGTCCAGGAGGTCAGCCGGCCCGCCCGGTCGTACCCGTAGGTATTGGCCGATGCCCCGGCGACCCCGGTGGTCGTCTTGGAGGTCAGGTACCCGCCGGCGTTGTACCCGTAGGTGACGGAGGCAAGGGTGGTGCTGCCGTGGGTCAGGGTGTCGCTGGTCAGCCGGTGCAGGCTGTCGTAGCCGAGGGAGCGGACATCAGTCCCGGTGCCGCCATAGGCGACCTGCGACGGCTGGGACATGGGGTTGTAGGTGTAGGTGAGGGTGGCGCCGCTGGCCGGGTCGGCCATCGTGTGAAGCCGCCCGGCGCTGTCGTAGGTGAAGCTGGATGTCCCGGCGGCGTCCTGAACCGTTGCCTGCTGCCCGTCGCCGTTCCACGTGTAGCTGGTGGACCCGGCCGACCCGGCCGCGGTCAGCAGCAGCCCGCGGTCGTTCCAGGTGAACGTCTCGCTGGTCGCGTTGGACGGATGCCCGCTGCCGGCGGTGCTGGTGGTCGCCGCGGTCAGCATCCGCCCGGCGCTGTCGTAGCTGAACGACCGGCTGGCGGTCGGGGCGCTCGCCCCGGACCCCGACTGGCCCGTCACGTTGCCCATGGCGTCGTAGGTGTCGGTGACGGTGACGCCGCCGGGCTCGGTCAGGGTGACGGGCTGCTGGTCGCCGTTGTAGGCGATGGTGGTCGTGGAGTTCGCCGGGGTCGTGTACGTGCTGGTGGCGGGCTCAACCTGGGTCTGGGGCAGGTTCCAGCTGTTGTAGGTGGTGATCCACGGGCGCCCGTTGCCGTCGGTGTAGCGGGTCTGGTTCCCGGCGGCGTCGTAGCCGAACGACGTGATGATGCCCAGCGAGCTGCTCACCGGCTGGGTCTCGGCGGTCAGGCTCCCGGTGGGGTCGTAGGTGTAGGCCGTGCAGTAGCCCAGCGCGTCAATGGTCGACAGCTGCTGGCCCTCGCCGTTGTAGGTCGCGCTGGTGCTGGCCAGGGTCTGCCCGGCGGCGTCCAGGCTGGCCTGGCCCAGCCGGTTGCCGGCCGCGTCGTAAGTCACCGTGTCCGAGGTACCGTCGGGGTTGACGGTGGCGGTCTCCCGGCCGAGCGCGTCGAAGGAGAACCGGGTCAGGTTGCCGGCCCCGTCGGTGACCTGGGTGGCCTCCCCGGCCGCGTCGTACCCGTAACTGGTAGTCACCCCGGCCGGGGTGGTGACCAGCGACTTCCACGTCCCGCTCGGGTCCGCCGCCGTGGGCGCGTACGACGTCGTGGTGGTGTAGGAGGCCGGCGCGGGGTAACGCTCCACGCTGGTCGCGGTGACCTGGCGCCCCAGGTAGTCATAGGTGCTGGTCGCCTGGGCGCCGGTTGGGCCGGTCACCGACAGGGCCTCGCCCACCGGGTCGTAGGAGCTGCTGGTGACGCCGCCGCCGGGGTCGGTCTGGCTGGTGCGGTGCCCGAGCTGGTCGTAGGCGTAATGGGTGACGTTGCCGAGCGGGTCGGTGCTCGTGGTGACCTGGCCGAGCGTGTTGTAGGCCGTGACCGTGGTGCCGCTGACCGGGCTGGAGGCGCCGGGCGGGGTGTAGGGCGGCAGCGCCTGGGAGACCACCCGCCCGTCGGCGTCGTAGACGTAGGTGGTGGTGTTCCCGTTGGGGTCCTGTGCCTCGGCGACCTCGCCGAATGTGTTGTAGCCGGTCGTGGTGATGGGCCGTGCCGCCACCGGGGTGCCCCCGCTCACCTGGGCAGCCACCGGCGGCCCGGTGACGAGGGTCTGGTGGCCGGCCGCGTCGTAGGCGTAGCTGGTCGTGATCCCGTCCGGGCTGGTCTGCGCGGTCACCTGGCCGAGCTGGTCCAGCTGGTAGCTGGTCGTCAGGTTGTCCCGGGTGAGGTCGCCGCCCCAGCGCTTCTGCCCGTACAGGAAGCCGACCTCGGACGCGGACAGGGCGAACGGGTACACCTGCACGTCGGAGATGGTCCCGTTGAAGTTGTGGATGTCGGGCTGGCCGTTCCACTTGTCACCGCCGATCTCCAGCGGCCCGGTGGACGCGATCGGCGACGGGTCGGTGTCGTCACCACCGTTGTCGCTGCCGTTCACGTACAGCTGGACCGCCCCGGTGTTCACGTTGTAGACCCCGGTCAGCAGCGTCCAGCCCGACCGGGCGGTGGCCCCGTTGTCGGCCACGGCCCAGTCCGGCGCGTTGTTCACGTCCTCCTCGGCCCGGCCGAACTCCCAGTCGCTGCCGCCGCTGCCGATCCCGAGGTAGAACCCCGACACCGCGCCCGCGTCCTGGCCCAGCGCGATCTCCGCGCTGCCGGTGAAGCCGGCCAGGTTCACCCACGCCGACACCGTGAACGACCCCGTGGTGTCCACCATCGGCCCGCGGGTCGTGATCACCTGCCCGGCCTGCCCGGTGAACCTCGCCCCGTCGCCGGTCCAGGTGACCCCCGAGGCGGTCGCGACGTTCGAGGACGCCGACCAGTCATACGCGGCGGTGCCGGAGGTCTCGTTCAGCGGCCACCAGCCCGCCGGGCCCTCCGCCCCCGGGTCGCTCACCATCTCGGACGTCTTGTTGCCCATCAGGTCGTAGGTGTAAGTGGTGGTCTGCAGCGCAGACCCGCTGCCCTGGGACACCGCCTGGGTGGCGACGTGGTCATCGGGGGTGTAGGTGTAGGCGGTGACCCGGTTCAGCCCGGACGGGTCCAGGGCCTGGCTGGCGACCCGGCTCGCGGCGTCCACGCTGTAGTTCGTGGTGGTGGCGCCGTTGTTGGTGACCCGGGTGATGAGGTTGCCCGCCGGGTCGTAGGTGTCGGTTTCCTGCGCGTAGCTGCCGCCGCCGGGCCCGGTGCGGGTGACGCTGGCGGTCAGCCCGTCGTCGGTGTAGGCGTAGGAGGTGACCCGGCCCATCGCGTCGGTGACCGACGCGAGCCGTCCCGCCGGGTCGTAGGCGCGGGATTCCTCGATGAGGGGGGCGGCCGCCTGGGATCCCGGCGGGCTGCCGGTGTAATTCGGCAGCGTGGTGGTGAGCAGGCGTCCGTTCGGGTCGTAGGCGTAGCTGGTCACGTTGCCGGCCGGGTCGGTCTGGCTGGCCAGGTTCCCGTAGGGGTCGTAGGTGTACTGGGTGACCGCGCCGGCCGCGTCGGTGGACGTCGCCTTCTGGTCAAAGGCGTTGTAGGTGGCCGATACAGTGCGGAGCGTGTCCCCGCCGGTAGTGTCGGCGGTCTTCTGGGACAGCAGGTTCCCGTCGGCGTCGTAGGTGCTGGTGACCTGCCCGGTGTGGACCGCGCCGGTGACCCGGTCGGTGACCGCCGGGTCGGTCTGCAAGGTCACCCGGCCGTCGGCGTCGTAGGCGTAGGTCGTGATCAGCGTGTAGGTGTCGGAGACGACCTTCTCCTGGACCTTCCGGCCGATCCCGTCGTAGCTGTAGAAGGTTTCCAGGCCGAGGGGGCTGATCGTCTCGGTGACGTCGCCGTTCCAGTCGTACAGCGTCTGGGTGACCGCGCCGGCCGGGCTGACGGTCTGCCACAGCAGCCCGGCGGGCGGGACGGAACCGTCGGCGCTGCCCGCGGTGGTGGTCCCGTCGGTGTAGGAGTAGTTCGTGGTGCGGCCCGACGGGTACCCGGGCACCGGCGGGGTGGTCTGCGAGAGCAGCTCGCCCGTGGAGGAGTCATAGATGCTGGAGGTGAGGTACGAGTTGTCGGTGGAGGAAGCCGACCGCCCGTCACGGAAGCTCTGCATCAGGTCGTTGCCGCTGTAGGGCGGCTGCAGCTCCGCCGTGGTTTCGTTGGGCGAGTAGCTGGCGTAGGAGGTGGAGCACTTGAGCGCGGCTTGGTTCTGGCAGGTGACCGTCGAGACCACGTTGCCGCGCACGTCATGGCCGCTGTCGGTGACGTCCCCGTTGGGGTCGGTGACCTGGTCCTGGAACCCGGCCGAGTCGTACCCGTAGGTGGTGGTGTCGCCGAGCCCGTCGGTCTGCGACAGCATCCGGCCGCTGTTGAGCGGGTCGTAGACGTAGCTGAGGGTGCGCCCGCCGGGATCGGTGACCTGCGTGGTCTCGATGGGGGCAAGGCCCGCGGAGTGCTGGGCGGCGTCCCACTGGCCCGCTGCCTCGTCGATGCTCATCTGGCCGGGGTAGAAAGCGACCTCGGCGATGTTGCCGTTGAAGGCCGACGGGTACCCGGTCGTGCCGCTCGAGGAGTTGTGCGGCTGGTCGGCCCACGGGTAGCCGAGGAATCCCGTGCCGATGTAGTCGTAGCTCTGCCCGGCCCCTGACCCGCCGGTGATGGTCCCGCTCACGGTGCCGACCTGCTGGCCGTCCAGGTAGAGCGCCTGGCCGTCGGCCTTCGCGGCCAGGACGACGTTGTGCCACTTGCCGTCGTTGACCTGGTTGCTTGACGCGATCGGCGTGCTGCCGTAGTAGAACTCACCGTTCAGGTGGCCGTCCTGGCCGACGTACAGGTTCGGGGTGAAGGCGGACGTCGTGGTGGAGCCGGTGACCGGGGCGGCGGACGATGACAGCAGCACGCCGTCGGTCGCGGTTGTCTTGAACCACAGGCTCACCGACTGATTACCCGCGCCGATCAGGCCGTTGGGCAGCGCGAGGTAGGACGATGACCCGTTGAAGCCGTCGACCATCGCATCCGTGAACGGGCCGCCGGTTACTCCCTGGGTCACGTTGCTGTAGGTGGCGGTCCCGCCCTTGACCTGGTTCACCGCGGTCGTGGTGCCGACATCCGCCAGCCGCCAGTAGTCGCTCGGCTGCCCGCCGAGCACCGACGCCACGTACTTGCGGCTCGACCCGGTATCCGCCGGGGCGCCCACCGTCCACGACCCGCCGCTGGCATCGGTCACGCCCGTCACCTGGGCCGTCACCAGGTTGTAGGTCGCCTGCTCGAAGACCTTCCCGGACGGGCGGGTGATCTTGGTGAGCAGCGGCGCCGGGTTGGTGCCGATCGCGTACATGCTGGAAACCTCGGCAGCGGTCAGCTGCCGGTCCCAGGTGGCCGCGTCCGACATCGCCCCGTTAAAGCCGGCGGCGGTCCCGGTGGAGCTGCCCGCGTGCGGCTCGTCGGGATACGAGCCACCGAGGAACCCGGTGCCGAGGTAGATGTACGGCGCGACGAACGCGTGCACCGTCATCCCCCCCTGCGAGGCGACCTCGTTGCCGTCGATGTACAAGGTTTCCTGCGTTCCGGACGAGGCCAGCACGACGTTGTGCCAGTGCCCGTTGTTGACCGCCGCGGCCGACGACAGCGGGGCATTGGTGCCGGCGAAGCCCCCGAGGAGCTTGCCGTCCGAGCCGATGTACAGCACCGGGCTGTACGGGTTCGTCGTGGTGCCGCTGGTGGCCGGGTCGGAAGACTGGGAGAACAGGACCCCGTTGGCCGCGGTGGTGTTGAACCACAGCGAGACGCTCATCGCCCCGGCCTCATCGGCCAGGCTGTACGGCACCTTCATGTAAGACTGGTTGAAGCCCGCCGCCCCGACCGACGAGGACCCGGCCAGCGGGCCCGGCTGCTTGTTCAGCACAACGTTGGCGTAGGTGCCGCTGTCGGTAGCCTCGTTAGCCAGCACGGAACTGGCCGCGGTGATCCCTGATGTCTCGTTCAGCCGCCAGTAGGACTGCGGCCCGGAGTTCAGTACCGCGCCCGGGTAGCCTGACCCGCTCTGGTAGGTGTAGGCGGTGCACGGCTGCCCAGGCTGCGACTGGTTGCACGCCGAGCTGAGCTGGTCGCCGGTGTAGTTGTACTGCCAGGTGATCGCGCTGGACTGCTGGCCCGGCGTGACCGGGTCGGTGGCCACGGCGGTCACGTGCGGGAACTGCGCCCCGGACGGCTTGGACCAGGTCAGGTACAGCGACCGCTGCGACACCTGCGACGTGATCTGGGTGATCACGCCGGAGGAGTAGGTGAAGTTCAGCGTGTGGCCCTGCGGGTCGGCGACCGACGTGATCCCGTAGTTCCCCGACCCCAGGTCCTGCCCGAACGTGTACTTCGTGTCGCCCTTGTCGATCAGCTGGAAGTTGTCCGTCACGGCGAGCGTCCCGTACCGGCCCTGCGGCGAGGTGTAGCTCCCGTCGGCGTTCTTCCCGTACTCGATCTGCTCCCCGTCGGGGTAGGTCACCATCTCCGTCGCCGTCGACCCGTCAGCGGCCGGCAGGCGGTCGCTGACCTGCATGTCGAGCAGCGACGACCAGCCCGTACCGAACGCCCCGCCCGCACGCGGCTCCAGGCTGTTGTAGGTCCGCTCCACCGACATCGCCGGGCCGATCACGGGCACGCTGGCGTCGGTCGCCTGGGTGGTGAAGTTCCCGTTCTGCGGGTCGAAGACCGCCCCGCCGCCGTTCTGCGATCCGCCGGGACCGCTGCCGTCCTGCGCCATGCCCTCGTACAGCAGCGGCTGCGGCACCGGCGTCTGCAGTGCGAAAGCCTGCGCGTCCGGGCTGCCCGCTACGCCGTCGCCGGACCACACCGTCCAGTAGTACGTCTTGTCCCACGCCAGCGTGCCCGCGGGGACCACCCAGTTGTTGGTCGGGATCCAGTCCGAGTAGGCCAGCGTGTCCCCGTCCGCGTCATAGACCTCGAAGTAGTACCACAGCGTGTCGCCGTCTATGTCCGACCCGTTCGCGATCAGCTCCGGGGTCAGCGTCGGGGCGTTGTAGCCGTTCGGCGGCCACTGGTCGTTGATCTGCGGGCCCGAGGGCGGCGGGTTGCCGGTGAACGCGTCGAGGGTTGCGGTGGCCGCGGCGCCCGCCTGGGCGCTGGGCGCCGAGGACGGGGTGGCCGCCGGCGAGGACCCGGCGTCCGGGCTGGTGGCGCCGCCAGCCGGCGTGGTTCCGGCCGGGCCAGGCGCGCTCGCCGCGGGCACGGTGCTCGCCGTGGCGGCGGGCGGCGTCACGGAGGGCGGCGTCGATGAGGGCGGCGTCACGGAGGGCGGCGTCGATGAGGGCGGCGAAGCCGGCTGAGTCCCGGCCGCCGGCGGGATGAACGCCCCGGTCACGTGCTGCTTCACCCTGGCGCCGGGGAAGGCGTACAGCGGGAGCTGGCCGGGCGCCTGGCTGGCCGCGCGGCCTTCCGCGCGGGCGATCGCCCGCGTCACCGCGGCGGGAACCTGGTGCTGCCTACCCGGCGCCTTGCCTGCCTGCTGCGCAGGCACCGACGGCGGCGGCGGGCGGTTGCCGGTCACCCAGTCGGCCAGCCGGATCACCTCCGAGCGCACCGACGCCGGCGTGGGCACCGGCAGGTGCTGACCGCCGGCTCCGGACGGCCACGCCAGCGGCACCGCCAGCGCGAGCATCCCCGTCCCGGTCGCCATCCGGCGCACGCGGCGCCCCAGCCACCCAGCGAGCCGGAAACGCCGCCCGCTAACCGCACGCCCAGCCACGCGCATGCCCGCTCCCAGCGACCCAAAAATACAGCCGACGCTAAGAAAGCCCTAAGAGAACCCTGCGGGAACCCTCAGGACCGCAAACGCAGCAAAGCGTCGCATACGCCACGGAACCGCGCAATACCCAAAGATCAACTTTGGCAAAGAACACAAATATTAGCTAAAAGCTAAGGATTTGCTCGATGGCACGCACGCTCAGGTCAATTTCGCCGAAACGAACCCCCAAGCTCGGACAACACTAAAACCCCAGGTCAGCCGCCTGCCGCGTGCACGCCGGCCTCGACCGCGGTCGCCACCCCGGCCCGCACACCGGAGGTGCTGAACACGAGCGCGGTCACGTTCGGCGGGCTGCCCGCCGCCGCGCCCTCGACCACGAACCGGACGGACGTGAACCGGGCCGCCTCGGCAAGCACCGCCGCTCGTTCGGCCGCCCCGGACGCGACGACCACCTTGCAGCCGCGCACCAGCAGCGTCCCCGCGAACGGCGCCGCCTCCGCCTGCGTCGCGGGCCCGGTCACCGCCAGGTACGACACCCGGGCCGAGGTCGCCTTCGACGCGTCCTCCATCCCCGCCCACACCTGCGACGCCACCGGGTCCGCCAGCCCCGCCGGCCCGGTCAGCAGGCACGCGTCCACGCTCTCGTACACCCGCGCCCGCACCGGCGGCAGCGCCCGGGCACCGGGCGACCACGGCAGCGGGGCACCCGACACCGCGAGCCCGATCCCAACACCCGCCAGCACCGTAGCCAGGCCAAGCAGCACCCAGCGACCCCGAAAACGCATCGTCAACCGCCCTCGCACGAACCCGCCAGCACGAAACGGAGCAAACAATCTCACGCGAACATGAACCGAGGCAACACCCGGATACTCCACTAAGCGGCGGCTACCGGCCCCGCCGCCCGGCACGCGGGGGCAAACCAGCGGCCACGCCAGCCACCCAGGGTAAAGACTTTCTCCCTTTTCTCGCTAGCAATAATTCGACGCAGCTTTAAGGGCAGTGCGAAAAGGCTTCACTGTTGACGCGTTATTAAGTGTTCGGTATACATCTTTTATCGAGCCTTGTTTCCTGTGATGCGGGTCAGCCCGATGTTCCGGGCGAATGGCAGGTGAAAAGGTTCGCGCTCGCCTCCAGTCCTGACCGAAGCCAAAGGGGGCTTTGATGGACGATCTCCGGTTCACTTCAGCGCGCCTTTTCCCCCGCAACCTGGCCGCCGTCCCGGCCGGGGTCCCGTCCCGCACGCGACGGCTCAAGGTCCTCGGCCGGGCCGCGGCGGGCGCGCTCCTCATCAGTGGCGCGGCGGCCGCGTGCAGCTCGGGCGGCGGGGGCGGCGGGTCGGCCAACTCCACCATCACCATCTGCGAGATCGCCGCCACCTCGGGCCCGTTCAGCGCGCTCGGCACCGACGACGAGCTCGGCGCGACCGCCTGGGCGGCCATGGTGAACAAGGCCGGCGGCGTCCAGGGGCACCAGGTCAAGCTGGTGCCGGAAAACGACGCGTCGACTCCGGCGACAGCCGCGGCGCTGGTGCACAAGTGCGTGTCGCAGGACCACGCGAACTTCATCTTCGGACCGGAGAGCACCGCGACGACCGCCGCCGCCGTCCCGGTCGCCAACCAGCTGCAGACGGTACTGCTCGGCTGGGGGTCCGGCTGGGCCGGCCAGGGAATCAGCGCCGCCAACCTGAACTCGTACGCGTTCCCCGGCATCGGCAACGTGTACTTCGCCGACGACCAGGCGATGATCACCCAGCTCATCGTCCCCCGGCACTACACGCGGGTCGCGGTGATCCAGGACAACACCCCCGGCGGCCTGAGCAACCTGCCGTACATGCAGGGCCTGGCGTCCAAGTACGGTTACCAGATCGTCGCCAGCCAGATCGTCAACCCGGGCTCGACCAACGACACGCCGCAGGTGCTCAACCTGCTGAAGGCCAACCCGCAGGTCATCGTCCTCGGCCTCACGCCTGGCCCGGATACGATCACGTTCCTCAAGTCCATGCGGGCGCAGAACGCGACGATCCCGATCGGCGAGTGCTCCGGGTGCGCGACCACCCAGTTCGTCAACGCGGTGGGCGGCCCGACCACCATGTCGAACATCTACCTGATCGGAACGCCGGAGAACGTGCTCGCGGCCTTCCCGTCCAGCGGGGCCAACGCGGCCGGCATCAGTGACACCAAGGCGTACATCGCGGCGATGACGGCGGCCGGCCTTGGCACGGCGACCCAGATCGACGAAGGCGGCGAGGGGTGGGACACCGGACGAGAGCTGGCGGACGCGATCGACTCGGCCAAGTCCGTCGCGTCCAGCGATGTGAAGAGCGCCCTGGAGAAGCAGAAGCTGACCGTCGGCGGCATCATCATGTACACCTGGACCCGGTCGTCGTCCGACCACGCCTCCATGACCGACAGCGGCCAGTCGGCGATGGTGACCGTCGCCGCCGACAGCAGCTTCACCGTCCTGCCGCACGTGGGAGGTTAGCGGTTGCCTGCCATGGCCCTCGAGGTCGCGGACGTCTCGGTGAGCTACGGGAAGTTCGTCGCCGTCGAGTCCGTGACGCTGTCGGTCGCGGCCGGGGAGTGCGTCGCCGTCATCGGCCCGAACGGTCACGGCAAGTCGAGCCTGGTGACCGCGGTCGCCGGGCTCGTCCGCCGGGGCGGGACAGTGCGGGTATTCGGCGACACGCTCCCGCCCGGGCGGCCCGACACCGCCGTGCGGGCCGGCCTGATCCTGGTACCTGAACGGCGGCATCTCTACCCGGACCTGCCGGTCAGGGACAACATCATGCTCGGCAGCTACACGCGGACCCGCCGGCTCGGGGCCCGCGCGGCCTGGGCGGACGTGTCCGACGTGCTGGACATGTTCCCTGAGCTGGCCAAGCTGCTTGACCAGAGGGCGGGCACCCTGTCGGGCGGGCAGCAGCAGATGGTCGCCCTGGCCCGGGGGATGGCCGCGCGGCCGAAGGTGCTGCTGCTCGACGAGCCCTGCCTCGGCCTCGCCGAGGCGGTGGCCCGCCGGGTCTACGACTGGCTGCGTGAGATGACCGAGACCGACATGACGATCCTGCTCGTGGAGGAGAACCCCGTGCACGCGCTCCTGGTGGCCGACCGCTCTGTGCGCATGTACAAGGGCCTGGTGGAGGCGGCGTGAGCCAGTTCCTCAACCTCCTGGTCGCCGGGCTGACCTCCGGCGCGATCTACGGGATCTTCGGTGCCTGCCTGGCGGTGTGGTTCCGGGTGTGCAACATCCTGAACCTGGCGGTAGGCGACTTCGCGATGTTCGGCGCGGTGGGCACCGCGTGGCTGGTGCAGAACGCCGGGCTGCCGTTCATCGCCGGCATCGCCGTGGACCTGGCCGGCGTCGGGCTGGCCGCGTGGCTCTTCGACTGGGTCGTGCTGCGCCCGGCCTTCGACCGGGGCCGGGGCGCGCGCGGTATCGTCGGCGTGTTCTTCTACACCTTCGGGCTTTCCCTGGTACTCGAAGGGGTCGCCAGGGCGTGGTTCGGCACCGACGCGTGGGGCGCGCCGCAGATCTGGCCGGGGCCGGCGCTGTCCGTCCTCGACTTCCACGTGCAGCGGGCCGGGATCCTCGTCTTCGCGCTCGCCATCGTGAGCGGGCTCGCCCTGTGGGCGTACCTGCGCTTCACGGTGTCCGGCCGGGCGGCGAGCGCCTGCGGCGAGAGCACGCTCGGGGCCCGGATCGTCGGGATCGACACCGCGAAGTTCCGGCGGCGGATCTTCATCGCGACCGCGGTGCTCGCCGCGCTGTTCGGCATCGTCGAGTCACCGCTGTCCGGCTACACCTACGCCAGCGGGCCGGTGATCAGCCTCATCGGGACCGTCGCCGCGGGGTTCGCGTCGTTCCGCCGGCCAGGGCGCGCGGTGGCGATCGGGCTCGCGATCGGCGTCGCCGAGTCCCTGCTCGGCGGCTACGTCAGCACCAGCTACAACGACGTCCTGCTCTACGCGATCCTCTTCGGCGTCATCATCTTCCGGCCCGAGGTGCTCGGGCTGGGCGCGGAACCAGCATGAGCAGCGGGACCGACGTGCAGGCCGCGGTGACGCACCAGGTCCGCCGCCGTGACCCCGTGCCCCTCGGCGCGGGCATCTCCATCGCTGTCGTCGGCGCCGTGGTGCTGGCCGCGATGAACGGCTCGTACCTGGGCCTCACGGTGACGACCGGCGTCTGCTACGCCATCGTGACCGTCGGGATGGTGCTGCAGCTCGGCTACAGCCGCCAGCTGGCCTTCAGCCAGTCCGTGTTCATGGGCCTCGGCGCGTACGGCACGGGCGTACTCGAGACGAAGTACGGCTTCAGCTCACTGGAAAGCTTCCTCGCCGTGATCGGGCTTGCCCTGGTGGCATCGCTACTGATCGGGGCGGTCGTCACCCGCGCGCCCGGCCTGGCGCTCGCCCTGGCGACCCTGCTGATGCCGCTGTTCATCTTCCAGCTGGCCACGTACTCCAACTGGCTCGGGTCGTTCGCCGGCATCAACGGCGTGCTGCCGCTGCTGACCGGGGCGGACTACACGGCGACGCTCGTCCGGTCGGGGATCGTCTGCGCGGTGCTGCTCGGCATCGCGGCCGCGATCGTGCTCCGCGTCATCAGGTCGGGGGTTGGCCTGCAGCTGATGGCCATGGCCGAGGACGAGCGGCTCGGCGAGTCCCTCGGCATCAGCCTGCGCCAGCGCCGCCTTGAGGTGTTCGTCCTCGGGTCGGTCCTCGCCGCCGTCGGCGGCGCGGCCATCGGATCCGTCCAGGGCCTCGTCACGCCCGACATCCTCAGCGAGACCGCCGAGATCACGTTGCTGCTGATGGTGTTCGTGTCCGGGCGCAGGAGCATCGTGGGCGCGATCCTCGGGGCCGTCGTCATCGAGTACCTCACCACCAGCACGTCGTTCATCAGCACGAACATCGGCACCATCGAGGGCATCGCCCTGCTGGTCATCCTCCTGGTGGAGCCCGACGGGGTGGCGGGGGCGGTTGACCGGCTGCTTGGCCGCAGGACGGACCAGTGGGGCGCGGCCCTCCGAGCGTGGCGCACGAAAGCGCTCAAGACGCGAGGTACCGGGCCACAAGGAGGTGGGGACGGTGCGGGAAACGCCACCTGAGGCGACCGGGACCGGGAGCGCCGCCAGCCCGGCGCCGGGCCGTGCCGGCGGTGCCGTGCTCGCATGCTACGACGTCACAAAGAGCTACGGGGGCGTACGAGCAGTCGACTCGGTGTCCCTTGAGGTGCCCCGCCGGGGGCTCTTCGGCCTGTGCGGCTTCAACGGGGCCGGCAAGTCGACCCTGTTCAACCTGCTCGCGGGCTCCGTCCGGGCCGACTCGGGCAGCGTGCGGATCGACGGCAGGGACGCCACCGGATGGCCCGCGATGCGCCGGGCCCGCTCCGGGGTGGCGCGGACCTGGCAGACGGTCCGCCTCGCCCACGGCCGGACCGCCCTCGACAACGTGGCCGCCGCCTGCCTGCGCGACCCCGGCCAGTGGATGCTCGGGGCGCTGTGGCGGCCCCAGGCGGCGCCCGCGCGGGAACGGGCCTGGGCGGCCCTGGAGAGCCTCGGCATCGGGCACCTCGGCGGCCAGCTCGTCGACGGGTTGACCCTTGAGGCCCAACGGCTGACCGAACTGGCCAGGGCCCTGGTCAGCGAGCCCACGGTGCTGCTCGCCGACGAGCCAGCGTCCGGGCTGTCCGCCGCCCAGCGGACCGTGCTCGCCGACGCGCTCACCGTGGTCAGCGCCGACCGGGCGGTCGTTGTCGTGGAGCACGACCTGGACATGCTCACCTCGATCAGCGGGCACATGTGGGCGATGGTCGAGGGACGGCTCGCCTACTCGGGCGACGTCGAGTCCTTCCGCGCCTCGCCGGTGTACGCGAGCCTGCGCGGCATCGAGCAAGGCTGAGCGCAGGGCTGAGCACAGCGACACTGGCACCGCTATTAACAGCCACGACAGCAATCCTCCCGGGTTTTCGGTTGCCGTCAAACCCTCAGAAGTAAGTGTTTACTTAATAATTGACAACCGTGATTGCCTGGTGAGACGGTGGAAAGGAAACCAGAGGAAAAGAAGAAGGAGGCACGGGAGTGCTGAAGGCGGAAGACAACGAGATCCTGACCCGGGTCGGCCCAGGGACGCTGATGGGCGAGCTGCTGCGCCGTTACTGGACGCCGGCCTGCCTGACGGCGGAGATCCCGGAGCCGGGCAGCCCGCCGGCCCGGGTCCGGCTGCTGGGCGAGAACCTGGTCGCCTTCCGCGATACCGCCGGGCGGGTGGGCCTGGTGCAGGAGAACTGCCCGCACCGCGGCGCGTCGCTGTACTTCGGCCGCAACGAGGGCGCGTCGCTGCGCTGCGTGTACCACGGGTGGGCGTTCGACGTCGACGGCAAGTGCGTGGACATGCCGAGCGAGCCGGCCCCGTTCTGCGAGAAGGTCCGGATGCGGGCCTACCCGGTGCACGAGTCCGGCGGCATCGTCTGGACCTACCTGGGCCCGCGGGAGACCATGACCCCGTTCCGCGACTTCGGCACCGACGAACTCGGCCTCGACGACGTCATCGCGACCAAGCAGCACTCGACGTGTAACTGGGTGCAGGCGATGGAAGGCAACATCGACACCGCGCACATCTCCCACCTGCACCAGTGGGACGGGATCGACCAGATCCCGGACGACGGCTCGGACAAGCCGGGTTACCCGTCGAACGCGATGTCGTGGAAGTTCTGGCGGCATGACCGGGCGCCGCGGCTCGAGGTGGACGACACCTGGTACGGCTACCGCTACGCGGGCATCCGGACGACGCCCAACGGCAACACGCACGTGCGGATCACCGCCTACGCGCTGCCGTACGCGACGATGGTCGCGTCGATCCCGTTCAGCGTGGGCTGCGGGATGTTCGTGCCGATCGACGACGAGAACTGCTGGCGGTACTTCAGCGCCCCCAAGGCGTGGCGCAACCCGCGCAACTACGGCGGCGCGAACCTGTTCTCGCTCGCACCGTTCACGACCCCGATCAACAGCCGCAGCAACGACGGGATCACTCCGCGGCTCTACACGGCGGAGAACGACTACCAGCTGTCGCACGAGGCGCGGCGGAACGGCAACTTCAGCGGGGTCGCCGACTTCGTGAGCCAGGACCTGATGGTGACCGAGTCGATGGGCCCGATCTACGACCGGAGCCAGGAGCATCTCGGCTCCACCGACCGGGCGATCACCCGGATGCGGCACATCCTGCTGTCGGCCGCCAAGGGCCTGGCTAACGGCACGGAGCCGCCGGCCCTGACCGGCGACTTCCGTGACATCCGCGGCGCGGAGAAAATCCTGGAACCGGGTGAGGACTGGCGCCTGCTCGGCACCGAGGCCGACCCCGTGGTCAGGGAATCCTCGACCGCGACCACCGGCGTCCAGGTCACCGACATGGTGGACTGACCAACGACCCCGGGTTCAGCCCGAGGACTTGCTGAGCCCGAGGACGAGCGCCCGCACGAGGTCCTTGCGCGCCGCGAGCAGCTCGTCCCTGGGCATGCCCTGCGTCAGCCGTTTAGTCGACTGCGGGAACATCGTCGGCCAGAACGTGATCGCGATAAACGCCAGCGTGAGCACGTGCGGGTCAATGTCGGGGTCGAGCTCGCCCCGCTCCTGCGCGGCCCGGATCGCCAGCAGGTCTCCCGGCACCGTGCCGTCGGGAAAGGGCGCGCTGCCAGCCCCGCCGTCGAGCGCCTCCCACATCATCAGCCGCGCCCAGGTCTGCCAGCGCGGCGTCATCGCGACGTCGAGGTTGGCCAGCAGCCGGTCGGTGAGCGGCTCGTCGGTGATACCGCGCACGAAGTCCTCGAAGTGCTGCGCGCTCAGCCGTTCGCGCACGGCGTCGTACAGGCCGCGCTTGCTGCCGAAGTGGTAGTACAGCGACCGGGGGCTCACGTCGGCCCGGCTGACGATCCGCTCCACGCGGGCGCCGGCGAACCCGTACTTCGCGAACTCGCGCATGGCGGCGTTCAGTATCCGCTCGGCCGCGGTCGCCGACATCCGGCCGCCTTGCTGCTGGCTCACCCGCCCATGATAGGCCGACGGCGGTCAGTCCTTGGCGGCGGAAACACCGGCGCTGTCGAAGGTCGCCACGTCCCGCAGCACGCGGGCCGCCGCCTGCACGACCGGCAGGGCGAGCACGGCGCCTGACCCCTCGCCGAGGCGCAGGTCGAGGTCAAGCACCGGGCGCAGGCCGAGCGCGGCGAGCGCGCGGCTCGCGCCCGGCTCGGTGGACCGGTGCCCGGCGATCATGAAGTGGGCGGCGTCGGGGCAGAACGCGGCGGCGGCGAGCGCGGCGGCGCCCGCGATCACCCCGTCGAGGATGACGGGAACGCGCAGCGCCGCGGCGCCAAGCAGGTAGCCGGCCAGCGCCGCGTGCTCGAGGCCGCCGACCGCGGCGAGGACGCCGAGCGGGTCGGTGGGGTCCGGCTGGTGCCGGTCGAGGGCGCGGCGCACCACGTCGACCTTGTGCGCCCAGGTCTGGTCATCGATGCCGGTGCCCCGGCCGGTCACCTCCAGCGGGTCGGTCCTGGTGAAAGCGGCGATGAGCGCGGCCGAGGCGGTCGTGTTCCCGATCCCCATGTCCCCGGTGATCAGGCACCGGCTGCCCGCGGTGACCAGGTCCCTGGCGACCTCGATGCCCGCCTCGACCGCCTGCCGCGCCTCGTCCGGCGTCATGGCCGTCGTCTGCGTCATGTCGGCGGTGCCGCGTCGCACCTTGCGCGGCAGCAGCCCGGGGTCGGCGGGCAGGTCGGCGGCGACGCCGACGTCGACCACGCAGACCTCCGCGCCGGCTTGCGCGGCGATCGCGTTGACCACGGCGGTCGAGGCGAGGAAGTTCGCCACCATCTGCGCGGTCACCTCCTGCGGCCACGGGGTGACGCCCTGGGCGTGCACGCCGTGGTCCCCGGCGAACACGGCGACCGCGGCGGGCTCGGGCAGCGGCGGCGGGCACTCCCCCGCGATCCCGGCCAGCCGTACCGACAGGTCCTCAAGGAAGCCGAGCGACCCCGGCGGCTTCGTGAGCTGCGCCTGGCGGTCGCGGGCGGCGGCCGCCGCCGCCTCCTGCGGCGGGCGGATGGCGCCGACCGTCTCGGTGAGCAGGCTGGCGGGCTCGGCGCCCGGCAGGCCGCGCCGCCCCCAGCGGCCCTCGTGCACCGCCCAGGCGAGCGGCCGCTGCCGCGCCCAGCCGGCGAGCGCGAGCTCAGGGGCGGGCGGGAACGCCTCGACGTGGCCGACGCACAGGTAGGCCACCACGGTGACGTGCGCCGGCAGGCCGAGCGCCGCGGCGAGCTCCCGCTCGTCGAAGAAGCTCACCCAGCCGACGCCGAGGCCCTCCGCCCGCGCGGCGAGCCACAGGTTCTGCACCGCGCACACGGCGGAGTACTCGGCCATCCGCGGCTGCGCGTGCCGCCCGAGCACGTGCCGACCGCCCCGGGTGGGATCGCAGGTGACGACCACGTTGACGGGACTCTCCAGGATCGCCTCGACCTTCAGTCCGCGGAAGGCGGCCGCCCGCGCCCAGGGCAGGGTGGCCGCGAACGCGTCGCGCTGCGCCTGGGCCAGCCGCTGCGCCTTTTCCCTAACGCCCCGCTCGCGCAGGATCAGGAAGTCCCACGGCTGGCTGAGCCCGACGCTCGGCGCCTGGTGCGCCGCCGCGAGCACCCGGGTCAGCACCGCGTCGTCCACCGGGTCGGGCCGGAACCCGTTCCTGACGTCCCGCCGGGCGCCGGCCACCTGGTAGAAGGCGTCGAGCTCGGCAGGGGGAAGCGCGTGCTCGGCTTCGGTCATGTAGCACCTCACGATGGGCGGCCGCGGTCGGAACTGGCGTTGCGTTCGCCCGGACGAACCGGACAGGGCAGCCCATTATCGCCGTGCCCGCCGGGCTGGAGCGCGGCGGGGGATGGCGGTAAGCACGCTCCCGTTCGGCATGACCTTGGTTTTCATCCCGAACGAGGGCGTGGCTGCGCGTCCACCGCCGCGCTCGGCGGCTTGCTCGGCGGCAGGAAGCCGAGCACCGTCGCGACGAACTGCTGCTGCCGGTGCGGCAGCAGCGAGATGGGGTGACCACCGTGCAGCAGCGCGAGCCGTGAGCCCGGGATGGCGTCATGCGTTTCCTTCGCCAGCGCGACCGGGGCGACGCGGTCGGTGCGGCCGTGGACGATGAGCGTGGGCTGGGTGATCTCGGCGAGCCGGGCGGTGGCGTCGAAGCTGCCGCTGGCCTGGAACTGCGCGCGCAGCGCGTGCCGCGGCGGCGGGTTCTCGCCGCGCAGCACGGGCAGCTGGGAAACCGCCATGCCAACCCGCACCCGCCAGCGGCGGGTGGCCGCGCGCGGCCCGGTGGAGGTGAGGATCAGGTGATCGACCAGCTTGGGGTGATCCAGGGCGAGCGCGAGCGCGACGCGGCCGCCCATCGAGATGCCGAGCACGTGCGCGCGCTCCACCCCGATACGGGTCAGCAGTCCGGCGACGTCGCCGGCCATCTGCCCGATCGTGTACGGTCCCGGCGGCTTCGCCGACCGTCCCGCACCGCGGTTGTCCGCGGCGATGACCCGGTAGCCGCCGGCGGCGAGCGCGTTGATCAGCGGCCGCATCTCGGCCACCGCCCGCCCGAGGCCGCCGATGAGGACGAGCGGGTCGCCGGTGCCGTGCGACTCGTAGTACAGCTCGATGTCGTTTACCTTGAGCAGCGGCATGCCGGCCGTCACGTGTCGCTCGGGCGGTGGCGGTGCGCCGCAGCCGGGTCGCGAGCCGGGCGGCCGGTCAGCACGCGAGCATCTTCTGTATCGCCTGTGCCCACAGCCGTACTCGCGGCGCCGAAGACGGCCGCAGTTCCGCGACGCTCTGCGGCTGGCCTGCGTGCCGCTGCCCCGCGTCTGCGGGCCTGGTGCACGCGCGTGTCCCCGTATCTTGCTGGCGCGCTACCTCGGCGGGATCGGCGCCGGGCAAAAGAAAACCCGGTCCACAAGGAGCCGGGTGGTGTGTGCGTACAAGCATAACGGCCGCGAGGAGAGGACAGAAACGGTAAGGGCCGCCGTTCTGGTCATCCTGGTGGCCGGCGAAGTACCATTGACGCAGTGGCAGCCACGCCTGCCCGCTCCGAACCGGGTCTCACCCACGCTGGGACCGGTGACGAGGACAAGGGTTTTCAACTCGCGTGATTCTTCGGCCGACGGTCTCGTCATGCCTGGCCGAGGTGCGTGGGACCCGGCCGGAAAGACACACCGTGACCAAGGACCGTGCTCGCAAGCAGGACATCCGGGCCCGTATGGCCGCCAGCGGCGAACCGTACACCGTCGCCGCTCGTCATCTCATCGGCCCTGGGGCCGTGGAACCCCCGATCGCGGCGAAGGTGGCCGCCTGCGCCAGCGCGACGGCGGGCGAACCCGTCGCCCGGATGGGGATTCGCGTGGGGATCGGATTGCCCTGGGTGGAGACGGCGGAGACCCCGCCAGAACATCGCCGTGGTGGCGTCCAGGGGCTGGCCCGTAGGCTGCTGGGAGCCCTCGTTCACGAAGGCACGCACATCGCCGGAGAGGGCTTCGCCGAGCTGGCGGCCCGCAGGTACATGATTGACGGCGGGGGCTTGGGCGGCTTCGTGTGCCGTGAGGGCATAGTGGAGCAAGGCCGCCACGGGTGGCCGCTGGGCCGCCCTCGCGGCGAGTCCGACCAGGTTATCGTCATGAACTGGCTTTGGCCGCTGTGGGCCCTGACCGGCACCGTGACCGCCCGCGTCGTCGGCATGGAGACGGTACGCGGCGTTTCCTGTCAGCGGCTGATCGCCGAAGCCGACCTGACCCGTGCGCTAGAGGCAGGCAGGAACGGATGGCCTTCCTCCTTCGGCCCAGGAACCGAAGTACCGGCGACGGCGGCACTGGCCGTCTGGATCGACGACCAGCACGTCCGGCGGGTGCGCTTCACCCAGTCGTCAGCCGGCGAAGTGAGCCCAGAGAGCGCGGACCGGGCAGACCGGGTATCGACGGTCGATGTCGAACTGTGGGACTTTGGTACTTCCGTCGCCCGCCTTGACTGGTCGCGTTTTCCCTAGCGCAGGCCCGCATTCCTGCCGCAGCGGCAAGGGTTGCCGGCCGGAGGGAGTGCCGGCGGGTGACCGGAGCTCACCTCGCCCTGAGCCCGAACGGTCAGGACACCTGGCGGTGTCGGCAGAGGAATCGCTCGGGCCACGACGACCTGATCGAAGACGCGCTGCAGACCATCCTCGGTCGCGGCGACTTCATCCTGTGCGTGCCGAGAATTGTGTCCGTGGCTGTGAGCAGTGAAATTATGTCGCAGCGTCAAGCGTCTGGGAGAACCTCAAGGCCAGTGGCTGGCCGGATCAGTCCGCAACGACCCCGCCGAGGTGATCGCGGCCATGAACGACGAGGCCGAGCCGGGATCCCGTTCACCTGCAGACCTGGGTCGTCCTGGTCGACGGGGCCGAGCACTCGGATGAGGTCTTTGCCTCGGTGCATGAGATCTCCCCTGAGGAGGAACCGCCGCAACGCCGCAGGCTCCTGCTAGAGGACATCTTTACCGAGAGGGAATGACCTCTGTGTTCCGCCGCGTGATCCCTCCATGAACAAAAATTCACGACGCAAAAGTGGAGCCACCCCTGCGCGTGGCAGCCCCGCGTCTGCGTGCCCCCCCGGGCTGCGGCAGCCGGGTCGGCCTTCCCTGCCGCCTCTGCCGGCGCTGCCCTAACACGACGGGCCGCCACTGGGTGAAGCGAAGATCGTCGTGGCCGGTTTGGCCGGCTATGGCCGGCCAAACCGGTCACGACGATCTTGCAGGCCCGGCAGGCGCAGTGGGGCGAGGTCACTCAGGCCGCGCGAGTCCCGAGCGTAACCTCGCGACTGCCACGAGGTGGAGCCCGCCCCTACTGTAAAGACGATCTTGCAGGCCCGCCATCCGCCGCAGGTCCCAGCCTCACCCGCTCCGCGCGTCGCGCGAATCGCGGTGCGAAAGTGGAGTCACCTTCCATGCTGCTGCGGGCCGCCTGTCGGACTGTGCCTGACATCCCCGGCCGGCCTAGAAACCGAGCTGTCCGAAAAAAGCCTTAATTGTGACCGGTCTGTGTGATGGCCAGTATGGAGACCATCCCTATCACCGAGGCGAAGGCCCGGATAGCCGAACTCGCCGAACGAGTCGCGCGCGAGCACGATCACTTCACGATAACCCGCAACGGCCGCGCGGAGGTCATGCTCATCTCAGTGGCGGAGTACGAGTCCATGCAGGAAACGCTCGACATCCTCGGGGACCAGGAGACGGTCGCGGATCTCCGGCAGTCCCGCGAGGACTTCGCCGCCGGGGACACGTATACCGCCGCACAGGTACGCGCCGAACTGGAGCAGCGCCGGCGCCTTGGCCAGCAGTGAGCGGAACCGGCCCCGCGGCCAGCGAGCCCTACGCGGTCCTCTTGTCCGGGCAGGCGCGCCGGAACATCCGGGAGAACCTGCCCCTGGAGGTCGCCCTTGCCGCCATGGAAGCCATCGATGGATCGATCGCCGTGAACCCCTACCGGGCGGGCAAGCCGCTGGACGAACCGTTCGACGGCTACTACTCGGCGCGCCGCGGGACCTACTGGATCATCTACCGCATCGACGAGGCCAAACACCAAGTCGAAGTCCACTCGATTCGCCATCGGCGCGACGCCTACCGCGCCTGAACTCAAATCCACGACGCAAAACTGGAACCACCCCTGCGCGCCGCTGCCCCGCGCTGACCCAGTCCGTTCGCCCCGGTACTCCGTCTGGGGTGTCGCGCTGGCACGATCCCCGTGCGTGAACGGCGCGCGGCGGGAGACACTGGCGGCCATGAGGCGACTTCCTGCCGACTGGGTCACGCTGCAGCCGGTATACCTCTCCGTCCGCCGAGCTGGCGATCGGACGCGCGGCCAATCGTCACGGATGGACGGCCGGGCTGGGACCGGCCCGGGAGGAGAGGAAGCATCGTGGCTAAGCCGAAGATTCTGCTGGGCGGCCTGGGAATTCCTGAGTCACCGCGGTGGCATGACGGGCGGCTGTGGTTCTGCAACTGGATCGACCGGCAGGTCGTGGCGGTCGACATGGAGGGCACTGCCGAGGTCATGCTGACCCGCGACCCGGCGAGCTACCCAATGGGGTACTCCATCGACTGGCTGCCCAACGGCAGGCTCCTGACGACTGGCGACAAGGTCCGGCGGCAGGAGCCCGATGGGTCGATGGCCGTCCACGCCGAGCAGGCGGCGAACGAGATCGTTGTGGACACGCGCGGCAACGCCTACGTCAACGGCGCGGATTTCGACTTCGCGGCCGGCGCTCCGCCCAAGCCCGGCTACATCAAGCTCGTCACGCCGGACGGGCAGTTGCGCCCGGTGGCCGGCGACATCCAGTTCCCCAACGGCATGGTCATCACCCCGGACGGCCGGACGCTGATCATTTCCGAGTCGTTCGCCGGCCGGCTCACCGCCTTCGACATCGACCCCGACGGCGGCCTGTCGGGGCGGCGGGTGTTCGCCGGGGGCCTGGCGCCGGACGGCATCACGGTGGACGCCGAAGGCGCGGTCTGGGTCCAGGCAGGCGGATCGTCCGTGGTGCGCGTGACCCAGGGTGGTGAAATCCGGCAGCGGATCGAACTCCCGGAGAACCGGGCGCCGTTCGCGCTGATGCTCGGCGGCCCGGACCGGCGAACCCTGTTCATCTGCACAGCCGAGTGGCACCCGGCCGACGGCCCCGCTGCCAACCTTGGCCGGCTGGCCGCGGGACCGCGTACCGGGGAAATCCTCGCCGTCCTCGTCGAAGTGCCCGGCGCCGGCCGCCCATGACCGCTGGATCACCGGGCGGCGGCTAGCCGCTCATCAGGGGCCTCGGCTGGCACCGCTACCTGCACCTCATCGAGGAAGCCGCCGGACTGGTGCTGCCAGAGCCTGGCGTACGTTCCGTCGAGGCCGAGCAGTTCCTGGTGGGTGCCCTGCTCGACGATCCGGCCGCGGTCGAGGACGACCAGCTGGTCCATGCGGGCGACCGTGCTCAGCCGGTGCGCGACGACCAGCGCGGTCCGGCCCTCCATGAGCTGCCACAGCGCCTGCTGGATGAGGATCTCGCTTTCCGAGTCCAGCGCGCTCGTCGCCTCGTCCAGTAGCAGGACCGGCGCGTCACGCAGGATCGCCCGGGCGAGCGCGACCCGCTGCCGCTGGCCGCCCGACAGCTTCACGCCACGCTCGCCGACCATCGTGTCGAATCCGTCAGGCAGCGCGTCGGCGAACTCCGTCACGTGCGCCGCCTCCGCCGCCTGGCGGATCTCCGCATCCGTCGCCTCCGGGCGCGCGAACGCGATGTTTTCGCGCAGCGTCCGGTGGAACATCGCGGGGTCCTGCGGCACGTACGCGATCAGGCTGCGCAGGTCCGACTGGCGCAGCCTGCTGATGTCCTGCCCGCCGATCAGGATCCGGCCGCCGTCGATGTCCATCATCCGCAGCAGCAGGCGCGTCAGCGTGGTCTTGCCGCCGCCCGACCGGCCGACGACGCCAAGCCTGGTGCCGGCCGGCACGGTGAGGTCGAGGCCGTCGAACAACGGCCGCCCGCCGTCATGGGCGAACGTGACCCGCTCGAAGCGGACGTCGCTCGCAATCGGCCGCAGTGGCTCGGGCGCCACCGGGTCGGTCACGGTCGGCTGGGTGAGCAGCAACTCGGTGAACTGCGCGGCCTCCGTCAGCGAGCTCTCCAACTGGCGGTAGATCTGGTTGAACTCGAACATGATGCGCGTCGCGTTGGAGTAGTACGTGAACGCCACGATGATCACCTCGATCCCGTGGCTGCCGCCGCCGAGGGCGACGGCGAGCAGCAGGCCAAGGGCGTTGGCCAGCACCGACAGCGGTGAGACGAGCACGTCGATGCGCAGGTTGTGGTAGTCCCACGAGCGCACTGACTTGCGCCTCAGGTCGGCGACGCGGGACCCGTGCTCGGCGGCTTCCCTGGCCTCGGCGGCGAATGCGCGGATCGTCTCCATGTTCGCGATGCTGTCGGCGACGCGCCCGGACACGAGCGCGCTTGCTTCCTCGCGCTCGTCGACGAGCCGCTGCCGGCGCCGGATCAACGGCACGAGGAAGGCTCCGCTGACCACGATCAGGCCGAGGAGCCCGGCGACGAGCAGCGGGTCGTAGTGCCAGAGCACTACCGACGCGAACGCGAGCGGCACCAGGTTGCCGACCACGTTGAACATCAGCGTGTCGGCGAATTCCTCGAACCGGCCGGCGAAGCTCAGCACCCGCTTGGTCAGTGAGCCGGCGAAGTTCTCGTGGAAGAACGCCGCGTCCTTCGCCAGCAGCGCGTCCATCCCGATCACGTAGAGGTTCTCGATCCCGTGGCCGTCCAGCCGGTTCAGGCAGTGGATGCCGAACCGCCACAGGACCTCGCCGGAAAGCAGCACCCCGGCGAAACCGAGCACGTACGGCAGGGCCGCCCCGACGCCAGGCACTCCGTGGCTGGCAAAGCGGCCGACCAACTGGGCGACGAACAACGGCGCCACGTAGTAGGTGCACGTGTTTCCCAGCGCGGGCAGCAACATCCCCGGCACGGTGAAGCGCCGCAGGCGCGCCATCTGGCGGCCGTAGTAGCGCAGCGCGAGCAGCACCGACCGTTTCCTGGTCGGCGCGCCGCGATCATGTTCAGCTGCGGTCATCACGCCCCCGTTCCGAGCAGCCAACCTTCACATGCTGCCCGACGGGGGACGGGATGAGCGACTGGTTTTTTGGCCGTCCCGGTCAGCCCTGGTCTGGCTGGCCCTCCGGGGCCTGGGAGGCGTCCGGCGGGAAAACCGGGCCGTGCTGCGCGAGGGTCTGCGTCCGGTCGAGGATCACGTTGCTGTCGCCGCCGGCCGGCGCCGTATAACCGGCGATCGCCGCGTCGAGGTCCGGGCCGCCCGACCCCGGAGACACGGCGGCGTACTCGGCCCGCTTGCTCTCACCGACGGTCGTATATCCCGCAACCCGGGGCGCGCGTCGCCACCTGGACGGGATGAACAGCGGGACGACCATCGCCATGCCGGCCATCCCGAGCAGGCCGTCCATCAGCAGGATCGCGAATCCGATGCCGTAGCCGTGGCTTGGGAACGGTATCAGCCTCATGGCCTCCCGCACGTCCGAGACGTACAGCCCGGTCCACGCCACAAGAACCAGGCCAGGAAGGCCGGCCGCGAGCGGCGATACCCGCGGGAGAACCATCAGCAGCCCGGCGGCCAGGCCCACCGCGAGCATGAGGCCGCCGCCCCCCATGATGTGCAGGTCCGTGAGCAGTGAGCCGCCCGCCGCCGGGAGCCCGCCGCCGTAGGCCGGCGGCTGGCCGCTGTTCTGCGCGGCGCTGGCCGACGAAGCGTTGAAAACCAGCGTGTAGCCCCAAGCCGCCACGAAGAACACCGCTGCCGCCAGCAACACGGCAAGCGCGAGGCCGTACAAGTGCCGCATTTTCATCAGTCCCTTGCCCGACTGGGTCCGGATATGCGCGGTTTTGCGCCGCTAGCCTACGGCCGGGAATCGCGCCCCACCACCGTTATCGGTCCCTTTACACGCAGCCGGACACGGCGCGCAGTTCTTGACACACTGGGCTAGTGGGACGTCAATGGCGCTAATACCAGAAACCACGCCAGCGCCGGCGGCCGGAGCCTGGACCTAGGTAGCTTCTCCGAAGCCGGCGAGGCCGGCCGCAACCGCATATGGCAGGTGGCGGGGCCAGGCGAGCAGGCCACGGGCCAGCGACCTGATCCGCGGTCGCAGCGGGGTGAGCAGCTGCACGCAGTGCTGCCAGGCAGCTCCTTCGTCCTCGGCGAACAGGGTTCCCCGCAGCCCGGCACGGAACCGGCGGGCGTCTCCCCCGTCATCGCGCCACGACGCGAGCCAGGCCGACGCCTCCGGACCGGGCGACGGCAGCGTCCAGCCGCGCAGCCCCTCCGCGACCTGGCCGCCCGCAGCGATCACGAACGCGTCCGCGCCGCCGCCGGCGATCGAGTGCACCCGCCCTGAGCTGCGACCGCCCGCCCTGATTGACGCCGAGCTGAAGTGCGCCCCCAGGGCCAGCGCCGCCACCGCGTGCCCCGCCTCATGCCACGCGGTGGCGACCGCCTCCTTGCGGGCCGGCGCGTAGGTCGGAGCGAAGCCGCCCTGGTACCGCTGCCTGATCCAGTCGTCGTGCACGACGGACTCGTCGTCGTACCGCTCGAGCCGCGCGAGCACGGCCCGCACGGACGACAGCGTCCGCAGTTCCCCGGGCGTCACCCGGCGACTATAGCCGGGTGTAGTCGCTGCCGAGTAGCTGCACGACCCGGTAGCGCTGCCGGCTGGCCACCTTGCGCAGCTGCGCCAGGCCGCCCGCGGCCGCGATCACTACCGCCGCCCCGGCCGCCACGATCGACGCGCCGAACACCGCGAGCCCGCCGATGACGTGCCCGAGCAGCACCATGATCAGGCCGACGAGAAACGCCACGGGAATGAGCGCCACCAGCAGCACGGCGAGCACCCCGAGCGCGATCGCCGCCTTCGCCCGCCAGCCGATCTTCCCTGTCCTCCGGGCCGGGTACCAGTCCGTCATGCCTCCACCCTTCACCCAAAAACCCAGACATAAGATATGTCGTGTTAAGGGGACAACGCAACATGCGGTGCCGCTATGCCCGGGCGGCCAGGTCAGGCTGGCACGCTAAGGCGGCCGGGGGTGCGGCGGCAATTCATGTCGACCTCAAGCCGCCGCGCGGCGGATGCCTCGCCGCGGCTCAGGTCGCGCTGGATCCGCCGGTCCAGCCAGCCGCCGGCGCCGGTCCACACCACGATCCCGTCGAAGAGGTCCTCCTCGGGAACTTCGAGCACGTGCTCAAGGATGCCGAACTGCGTCCCGTCCCGGGTGAGCACCGGCACGCCAGGGGTGACCCCTTGGTAGGAGACCGCGAGCAGTTCGTCCTCGTCCTCTTCTTCCATATGCCGACAATAACGGAATGCGCGCGGCCGGGCAGCGGCCCTGGGCACGGCAACACCGCGTGCGGCCGCGGCGGGTGGTGGTGTGCCGCGGTGGCTGGGCGGGAATGGAAACGGCATGCCGATTCCCCTGGTGGTAGGGCAGTGGAACAAGGCCGGGCTGAACAAGGTCACCAGGCACGTCGCGCCCTGGATGCCCGGCCTCGGCCTGGTCGTGCACCGGGGCCGGCGCTCCGGGACCGAGTACCAGACGCCGGTCAACGTCTTCCCCACCGGGGGCGGCTTCGTCATCGCGCTGACCTACGGCCCGGGCGCCGACTGGGTGAAGAACGTGCTGGCGGCGGGCGGCTGCGAGCTGCGGACGCGCGGCCGCGTCGTGCATCTCGTCGAGCCGTGCCTGTTCCACGACGAGACCAGGCACCACATCCGGCCCCTGGAGCGCCAGGTGCTCGGGGCCATCGGGGTTGCCGATTTCCTGTCACTCAAGACCGCGCCCGCCTCAACGGCGTCGGGCGGTAGTCAGTAGGAGCGGCAAAAAACAGTGCACTGCCCCGTCGGAGTGCCGGGCGCCCGGACGACGATAGGGGTATGACGGACCCGCGGGTGCGGCCCGACCAGGCGCTCGGGCTGCTTGAGCTGTATGACGACGCGCTGCCGCACGTGTACGGCTACCTGCTCGCCCGCTGCGGCGACGTGAGCCTGGCCGAGGATCTGACGGCCGAGTCGTTCCTTGCCGCGGTGCACGCGGCGCGCAAGCCGGGCGCGGCCGAGCCCTCGGTGCCGTGGCTGATCGGGGTCGCCCGGCACAAGCTGGCCGACCACTGGCGGCGGGCCGAACGTGAGCAGCGCGGGCTGCGCCTGCTCGACAGCGAGCCCGCGCCGGCCGACGACCCGTGGGAGGCGGCGATCGACCGGATCCGGGCCCGCGAGGTGCTCGGCCGACTCGGGCCCCACCACCGGGCCGCGCTCACGCTGCGCTACCTGGACGGCCTGCCGGTCCCCACGGTGGCCAGCCACCTGGACCGCACCGTGCACGCCACCGAGGCGCTGCTCGTGCGGGCCCGCGCCGCGTTCCGCCGGATCTACGAGGAACAGGAGGGCTCGCGATGACCGATCCGTTCGAGGCGCTGCGCGAGCCCGTCAGGCCCGCAGCACCAGACCCTGGCTTCGCCGCGCGGCTGCGGCAGGAGCTCGCCAGCGAAGTATTCGCATTCCCGGGAGGAACCATGTCACAGCAGGCCGTCGAACCCCAGGCAGAGACACGTAACGCAGAGACACCGGCCGAGCGCGGACCTGCCCAGGCCCCGGCGCTAACCCCGTACATCATGGTGGCCGACGCCCGGCGCGCCATGGACTGGTATGTCCAGGTGCTCGGCGCGCGGCGGCGCGGCGAGCCCGTCGTCAACGCGGACGGCACCATCGGCCACGCCGAGCTCGGCATCGGCGACGCCGTGCTAATGCTCGCCGAGCCGTCGGACCTGTGGCCCGACGTGCCGGTGCGCGCGCCCGACTCCCCCACGACGTTCAGCCACACCCTGCACCTGGAAGTCAGCGACGTCGACGAGACCACTGCGCGAGCCAGAGACAACGGCGCCACGATAGAGCGGGCGCCGAGCGACCAGTTCTACGGCCGCCGCGCGGCGGTCGTCGACCCGTTCGGGCACCGCTGGATCCTGCTGCGCCCGCCGGCCCAGGCCGCGAGCCTGCACCAGGGCGACGTCGCGCACGTGACGATGACCGCGCGGGACGCGGACCGGGCCAGGGAGTTCTACCAGGCGGTGCTGCAGGTGCCGTTCGGCGCCGCCCACCCGGGCACCTGGCGCACCGACCAGGTCAGCCCGCCGCTCGGCATCCGGCCGACCCGGGACGGCGAGCCGCAAGTACAGCTGACCTACCGCGTTGACGACATCGCCGCCGCCGTTCAGCGGGTCCGCGAGGCGGGCGGCCGCGCGGACGAGCCACGGCGCATGCCCTTCGGGCTGCACGCCGAGTGCACCGACGACCAGGGCACGATATTCCGGCTCGTGCAGCCATCCGGCTAACGGGCCACCGGGACGACGCCGCGCCGGCCGGCGGGCTGGCTGGAAGGCGCGGCGTTAACCGGTTGACGGTTCACCTCGGCATGCGGTTGCGTTCTGCTCGTGTCCGAGGTCAACGGCAGTTGCGACAAGCGGTTCCAGGCGGTGCGCGACGCGCTCGCGGAGTCGCTCAGCGACCGGGACGTCGGCGCGTCGGCGGCGGTCTTCGTGGACGGCGAGCCGGTGGCGGATCTCTGGGGCGGGTACGCCGACGCGGCGCGGGCCGTGCCGTGGCAGCGGGACACGGTGGTCAACGTCTGGTCGGTCAGCAAGACGATGCTGGCGCTGTGCGCGCTGGTCCTCGCCGACCGCGGCGTCCTCGACCTGGACGCGCCGGTCGGTCGGCACTGGCCCGAGTTCGCCGCGGCGGGCAAGGAGAACGTCCTGGTGCGGCACGTGCTCGCGCACACCGCCGGGCTGCCGCACCTTGACGGGATGGTAAGCGAGGAAGACCTGTACGACTGGCCCGCCGTCACGGCGCGGCTAGCCGCCCAGGTACCGCGCTGGAAGCCGGGAACACAGGCGGGTTACCACTCGCTGACCCAGGGATTCCTCCTCGGCGAGGTCATCCGCCGGGTAACCGGCCGGCGCCCGGGCGCGTTCTTCGCCCAGGAGGTCGCCGGGCCGCTCGGCGCGGACTTCCAGTTCACGCTGAGCCCGGCGGACGACGGGCGGTTCGCGGCCGGCATCGCGCCGCCTGGCGCACCGGCCGACTGGGGGTCGGCGCCGTCACCGTCCGCCGTGGCAACCGGGACAGGAGCCGGGGAGGACGGCGCCCCGGCCGGGATACGGCTCGCCGTGGCCAACACCCCGGCATGGCGGCGGGCGGAGATCCCGTCGGGCAGCGGGTACGGCAACGCCCGCTCGGTCGCCGCCGTCCAGTCGGTGCTCGCCAGCGGCGGCACGGTCCGCGGGGTGCGGCTGCTCTCGCCGGAGGGCTGCGCCCTGGCCAGCCAGGAGCAGTACCGCGGTATCGACCAGGTCACCGGCGCGTCCGTGCGCTACGGCATGGGCTACGGGATCTTCGACCCGCAGGTCGGCTGGGCCGGCTGGGGCGGGTCCATGGTGATGACCGACCCGGACGCCCGGATGACGGTCGCCTACACGATGAACCAGATGCTCGACAGCGGCTACGACCGTGGCTTGGCCATCGTGCTCGCCGCGTACGACGGCCTCGGTTCCTAAGAGTTGATTCGTAATTGGGGTTTGCGAATCGCCTGGGGTGTTGCGTGTCCGTCTGTTCCGCCGACGGCCCCAGGTGTATCCGTGGGTCCTGTTGCGGGGTTGGACGGGGCGTTCCCCTTGCCCGGCAGGGGCCACGGGATCGTGGCTGCCATCCTCACCAGCGCCCGCGGGCGGGCTGTGGTGGATGGTTGACCGGGCGGGCCCCTCTTGCTGGGCCCTGGGCTCCCCGGTGAGGGGGATGCTGGTGACGTGGCCGGCCAGCACGGTAGCGTGCAGGCGCGCCAGCAGTTCCAGGTCGATCTGGGCGGTGGCCGGATCGCCGGGGTCGGTGAGGGTGACGGCAGTGGCCAGGGCGGCGGATACCAGGTCACGGTCGCCTTCGATGCCGCAGGCGCACTGGTGGGTGCGCTGGGAGAGGTCCTTGCGGGCGCGGGTTCCGCAGGTGCAGTGCTGGGACAGCGCGGTGGTGCGGGTGGATGCCCTGGTCATTGACCCGCCAGCGGCTCGGCATTCGGCGGCGAGCGCGGCCAGGAGCCGGCCGGGGGTGAAAGTGGCGATGCCGGCGCCCCAGCGGCGGGCCCAGGTGCTGATGCTGACGTCTTCGGTGATGAAGTTCGGGCCGTGGATGGCGACGATCAGCCGGGCTGCCTGGCGTGCGCTGGCGTCCTTGCGGCGGGCGGTGGCGGAGGCTGCGGCGGCGTGGTCGGCGCGGGCCCGCTGGTAGCCGGCGGTCAGGTGGTCTTTGCGGTAGGCCTGCACGGGTATCCCGGCCTTGTTGGCATGCCGGGAGCCGCCGGGGACGCCCAGCGCTCTTGCGGGCAGGCCGGCCTGGGCGCGTCGGGTGTCGCGTTCGTGCTGTTTGCGGGATGGCCGGTACTGATCCTGGTTAGCGGCCCGGCGGGACCGGTCAAGGTAGCGTTGCCGACGGCGGGCGGCGGCGCGCTCGTCCTTGACGGCGTCCCGCTGGGCCGGGGTAACGGCCAGGTGCGACAGCAGCAGGCGGTCAGGCTCGCTGCTGTCGGCGGCGGGCGCCGGAATGGAGGCGATGGCGATGTTGGAGACGTTGCCGTCGCAGCCGGCGAGCCGCCCGGCGGGCGCGACGTCGCGGATGGCCTGAGTGGCAGGACTGGCCCAGCCGGGTCCGAGGACTGTCAGGTGCGCGTAGTACCGCCAGCCGCCAGGGGCCTTGCGGTCACGGGCGCGGACCAGGTCGATCTTGTGCCAGCGGGCAGGGTCAGCGAGGAAGGCCGCCAGGCGGGGGAACTGGCCTGCTCCTTGCGGCAGCCGGACGGGCATGACCAGGTCGCCGCCGGGCAGCCCGGTGTAGACGACAGTCAGCGGACCGTCGTAGCCGCGCCAGGTGCGGGCACGGGACTGCGGGGCCGGCAGCGTCCGGGGCTGGGCGAGCACACCGGTTCCGGGACGGGGTGCGGCGGCTTCCGCCACGGTGGTGCCCGGGACGGCGGCGTAGTCGTCGAGGTGGCCTTGCAGGGTGCCGGCCAGCCGGTAGGTCTCCCAGGTGCCGTTGTCCTTTGTGTGGGAGCGGGCGCGTCCGGGGATGCGCCGGAAGTCCCACCATGACCCGGTGTTCGGCGGCCCGGCGCGGCGGCCGGACTTGTCGGGGAACAGGAACCGGTCGCAGGTTACCCATACCTCGTCGGCCAGGTGCTGGCCGGTGGCGCGGGTGATGTGGGCCCGCAGCCACCCGGACCGGCTCGCGTGCTCGCGTGCGCGGGTCTCCAGGCCCTTGCGGGTCAGCCTGAGGCTGGACCGGATTGCCGCCTCCGGCGACGGGGCCGGCTGAGGTCCGGCTGCGGTGGCGGGCTTGCGGGCGGCGGCTGCTTCCGCCGCGTGCCGGCGGTGTCGGGTTCCTGATTTCTGGTTCAGGTACGCGGTGCACAGGTGCTCGGCGTCGCGTTGCAGGGCCCGCCGTAGCCGGAAGGCGGCGTCCCAGTGCTTTTCCAGCCGGCGGCGCATCTGCGGGCTCGCGGACAGGTCGAGCTCCAGCGCGATGACGGCCACCTCATCGGGCCGTCTCCAGTTCTGGTGCCGTGACTTACCGCGCGCCCTGCGGGCCGGGCTGGCTGCCCGGCTGGCGTCCGACGGTGTCGCTACGGCTGCGCTCACGCTTCCCATCATACTTGAACTTATCGATAATATTAACGATTGTTATACCGGCAGGCAATGTATTTCCGAACTGTCTGTCACATTAGTTTTCGTGACTCGTCACCAGGGGCCGGTCTTCACCAGCCGGCACCTGCCGCTGCTGGAGGAGGTCATGCGGGACGTGTGCGCCAGCTTCGACTGCGACCTGCGGTCCTTCACCTGCGCCGACGACAGCACCGTCACCGTTGAGGTCAGCTTCCCGCCGAAGGTGGCACTGGCCCGGCTGGTCAACTCGCTGAGGGCGCCCGCCCTGCTCGCAGCGCGCAAGCGCCTCCGCGCCAGGATCGGGCACGTCCTAGCCCGGCTCAAAGACTGGCAGGGACTCCGCCAGTGCCGACGCCGCGGTGACACCATCAACCTGGCCGTCCGCGCAGTGGCATACCTGTGGAACCTGAAACTCAGCACAAGCAGCCAAAGCTGGACCGAATTACGAATCAGTTCCTAGGTTTTCTTAAGGTCACTGGACGGCCGGTCTTGGGCGCCGCCGGTGGACTTGGGATGTCCCGTCCGGGACAGGAATCCGGAGGAAGCGTCCCATGCTAGTTCTGCGTCATCGCCTGGCCATCGCTGGAGTCATCGCGGCCGCCGCCATCGCCGTCCCGGTCGCCGCCCTGGCGGCCGGGTCCGGTTCACCCCCCGCCAAGCCGGGTCCGCCGACGGCGGCCGCCCCGACCGTGAGCAAGTCACCGCCACCTGGCACGCAGGCGCCGCCGGATGGCGCCGCGGTCGCGAGCAAGGAAGCGGCGGCGGCGTCCCAGCCGGACGTGGCCGCCCCGGGCGGGAGCAAGACACCGCCACCTGGCAAGCAGGCGGACCTGCCCGCGCCGGTAGCGGCATTCGTCGCCCGGCTGGGCGTCGGCACCGACGCGGGCGGTCGCGCGTTCAAGGAGGTCTACGGGCTGGTCAGGCAAGGCGGCACGGCGGATCCGGCCAGCCCGGCGTTCGCGGCGATCGCCCGCGAGGCCGGCGTGAGCCCGGAGCGGCTGGCCGCCGCCTGGGACTCGGTCAGCCAGGCCGCGGCCGGCCTGTGAGCGATGTCACCGGGCGCTGGTCCCGCGCATAATGAGTCACGTGCGGGTCCTCGTGGTCGACGACGATTCGGCCGTACGCCGGTCGCTGTCCACCGCGCTCGGGCGGGACGGCTACGAGGTGCTGGCCGCCGAGGGCGGCAACGCGGCACTGGCCCGCCTCGTAGCCGCCAGCGTCGACGCGATCGTGCTCGACGTCGCCATGCCCGAGCCGAACGGCCTTGAGGTGTGCCGGCGGCTGCGCGCCCGCGGCGACCGGACGCCGATCCTGATGCTCACCGCCCGCGACCTGATCGATGACCGGGTCGCCGGGCTGGACGCGGGCGCGGACGACTACCTGGTCAAGCCGTTCGCGCTCGCCGAGCTGCGCGCCCGGCTGCGCGCGCTGCTGCGCCGCAACGCGGCGGGCGCCGAACGGCTGAGTCACGGCGACCTGGTGCTCGACCTCGCCGCGGCCCGGGTGACACGGGGCGGGCGCGATGTTTCCCTCACCCGCACCGAGTACCTGCTGCTCGAGTTGTTCCTGCGCAACCCCGGCCGGGTGCTCGGCCACGCGCAGATCTTCCAGGCGGTGTGGGGTTACGACTTCGGCCCGCGCTCAGGCAACCTGTGGGTCTACATCGGCTACTTGCGCGCCAAGCTCGAGGCGGCCGGCGAGCCGCGCATCCTGCACACCGTGCGCGGGCTCGGCTACGTGCTGCGGGACGCGCCGTGACACCGCGGGACGCGCCGTGACCCTGCGGAACCGGGTTGCGGTGGCGGCGGCGGCCGGGGTGCTGATCGTCGTTGCCGCCGTCAGCGGCGTGCTGTACGTCTCCTACGCTGCGAGCCTACGGTCCCGCGTCGACGCGACCCTCGTCGACGCCGCGCAGCAGGCCACCGGCGTCGCCGGGAACATCATCAAGCACGCCGCCCGCAGCCAGTCGGGCGCCGACATCCAGATCACCGTCGGCGGCGTGGAAGTCCAGCTCTTCCCGAACCCGGCGGCTGGCCTGCCCACCCAGTTCGGCCCGCTTGGCGGCCGCGACGTCGCGGTGGCCAGTCAGGAGCAGCCCGCGTACCTTTCCAACGTGCACGACGCCGGGCAGCAGTACCGGGTGTACACCGCCGCCTGGCTCGGCAACCCGGGCGGGCTAGTCCGCACCAGCAGGCCCGCCAGCGCCGACGACGGCGCGCTGCGCGACGCGGCCCTGCTCCTCGCCGGGCTCACCCTGGCGGCCGCGGGCGTGACCTACGGTGCGGCGCGGCTGGCCGCCGGCCGCATCCTGCGGCCTGTCGCCCAGCTCACCGCGGCCGCCGAGCACGTCACCCTCACCCGCGACCTCACCGCCCGCCTCGGCTTCGCCGGGACAAGCGACGAGGTGGGCCGGCTCGCCTCGTCCTTCGACACCATGCTGGCCGCGCTGCACGATTCACTGTCCGCGCAGCGCCAGCTCGTCGCCGATGCGTCGCACGAGCTGCGCACGCCGCTGACCAGCCTCACCACCAACCTCGACCTGCTCGAGGACGGCGCGGGACTCGCGGACCCGCAGGCGCCCGCGCTGGTGCGCGCGGCGCGGGAACAGGCCGGCGAGCTTGACCAGCTGATCACCGACCTGCTCGACCTGGCGCGCTACCGCGAGTCCGCGCCGCACCGCGAGACCGTGCGCCTTGACCTGCTCACCGGCGAGGCGGTGGGCCGCCTGCGGCAGCGGGTACCGCAGGCGGCCATCGACACTGACCTGCGGCCGTGCCTGGTCCACGTCGACCCCGCGGCCGTCGATCAGGCCGTGGGCAACCTGCTCGGCAACGCCGTCAAGTGGACACCGCCGGGCGCCGCGGTGCGCGTGGCGGTTGAAAACGGCCAGGTGTCGGTCACCGATCATGGCCCGGGCATCACCGACGCGGACCTCCCGCACATCTTCGAACGGTTCTACCGGGCACCCGCCGCGCGGGACATGCCAGGCGCGGGACTCGGGCTGGCGATCGTCGGCGGCGTCGCGCAGGCTAACAACGGAACCGTCGCGGTGCGGACCGGGCCAGACGGGTCGACATTCACGCTGACGTTTCCGCCGCTCCCGAGCGCTGCCGGGGTCCCGGCCGCCCAGCCGGAATGAGCCGCTCCGCCCTGCTCATGAAGACCGCGGATTAAGAGATGACTTAATCGTGGCTCGTGTTCGCCGGAACCCCGCGTTAAAGTCGCGTGTACGCTCGACGGAGACAGGAGGGACGCATGGCCAGCGACGCGCAGCGCGCGGAGGCGCTTGAAGTACTCAGGGACCTGTGGCACGGCCAGGCGCCGGGAACCGCAGACCTCGACGCGTTCCGCGAGTCGAGCTGCAAGCGGATGACCGATGCCGGCGTCGGCTTCGATGAGTTCGGCGGCGCCAGCGAGGGCGACCGCGCCGCGGCGTGGCGGGCGAGGCTGGAGCGGGAAGGCAAGCTCAGTACCGCGGGCAGCCTCGCTGACCTCGTACTACGGCCTGCCAGCGCAGCCGACGACGCCGACGACCCAGCCGGCCACACGGCCCGCTGAGCACGGCGCGGCTAGAGACCCCGGTGGAGCACCAGCAGGACGCAGCGCACGCCCAGGCAACAGAACACGCAAGGCACGCGGGGCAAGCTGAGTATCCGGGGACCGTTGCCGAGCTCACCAGCCGGCTGCGGGACGGCGATTACCTCGCCGACCGCGGCCTCGCCACCACCCTGCTCGTGTCGCTTTCGCTAGGCAGGCCGGTGCTGCTCGAGGGCGAGGTCGGCGTCGGCAAGACGGAGGTAGCGAAGGTCCTCGCTGCTGTCTTCGACCGCAAGCTCATCCGGCTGCAGTGCTACGAGGGCATCAGCACCAGCCAGGCGCTGTACGAGTGGGACTACGCCAGGCAGATGCTGCAGATCAGGGCGCTGTCGCAGGCCGAGGCCGGCGACGAGCAGTCCGTGGAGCGGCTGTTCGGGCCGAAGTTCCTGCTTGAGCGGCCGCTGCTCGAGGCGGTCAGGCAAGGCGACCGCGCGGTGCTGCTCATCGACGAGGTCGACCGGGCCGACGACGAGTTCGAGGCGTTCCTGCTCGAGGTGCTTTCCGACTTCCAGGTCAGCATCCCGGAGATCGGCACGATCAAGGCGGACTCCAGCCCGGTGGTCATCTTGACCTCCAACCGGACGCGGGAACTGCACGACGCGCTGCGGCGGCGCTGCCTCTACCACTGGATCGGCTACCCGACGGCGGCGCGCGAGGCGGAAATCGTGGCCGTCCGCGAGCCCGCCGCCGCGCAGGAGCTGGTCAAGAAGGTCGTCAACGCCGTGCAGCGGCTGCGCGAGCTCGACCTGGCCAAGCCGCCCGGGGTCGCGGAGACGATCGACTGGGTCCGCACGCTCGGCGTGCTCGGCGAGACCGAGCTGAGCGCCGGCGCCGCGAGCGACACGCTCGGCGCGGTCGTCAAGGACCGCGACGACCTCGAACTGGTGCGGGAGAACCTGGTGGAGATCATCTCCGGTG
>CAZORE010000053.1:0-6548 GCA_964581815.1 uncultured Streptosporangiaceae bacterium | reverse complement strand
ACCGGCGGCCAGGAAACCGCGGCGAGTGACCCGTTCACCGATGTCCTCGTCGGCTTCGCGCACGAGCTGCGCGCCGCCGGGCTGACGGTCGGCACGGGCGACGTGCTCGGCTACTTCGCCGCGATGACGCCGCTCGACCCGACGGACCTCGTTGACCTTTACCACGCGGGCCGCGCCACCCTCCTCAACCGGCACGAGGACCAGCCCGTCTACGACCGGGTGTTCCGTGCCTACTTCCTCGGCGAGGACGCGCCCGCCCGCGGGCCGCTCATGATCAAGCCGGCGATGGTGGCGCAGGCCGAGGCGGCGCTGGTCATGCCGGGCACCGAGCCGGGCCCTGAGCAGGACGAGGAACGGCCGTCACTCGGCTGGATGGCCTCCGACGTCGACACGCTCAAGCACCGGTCCTTCGCCGCGTGCACACCGGACGAGCTTGCCGCGCTGCGCCGGATCATGACCAGGATCCGGCTCACCCCGCCGCGCCGCCGCACCCGGCGCACCCGCCCGGCCACGAGGAACGGCACGCAGCCTGACCTGCGCGCGACGGTCAGGGCGGCGATGCGGATGCACGGTGAGCCGCCGGGCCGGCTGTTCTTCACCGAGCGCAAGGTGAAGCCGCGCCCGCTGATCCTCATCGTGGACGTTTCCGGGTCGATGGCTGACTACTCCAGGCACCTGCTGCAGTTCGCGCACACCGCGAGGCGCGCCGCCGCCGGGACGGCGACGGGCCGGGTCGAGGTGTTCTGCTTCGGCACGAGGCTGACCCGCATCACCAGGGAGCTGCGCCACCAGCGGGTCGAGGTGGCGCTTGAGGAGGCGGCGCGGACGGTGGTGGACTGGGACGGGGGCACGCGGATCGGCCAGTCGCTCGACACCTTCACCCGAACCTGGGGACGCGGCGGGCTGTGCCGCGGCGGCGTGGTGGTCATCTGCTCCGACGGGCTGGACCGCGGCGACCCCGAGGTCCTCGCCCGCGCGATGGAGCGGCTGGCGCGGCTGTGTCATCGTATTGTGTGGCTCAACCCGCACAAGGGCGACGACCGGGATTTCCGGCCGAGCACGCTGGGCATGATGGTGGCGGCGCCACACATCGACCTGCTGCTCTCCGGGCATGACCTGGCCAGCCTCGAGGAGCTGGCCAGGATGCTGCCGGCCCAATGAGGCGGTACGGCAACAACGCGAAAGCAATAGAGGAGCACGCCCGTGAGGTGGAGTGTCGGCATCGAGGCCGAGGGCGACCGGGTCTTCACCCGGGAGGAGATCGTCGAGCTCGCCGACGCCGTCGCCGCGAGCAACGGCGTCGCTACCGGCATCGGCACCAACCGGTACGGCGCCCAGATGCTCGTCGTCGCGGACAGCCGCGAGGACGCGCTCGCCGCGGCGACCGAGCTGTTCGCGGCCGCCGCGCAAACGGCCGGGCTGCCGACCGCGCCGGTGGTCAGGGCCGAGGCGGTCAGCGAGGCCGAGGAGGCCGAGGCCTGGGAAGCCGGGGCCTTTACGGCCGGGGAGGCCGACGCCGGCGGTCCGCCATGATCCGGCTCGGGTCACTGGCCGGCTACCCGTTCGACGGCCCGCGGCTGCTCGCCGGCTGGACGCCGCCGCCGGCCGCGGCGGTCTACGCCGTGCTCTACAAGCCGGATCCCGCGGCGAAGCCGGAGAACTACGCCGTCATTTACGTCGGCCACGCCGAGGACCTGTCAAACGAGCGGTTCCCGTTCAAGCACCCGCGCGCCGCGTGCTGGATCCAGCGGGCCGGCTCCAAGTGGAAGGTGTACGTCGCCAGCTACCAGGTGCCCGGCGGCACCGCCGCGCACCGCGAGCAGATCACCCGCGAGCTGACGGCGGTCTACCGGCCGAGCTGCAACGAGCAGCAGTACGACCACGCGTGGAAGGACGAGTGGATCGGCGAGTACTCGGCAGCGCCCAACACAGCGCCGGTGACGCGCCGCGGTCCCGATCCGCGACCACGGGGGACGCAGGACTAACGCCAGCATCCGGAACGGAGGCGGCTTACCCATTCAGGGTCAACCGCCTCCGTTCGGCGTCTTCGGCCCGGTACTAGGGGTGCGATGGCGGGCCGTAGCCGACCGCGGACAGCAGCCGGGAGCGGCGGGTGCCAGAGGCGGGCCGGGCTACCTCGGGGACCTCCGGCAGCGGCGCGCGCGGCGTGACGCCGGTGACGATGCCCTCGGCCATGCCGTAGAGCAGCGGCAGGGCGCCGGCGACGACGCCGCCGGTCCGGTTGATGTGGTCGACGCCCGGCATGATGAGCTTGGCGTCTTCCACGATGCCGTCCACGAGGCCGGCCCCGGCCTCCAGCTTGGCGCCGATGCGGTCGAGCAGCGTGCCCGCCCAGTACAGGTAGACGGCCAGGCCGGCGATCAGCGCGACGATGACGATCACCGTGAGGATGACGAGCACGGTCATGACTTGACCTTTCCGAGTACCCGGCCGAGGAACAGGTGGTGCTCGAGGCCCTCGGCGAGTACCGCGTCCACGCCGGTGGCGACCTGCGGGATCAGCACGGTGCTCGCGGTGTTCGCCTTCGCCGCGACCAGCGTCCCGGCGATCGTGTCGACCCGGTGGTCGATGCGCTTGATGAGGTAAATCAGCAGGCTGAGCAGTGCCGCGACGGCCACCACGACGACGAAGCCGACGATGATGACGGACACCCATAGCGTGTGCTCGGTGGGGTTCACCGTTACCCTCCCAGCCGGTGCCGGCCGCGCTGCAGCCCGGCGATGATGATGGTCGCGTGCTCGATGGTGGTGCTCAGCGCGGCGAGCGGCGCGGTGTTGCGCACGGCGCCCTCGAGCCCGGCGTTGATCTTGGGTGCCTCGTCCCCGATCTGCTTGGCCAAAACCAGGATCGCGGTCACCAGGACCACGACGGCGAGCAGGATGACGCCGCCGATCACGTAACCGATGGTCCAGTCTGTCGTCATGCCGGGATGCCTTCACAGAAGTCGCGGACGGGCTTGAGGTTCGCGTTGACCGAGGTCAGCCGGGCGGGCACGGTGGAGGTGAGCTGGTCGACCAGCTCCACTCCCCCGGTGAGGGCGGTGAGCGTGCGGCGGATCGCGTACAGGTGCAAGACGATCCTGATCAGGCCGACGGCGGTGAACACGATGATCAGGCCCGCCACGGCGATGGTCATCCAGGCTGCTGCTGGCATGTCGCTTGAGTTCCCTTCGCTAGCCGAGCAGCTTGGCGACGGAGCCCGCGTAACGGACCGCGCCGACCTTGACTGCCTCGATGGTCTGGTCCGTGACGGCCAGCCCGTCCGGGACTTCTTGGAGCTGGCCGATCAGGGCGACGCCGCCGGCCAGGATGTTGTCGCTCGCCGCGCGGATCCGCTCAAGGGCCGCGAGCACCCGGTTGAGCAGGTAGATCACGACGGGCAGCACCACGACGAGCAGGATCACGTTGCCGATCCACCACAGGACCATGACTGATACTCCTTTCTCGGCTTCGCTCAGCCGGCCGCTGGCTGGTAGGGAAGGAAGAACCGGCGGAAGACGCGCATCAGCGCCATCCGCGCCGCCCGCAGGGCGATGGTGAAGCCCTGGGCCGACCTGGCGCCCGCGGCGGCGAGCTGCTCCGCGGACTCGCCGCGGTCGAGCCGCTCGATCCTGTCCTGCATCGACGTGGCGAAGTCGCGGATCAAGATCGCGGAGACGTCGGAGATCATGCCGCGGCCGTACTGGGCCGCCGCGCCGGACAGCTGCAGGTCCTGGCTGACCGCGACCAGGGTGCCGCGCCCCTTGGGCGACAGGGTGGCGCCGACCACCATGGCCGCCTGGCCGCGCCCCTTCACGTCGGCGCCCGCCGCGTGCACCGTGATGCGCTTGGCGGCCTCATCGCGCTCGGTGACGTCGGCGGTGCCGGTGAACTGCAGCCGGACCGGCCCCATCCGGATCGCGACCTGGCCCTCGTACTTGTCGTCGCCCAGGTCCTTGGTCAGCTCCGCGCCCGGCAGGCAGGACGCCACCTGCGGGATGTCGTCGAAGAACTTCCACACCTTGTCGACCGGCTGCGCGACCTCGAAGTCGCTGGTGATGATCACCTGGTTGCCGCCTTCATATATGAATGGGGGTTGTCGCTGAATGCCCGGTGGCAGCCGGAGCAGCAGAAGTAGTAGGTGACGCCGTCGTGCTCGACGTGCAGGGTCGAGGCGTTCGGCGTGACGGTCATCCCGCAGACCGGGTCGACGGCCTCGGCGAGCTTGAGCTGGCGCATTGGCCGCCTTTCCTTTTCGGCTGGTTCCCGCCGCGGGGCTCCCGCGACGGGCAGCGTGCCTGACGCGCGCAGCTGCACTAGCTCGGCGAGGATCGCGACGGCCATCTCCTCGTGCGTGGTCCGGCCGAGGTCAAGGCCGGCCGGGGCGCGCACCCGGTCGAGCTGGTCTTGCGGGACGCCGCGTTCGGCGAGGTAGCCGAGCAGCGCCTCCCCCCGCTTCCGCGACGCGACCAGGCCCAGGTAGGCCGGGCGCATGGCGGCCGCGCGCTCGATCATGTCTTCGTCGCCGTGGCCCTGGGTGGCAATGACGACCAGCGACCGCTCGTCAGCCTGCCCCGCGGTGAACTCCGCGGGGCTGACCAGGTCGGTACGCCAGTTCAGTGCCCGCGCCAGCTCGGCGAGCGTGCGCGTCATCGGCGAGCTGCCGACGATGACCAGGTGCGGCACCGGGAGCACCGGCTCGATGTACACCTCGAGCGCGCCCTCGCTCTGGCAGGAGATCGGCACGACCGCCATCCCCTCGGGAACGGCCGTGCCGAACTGGTCCGGGCTGCCGAGCAGCAACAGCCGGGGGTTGCCGTCCGCCATGGCCTGCTTCGCCTCGCGGATCACCGCCGGCTCCGCGCAGGCACCGCCGATCCAGCCGTCGAGCTCGCCGTCGGCGGTGATGATGGCGCGGGAGCCCTGCTTGCTTGACGAGGGCCCCTGCCGCCAGACCACCGTGGCGAGCGCGAACGGCTGGCCGCTGCGGGCCAGCTCGCTGATCCGCATCAGCACGCCCAGACCGTGCATCTCGTCCTCCTCGGCTCGTGCTTACGGGCCAGCTAGTCCTGGCGGATGGGGGGCGCGCCGGACACGTCGCGGCGGTACGTGAGCGCCTCCCATACCCGGTCGGGCAGCACCGGCATGTCGATGTTCCGCACCCCGGTGCCGCCGAGCGCGTCCATGACCGCGTTGACGAAGGCGGCGGGACCGCCGACCGCGGCGCACTCGCCGATCCCCTTGGCGCCGATCGGGTGGTGCGGGCACGGCGTCACGACCTCGCTGTGCAGCTCGTAGCCGGGAGTCTCCCAGGCGCTCGGCAGCAGGTAGTCCATGTAGTTCGAGCCGACGCAGTTGCCCTCGGCGTCGAACGTGATGAACTGCATGCTGGCCATGGCGTACGCCTCGGTGAGCCCGCCCATGATCTGGCCCTCGACGATCATCGGGTTGATCCGCACGCCGCAGTCGTCCACCGCGACCATCCGCAGGACGTCCCACACGCCGGTCTCCGGGTCGACCTCGACGGTGACGATGTACACGGCGAACGGCCAGGTGAGGTTCGGCGGGTCGTAGTACGCGGTGTTCTCAAGGCCGGGCTCCATGCCGTCGGGCATGTTGCTGTAGGCGGCCATCGCGCACTCCTGGATGGACACGCCGCGGGCCGGCGCGCTGCGCACGTAGAACCGGCCGAGCTCCCACTCGATGTCCTCCTCGGACACCTCCAGCAGGTGTGCCGCCAGCTTGCGCGCCTTGGCCCGGATCTTGCGGGAGACCATGGCGACGGCCGCGCCGGCGACCGGCGTCGACCGGGACGCGTAGGTGCCCATGCCGAACGGGGCGGTGTCGGTGTCGCCCTCCTCCACCACGACGTCGTCGGCGGGGATGCCGAGCTCGTGCGCGACGATCTGCGCCCAGGTCGTCTCGTGCCCCTGGCCCTGGGACTTCGCGCCGGTGCGCAAGATCGCCTTGCCGGTCATGTGCACCTTGAGGTCGGCGGAGTCGAACATCTTGATGCCGAGGATGTCGTACTCGCGGCTGTTGCCCGCCCCGAGCGGCTCGGTCATCGTGGAGATCCCGAGGCCGAGCAGCCTTCCGTTCTTGCGGGCTTCCGCCTGCTCCTTACGGAAGTTCTCGTAGTCGATGGCCTTCAGGCCGACGTCCAGGCACTTGGCGTACTGGCCGGAGTCGGTGAGGAAGCCGAACGGGGTGCGGTGCGGGAAGTCGTCGTCCCGCACGAAGTTCATCCGGCGGAACGCGGCCTGGTCCAGGCCGAGGTCGTCGGCGGCCGCCTGGACCATGCGCTCCTGGAAGAACATCGCCTCGGTGACCCGGAACGAGCACCGGTACGCGACGCCGCCCGGCGCCTTGTTGGTGTACACGCCACGCGCGGTCAGGTGCGCGGCCGGGATGTCGTAGGCGGCGAACGCGGAGTGCATCAGGCCGATCTTGAACTTGCTCGGCTGCGCGTCGGAGAAGAACGCGCCGTGGTCGGCGTCGGTGTGCATCCGCACGCCGAGGATCTTGCCGTCCTTGCGCAGCGCCATCTCG
>CAZORE010000052.1:40142-46021 GCA_964581815.1 uncultured Streptosporangiaceae bacterium | reverse complement strand
GCCGCGTCAGCGCGCGGGCCCGCTGACCGGGCCGCCGCTGACCGGGCCGCCGCTGCCGGACGGTGCCTGCCGGGCGGCGGGCTGTGGCCGGATGCCGCGCGCCGCGTCCCCGGCGCGCGGGTCGAGCCGCAGCGCCTCGGCCGCGCAGCCCGCCGCGATCAGGGCGAGCAGGCAGAACGCCACCGTGTACGCCGCCTGCCCGCCGCTGGCGACCGCGGCGCCCGCGCGCAGCGCGATGGTGGCCGCCGCCACGGCTAGGCCCGCCCCCAGCTGCATCGACGTCGCGGCGAGCGTGTTAGCGTCCCGCATCAGCTCGGCGGGCATGTCAGCGAGCCCGACGGTGCTGTACACGGTGAAGCCGGTCGAGCGGGTGATGCCGCTGGCGAGCGCGAGCGCGGCGACCAGCGCGACTGGCGTGGACGCGGTGGTGAAGCCGAGCGCGGCGATGATGACGGCGGTGCCGGCGGTGGACGCGACGAGCAGCGGGCGAAACCCGAAGCGGCGGATCAGCGGCGTGGTGGCCGGCTTGATCCCGACGTTCCCAGCGAAGACGAACGCGGTGACGGCGCCGGATTTCACCGGTGACCAGCCGAACTGCACCTGGAACATCAGCGGCAGCAGGAACGGCATCGCGCCGACCACGAGGAAGTACATCGTCATGCCGAGCTGCGACTGCCGGAAGGTCCGCAGGCCCAGCGTCCGCAGGTTGAGCAGCGGGTGCGCGGTCCGGCGCAGGTGCCGCACCGCCAGGGCGAGCAGCGCCGCGGACACCGCCAAGGCGGCGCCCGTCTCGGCGGCGGGCGGGGCGGGCAGCGACACGAGGTGCGCGGCGTACGTGAGCCCGCCGAGGCCGGCGCAGGTCAGCACCATCCCCGTCCAGTCGAGCGGCGGCGGCGGGCCGGCCGCGGCCGCCCCGTCCCGGCCGGTGACCAGCCGCCAGGCCAGCGCGAACGCGGCCACGCCGAGCGGCACGTTGATAAGGAACAGCCAGTGCCAGCTGGCGTAGGTGGTGATCAGGCCGCCGGCCAGCGGGGCGATGACCGGGGCGAGTAGCCCGGGCCAGACCACGTAGGAGGTGAGCCGAAGGATGTCCTCCTTGGCCGCGGGCGACAGCACCATGGTGCGGCCGACCGGCACCATCATCGCCGCGCCCGCGCCCTGCACCACCCGCATCCCGACCAGCATCCCGAGGTTCACGCTCGCCGCACAGCCCACCGACGCGACGGTGAACAGCGCGATCGCGGTCAGGAACACCACCCGGTTCCCGTACCGCCGGGTGAGCCAGCCGGACAACGGGATCAGCACGGCCAGGCTCAGCAGGTACACGGTGATAACCAGGCCGACTTCGGTGGCGGGCGCGCGCAGCGCCCGGCCGATCTGCGGCGCCGCGGTGCTGGTTATGGTCCCGTCCAGCATCTCCATGAAGTAGCAGCCCGCGACGAGCAGGGCGACATGGCGGTGCCGCGCGGTGATCACCTCAGCCCCAACAACGCCCGCGTGCCTGTTATGTCCCAGTCTGCGGCGAGGTTTGGCCCAGGCGGCCCGGCGCCAAGACTCCGGCCAGACTGGTCAGCGCCGAGAGTTAAGCACCAATACGGTGTCAAACTCTCGGCGCTGACCGGGAAATCGGATAACAGCAAGAAGCGCGAAGCGCCAAATGCGGTGGGGGCGGGTCAGGGGCCGATCATCGGCATGACGTTGAACCGGCTGCGCAGCAGCCCGAACTGGTACATCACGTCGGCGACGCGCTGGATGCGTACCGAGTCGATGGCGGTGGGGTAGATGTTGACCGCCATCACCGAGGCGACCAGCGGCGCGATCTGCCCGTCCTTCGGGCCGCCGGTGATGCTCTCCATGGCCTGCTCGACCGCGGACCGGCTGGTGTCGGCGATCTCCTGGCCCTGCGCCAGCGCTGTGATGAAGGCCTTGAGCGTGCCGGGGTTCTGCGCGGCCCAGGACTTGGTCACGACGTACCCCTGGATGGGGAACTGCTCCGTCGCGCCCTGGTTCAGGTCGGCAAGCTCGACCGCCCCGTACTGCTGCTCGGCGGCGGTGGCGAACGGCTCGGGCATCGCCGCCGCGTCGATCTTCCCCGCGGCGAGTTCCTGCGCCATGATCGGGAACGGAATCGGAGCGGAGGGGAAGCGCACCTGGGTCAGTGCGATGCCATTCTCGGTGAGCACGGAGGCGGCGAGCAGGTAGTTAATATTGAGGGGTGCGTTGATGCCAAGCAGATGCCCTTTCAGCTCCGTGAGCGTCTTGATCTTCGAGTTCGGCATCGTGTAGATGGCTTGCGTCCCCTGCTGCATTACCGATCCCTCGGCAATGATCTCCAGCGGCTGGTGATCCCGGACGTAATGCTGGATGTAGGAGACGTAGTTCCCGCCGGTAATGTCGAACTGCCCGGCGAGCTGCCCCTTGATCGACACGTCGCTGCTCACGGAGGGGGAGTAGTTGATGGTCAGGCCCTGCTGCTTGAACAGGCCCTCGTGCAGCGCGACGAAAAAGCCGGCGGAATCGACCGCCGGAACGACGGCCACGTTAAGCGTGGTTTTCTGTAGCCCGTTCGGGCTAGTACTTCCGGCATTGGCGGCTAGTCCGCCGCAGCCCGAAAGTGCTAGCAAGGCAATTGCGAGGGGTGGCGCGAGAATGCGCGTGCGGATACGGAACAAGGTATTCCTCCTGATGTGCGGCCAACAGGGCGGTGTTTGGATCGTAAAGCAGGAGGAATTCATTACTTTGCCATTTAAGGGAAATAGTGGCATTTCCCGCGTAGAGTTTCCCGGTTTGATTCCCGGGGCGGAACGCGGCAGGACTGGCAGCAGTAGATAGTTGTGACTCGAGGGAACGGAGTGGTAGCCGCGGCGCGTGGCCCGGCACATCCCCTGGGCCGGATGCGCCCGAAGGCGTTGCATGGTCATGCAGTGGTATGCATATAATTGCAGTCATGACCAAGGTGCTCGCCTCCCTCCCTGTCGGTGAACGTGTCGGGATCGCCTTCTCCGGCGGCCTGGACACCTCGGTGGCTGTCGCGTGGATGCGCGAGAAGGGGGCGGTGCCCTACACCTACACCGCCGACCTCGGCCAGTACGACGAGCCGGACGTGGCGTCGGTGCCCGGCCGGGCCGGCGCCTACGGCGCTGCGGGCGCCCGGCTCGTCGACTGCAAGGCGGCACTGGTGGAGGAGGGGCTTGCGGCCCTCACCTGCGGCGCGTTCCACATCAGGTCGGGCGGCCGCGCCTACTTCAACACCACGCCGCTCGGCCGCGCGGTGACCGGCACGCTGCTGGTGCGGGCCATGCTGGAAGACGACGTGCAGATCTGGGGCGACGGCTCCACGTACAAGGGCAACGACATCGAGCGGTTCTACCGCTACGGCCTGCTCGCCAACCCGTCGCTGCGCGTCTACAAGCCCTGGCTGGACGCCGCGTTCGTGGGCGAGCTCGGTGGCCGGGCGGAGATGTCCCAGTGGCTCGCCGACCGCGGGCTGCCCTACCGGGCGAGCAAGGAGAAGGCCTACTCCACCGACGCGAACATCTGGGGCGCCACCCACGAGGCCAAGCAGCTGGAGCAGCTCGACGCGAGCGTCGAGCTCGTCGAGCCGATCATGGGCGTGCGGTTCTGGGACCTGGACGTGGAGATCCCGTCGGAGGACGTGACGGTCACCTTCGAACGGGGGCGGCCCGTCGCCATCAACGGCAAGGAGTTCGCCACTCCCGTGGACCTGGTGCTCGAGGCGAACGCGATCGGCGGCAGGCACGGGCTCGGCATGTCCGACCAGATCGAGAACCGGATCATCGAGGCGAAGTCGCGCGGCATCTACGAGGCGCCCGGCATGGCGCTGCTGCACGCCGGCTACGAGCGCCTCGTCTGCGCGATCCACAACGAGGACTCCCTGGCCGCTTACCACAACGAGGGCCGCAAGCTCGGCAGGCTGCTGTACGAGGGCCGCTGGCTCGACCCGCAGGCGCTGATGATCCGCGAGTCACTGCAGCGCTGGGTCGGTACCGCGGTCACCGGCAGCGTCACGCTGCGGCTGCGCCGCGGCGAGGACTACTCGGTCCTCGACACGTCAGGCCCGGCGTTCAGCTACCACCCCGACAAGCTGTCGATGGAGCGCGTGGAGGACGCGGCGTTCGGCCCGGCGGACCGGATCGGCCAGCTCACCATGCGCAACCTGGACATTGCCGACTCCCGCGCCAAGCTGGAGCAGTACGCCGGCCTGGGCATGTTCGGCGGCGGGCCCGCGGCGCTGGCCGGCGCGGGCACCTCCTCGCCCGCCGAGCTCATCGGCACGATGCCGCAAGGCGGCGCCGAGGCGATCGCCTCGGCCGGCCAGGTTCCCGACGACGAGTTCCTCGACCGCGTCGCCATGGAGTCCGGCCGGGACTGACGCTCCGGGCTAGCCGAGCGCCTGGTAGACGGCGCTGACGTACGCGGCCGCGTTGTCGGAGCCGATGATGCCCGGCTGCATCTTGTTCATCATGTAGGCGATCGTCAGGCGGCGGTCCAGGTCCATGATGATGACGGACCCGCCCCAGCCGCCCCAGAAGCAGATCTTCCCCTCGGGGATGTAGGGGATGCTGGCCGTCTCGGGCAGCGCGTAGCCGATGCCGAACCGGATCGGGGCGCCGAGGAACAGGTCGACCCCGTGCGCCTGCTCGCGGAACACGTGCTCGATCGTTTCCGGTGACAGCAGCCGCGTGCCGTCCACCGTGCCGCCGAGGGTCACCGCGGACAGCACCCGGGCCACGGAGCGGGCGTTGGCGTGGCCGTTGGCCGCGCCGATCTCCGCCTGGCGCCACCCCTCGGTGTTCGCCGCCGCCGCCTCCGCTGCCGGGCCAACCGCCGTCTTGAACAGGACACTGGCCGGGTCCATGGTCGCCATGTCGAACGGGAGCGGCGGCGGCGGGATGATCTCGGCGCACCTGGCCCAGTCGGACTTGCTCGCGCCGATCTGGAAGTCGGCACCTAGCGGCCCGGCGATCTCGGTGGCGACGAACTCGGTGAGGCTCTTACCGCTGACCCGGCGGACGATCTCGCCGAGCAGGTGACCGAAGTTGAGCGCGTGGTACCCGGACGCGGTCCCCGGCTCCCACCACGGCGCCTGGGCGGCGAGCAGGGCGGTGGACCGCTCCAGGTCGTACATGTCGGTGAGGGCGAACGGGGCGTCCCAGCCGGACACGCCCGAGGTATGCGACATGAGGTGCCTGACCAGGACCTGCGCCTTGCCGTTGGCCGCGAATTCCGGCCAGTACGCCGCGACCGGCGCGTCCAGGTCGACGAGCCCGCGGTCGGCGAGCATGAGCACGGCGAGGCTGGTCACGGTCTTGGTGGTGGACCAGACGTTCACGATCGTGTCGGGTTCCCACCGCCGGGTCCTAGCTTCGTCGGCGTAGCCGCCGTACACGTCTACCACCGTGTCCCCGTCGAGGTTCACCGTCACCGACAGGCCGCACTCGGCCCCCGATGCCAGGTGGGTCTCGAGAACATCCCTGAGGGGCTCGAACCGGGGCTCGACGTGCCCGTTGAGCATTCCGCTGGCCATGCAGCGCCTTCCTTCCCATCGCCGTTGACGCGAAGCCGCCGGCCAGTGCCATGCCGCGGATGCTGTGTGAAGAGCCCGGTGCCACATTAAGGCCGTCCTGCACTTCTACAATCAAGCGCAACCCCCGGTCAAGGCTGGCCTTCCCCGCCAACCGGGCCCGGCCTGGCCTGGACAGGCTCCGGAACTGCTTGAGCCGTAAACTATCTCGCGTGACAGGGCCGCCGGGGGAACGGGACGCGATCCCGGCGCGCGCCGGGCCGGGCGGGAAGGGCGGCGCGGGCGGGAAGGGCGGCGCGGGCGGGGAAGGGGCGGCCGGCGGCGAGCAGGCCGG
>CAZORE010000052.1:28225-40042 GCA_964581815.1 uncultured Streptosporangiaceae bacterium | reverse complement strand
CGGGCGGGAAGGGCGGCGCGGGCGGGGAAGGGGCGGCCGGCGGCGAGCAGGCCGGGCGGCGGCTCGGGCTGGCGCTGTTCCTCGTTTCCGCGGCGCAGTTCACCCTCCAGCTCGACTTCTCGATCGTCAACGTGGCGCTGGCCACGATCCAGCGCGAGTTCGGCGTGTCCGCCGCGGACTTGCAATGGATCGTTACGGGGTATGCGCTCCCGTTCGGTGCGCTGCTGTTGCTCGGCGGGCGGATCGGCGACCTCACCGGGCACCGGCGGCTGCTCGTCTCCGGGCTCGCGCTGTTCGGGGTGACATCGCTCGCCGCGGGGCTGGCGCCGAGCGCGGGGGTGCTGATCGGCGCCAGGTTCGCGCAGGGCGCGAGCGCGGCGCTGGTCGCCCCGATGGCCCTGGCGACGATCGCCGACCTGTTTCCTGACGGTCCGGACCGGGCCCGCGCGCTCGGCATCTACCAGGGCGCGACCGCGGCCGGGGCGAGCGCCGGCATCGTGCTCGGCGGGATCCTGACGCAGTACGCGGGCTGGCGGGCGATCTTCCTGGTGAACCCGCCGGTCATCGTGGCGCTGGTCGCCGCCGTGTTGCGGCTGCTGCCGCCCGGCGGCCACGCTGCTGTAGGCCACGTCGCCAGCCCGCACGGTCGCGGCGGTGGAGTGCGCGGGCGGCTCGACCTGGCCGGGGCGGTGCTCGTCACCGTCAGCGCCGCCGCGCTGATCTTCGGGCTCAGCCAGGGGCAGCAGCAGGGCTTCGCCGCCCCGGTGACCCTGGGCGCGGTGACGGCCGCGGTGGTGCTCGGGGCCGCATTCGGCGCGGCCGAGCGGCGGGCGCCAGCGCCGATGATCCCGCTCGGCGTGCTCGCCGACCGGGCCAGGCGGGTCGCGCTCGCCGCGATGTTCGCGGTGGCCTCGGTGGTCGTCGGGTACGTGTACTTCGTCACGCTCTACATGCAGAAGGTCCTCGGCTTCTCACCGCTGCGCGCCGGGCTCGGGCTGCTCCCGGCGACGCTCACCGTGCTGGTGACGTCCACCTGGCTGGCCCGTCGGCTGGCCGCCCGTTTCGGTGCCCGGCTGGTGCTCGCCGCCGGCCTGGTGTCGATCGGCCTCGGCCAGGCGTGGCTGACCCAGCTGCCGGCGTCCGGTTCCTACCCGGTGAACGTGCTGCCCGGGCTTCTGCTCACCTCCTTCGGCATGGGCCTGCTGTTCCCCACGGCCGCCGTGCTCGCCACCGCCGGCGTCGCGCCGGGGGACCGGGGCCTGGCCGGGGGCCTGCTCGCCGCCTCGCAGCAGGTCGGCATGGCGGTCGGCCTCGCGGTCCTGGCCACGGTCGCCGCGTCGAGAACGCGCGCGTCGGCGGGCCCCGCCACGGCGGCGGCCCTGGTCAGCGGCTACCGCCTGTCCTATCTCGTGGCCGCCGCGGTCGTGGCGTGCACGTTGGCCGGCGTGCTGCTGCTGCTCCCGGCTGCCCGTGCGCCCAGGAGATGACAGCAAGGGAAGTCGAGATGCCGCCTTCTCTGGCCGGGCCGGGTTTACCGTGCGGGCACTGGCGACTTGGGGTGCACCAGGTCGGCCTCCTCAGGCGTGCGGCGCATGTGCAGGAAGCCGAGCACCGACAGCACCAGGAAGATGAACGCCCCGATGAACGAGGCGATGGCCGCCCACAGCGCGATCTGCCCGATCTGCCAGAAGGCGTAGGCGTTCAGCAGGAGGCCGCGCAGCGTGTTCCCCCGGAACACGGTGTCCACCTGGGCCTGGAGCTTGGCGTTGTTCGGCTGCGCGAGTGCCTCGGCTGACAGCTGCGAGTACGTCTTCCCGCCGCCGATCTCCGTGAGGTGCACCGCGATGAAGTGGTTGGCGTAGGTCTCGGCCTGCGTGCCGGTCGTCATCTGCTGGCCCGCGTACTGGCTCATAGCCGCGGCGTCGGAGGCGGGCAGGGCCTTGAGGGCCGCGCTCCCGGCGGCCGGGAAGGTGATCTGCTGCTCGGTGAGCTGCGTAGTCACCTGGTTGTTGGTGAACGAGTAGGCCCACATCAGCAGGCCACCCGCCACCAGGAGCAGCACGACGAGCAGGATGCCCACTGAGCTCGTGATCAGGTCGAACGTTCTTCGGCGCATGGAACCCCCTAAGCTGGTCCAGCACCCGGGGGGAGCCTTACCGCACTCGCCACCAGGCTAAACGCTGACTGGTTCGGTGACCGGGGCGGCGGATCCGGCGGAAGCGGTATAATTCTTCGCGTGCACCGGCTCTTTCCTATAACGCCCCCGCCGCGCTCCTAGCGGGGCGTTAGGCCGTTCCTTCCCATCGGGTAGCCAAGCCGGCGCCCCGCTTCCGCGACCTTTTCCTTCTCGTCGCAGGAGCGATTTTTCATGTCTGTGTCAACGTTTTGCCTTGTGCTGTCCGGCTTGCTGTGGGGCGCCGGCGGCCTGATCGGTACCTTGTTCGGCCGGGCCGCGGGGCTTACCGCGCTGTCGGTCGCCGCCTACCGGCTGCTGGCCGGCGGCGGGCTCATGGTCGGCTGCCTGATGCTGACGGGCCGCCGGTGGCCCGCCGGGCGGGGCGCCTGGGCGCGGATCGTGGTGAACGGCCTGCTTTCCGCGCTGTTCCAGGGCTGCTACTTCGCGGCCATCTCGCTGACCTCGGTCAGCCTGGCGACCCTGATCACGATCGGCGGCACGCCGGTCATCGTCGCCATTGTCGAGCAGGCGCGGGGCCGACGCGCCCTTGGCCGGGCGGGCGCGGTGACGCTGGCCATGGCGCTGGCCGGGCTCGGCCTGCTCGTCGGCCTGCCGGGCGGCGGGCTCAGTGAGACCGCGGTGCTCGAAGGCGCGGGCATGGCGCTGCTGTCCGCGGCTGGCTTCGCCGCGGTCACGCTGTTCGGCACGTCCCTGCTGACCGGGCTGGACTCGCTGATGCTGAACGGCTACGGCTTCAGCCTCGGCGGCCTGATGCTGGTCCCGCTCGCCGTGGCGTTCGGCGGCGGCCTGGGCTTCCGGCCGGCCCTGGCCTCGGCCGGGCTGCTCGCCGCGCTCGGCGCCGGCCCGACCGCCGCCGCCTACACGCTGTACTTCCGCGGCCTGCGGAACGCGTCGGCGAGCACCGCGGCCCTGGTGACGCTGATCGAGCCGCTCGCCGCCGCGGCGCTCGCGGCGGTGGTGCTCGGTGACCGGCTGGGCATGACCGGGATCGCCGGCGCGGCCCTGCTGCTCGCCGCCGTGGTCCGCGCCGTGCTGGCCGAACCCGGCTGATCGGCGCGAGGCACGCCCCGTCACAGGGCCAGCTGCATCATGGTGAGGTCGAGCCAGCGGCCGAACTTGGTGCCGACCTCGCGCGCGGTGCCGACAATCTGGAAGCCGAACCGCGCGTGCAGGGCGACCGAGCGGGCGTTAGACGCCTCGATGGACGCCATCATCATGTGCGCGCCCGATCCGCGCGCGCCGCTGATGAGCGTCGTGAGCAGCTCGGCCCCGAGGCCGTGCCCCTGGTGGCCCTCGACGACGTAGACGGAGTCCTCGACGGTGTGCCGGTAGCCGTCCTTCGGCCGCCAGGGCGCCCAGTTCGCGAAGCCGGCCACCTCGCCGCCGGCCTCAGCGACGTACGCCGAACGGCGCGCGATGTTCTCCGCAAGCCAGGCCTGCCCGTCGCCGGGTGACAGCGGCCGGGTGGTCCACATGGCCGTCGAGTGCGCGATCACGTCGTTGCGTATGACCCGGATCGGCTCGGCGTCGGCGGGATCGGCCAGCCTTATCTTATATAGTGGATTCATGTCTACTATAGTAGATTCAATGACGGAGTTCGGCCAACGGCTCCGCACGGCGCGCCGCACGCGGGGCTGGCCGATCGACCGGCTCGCGTCGGCATCGGGCGTGTCCCGGGCGATGATCAGCAAGATCGAGCGCGGGGAGAGCAGCCCGACCGCCGTCGTCCTCGGCAAGCTGTCGGCGGCCCTCGAGCTCAGCATCGCCGAGCTGCTCGCCGCGGCGCCCGCCACCAGAGCGGGGGCAGGGGTGCCGCCGCCCGGCCTGGCCCCGGCGGGCGGCCTGGTCCGGCGGGCCGCCGACACCCCCGAGTGGCGCGACCCGGATACCGGCTACCTGCGCCGGCAGCTCTCCACGCCCCAGTTCCCCGTCGCGGTCACCGAGGTCGTACTGCCGGCCGGCGCCCGGGTCCCGTACCCGGCGGGAGCGTACGCCTTCATCGCGCAGCTCGTCTGGGTGCAGTCCGGGCAGCTGACCCTCGCGGACGGCCCCGCCGTGCACGTCCTGTCCGCGGGCGACACGTTCGAGCTTGGCGAGCCGCGGCCCAGGGAGTTCCGCAACGAGTCGGCCGGCGACTGCCGGTACCTGGTCGTCGTCACCAGGAAGGCGGCGCCCTGACGAAGCGGCCCGGATACCCGGCGCGCCCGGGGGAACGGTTACCGGGGGAGGAGGCGATGCCGTGTCCAGGCCGAACGGGGGCGGGCCGCGCCGTCCGGGCAAGCCGCTGAGCCTGGGCACACGGGAACGGGCGTATCTCGTCCTGATGGGGGTCTGCGTGCTGCTGATCGTGCTCGCGTGGACCCTGATCTGGCGCTACTCGGTCGTCGCCGCGATAGCGATGTCGGCGGTCGCGCTCGTCATTCCGCCGGTGGCGGCGATCGTCGCGAACTCGGGGCCGGCCAACCGGCAGTGAGCCCGGTCGCCTGCCTCCGGTCAGGCCGGGAGCCGCAGCGGCGTGGGGCCGCCGGTGCCGATGTAGTCGAGCGCGGGGTTGCCGCTGGCGATCGCCCGGGCGGAAAGGGCCCGCCCGGCGGCGCGCCGCTCCGGGTCGTGCCCGAGCAGCCAGAGCAGTTCGAGCAGGAGCACCGGCAGCAACCGGGGCGATGCGACGATCTCGTCGACGGTGCCGAAGGCGGCCTGCGCGGTGAGCTGGCCGGCGCGGCGCGCCACGGTGCCCGGCCGGTGACGTTGGCCCGTCCGCCCGAGCAGGTACTCCGCCGGCGGCATCCAGTGCACCGAGCGGCTGACCCGGGGCGGCAGCGGCTCCAGGATGTGCGACCCGGCCTGCAGCGCGCCGCCGAGCAGCAGCCAGGCCCACGGCTGGGCCAGGAACGACGGCTCGGCCGCGCCGAGCCGCCCGAGCGCCAGCGCGAGCGGGCACAGCGCGGCGGCGAGGCCGGCAGCGCAGCCGCCCCACACCAGGTCGCGCTCCCTGGCCGCCCAGTACGCCCACCACGCCGCCAGCGCGACGGCGCCGGGCAGCGTGCCGTGCACCGGGTAGAGCAAGGCGAGCAGCGCGGTCACGACGACCGGCATGCACAGGGCGTGCCCCGCCTTGGCCAGCCGGGTGCGGTGGAAGACGTGGTTCAGGTACGACTGGTAGGGCAGGTTCAGCCCGGTCACGTTGGTGCTCGGCGTGACCGTGGCGATCGCCCACCAGCGGGCCACACCGCGGCCGGTCCCGCGGGCGGGAGCGAACAGCGCCGGGGCGCGGCGCAGCCAGAACAGCTGACCGCGGCTTGGCGGCACCCACAGCGCCGCGTCGAGCCCGGCGATGGGATGCAGGTACTGCCCGGCCGGGCCGTCGTCCATCTCGTCTCCCCCCGTCAGCACGGCTGGCCGCCGTGCCCGTTTCCTCCCGGTAACGCTACTCACGGCGATTGACCCGCGATTAACCGCCGGCCGCGGACCACGGCGCGTCCGGCGTTCCCGGCCAGCCGCCCGTCGGCGCGCACATGGGAGACTGGGGCATGGCCGATTCCTTCGCGGACCGGTTCGCCGTCGTCCGCGACACCTGCGGGCCCCTGGTCCTCGGCGCGGACCCCCATGGTGAGCTGCTCGGCCGCTGGGGCCTCGGCGATGACGCCGACGGGCTCGAGCGGTTCACCGACATCGTGCTCGCCGCCGCGACGGGAAGCGTCGGGCTGATCAAGCCGCAGTCCGCGTTCTACGAGCGGCACGGCTGGCGCGGCATCCGCGCGCTCACCCGGCTGACCGAAACCGCCCGCGCCCAGGGGCTGCTGGTGATCCTCGACGTCAAGCGCGGCGACGTTGGCTCAACCAACGACGCGTACGCCGCTGCGTACCTGGGCGACGGCGCGCCCGTCCAGGCGGACGCGATCACCGTCCACCCCTACCTGGGACTGGCGGCCATGGGGGAGTTCGTCGACCGCGCCAGCGGTTCTGGCGGCGGCCTGCTCGTCGTGGTGCGCTCCTCCAATCCCGAGGGCCGCGCCGTCCAGTCCGCCACGACGGGCGACGGCCTGACCGTTGACCAGCGGCTGCTCGCGGACATCGGCGCGCTCAACGCGCGGCTCGCCCCCGGCCGGATCGGCCCGGTCGGCGCCGTGGTCGGCCCCGCGGCCGTAGACCCGCCGCTCGACCTCGCCGCCGCGAACGGGCTGCTGCTCGCCCCCGGCGTCGGCGCGCAGGGCGCCGCGCCCGCCGACGTCGCCGCCACCTTCGCGGCCTGCCCCGACCGGGTCATGCCGTCCGCGTCCCGGTCCCTGCTCGCCGCCGGGCCCGGCGTCGCCGCGCTGCGGGACGCCGCCGCGCGGCTGAACGAGGAATTCCGCGCCCTGCTGTGACGGCCGTGCCGTGACGGCCCTGCCGTGACCGCTTACTCGCCGGTCCAGCGCAGCAGCAGCAGGGTGGCGTCGTCGCGCAGGTCGCCTTGCTGGTACTCAAGCAGCGCTTGCACCAGCAGGCGCAGCAGCTCCTCTGGCTCTCGCTCGCTGGCCGCCGCGCGCTCGAGCAGGTCGGCCAGCCGGCTGAGGCCGAACAGGTCGCCGTGCGGCGGGTGCGCGTCGGTCACGCCGTCGGTGTAGAAGAGGACGGCATCGTCGGGCTCCAGGTCGAACGTGTTCACCACGGGTGTGCCGCCGCCGAGCCCGAACGGGAGCGTGGCTGCGCACTCGAGCTCCTTGATCACCGTGCGGTCGCGCAGCAGCATCGGCAGCGGGTGCCCGGCGCAAGTCCAATCGAGCCGCCCGGTGCCCAGGTGAAGCGCGCCGAGGATGCCGGTCGCGAACGAGAGGTCGTCGTAGTCGCTGGCCAGGGCGTCGTCGATGGCGGCGTGCATGCCGGTGAGCGACTCGCCGCCGCGGCGCGCGTGCCGGTACGCGCCCACCGCCAGGCCGGCCAGCTGCGTCGAGCCGAGCCCGTGGCCCATCGCGTCGATGACCGCGAAGTGCAGCACGCCGTCGCCTGCCGCGTAGTCGAACGCGTCGCCCGCGATATCGTAGGCAGGCTCGAGTATCCCGGCCGCTTCCGCGCCCGGGACGCGCAGCGCCCACGGCGGCATCATGTCCCACTGCATCGAGGCGGGCAGCGACATCCGCCTGCCGTGCCGCAGCACCCGCGGGGCGTCGCTGACCTGGGTCAGCCCGGTCACGACCAGGCCGGCGAACACGCCGAGCAGCTCCGCCCGGCGCACCGCCTCCGGGCTCGGGTCGGGGACCGCGACCGCGAGGACGCCGATGCGGGCGGTCTGCTCGAGCACCGGCACCCACACCAGGGCCGTCCCGTCGCCCGCGGCGCCGACCGCCGGCTGGCCGGTGGTGAAGACCCGGCCCGCCAGTGTTCCCGTCACCGGCTCTTCCGGCACCCCGGCGGCCAGCGGCAGCAGCACCTGCCTGGCGAAGTCCACCAGGTACACCACCGGGTCCGGGCCGGTACCCGACGCCGCGGCAAGCAGGCGGCCGAGGTCCACCGAGGCGTGCCTGGAGAGGACCTCAAGCGCCCTGCCATAGCCGAACTCAGCCATCGCCGCTCCTCCCGCCGGTCGCCCGGGCTCCCCGTACTCGTTCAGACAGGCTACCCGCGCCCGTCACGCCGATTGGGGTCACGGGGGTGGGTGCGGGCAATCCACGCCTCCGTTCTGGCTGATGCCCGGCTGAATCCGGAACGGAGGCGGCTGATTGCCGCCGCCCGCGCTGAGCCTGCGCGGCGGGCAGTGCGGTCAGGCAGTGCGGTCAGGCGGGCCGGACGGGCACCGACTCGAAGCCGCGCAGCACGAGCAGCGGGCGGCGGACGGGCGTCCCCGCGAGGGTGAGCCCGGGGTAGCGGCTGGTGAGCTCCTCGACGGCGATGCGGCCCTCCAGGCGGGCGAGCGCGGCGCCGAGGCAGTGGTGGATGCCGAGGGAGAACGACAGGTGCCGCGCGGCGTTGGGCCGGTCGATGAGCAGCCGCCCGGGCTGGTCGAAGACCGCGGGGTCGCGGTTGGCGCCGCCGATCGCCACGATGACCGGGGTGCCCCGCCGGATGAGGGTGCCGCCGAGCTCCACGTCCTGCGTCGCGTTGCGCGAGGTCATCTGGACCGGGCTGTCGTAGCGGAGCAGTTCCTCGACCGCGGCGGGAACGAGCGCGGGCTCCTCCCGCAGCCGGTCCCACTGCTGCCTGCCGTCCGGCGCGGTGAGCAGCGCGACGGTGCCGTTGCCGATGAGGTTGACGGTGGTCTCGAAGCCGGCCACGAGCAGCAGCAGCGCGGTGCTGACCAGCTCGCCGTGGCTGAGCCGGTCGCCGTCCTCTTCCGCCGCGATCAGGGCGGACAGGAGGCTGTCGTCGGGGCCGGCGCGCCGCTTGCTCACCAGGTCGCGCAGGTACTCGCTCAGCGCGACCTCGGCCGCGCGCGACTCGCTGAGCGCGGCCGAGGCCGTCTGCGGCTCCAGGGTCGCGGCGACGTCGTGGCCCCAGGCGCGGAAGCTGGCCTGGTCTTCCGCCGGGACCCCGAGCAGATGGCAGATCACCGCGATGGGCAGCGGGAAGGCCAGCGCGTCGATGAGGTCGAAGCCGGCGGGGCCGGCCTGGTCGAGCAGCCTGGCGGTCTCCTCCCGGATCCACGGCTCGAGCGCGGCGATCGCCTTGGGGGTGAACGCCCCGGACACCAGCCGCCTGATCCGCGTGTGGTCGGGCGGGTCCATGGTGAGCAGGTCCGCGGCGGGCAAGTCCGCGCGCGGGTCGCCAGGCGGGTAGGACGGCGGCTGGTAGCGGCGCATATGGGTCGGGGAGGGGCTGAACCGCCGGTCCCGCAGCACGGCCTCGGCGGTAGCGTGGCTTACCGTCACCCAGGCCCCGAGGCCGCTGCGGACCGGGTCGCCGCGGCGCAGTTCCTCGTACATCGGGTAGGGGTCGATCTTCGACTCCGGCCGCATCCACAGGGCAAGGGGGTCGCCGCGCCACTGGAACCAGCGGATAACCGCGGGCTCCACCACCTTGCGCCTGAGATAAGTTCCTGCGCTCATCGGTTACCTCCCGGTTTCGCATACCGACGCTATCCGCAAACCGGGCAACTGGCCATGAGCCGCCCGCCGGGTGCCCGCGAGGCGGCGCCTACGATGGGGAGCGGCCCCGCGCGTGCCGGGCGGCCCGCGAGATCCCGTGGAGCGTCGCATGTCCGAGGTGAGGCAGCCCAGGCACTGCCGGCACTGCGCGGGCGACTGCAGCGGGGAGTGCATGCTCGGCGACGGTCAGTGCATCCACGGCTGGAACGGGAATCGCCCGCGGGAGTTCACCTGGCGGGTGCTGCTACAGCGGCGGTGGTGGCACCGGGTGCTGTGGGGCGAGCAGCCCTGGGGCGGCCGCTGAGCCGCACGGGCCGCCGCCCCGGGCTTACTGTCGCTAAGCGGCCGGCCGGCCGGTGCCGGGAATTACTTTTCACCCCGACATTTCCGATAGGGTCCATTCGCCCGTCTCGCGCTACAAAGGCCGTAAGGATACCGTGGTTATTATTGCGCGAAGAAATTGATGTAGTCTTTTATCTCCGGGGAAATAGCGGGTGCCCGGGGGAGTAACACATGGATACGAGGTACGAGCTGGTGCTTGCGCCAGCCGCCGTGCGCGCTCTGCTGAGCTTGAGCGACCCAGCGCGCATGGAACTCGCGGGAGTTCTCGGGACAGAGCTGCTTTATGGCCCGAATGCCCGCAAGGAGGCGTTCTATGACGCTGACTTGCGTGCCTGCAGGAGGGAAAGGGCGGTTTATACGGCCACTCCGCTCAGTTATGACGCGTTCGTGGCCGTGCACCGCCCGCTCGCGGATGATGAACTGGCCCGGCTGCGGCGGGAGAGTAGGCGGCGCCGGGCGTTCGCCCAGGGCTTCCACGTGCTGGACATCCTGCACCTGACCACGGCATTCACGCGGGGAGCGCATCTCGTCGGATCCGCCTAGGGTCGGCCGGGCACCCCCCCGGCTAAACGGCTGGAGGGTATTGCCCGCCGGAATGGCATTACCTGGGCATCACCGCGTGGGCGACGTGGACGTGGGGCGGCGAGATCCTCGCGGCGTGCCCCGGCGGGTTTGCCGCGTAGGCGAAGACCACGATTCCGAGGACGAATACCGCCCCGGCCCAGATGATGTGCTGGCGGAGCGCCGCGAACGCCGACCGCGCGTATGAGTAATTCGCCGCCTGCGCGACGGTATCCACCACTTCCCTGAGATCGACGGCCGCTTTCGCGTGCTCAGGGGTGGGCGACTCCCTGGCTTGCCGGTTGGCGTCGATGAGCCGCCGGTACAGGTCGGAGAGGGAGTTCGCGACACTGCCGTAGAACTCGTCCTGGTAGTTTTCCAGCTCGCCGCGGATTAGCTTGATCCGCTCAAGCCGCCGCCGGTCGCGGCGGCGGCTTGAGCCAGCCAGCTGCCGGTTAATCAATTCCAGGTCCAGCTGAGCCAGGGTGATCCACTCATCGGTGAGCATGAGGCTGGCCTGGTAGACCATGTAGCCGACCGCGCCGAGCCCGGCCGTCAGGCCCACGCAGGCGAGAAGCAGCCGGGGCCAGTCGCTGAGGCCGAGCGAGCCGAGCCCGGTGAGCTGCAGGCCGGCCACCAGGACCCCGCCCGCCGCCGTCACCGCGGTGAGCAGCCACCGGGCGGCCGCCCGGAGGTTGTCGGTGGCCATGGCGTAGCTGGCCGCCGGGTACGCGTCTGCCTCCATCCGCCCGCTTCCTCCCAAGGGCTAAACGATGACTGCTCGGGCATTACGCGGGGGGCTTGACTTGCTCGGGGCCTTACGGACTTTCGTGACGTACGGGGTCGTTGGCTTACGCGCGGCGCGGCGGCCCCGCGGCGCGGAGGACCTCGTCGAGCGTGGGCATCTTCTGGGAGTTCAGGATCTCCTTCTCGCCGAGCGCGGTGTTGTAGAGCACCCGGGACATGTTCTGCTCGATCAGGAACTCCACCAGTCCCCGGGTGACGGGGATGACAATCGCGACCAGCTCGCGGTCGTGGGTGAGCGCCAGCGTCTGCCCGGCCGCGCCGGCCCGCTCGATCCGCTCGGCCGACACCTCGCCGATCCGCATGGTGAGCACGGACGGGCCGTCGGGCGCCTCGCCGGGGTTACGCGGGTTCAGCACGGCGTGCAGCCGCTCCAGGGTCTCGGTGGTCTCCGGCGGCTGCATGACGGTCCCGCCGATCACCGCCGCGACGACCGGCACAAGCAGCTCCGGCGCCTGCTGGCCGAGCTCGTCACGGGGTCCGGGCTGCGCCATGACGTCATCGAGGGTGGCCATCGGCTCGCCGGCCGCCATCGCCCGCTCGCCCTCGTCGATGCTCTGCCGCACGTGGGACCAGTTGTAGTCGATGAGGTGCTCCACCCAGGCGCGGGTCACCGGGACCAGGACGGCGATCAGGTTGCCCCGGTTGGTCAGCGCGAGCGGCCGCCCGCTGCGGGTTCTGTGCTGCAGGTCGGTCCCGCGAAGTTCGCGGATCTTTACCGTGTCCATGGCAAGGTGCCCTCTCTGTGGGCGCGTCCCTGACGAGGCCCGTGGATGTCCCGCTGGCTAGCCATGGCGACGGCCCCGCACGGGGCGTGCCGCCGTTCCCCCGCTTCTGTCCTTCCCCCGATGT
>CAZORE010000052.1:9672-28125 GCA_964581815.1 uncultured Streptosporangiaceae bacterium | reverse complement strand
CCTTCCCCCGATGTACCAGCTCCCGATGTACCAGCCGCGGGCCGGTTCCGCCCGGCGAACAGGACGCGCGACGCGGCGGTGGTAACGGGCTCGGCGACCGTCTCCTGCTTGCATTGCGCACCTCCCGGGCGACAGGCCGTCCATGACTGTCTACGTCTGGCTACGTTTGTAGCCAGACGTCATTATGGCACGTCAGGGAGCTTCATGCCAACGGCGGCCACCGTCAGGCGGCGGTTTCTGGCGGTTGCCTGGCGGCGGGGCTCAGCTGACGCAGGCGTCACACGGGACGCAGCCGGCTACGCACCGGGGGTCGGGGCACAGTCCCTGGTCCTCGCCGAACTCGTTGTAGACGTGCCCCTCGCCGCCGCAGGCCGGGCAGGTCAAGAGCCGGGCGCCGTCGCAGGACAGGCACGTGTCGCTGTGGTCGCCCGGGCAGCCGGGCAGCAGGCAGGTGGTGCAGATGACGGCCTGCCTGGTACCGAAGCACCGGGTGCAGGCGGCCGGGTCGCGCGGCGGCCCGGCCCACCGGCCGCCCGGCCCGGACGGGGTGCAGCAGTCGTCGACGCGCCAGCTCCCGCTGATCGGCCCGCCGTCCGGGGTCATCGGCCGGCGGCACGCGGTGCAGGCGGGCGCGAGGGCGAGGCCGTCGGGCACGACCGTCCGCAGCGGCGTCCCGTGCTGGCCGGCGTGACCGTCCGGGCAGGCATACAGGAGCGCCCTCGGGTACGTCATGCATGCTGTTTACCACCGGCCACAGAGCCTCGGGACCGGACCACGCGATAGCGTCAGCGAGTGAGGCATCCGCTGCTGCCGCAGAGCAACCAGCCGTCCGCCAACAAACTTCGTCAGCACGGCGGACGGCGCGGCGGTGATCGACGTGGCACCGTACTTCGGGCATCCGGAGGCCGACGCCGTGCGCCAGTACGCATAGCTGCCCTCGGCGGAATCGGTGCTTGCGGGCGATACTGCCGATATGACGGGGCCGGCGCGAACCGCGCCGCCGCGCCGCGGCTCGGCGTGGTGATCGACTACCTGCAGCCCTGGCTGCGCGGCGCACACCCTCAGCGTCGACCTGGCCGAGGCCCGGCGACCGCCTCCGCGGCGGCAGGAGCTGCTCGGCTTCAACCAGCCGACTCGTTACCTCGGCTTCGTCAACGGCCGGCACCCGCGTGACTGGCTCATGAACGGCCGGCCAGAGCCCCGTTGAGAGCCCTGGCCGGCGCTGTGCCGTTACCGCGCCCCGCTGCGGGCGCCGGCGGCGGTCAGGGGGTATCGGGCGGGAGGATGAAGAAGCCGGCGACCTTCTCGTCGTCGTCGAACGCGACGCGGGCCTTCATCTCGCCGGCCTCGTAGCGCAGCGGGACGTCGACCACGGTGTGGTCGCCGATGCGCCGGACGAACGGCTCGGCCGTGCCGAAGCCCTCGAAGGCGCCGACCAGGCCGGCCACCGTGGCCATGGCGTTGCCCCGCACCTCGTCGGTGAAGGCGGCCAGGACCTCGGCGTTGAAGGAAGGCCTGGCCTCGTCCATGCGGTCCTCGAGAACCTCGGTGACGATCGTGACGGCGCGCTCCGCGGCGTCGGCCATGTGCACTGTCTTATCCATGGGTTGCCCCGTCCTTGGGTCGATGGGCTTGCCGAACCGCTGGAAGGCGGCCTGGCGGGTGACTCCGAGCAGGTCCCCGATCTCCTGCCAGGTATGGCCGGCGTCCCGGCACTGCTGCACGGCCAGCTTGAGCACCTGCCCGGCGAGGACGTCGGCGTCCTGCGCGCGCCGGGCCAGGTCGAGGTAGGCCGGGGCGCTCAGCGGGCTGCCTGCCGTCTCCGCCAGGGCCGAGGCGTGCCCGGCGAGCAGGGCGCTGAGGGCCGCGAGCGACGAGGATTCGGTCACCTGTAAATGATGCCTTTACATGGACGCCCTTGTCAAGGAATCATTTACGTGGCGACCCTGAGGTGTGGCCGGGGCGCGGGCGGGACGCGGGGAGGCCGCCCTCGTTCTGGCTGGTAACTCCGGGCGCTGCCAGTCGGGCGAGCGCCCGAGCAGGGCCACGACCTGATCGAGGGGGGAGCCGCCTGGCCAGGTCACGACGGGGGCGAAGGCGGCGCCCGGGGCGAGACGGTAGTCGCCGCCTGGTACCGCCTGGGCCACGTGCAGCGCCGCGTCGAGCACCTCGGGCGCGAACCGGAGGTCGAGGCCGAGGGTCTTGGCGAGGTCCCAGGAGTGCACGACGTAGTCCACGAAGTGGAAGCTGACCGCCTGCCGCGCGGGAAACAGCGCGCCGGGCGCGATCTCGGGCAGCGGGAACTGCCGGTCGAGCACGTCGCCGGCGGCGAACGCGGCCAGCACGGTCTCCGCCGACGCGCGGTAGTCCGCGACGGGGTCACCGCCCGGCCGGCGGGAGCGCCAGCGCGCCGGGTCGGCGTCGCCGGCCGCGGCGGCGGCGAAGCCGTGGTGCTGCGCGGCCATATGGGTGAGGAGCCCGTGCAGCGTCCAGTCCGCGCAGGGCGTCGGCCGGGTCATGTCGGCGGGCTGCGCCCGCGCCAGCAGGCCGACGCTGGCGCGCACCGCGATTGCGTCGAGCGCGACGATACCGTCCATATTCATAGTCATGTGCTTATCATATGCGTTCGCTTATGATCTGTCGACGCGTATCCTTGCGTCAGCGATGGAAGATCACCAGCGGCGCCGGGACCTGGCCGCCATGCTGCAGCCTGTGGTGCGGGCGCTCATTGAGGCGGAGCTGCCCGTACTGGCCAGGCACGACGTCACCATGTGGGGTTACGTGGTGCTGAGCGCGCTGCAGGACGCGCCGCAGAGCACCCAGTCCGCGCTGGCCGAGAAGATCGGCGCGGACAAGACCCGCATCATCGCCACGCTTGACGACCTGCAGGCGGCGGGCCTGATCAGCCGTGAGCCCGACCCGGCGGACCGGCGGGCCCGGCTGCTGTCGATCACCCCGGCCGGCGCCCGTGTCCGGCGGCAGGTGCAGGACGAGATCCAGCGCAACGAGGAGCGGGTGCTCGCGCAGCTGCCGCCGGCCGAGCGCGCGGCGTTCCTGCGCGCCGCGGTCCGGCTGTCCGCGCTGCCCGTCGCGCGGATCCTCGCCGGGCCCGCAAACGGGGCAGCCGCGTCACCGGTGACGACAGCGGAGGGATACCCCGAAGCCTCACAATAGGACCGTGCTTCCCGCTGAGCTGACTGAGCCTGAGCAACTGCTGTGCAAGGCGTTCCCCCGCGGCGCGTGGGTGGACCTCGGCGGGTCACCGGACGGCCCGCCGCCGGTCGTGCGGGCGGAGGTCATCGCGGCCCTGCTGCTCGGCGCGGTCCCCGCCGAGCCGGGCCGCGCGGCCGGGGTACGGCTGCGCGGCGCGGCCGTCGCGGGTCCGCTGCGGCTGATGGGCGGGGCCGCCGACTGGCCGCTGGCCTGCGAGGGCTGCCATTTCGACGATGGCGTTGACCTGGTGGACAGCTCGGTGCGGACCGTGCGGATCACCGCCAGCGACCTGCCCGGCTTCGACGGCACGCGGCTGCGGCTCGACGGCATCCTCGACCTGGCCGGCTCACGGGTCGGGGGGTGCGTCCGGCTGGAGCACGCCAAGGTGAGCGGGCAGCTGAGCCTGCGCGGGACTGTCGCGGGCGGTGGCGCGGAGGCCGTCGCGGCGACCGGGCTGTCCGTTGACGGGCAGGTCGACTGCGAGGGCCTGGAGGCGCGCGGCGGCGTTCTGCTCGAGGGCGCCACGGTCACCGGCACCGTCAGCCTGCGGGGGGCGCGCATCGCGTCACCGGGCGAGCGGGCCCTGGTGCTCAGCGACGCCACGATCGGCGGGAAGCTCGACTGCCGTGAGCTGACGGTCGACGGGGAGACCCGCGCTATCGCCTGCCAGATCGACGGGGAGCTGAGCATGACGGCCGCGCGGCTGAGTAACCCCGGTGGCATGGCGTTCTTCGCCGGCGGGCTGCAGGTCGGCGGCGGGGCGTTCTTCAGCGTCGGCTTCTGCGCCTACGGCGCGTTCCGGCTGATCGGGGCGCGCTTCGCGGCCAACCTGACCATCGAGGGCGCCGCCTTCGACCATCCCGGCGGCACGGCGGTGAACCTGGACCGTGCGGTGATCGGCTCGGTGTACGGCGACGACCTGACCTGCCGCGGCGAGTTTTCCATGATCGGCGCGCGGGTCGGCGGCGACGTGAACATGGCCCGCGCCGTCCTGGACGCGGGCACGGCCAGGCGCGCGCTGAACGCGGAGCGCGCGCAGGTCGACGGCATCTTGGTGCTGAAGGAGGTGAAGGCGCTCGGGGAGGTGAACCTGCGCAGCGTCCGGGTGGGGGAGCGGCTGCTGCTGCAGCGGGCCGAGCTGCGCAACCCGTCTCAGACCGCGTGCCGCCTGTCCCGGGCGCAGGTGACCTCCGACCTGTTCGGCGAGGGGCTGACCGTGACCGGACAGCTGCGGCTCGCCGGGGCGGTCATCGGCGGCTCACTCACCCTGCAGGACGTCGCGCTCGCTAACCCGGGTGGCAGCGCGGTGGACGCGAAGAGCCTTCAGGTCCAGGAGCTTGTGCTCCGCCCCGCCGTCCCGGTGGACGGTGAGGTCGACCTGCGGAACACGGTGATCGGGGCGCTGCGCGACGATCCCGCGGCCTGGCCGTCGCAGCTGCGCCTTGACGGCCTGACCTACCGGACGCTCGAGCCGCTGCTGCCGGCCGCGCAGCGCCTCCAGTGGCTCGCTAAGGACCCAGACGGGTACCCGCCGCAGCCGTATGAGCAGCTGGCCGCCTACTACACCGCCCTCGGCCAGCCCGCCCGGGGACGCGCCGTGCTGCATGAGAGGGAACGGGTGCAGCGCCGCAGCAGGGGCCTTGCCCCCAGGATCTGGGGCATACTGCAGGACGTCACCGTCGGCTACGGGTACCGGCCGCGGCGCGCGCTCGCCTGGATCGGCATCCTGCTGGCCGCCGGGAGTGTGGTGTTCTCCGCCGCCCCGCCGCCGGCGCTGCAGGCGGACGCCGCGCCGCACTTCAACGGCATTATCTACACCCTCGACCTCTTGCTGCCGGTGGTGAACCTCGGCCAGAAGTACGCCTTCAACCCCGGCGGCCCGGAGCAGTGGCTGTCGTACTTCTTCATCGCCGCCGGATGGACCCTGGCCACCACGGTCGCCGCGGGCGCGGCGCGCGTCCTGCAGCGCAGCTAACGGCCGGCGATCGCCGGGCCGGGCCGGGCCGCTAGCCTGCGGGCGCCGGCGAAGGCGCCTCGTCGTGGCCGGCGCGGGCCGCCAGCGAAAGCACGCAGGGGCGCAGCAGGGCGGTGACCTGGGCCGGGTCGGCGGTGGCGAGCTCGCCGGACTTGATGAGGTGCCGGGCGACCGTGATGCCGAGGGTGACGGCGGTGATGACCGCGGCCCGCAGGTCCGCGTCGGCGGCGGGGATCGCCTGGGCGATCTGGGCCTGGTAGCGGGCGATCCCGGCGCTGGCCGCGCTGGCCGCCTCCGGATTGGTCAGCATCGAGCGCAGCAGGGCCAGCGACGCGGCCGGCTCGCTCTCCAGCCGGCTGGCGATCCCGTCGAGGATCTGCTCGGCGGCCTCGGCCGGCGTCCCGCTGAGCTCGGGGACGGGCGCGGCGTCGATCACCCGCCGGTACAGCTCCTGCTTGGTCCCGAAGTAGTGCATGACCAGGCCCGCGTCCACTCCGGCGGCCGCGGCCACGGCCCGGATGGTCGTCCGGTCGTAGCCGGTGCTGAAGAAGGCCTGGGTCGCGGCGTCGAGGATGCGCGCTTCGGTGCGGCGGCGCTGCTCGGCGCGGGAAGTGGGACGCGGGTTGGTCATGTTTCATTCTACGGCCGTTGACCGGAACCCTGCTCGGTTCTACACTTGTTCAATGAACAAGTGTAGAACGAAATCACCGAGTGAAGGGAACCCCCATGTCGTCTTCTGCACCCGCCGATGTCCTGGCCCGCCGCCGTCAGCTGATCCTGAGCGGCGATGCCGACGGCTTCGCCGACCTGTTCGCGCCCGATGCCGTGATGGAGTTCTGCTTCCACGGGCCGCCGGGCGGTGCGCCAGTTCGCCTCGAAGGCCAGGAGGCGATCCGCGAGTACACGCGGCGGCTCACCGATTCGCCGCTGCGGATCGAGGGCTACGAGGTGACTGAGCTCTACCAGACCCAGGACCCCGCGGTGGTGGTCGCGGAGATGCGCTCGACGGCCACCCTGCCCGCGACGGGCCGGTCGGTCACGGCCACGTCCATCCAGGTTCTCCGGATCCGGGACGGCCAGATCGTGCTCTTCCGCGACTTCGCCGATCCCCGGATCTTCGAAGCCCTCGCCGGGGAACTGCGCCTGGGCGGCTGACGGGATACCCGGGCGCGGGTGCTGCGCCGGATGGAGGCCGGCGCCCGGCCGCCGACCGGGTCACCCACCGGAGATGCCGGCCAGCTCTTCGGCCGCGGGCACCCGGGTGACGCGGCGTCCGGCCTGGCGGGCCAGCTTGGCGAACTGCGCCGAGTTGACCACCGCCGCGCCGCCGGGATCGTTGTTGAAGTAGACGTACACGTCCGCCTCACCCGGCCACGCCTCGGCCAGCCGTCCGACCCAGGTCCGCAGCGCCTGCGGCCCGTACCGCGGCCACGGCCGGGCCGTCCCCTCATGGAACCGCAGGTAGCCCCAGGTCGCGGTGCGCCACAGCGGCGTGACCGGGCGGCCGCGCCGGTCGGCCAGGCACAGCGCCGCGTCATGCCCGGCGAGCACCTGCCTGGTCTCCTGGGTCCACCAGCTCTCGTGCCGCGGTTCCACCGCCAGGCGCAGCCCCCGCATGCCCAGCGCGGTTGCCGCCGCGCGGAACGCCGTCAGGCAGGCGTCCAGCGTGCCCGGGTCGGCCTGCAGCGTCGGCGGCAGCTGGAGCAGGACCGGCCCGAGCTTGGCGCCGAGGCCGGCCGCCGCGGCGAGCAGCCGGGCGGCCGGCTCGGCCGGGTCGCGCAGCCGGCGCACGTGGGTGAGGTACCGGCTGGCCTTGACCGCCATGACAAAGTCGTCCGGGGTCCGGTCCCGCCAGCTCTCGAACGTCTCCCGCGACGGCAGCCGGTAGAAGCTGCTGTTGTTCTCCACCGTCAGGTAGCGCCCGGCGTAGTGCTCCAGCCACCGGCGGGCGGGCACGGACTGCGGGTAGAGCCCGCCGCGCCAGTCGCGGTACTGCCAGCCGGACGTCCCGATCAGCATCGGCATGGCCCTTACCTGCCCGCCTGCCCCCGTTCCACGCGGGCAGGCGAGCGCGGGCAACGGAGTCAGCCGCCGCCGTTCTGCTTCGCCGTCTTTCGCCGCGGGCGGCGGGGCGGCGAGCGCGGGCCCCCGCCGGCCGCGGGGAAACCCTAGCCGCGCGCCGCGAGCGGCTGGCTCAGCCGCAGGTGGTTGCCGCTCGGGTCGCGGACGGCGGCGTCGCGGACGCCGTAGGCCTGGTCGATGGGCTCCTGCAGGATTTCCGCCCCGGCGGCGCGCAGCGACTCGAAGGTCTTGTCCAGGTCGTCGACCTGGATGAAGACGGCCAGGTCGCCCTTGGCGACGATCTCCCGCATGGAGACGCGGTCGGCGGGCGCGATGTGATGGTCGACGGCGGCGAGCAGCAGCTCGTGGGCGCTGCCGGGGGCGCCGACGGTGAGCCAGCGCATCTCCGGGCCCATCGGGACGTCCTGGCGGACCTCGAAGCCGAGCTGGTTAGTGTAGAAGGCGAGCGCCTCGTCCAGGTCAGTGCAGTACACGGGCGTGTGCGTGATCGAAAGTGTCATGTCACCGACCCTATGCAGGGCCGACGGGGAACGCTTCTCCAATCCTGCATGGTTCCCCGATCCACCCCGGTCGCGCCCAGGCCCGGGTCATGCACGGCGGGACCGGGGTGAGCCGCGAGTGGTCACGTGCCTTGTAGGCGGAGGGCGGCTCACCGACCAGGCGGGTGAACGTCGAGCTGAACGACCCGAGCGAGGTGAAGCCCACGGCCATGCACACGTCGGTGACGGACAGGTCGCCGCGGCGCAGCAGCGCCATCGCCCGCTCCACCCGCCGCGTCTGCAGGTAGCCGTACGGGGTGTCGCCGTATGCCTCGCGGAACCGGCGTGAGAACAGCGACGGCGACATCAGCGCGGCGCGCGCCATCGTCGGGACGTCAAGGGGCCGCGCGTACTCGCGCTCGAGCAAGTCCCGCGCCCGGCGCAGGTGCGCCAGCTCAGCGACCTCCATGCCCCGACCGTACACCGTGACGGCGGCCCGGCGACGGTACCACGGGCACCGTCAATCCCAGCCGACCGACAGCTCGTCAAGCAGGCGCTTCAGCGCCTGGGCAGCCTGACGGAACTTGTCCGGGCCGCTGAAGCCGCCCTGCCGCCCGGCGAGGTCCAGGTGCGGCTCGAGCGACATGAACCCGGTGAAGCCCGAGTCCCGCAGCGCCTGCAGCGTCTCGCGCATCTCCCCGTCGCCCTCGCCCGCCGGGGTGACCTCGCCGGTCGCCGCGTGCGCGTCCTTGACCTGCAGGTACACCAGGTGCGGCCGGAGCAGGGGATAGGCGTCGGTGAACGGCCGCACCCCGCACTGCACGAAGTTGGCGGCGTCGAAGGTGGCCCGCAGCGCCGGGGAGGCGACGCTGGTGATCAGGTCGGCGCACCGGCCGGGGACGTCGCCGTAGATCTCCTTCTCGTTCTCGTGGGCGAGGATCACGCCGCGTTCTTCCGCGATCCGCGCCAGCGCCCCCATCCGGTCGATGACCTGCGCCCGGTAGTGCTCCGGCGGCTCGCCGGCCGGGATGTAGAACGAGAAGACCCGCACCAGCGCGGTGCCGAGCTCGCCGGCGACGTCCGCGATCCGGCGCATCCGCTCCAGTTCCGGTTCGAGCGGCGCGCCGACCGGGATCTTGCCGATGGGGGAGCCGATCGCGGAAACCTGGACGCCGGCGGCTTCGGTTGCCGTGCGGAACCCGGCCAGCTGGGCGTCGGTGAAGTCGGCGACGTTCACCGACCAGGCGCTGCGCAGTTCCAGGTGCGTGATGGATTCCGCGGCGAGCACCGCGAGCTGTTCCGCGGGGTCGGCGGAGATCTCATCGGCGAACCCGCTGAGGGTGACGGTCACGGGCCCAGCCTCACCGGGCGTCCGGTGCGCGATGACTCGTACACGGCGCGGACGATCTCCAGCGCGTCCCGGCCGTCCTGGCCGCTGACCGCGGGCTCACGGCCCTCGTCGGCCGCCGCGAGCAAGTCGGCGAGCTGCGCGGCGTGGACGGCGGCGTCCAGGGCGGCGGGATCGGCGGCGGTCGCCTGCGCCGGGTTTTGCGCGGGGCCGGGGGCAGAGGCGGGGTCCGCGGCCCCGCGCAGCGCGGTGCGGACGAGCTGACCGTCCTCGACGGTCGCCGTGCCCTGGGTTCCGGTGATCTCCAGTCGCTGCGGGAAGCCGGGGTAGGCGGCCGTGGTCGCGCCGATCGTGCCGACCGCGCCCGAGGCGAACCTGACGATGGCGAGCGCGGTGTCCTCGACCTCGATGTCGTGCGCCTGCGTGGTGCACACCGCGGTCACCTCGACGGCCGGCCCCATGCACCAGCGGAGCAGGTCGACGTAGTGGATGCCCTGGTTGAGCAGCGCGCCACCGTCCATCGCCCAGGTGCCGCGCCAGGGGGCGGCGTCGTAGTACGCCTGGGTGCGGTACCACTTGGTGCTTGCCTCGCCGAGCACGAGCCGGCCAAGCGCACCGTCGTCGATCAGCCGCTTCAGCTCGGTGACGCCCGGGTCGAAGCGGTGCTGCGACATCACCGTCAGCGTCACGCCCGCCTGCCGCGCCGCGGCGAGCAGCCGGTCGGCGGCCGCCAGGGTCACGTCGACCGGTTTCTCCACGACCAGGTGCTTGCCCGCCTTCGCGGCGCGGACGCCGACCTCGGCGTGCAGGCCGCTCGGCACGCAGACGCACACCACGTCGACGTCACGGCGGGCGAGCAGGTCATCCAGGCTAGGTTCGGCGGCGCAGCCGCGGGCGGCGGCGAAGTCCCTGGCGGGGTCGGCGGCCACGTCCGTGACCGCGACCAGCCGGGCGTCCGGCAGCAGGGCAATCGCGTCGGCGTGCACGGCCGCGATGATGCCGGCGCCGACAATCCCGAAGCCACGGGTCACGGCACCGACGCTACCGGACGGCCCGGGCGGGGTCACGGCCGGCGCGCCTCAGCGCGCGCATCAGCGCGGCTGTTCGGCGAGGTGGCGGGCGAGCCAGGAGACGATGGCCATGGCGGTGTCCTCCGGTGTCCCGTTGCTGGTGTCGAAGCGGTCGGGGATGTTGCGGCGGATCCAGCGGCCGAACTCAACCTGCTCTTCGATATCGCGGCTTCGCCAGGGCGGACGCGCGTCCTGTGCCTCCCTTCCCGGCAACGCAGGCACCGCCGACGCTCCAATCGTCCGCTTGCCGCCCGAAGCGGCGATCTGGGACGATGCCGCAATGAGTTACGACCTGGCCGTATGGGACGGTGAACGTCCGATCACCGACGAGGCCGCTGCCAGGTTCTTCCGCGAGCGCATCGTGCCGCAGATCAAGGAGTACGACCTGCGTAATCCGGTCGCGCCAACGCCGCGCATCAAGGCCTATGTCGAGGCACTGCTTGACCGCTGGCCGGATTTCGGGGTCGTCGGCGATGAGGAAGTGAACGAGGACAGCCCATGGTCCACCAGTCCGCTGATGAACGAGGCCGTCGGCTGGTTCGTGTACTTCCCCATGCGGTGGAGCATGGCGGCCGAAGCCTCGGCGTTCGCCGCCGAGACCGCGCAACAGCATGGCCTCGTCTGCTACGACCCTCAGTTTGAGCTCTTGCGCCCGTAACCGCGAGTTTGCGGATGCTGGCCCTTCCGAATTGGACAGTGCGCTTCCGTAGGTGCGTCTGACCCAGGGTTCAGAGCGCTATCGTGCGACCGTGGCTGATGATGGGCAGCGCCCGCTGCTGTTCCTCGACGTTGACGGGCCGCTGCTGCCCTTTGGCGGTAGCACGCAGCACGGGTCTGAGATAGCCGGGGTTCCGCACCTGGCGCGGCTCCGCCTAGGCGTCGGGCCGCGCCTGGCTGGGTTGCCGTGCACCCTGGTGTGGGCCACGGCCTGGCTGGAGGATGCGAATACCGAGATAGCGCCCTGGCTCGGACTGCCGGACCTGCCAGTGGTGACCTGGCCCGAGCCGGACGGAGCCACTGAGCGCGAAGACCAGTGGCTCGGACTGTGCTGGAAGACCAGGACTGTCGTTGCCTGGGCAGCGGGGCGCCCGTTTGCCTGGGTCGACGACGAGATCACAGATGCCGACCGGGACTGGGTCTCGGCACATCATCGCGGCGACGCGCTGCTTCGCAGTGTGGACGCGTCGATCGGACTCACAGACCAGGACCTCACCGCCCTGGACGCGTGGCTTCGGGGGCTGCGCTGACCGGTAGCGTCAGCCGGCGGTCGCCGTGGTGATGAACAGAGTGGCCGACGCGAAGAACGGCTGCGCGACGAGGTGGCTGAGCCACTGGTCGGCTGCCTCCGGCGTGAGGTACCCGGCCTGCACGGCCCGGCCGGTGACCCGCTTCAGGCCGAGTACCTGGTCCGCCTCCCGGACGTCGCGGTAGACCGCGGTGACCGGAATGACCTTCCTGACCTGGAAGCCCGCCGCGGCCGCGAGCCGGGGCAACTGCCGACCGAGGACGGCGTTGCGGACGACGCGGTCGGTGATGAACCGGGTGTAGGCGCGGGCCGCCGCCAGGTCGGGATAGTCGATGACCAGGGTTTCCCAGTCGGGCTCGGCGAAGACGGCGGTCCCGCCGTCCCGCAGCACCCGCCGTGCCCCGGCGAGCACGGCCGCCGGGTCAGATACGTGCTGCAGCACCCGGTCGGTGCGCGCTTTGTCCGCGCTACCGGCGGGGAAGCCGAGGGCCTGCACGTCGCCTTCGTGGACCTCGACCTGGGGCAGGTCAGCCGTGCGTTCCCTGGCCTGGCGGACCGCGTCCGGGTCGTTGTCGATCCCGATCACCCGGCCGGCCGGGCCGGCGGCCTCGGCGAGGGTCGGCAGGTCCGCGCCTGGTCCGCAGCCCAGGTCTAGGACCACGTCGCCGGGGCGGATCGCCAACTCGGCGACGGCTAGGCTCTTGTATGCCCTGCCCAGGTCGGATGCGGCGTGCCGCAGCAGGTAGTCGGCTGGCCGTGTTTCCTCGAACGCCGGTGTCTGCATGGGACGAGGCTAGCGTTAGCCCCAAGGCCGGTCCGTGGATGCCGTCTTCTGCCGGGCGGCAAGCATGCCAAAAGAATCTTGCCAGGCGGCATTTACTGACGTCGATCGAACTGGTACTCTAGTGCTAGGCCCACAGATGGGCGGTCGCTGGTTTTCCGGCAATGGCCCGCGAGCGTTATGCCCGCGGATTCGCAGCGCGCACAGGCAGCAGAGCGCAGAGATTGCAGTGCGGACAGCCATTCCCCATCTGGAGGTGAGCCTCGATGTGCCCCGCAGACGTCACGCATGCCGCTGGCGACGCCTTCGATCCCGGCGCGGGCCGTGGCTTTGGCAGCGCGCCGCAGGCGCTCACGCTGGCCGGCGCGGCCATGGACTACCTGAACGCGGCTGTTGCGGGCCTGGACGGGCCGGCCTGCGGTGAGTTGCTGATCGCGCTCGCCGAGGTGCAGGCTAAGCTGACCGCCGCGCACGCGGGCCTACTGCGCCGCTTCGACGCCGCCGACGCCCACGATGCCGACGGGTACGGCTCCTCTTCCGCGTGGCTGGCCGCGAAGGCGCAGCTGACCAGGAAGGATGCGCGGGCGGCGGTTCGGGAGATGCGGCGGCTCGGCGAGCGCCCGCAGCTGGACGCCGCGCTGGCCGCCGGGGACATTACCCGGTCGTGGGCGCTGGCCATCGCGGACTGGACCCGCAAGCTGCCCGCCCAGATGCGTGACGAGACCGACCGCATCCTGCTGCAGGCGGCGTCCGCCGGGGCGTCCCTGGACGACCTGGCAACCATCGCCGCATGCGCGATCGAGACCTGGCGGGCGCAGCAGCCCGACCCGGACGAGCCTGACCCCGGCGACCGCTACGTCCAGCTCGGCACCACGTTCGGCAACGCGGGGGTGATCCGCGGTGACCTCACCCCCGAGTGCAACACTGCGGTCCGCGCCGTCCTTGAGGCGCTTGGCAAAAAGGGCGGCCCGGAAGACGACCGCACCGAAGGACAGCGGTTCCACGACGCGCTGCAGCTGGCCTGCACCCTGCTGCTCCGAGCCCGGCTAGTCCCGGCCCGGGCCGGGACCGACACCCAGGCGGTCATCCACATCCCGCTGTCCCAGCTGCGCCAGCTGCCCGGCGCCCCGGAGCTGGAAGACGCCTGGATCGGCGCCAAGGCCGGCCAGGACGGCTACCTGTCCGGACAAGACGCGCAGACCGCCGCCTGCGACGCGCAGATCGTGCCGATCGTGACCGGCACGATGGACCCCGACGTCATCGACAAGATGATCGCCCTGGCCCGGACCGCCGCCGAAGCAGGCGACCCCAACGTACCGGGCGGCAACGAGGACGCCGCCACGGCGAACGACGGCGACGGCGACGCGGAAGGCACCGTCGGCACCGCCGCGGCCCCTGGCAGCCGGATGCACCTCCGGTCCGGCGCCCTGTCTCCCGATGCGTGGCAGGCGCTGCGCTACGCGATGGCCCGCCTCGCGATCGACCTGGTCAGCGGCCCGGCCGGCGTCGCCGCCATCCTCCGCCAGGGCCTGCTCGACAAGCCCTACAACACACCGTCGCTGCCCTTGGACATCGGCTACAGCGACACTATCCCGGCCCACATCCGCCGCGCCGTCCTGCTCCGCGACCGTGCCTGCGCCTGGCCGAGGTGCGGCCGCCCGGCGGTCCACTGCGACGTGCACCACCTGCGGCACAAGCAAGACGGCGGCGAGACCTCCCTGGCCAACTGCCTGCTGCTATGTCAGTTTCATCACGACGTGTGCGTTCACCGCAACGGCTGGCAGCTCACCCTCCACCCCGACGGCACCACCGAGGCCCGAAGCCCCGACGGCCGTCAGGTCCTCAGATCCCACGCACCCCCGTCACCGCACGCCGCCTGAGCGCCGGGGCGGAGCCACGCTGCCTTCGCATCAACCGTTGGCGCGTTAGCTTCCGGCCGCCCGCGCCGCGCGCTCTACCTGGTCGCGGTAGTCGCGCCACCAGCCCGCGTCGCCTGAGGTCATGTTGCCTGCGCCCGCGAGCAGGCCGACGGAGCCGTCGATCAGCTCCCGGACGATGTCGGCGTGGCCGGCGTGCCGCTGCGCCTCCGCCGTCATGTGCACCAGGATGCGCCCAAGCGTCGTCGTGGCGTCCGCGCCCCACCACGGCACTTTCGCCTCGGCGTCGAGCGGCAGCTCCGCGATCGTCGCGTCCGCGTGCCGCCAGGCCCGCCGGTACAGGCCGGTGATGAACTCCCTGGTCTCGTCTGCGGCGGCCCACATGTCCGCGTTCCGGCCCGCGCCGGGCGCCAGCCACGGCAGGTCCTCGCCGTGCGGCCGGCCGAAGATGTCGCCGAAGTAGATCAGCTCACCGCCCGCCTGGTGCTTGACGAGACCAAGCAGGTTGGTGCCGGTGGGCGTCAGCGGCCTGCGGATGTCGTACTCGCCGAGCCCGTCCAGCTTCCATAGCAGCGTCTCGCGGGCACCTTGCAGGTAGTCGAGCAGGTCCGCCTTGGCGTCGAATCCGGTCATGCGCAGCAGTATGCCGTCACCAGGTCGGTGACCGGAACCGCCGCCCGGGCGGCCGCCTCGACGCCGGGCGTGCCCGCGCGCATGACGATCTCGGTGACCAGGCGGTAGATCAGCGCGCGGGCGAGCAGCTGGCCGAGTTCCCGTTCGCTGGCCAGCTGGTCGAGGACGCCGAGAACCTCGGGCCGCGCCCGCCGCCACATCAGCGCGTCCACCGCCACGACGGCGAGCGGCAGCCCGGCGGGCCGTTCAAGCGGCGAGAAGTCGATGACGGCGGGCGGTAGCCCGTCGGCGAACAGCACGTTGCCCGCCAGGTCGGCGTGGATCAGCTGGGCCGGCAGGTCCACCGGCCGCAGGACAGGAAGGAGCCGCCGCACCTGCCCGGCTAGCGGCCCGGCGGCCGGGCCGAGCAGCGGGTCCGGGTCACGCTCGCCCCACGCCACCTCATCGCCGATCGTCCAGGGGTTCTCCACCGTGCGCCGCCATGACGGCACCGGCACGCGGGCCAGCGCGGAGTGCAGCGCCCGGCTCACCGCGACCAGTTCCGGCCAGCGCGGCGAGACGCCCGACCAGTCGGCCGCGGTGCCGGGCACCCACTGGTAGGCGGCCCAGCCCAGCGCCACCCAGTCCCCGCTCAGCGCCCGCACCGGCCGCGGCACCCGCACGCCCGGCGCGGCCAGCGTGTCGTAAACGTCGGCGAACCAGCGCCCGGCCTGCAGCGAGTCGGCGGGCTTGAGCACGGCCGGCCCCGCCCGCCAGGCGGTTCCCTGCCCGCCGGGCAGCCGCGCCGGCACCGTGCCGGCCAGCCCGAACGCGGTGAGCACTTCCTCGGGGACGCCGTCGGGGCGCTGCGGGCCGGACACTCACGCGACGATAACGACCTCCGCCCACGGGGCCAACTGGTTTACCGTCTTGGGCTGCCGTTTGGCCCGGCGGCCGGAAATTGGCTCGGGATGCTGCCTGCGGTGCCGGCTCGTGCGGTATCGCCGATAAGGTACCGGCATCGTGGACCCTTGCCTGACGGAGGCCTTCGGCCTCGACCCTGACATCGTGCATCTCAACCACGGCGCGTTCGGCGTCGCGCCGGTGGTCGTGCGGCAGGCTGCCGCCGCGTGGCGCGAGCGCGCCGAGCGCAACCCGCACCGCTTCAACCGCGTCGAGGTCAGCGGGCTGATCGCGGCGGCCAGGGAACGCGCGGCCGGCTTCCTCGGCATCGACCCGTCCCGCGCGGCGTGGGTACGCAACGTGTCAGAGGCGGTTTCCGCCGTGCTCGGCTCGCTCGCGCTGGGCCCCGGCGACGAGCTGGTGATCAGCACGCACGGCTACGGCGCGGTCCGCAAGGCGCTCGGCTTCCACGCCGCGCGGTCCGGTGCGCGGGTCGTCGAGGCGGACTTCCCGGTCGGCGCCCCGGACGACGAGATCGTCGCGGCGTACGCGGCGGCCTGCTCGCCGCGCACGCGGCTGGCCGTCGTCGACCGGATCACCTCGCCGACCGCCACGGTCATCCCGGTCGCGGCCGTGGCCGCGGCGATCGCCGGAACGGGGGCGGTGATCCTCATCGACGCCGCGCACGCCCCCGGGCAGCTGAACGACGACATCGCGGCGTTCGGCGCCGATCACTGGGTTGGCAACCTGCATAAGTGGGCCTACACGCCGCGCGGCAGCGCCCTCTTGTGGAGCCGCCCGGGCGCCGACGTGCCGCCCGGGGTGCTCAGCTGGCAGCTCGGTGACGGCTACGCCGCCGCGTTCGACTACCCCGGCACCTGGGACTACGCGGGCTGGCTCGCGGCCGGGGACGGCCTGGCGTACTGGGAATCCCTCGGCGGCTGGGACGCCGTGACCGGGCTCACCGCCCTGGTGAGCGAGGGCCAGCCGATCGTGGCCGCGGCCCTCGGCGTGAGGCTGGACGGGCTGCCGGTGAAACCCGCGCCCACGATGCGGCTGGTGCCGCTGCCGGACGGCGTCCTGGCCGCTCCCGGCGACAGCGACTCGCTCTACGAGGCGCTGTCCGGTCAGGGCATCGAGGTCGCGCCGGTTCACTTCCGCGGGGCCGGCTACCTGCGCATCGCGGCGGCGCCGTACAACACGGCGGACGATTACCATCGGCTGGCCGGCACGGTGCGGGAACTGCTCGGCCGGGTCTGACACCGGACGCATTCCCCGGGCCAGGGACGGCCCTGGTTCCCGTTTAGGCGTCCGCCGTCATCGTAAGGCAGATTCGGCCGCTGGCCGGCCGGGAACCGGGCAGTGCACAATAGGCGCGGACAACATGGATGCCGGTGAAAGCGGAGGCTGGCGTGACGACAGAACCACGGACGACGACCGCGACCGTGAGCGGCCCGGTCACCGGAGGGAAAGGCTGGCCGTTCGGCAGCCCCGCCGACGCCGCCCGGTACGGGTACGTGATCGAGGAGTTCCTGCTCGACGGGGTCGCCCAGTCGTATGAGCCGGCGCCGGGCACCGCCGTCGGGCGCGACGGGCGATGGACGGTCCAGGCGGGCTCGCGGTCGGCGTACCGGACCCGCATGTACGTCGCCCGTCCGGCTGACCCGGCGCGGTTCAACGGCGTCGTCATCGCCTACTGGCTGAACGTGACCGCCGGATTCGACCTGGGCGCGCCGTCGGCGCACGAGATGCGCGAGGGGTACGCCTGGGCCGGCATCACCACCCAGGCCGTCGCGGTCAACGGCCAGCCGTCCCTGGCACCGGGCTTCCCCGCCACCCCCGGGCTGCCGCGCATCGACCCGGGCCGGTACGCCACGCTGCACCACCCCGGCGACGCGTACTCCTACGACATCTTCACCCAGGCCGCCCGCGCCCTGAGCGCCGACCGCCCGGCGGCCGGGACCGACCCCCTCGGCGGGCTGACGCCCCGCCTGGTCATCGCCTGCGGCGCCTCGCAGTCCGCCGCGCGGCTCGGCGCGTACCTCAACATGGCCGACGACGCCGAGCGGTGCTTCGACGGGTACCTGCTAACCGTCCACTGGGGGCTGTGCGTGTACCCGCCGGACCAGTCGATGCTGACCACCTTCGCTCCGCTCGGCGACGGGTACCACGGCGGAAGCTCGGCCATCAACGACCGCGGCCGGGTCCCGGTCCTGGTGGTGAACAGCGAGAGCGAGGCGCTGCACAACGTCCCGGTCCGCCAGCCGGACACCTCGACGTTCCGGTTCTGGGAGATCGCGGGCACCGCCCACACCGGGGACTCGCCCGACTTCACGCCGGTGCTCGAGCGCGACGGCCTCCCCGTGTTCCCGCCGGCCCCGGACGCCAACGCGATCGACTGGCGGTGGGTGCGCAACGCGGCCCTTGAGCACCTGGTGCGCTGGTGCGACGGGGGGACGCCGCCGCCGTCGTTCCCGTTGATCGACGCCTCGCTCGACGCCGGGATCCACCGGGACGAGACCGGGAACGCCACCGGCGGGATCCGCGTCCCCGAGCTTGAGGCACCGGTCGCGACGCACAGCGGAAGCCGTCCGGGTAACCCACTGGCCGCGCTCATCGGGCAGAGCGTCCCGTACCCGCCGGCCCGGCTCGCGGCGCGGTACCCGGACGCGGACGCCTACCTGCGCGACTGGGACGCCGCCGTCGACCGGGCCCGCGACCAGGAGCTGCTCCTTGACACCGACCTGGAAGAGCTGCGCCAGCGCGGCCGTGAGGTCGCCGCCGGCCGGTGGTGACCCTCGCGGCTAGGCCGACGCCAGCTCGCGCAGCAGGCGGGGCAGCGCCACGCCGATCGGCTCCCGCACCAC
>CAZORE010000052.1:5187-9572 GCA_964581815.1 uncultured Streptosporangiaceae bacterium | reverse complement strand
CGACGTGCCGTGCAGCTCGAGCACCTTCCGCGCGGGCAGGCCGGCCAGCTGGTGGAGTCCGTCGGTGTTCTGCGTGATCACCCGGAGCGCGACCGCGCCGGAGGAGTCAAGCTCCGCGATCGCCCGGTGCGCGGCGTTCGGCTGCGGGTCACGCGCGTACGTCTCGCGGCGCATCTGCCAGGAGCGGCGGCGGACCTCCGGGTCGGTCATGTAGTACCCGATCGTCGCGAGCTTCTCGTGCTCCGGGTGCAGCGTCCACACGCCGCGCGGACCCCGGTAGTCGGGGATACCGGAGTCGGTGGAGATCCCGGCGCCGGTGAAGATCGCGACAAGCGGCCTGCCCATGCCGCCCAGGGTAGGCAATCCGCCGCGCCGCCGGCCCGTGGTTTACCGTGCGGCCCGCTCACCCGTCTCCGCACAGGGCGGTGAGCCGCTCGGTGGCGATGCAGGAGACGAGGCAGCGTTCCTTGGCGTCCTGGGTCAGCTGGGCCGTCCAGGTGGTGAGCCCCCCGTCGCCCAGTTCCACCGTGCCCTGCGCCGCGGTGATCCGCAGCGCGAAGCCGCCGTAGTACCCGCGGCCGCGCGTCCGCTCGGGGTTGTCGAGGAGGAACGCGGCGTGCTCGCCCAGGCCCGGGCGGATGGTGTCGGCCAGGCGCTCGGCGAGTACCGGGTGGTCGAACACCGTGAGCTCGACGCGGGGCTCCCGGCCCGGGATCAGGGCCGCGAGCACGTCCAGCCAGTAGGCCAGGTGCCGGGTGATCAGGCTGGCCTCGGTGCGGCACGAACCGGTGTCCCGGGCGCTTGACACCAGGGCGAACAACCGGAAGTGGGCCGCCGCCCCCGGGCCGAAGTCCTGGGCCCGCAGCTGGCGCTGGCAGGCCGCCAGGTCGGTCCGCCCGGTCTTCGGCTGGCCGCGGCGCCGCACCGCCGCCTCGACGGCCAGGGCGTTGGTGGAGTCGCTGACCACCTCGGTGCCCCGCACGGTGGTGACGACGCGGTTCTGGCTGAGCGGGGCGACCGCGGTGCACGTGCCGAGCGGCGCCACGGGGGACAGCTCGACCCCGGTGAACTCGGCCGGGAGCATGTGCCACAGCCGGGCCTCGACGGCGGCGACACGGCGCGGGTCGGCGGTCGCCGGCCGGACGAACCGGTCGTGCTGCCAGCGGCGCAGCACGCCGGCCGGCGTGACCTGCCCGGCCCGGGCCCGGGCCACGGCGATCAGCAGCGTCTGCAGGTCGGCAGGCGGCAGGTCGCGCGTTAGCGCCTCCCGGGTGCCGGGGGGCACGCCCCGCCAGACCCATTCCCCGGCCCGGTCCTCGTTGTCGGCCATCTGGCCACTGTCGCAGGCGCCCGCCGGTAAGGAAAACGATTTGCCGCCCCGCGTCCCCGTCTGGCCTGAGCTGGTGCGGGTCACGCTCGCTTCCTGAAGACGGCGGTGGCCGCGTAGTGTCTGGCTTGGCCGGCCCGCCGCTGCTGCTGGCGGGGAGCAGGGCCCGGCCCAGAGGAGACCAGTGACGACTTTGAGCGCGGCGGAGCTGTCCGACTTCAGGCCGGCTCCCAACCAGGGCGCCCACATCGACCTGTACGAGACGGAGAACCGGGCGCTTGACCCGGGCGGCCACGTCCTGGCCGCGATGCGGGCGCGGGCGCCCTGGGCGGGGCGGACCCTGCTTGACCTCGGATGCGGCAGCGGGTACTGGCTTGGCGGCTACGCCGATGAGGCCGCGGAAGTGATCGGAGTCGAGCCGGACCCGCGGCTGCTGCCGCTGGCGGCCGGCCGCGATCACCGGGTGCGGGTGCTGCACGGGTCCGCCGAGCACATCCCCCTGGCCGACCAGTCCGTCGACGTGGTGCACGCGCGCTTCGCCTACTTCTTCCCGCCCCGCGGCGACGCGGGGCTGGCCGAGGTCATGCGGGTGCTGCGTCCCGGCGGCACGCTCGTCTTCATCGGGAACGACCTGCGGTCAGGCGAGTTCGCCGAACTGCTGCGGGCCGCGGCCACCGCACTGGTGCCAGCGGGCGGGGAGGAAACCGAAGCCTGGTGGGCAGCACGCGGCGCCGACCGGATAACGGTGCGCAGCCGGTGGCGCTTTGACAACCGGGCGGACTTCGAGGCGGTGCTCCGCATGGAGTTCCCGCTGAACGTCGCCGACCCGTGGCTGGCGGCCCATCCCGGCGCGCTCGGCCTCAGCTACAGCTACACCCTGTTCAGCGTCGGCAAGCCGGCCGGGCTGCTGCGCGCCCGGTGATCCCGCCGCCGGCGGATAATGACGGCATGCGCCAGGCATACGTCCACGACGCGGTCGTGACCATGGAAGCGGGCGGCGACGAGCGGGCACCGGGAGCCGCCATCACGGTGGCGCTCTGCGGGCACTGGGAGCACGAGCCGCCCTGCCCGCTCGCCCCGCACCGCACCAGCGCGGAGCGCTCAGGCGACCAGGTGCGGCTGCGGGTGCTGTTCGCGGCCGAGCCCGCGGCCGAGGCCGAAGTGCGCCGCCGGGTCGACGCGGCCCTGTCCGGCGGCGGCCTCACCCTCCCGGACGGCGCCACCACACGCTGGCACCTGCGCAGCACCCAGCCCGGCCTGCTGCGCGACGACGAGGCCGGGCCCGCCGAGCGGCTTACCCGGCACTGATTGGCCTGGCTAGCCGAGGGCTTGACCCTCACGTGGCGTGATGCCGCATAGTCGGTGGCATGGAAGACCACCTGACCGTGGGACGCCTAGCCGAGCTGGCGGGCGTGACCGTCCGCACGCTGCACCACTACGACGAGATCGGCCTCGTCCAGCCGTCGGCGCGGACCGCGGCCGGGTACCGGGCCTACTCGGCGGCCGACGTGGAGCGGCTGCGGGAGGTGCTGGCCTACCGGCGGCTCGGCTTCGGGCTGCGGGAGATCGCGGACCTGGTCGGCGACCCGTCCACCGACGCGGTCGCGCACCTGCGCAGGCTGCGCGGACTGCTGGTGAAACAGCGCGACCGTTCGGATGCCATGGTGGCGGCCATCGACCGGGAACTAGCCGCACGAGCGATGGGGATGAGGATGACGCCAGAACAGCAGCTGGAGATGTTCGGCGCGCGGCTGTATGACGCGATCGGCGGCGCTTACACCGCGACCCGGCGCACCGAGCCGCGGATCGCCGCGCGGATCTGGGCTGCGCTCGGGGACGCCCGGACGGTGCTGAACGTCGGGGCCGGCACCGGCTCCTACGAGCCTCCCGGCCGTGACGTGACCGCGGTGGAGCCGTCGGCGGTCATGCGGGCGCAGCGCCCGGCAGGCGCGGCGCCGTGCGTGGCCGCCGCCGCGGAGCGCCTGCCGTTCGGTGACCAGTCCTTCGACGCCGCGATGGCCGTCTCCACCGTGCATCACTGGCAGGACCCGATCGCGGGGCTGCGCGAGATGCGGCGGGTGGCCCGCCGCGTCGTCGTGCTCACCTTCGACGCCGAGGACGCCCTGCGGCATCACCAGTTCTGGCTGACCCGCGACTACCTGCCCGAGTTCGCCGGCCTGTTCACGCGATGGCCCTCGCTGGACGGGCTGGCCGGCGCGGTCGGCGCCCGCGCGGAGCCGGTGCCCATTCCGTGGGACTGCGCCGACGGCTTCTACGAGGCTTACTGGCGCCGGCCCGAGGCGTACCTGGAGGAGGGCGTGCGCCGCGCGGTATCGACCTGGACGAAGCTCGGTCCGCAGGCAGAGCAGCGGGCGGTGCGCAGCCTCCGCGAAGACCTTGACTCTGGCCAGTGGGCCGAGCGTAACCACGACCTCCTCGACCTCGACGAGGCGGACTTCGGCCTCCGCCTGCTCGTCGCCTGAGCCCCGCCGCCACCAGCAGTCGCACTGGGCTCGATCATGGGGATATGGATAACACGCAAGCGCAGCCGTTCGTGCTGCGCCGGGCCGTCGCGGCGGACGCCGCGGCCCTGACCGGCCTGCGGGCGCTCATGCTGTCGGACATGGGGATGCTGGGCGCCGGGGCCGGCCCGGGCTGGCGGGACAAGGCGCAGGCGTGGTTCGCCCGGCGGCTCGATGACAAGGACGACTTCGCCGTCTTCGTCATCGAGGACCCCGGCCGCGGCGTGGTCAGCTGCGCGGCCGGGGTGTGCGACCGGCATGCGCCGGGACCGGGCAACCCCGGGGGAGTGCAGGGCCTCGTCTTCAACATGAGCACCGACCCCCGCCACCGCCGCCGCGGTTACGCGCGGGCCTGCCTGGACGCGCTGCTCGCCTGGTTCCGCGATGAGACCGAGGCCACGGTGATCAACCTGAACGCCACCAGCGACGGCACCGCGCTGTACCGGGAGCTCGGTTTCACCGAGCCCCGCTACCCCGCGCTCCAGCTCAGGCTGGGCCGTCCCGGCTCGTAAGCCGGGCCGCGTCCGGCCGGGGGA
>CAZORE010000052.1:3841-5087 GCA_964581815.1 uncultured Streptosporangiaceae bacterium | reverse complement strand
CCTGAGGCTGACGTTGCCGCTGCCGAGGGGCTGCCGCCCGACCCAGGGACGACGAGGCTGTCATGGCAGATGAGCTCGTGCTGAACGCCACGCAGATCGCGCGGCTGGCCGGCGTCGCGCGGGGCACCGCGGCGGCCTGGCGCCGTCGCGCTGATTTCCCGGCCCCGGCCGGGGGCGAACCGGACGGAACGGTTTACGACCGGGCCGCGGTGGAGGCGTGGCTCGCTGCCGCTGGCCTGCTGGAACTCGACCCCGGACCTCGGGTGTGGCGGGAAGTCAGCCACGCGGCGCGGGGCGGCTCCCTGCGCGAAGTCGTCGTGGGCGCCGCGGCGGCGGCCGCGCGGCGAGCTAACGGTGACGTCATGCCGCCGAACGTGCCGGGCCCCCTGGCGTGGCTGGTCGCGCGCGCGGTCGATGACGTGGGCGCGGCGGCGGTCCGCGGCGACCTGCTCGATCGGTACGCCGCGGCGTCCGCCATTCCCGTCACCCCGGCCCGGGTCGCCGCGTTCATGAGCAGCCTCGCCGGGGCCGGCGACGGCGCCACGGTCCTTGACCCGGCCAGCGGTACCGGCGAACTGCCCGCCGCGGCACTCGCCCGGGGAGCGGTGCGCGTCCTCGCCCAGGACGCGAGCGCCGCGACGGCCGAGCTCGCGCGGGCGCGCCTCTTCCCCGGTCCGGGCCAGAGTGCTGAGGTCGCGGCGGGCGACGCGCTGAGCGCGGATGCCTTCGCCGGGATCGAAGCGGACGCGGTGATCTGCCGGCCGCCCGTCCCGGCCAGCGAGCCCGGCCCGGCGGTGGCCTGGGCGCGGTATGCGGTCGCCCACCTGAAGCCGGGCGGGCGGGCCGTGCTCGCGCTGCCGCCGTCAGCCGCGGCCGACCCCTCCGGCCGCGAGGACCGGGCGCGGTTGCTGCGCGAGGGCGTGCTCCGCACAGTCATCGCGCTGCCGGCGGCCGTGGCCCCGCCCTACGTTCCGCTGCACCTGTGGGTCCTGGGGCGGCCCGACGGGAAGGCGGAACCCGACCTGCTTGCCCTGTTCGTGGCCGCCGCCGCGGAAAGCCCGGGCGGCGTGGACTACGCGACCTCCGCCGCGTCAGGGACGATGCCCGCGGCCAGCTGGCGGGCGTTCACGCACAGCGTTGAGATCGCCGGGGACTCCCCGCGCCATCCAGGACAGCGCGTGGTGTCCTCCGGCGGCGGCCGCAACGCGAAGTGGTGCGTCACCCGGGTCGCGGACCTGCTCGATGA
>CAZORE010000052.1:1268-3741 GCA_964581815.1 uncultured Streptosporangiaceae bacterium | reverse complement strand
TTCCGTCCGGGCCCGCTCGAGTGAGCGGAATCCGCCGGCTACTTCCGTAAGCTACTGGTCGGCCAGGTACAGCTCGGAGAGGAGTCCCGGCCATGATTCTCCCGCCGGTCCGTGACCCGCGCCTCGTGACGATCCGCCGCGGCGGAACCCTGACGGACTGTGATCATCACCTGCTTGCCCTGTGGGCGGCCACGTGCGCCGAGCACGTCCTGCCCCTGTTCGAATCCGCTCACCCCGGCGACCCGCGGCCGCGGCGGGCCATTGAGCATGCCCGCGCCTGGGTGCGGGGCGAGGTCACGATGATGGAGTCCCGCGCGGCGGGCGGCCATGCCATGGGGGCGGCGCGAGACAAGCGGGGGGCGGCGCGCTACGCCGCGTACGCGGCCGGCCAGGCCGGGGCGGTGGCCCACGTCGCCGCCCACGACCTCGGCGCGGCCGCCTATGCGATCAAGGCGGTGCGGGCCACTGCGCCGGACGGGGAGGCTGACGCGGCCGGCCGGCTCGAGTGCCGGTGGCAGCGGGATCAGCTCCCCGAGGCGATCCGCGCGCTCGTACTTGACGACCAGCGGCTGCGGAACGACATCTGCTGGTCAGTCTTTGACTGCTGAGCGTTCGGACATGAACGGAACCGGTCCCGGTGGCGCTTTGAGCCCGATGAAGTCTCGCCACGACTTCTCATCATCGGGATGGGTCTCGCCATGCGGGCCCGCCCGGGCGATCAGGCGCTTGTCCGCTGAGGCCAGCGCGTCGAAGAGCTCGAGCTGCCCGTCGCGGGGGAAGGTCGCGTCATCCCACTGCACGTGATACAGCACCGGTGCGGTGACGGCGCGCGCGGCCGTCACCATGAGACCAGGGGCGCAGATCCCCGGATGGAGCGGCCCGGCCTGGCGGATCCCGAACTTGCCGAGGACGGCGCACCGCAGGCGCGGCCCGAGCGCGGCCGCGACGGGCAGCCCGAACCGGGCACCCATTGACATCCCGCAGACGCTCACGTGGGCATCCTCCACGAGTCCCAGGCCAGCGAGCGCGGAGACGGCGTCCAGCCAGTCCGCGGTGATCCTGGCGGTAACCCGCTCGATGCCCTCGTCGACGATCAGCTGCTGGTAGACCGACGGCGCTAGGGGTGCTGCCACCCGGGCACCGTGGTACGGGCCGTCGATCGCGATGACCGCGAGCCGTGCGGCCGAGGCGAGCCATCCTCCCATCCGAAGATGCCGCTCACTGCGCTTGTGCCCGCTCCCGCCGTGGAAGAGCAGCACCGTCGCCTGTGGTGCCGTCTGGGGTGACCACAGCACGCCTGGCACGGGTTCCCCGAGCCGACGCAGCAAGAAGGACCGCTCAACGCAGTTTTCGCCGGCCTGTTCCTCCAGCCACTCGACGCGGCTTGCAGGATCTGGCACCCGGCCTCCTTGACGGCAAGCTAGTGAGACGTCGAAGTCATTATCCGCCGCGCCGACGCCACCCCGGAAAACCGTTTGAGCTTGCCGCCGCGTTTCCCGTAACTTGGCTGCGGCCTGTCGCCGCGAGGACAGAGGACAAACCGCGTGACCACGCCTGCTCTTTAGACCTGACACCTTCTTCCGCTCACCTTCAAGCCGGTCCTCCCGCCGGCTCTGCCGGGCTGCCCGTGTGCGCCCGGTCATGCAGCGTTTAGGCCGCGCGTAATCGGCCTCGTGTCAGGTCTCGAGGGCTCATGTCTTCCCACCCTCATACCGTGCTGCCCTGGGTCGTTCGCCGGACCAGGCTGCCCCTGCTGTCGTTGCGGTGCGTGGTCTGCCGGTCGGAGTCGGCCACGACCGGCGAGGGCAGGTTCCGCGTCAACGCCAACGGCAAGCTGCTTGACGTGTGGCTGCTGGTCCGCTGCGTATCCTGCGACCGGACGAGCAAGCTCACCGTGCACGAGCGGGCGCCGGCCAGGTCCTTCGATCCGGCCGAGATCCACGGCTACCACGTCAACGATCCGGGCCTGGTGGAGTCCACGCTGCTTGACCCGCAGTTCGCCCGGCGCAACGGCATCACCCTCGACTGGACCGGAGCGTGGCGGCTGGACATCCCGCCGGGCTGGGCGGGTGAGGCGTTGCCGCCGGTCCAGGCGGAGGTCGTCTTCGCGGACCCGGTACCGGTGCGCCCGGACCGGCTCATCGCGCACGGGCTCGGCCTCAGCAGGCAGGAGGTGCTGCGCCGGGTCAAGAGCGACACTCCGCTGAGCCGTCCGACGAGCAGCGGGTTCACCTTCACCATGATGACGTTAGAGGTGAAGGGCGATGCCCCGGTGGGCGGCGAAGCCGTCGAAGACGGGCATGGGGAGCGTAGCGACAACCGCTTCCGGTACGTGACCGGACGGATTGTGGAACGTGACCTGGCCATTGCCGTGCCCGGTAACCAGCACCAGGTGCCCGCCGGCCCCGGGCGGGTCGTTGTCCGGGCGGCGGATCTCCGGGTGCACGGAGGCGATGACCAGCCGCCCCACGTC
>CAZORE010000052.1:0-1168 GCA_964581815.1 uncultured Streptosporangiaceae bacterium | reverse complement strand
GAGGCGTAGCTGCCGTAGGCGGCGAAGACCGCGGCGCAGATCGCGATGCCGAAGACCCCGCCGAGCTGACGCAGCATGTTGAACGTGCCGGAGGCCTTGCCGATGTCCGCGGGCTCCACGGCCGTCATCACGACGCTCTGCGTCGGCGGTATCGCCACCGACACCCCGGAGCCGGCCAAGATCAGCGGCAGGACCATGTCCGCGTAGGGCAGGCCGGCCCTGGCGATCAGCGCTATCCAGATCAGGGCGCCGGCGAACACCGCCAGCCCGCCGGTGATGAGCACCCGCTCACCGAGCCGGCGGATCAGCGGGCCGGCGAACGGCGCGATCACCACGAGGGCCCCCCAGCCTGGCAGCAGCCGCAGGCCCGCGCCGAGCGGCCCGTAGCCAAGGCCCGTCTGCAAGAACTGCGCCATGAAGAACACCAGGCCGAAAAGCACGGCGAATACGCACAGGCAGGCGGCGTTGCCGGCCGCGTACGCGCGGATGCGGAACAGCCCAAGCGGCACCATGGGGTGCGCGGCCCGCTGTTCCCAGCCGATGAAGACGCCGGTGAGCGCCGCCCCGGCAGCCAGCGTCACGACGACCTGCGGGCTGCCCCAGCCAAGGCTGGTGACCCGGATGAGCGCCCACACAACGCCGAGCGCGGCACCGGTCGCCAGCACGAGGCCCAGCGGGTCGAGCCGGGCGGGTGCCCGCGTGGTCCCGCTGAGCTTAGTCACGATCAGCGGGACCAAGACGATGCCGAGCGGGACGTTCAGCCAGAAGATCCACGGCCACGCGATGCCCTGCGCGACCGCGCCGCCCACGACCGGGCCGGCCGCCACCGCCAGCCCGGTCACGGCGGTGAAGATGCCGATGGCCCAGGCCCGGCGCTGCGGCGGGAATCCCGCCGACAGCAGCGCGAACGCCAGGGGCAGGACCAGGGCGCCGCCGGCGCCCTGCACCGCCCTGGCCGCGATCAGGGCACCCGCGCTCGGTGCCACCGCGCACGCGGCCGAAGCGGCGGTGAACAACCCCATGCCGACGGCGAGCATCCGGCGCCGTCCCAGCCGCTCGCCCAGTGCCGCGCCGGGCAGCAGCAGGACGGCGAAGGTCAGCGTGTAGGCGTTCACCGTCCACTCAAGGGCCGCCAGCGACGCGTGCAGGTGCACCCTGATTACTGGCA
>CAZORE010000051.1:6662-46642 GCA_964581815.1 uncultured Streptosporangiaceae bacterium | reverse complement strand
ACGGAAGGCCTCATCTATCCCGCCCGGCCCGCCCGGCCCGCCCGGCCCGCCCGGCCCGCCCGGCCCGCCCGGCTCGGCCGCGGTTACGGCGGCCGCGCGCTCCAGTGTCATCGGTGTCCCTCCGGTCGGAGCAAGCCCTCGTTCTGTACCGGCTTCCGGCTCATGCGCACGTCAGATCCCCGCCAGCTCGGCCAGCCGCACCCGCTGCCGCGCGGGCGGGCCGAACAGCAGCTCAGAGGACTTAGCCCGGCGCAGGTACAGGTGCGCGTCGTGCTCCCACGTATAGCCGATGCCGCCGTGGATCTGGATGCACTCCTTGGCCGCCCGGGTAAAGGCCCGCGAGCAGTGGACGTAGGCGAGCGCCGCAGCGAGCGCCGCGTCCGGCTGCCGTCCGGCCAGCGCCTCGCTCGCGTGCTGCACCGCCGACCGGCCGCACTCGACATCGAGCAGCAGGTTCGCGCACTTGTGCTTGATCGCCTGGAACGAGCCGATCGGGCGGCCGAACTGCTCGCGGACGCATGCGTAGCTGACCGACATGTCCAGGCAGCGGGCGGCGCCGCCGAGCTGCTCGGCCGCCAGCGCGGCCAGGGCCAGGTCCCGGGCCTCCGACAGCCAGGCGGCGTCCCGGCCGGCCCCGACCCGGACGGCCGGGGTCTCGCGCAGGGTGACGGAGGCGAGGGCGCGGGTCAGGTCCAACGTGTCCAGCCGCGCGGACTCGAGCCCCGCGGCGCCGCGCTCGACGGCGAACACCCCGGGCCCGTCGGGCGCGTGCGCGACGACGAGGAGGAGGTCAGCGGTGTCGCCGTCGATGACGAAGAGCTTGTCACCGGTGACGGCCCAGTCCCCGCCAGCTGCCCGTGTGGTCGCCTGTGCGGTCGCGGCCACCTCGGCCAGGCTCCATGACCCGGACTCCTCGCCCACCGCGAGGGTGGCGGTGAGCGAGCCGTCGGCGATACCGGGCAGCCAGCGCGCCATCGCGTCCTCGTCGCCGGAGGCGGCCAGGGCCTGGCCTGCCAGGGCCACGGTGGCGAAGTACGGGGCCACGAACAGCGCGCCGCCCATCTCCTCGAGCACGATGCCGAGCTCGGCCGGGCCGTACCCGGCTCCGCCGTGCCGTTCCGGTATGGCGATCCCCGTCAGCCCCAGCTGGCCGGCGAGCAGCGCCCATACCTCCTCATCACGGCTCTCCCCCGCCTCCATCAGGCGGCGGACCGCGTGGCCGGGCGACTTCTCGCTGAGGAAATCGCGGACGACGCGGCGCAGCTCGTCATGTTCCTCGCTGCCGCCAACGCTCATCGCGCCCGCCTCTCGCCCTGGTCTCTCATGCGGGCTAGTATAGTGCAATTAGCTAACTATGACAGCTCCATCGGGAGCGGTCATAACCGGGCAGCCCAGGCGAAAGGCGGACGATGGACATCAAGGGAGCTGTGGCGCTCATCGCCGGAGGCGGCGGCGGCTTCGGCGCGGCGACCGCCCGCCGGCTGCACGCGGCCGGCGCGCACGTCGTCGTCAGCGACCTCGATGAGGCCAAGGGCAAGGCGGTGGCGGACGAACTGGGCGGCCGGGCCGTGTTCGTCCGGACCGACGTGACCGACGAAGACAGCGCGCAGCGGGCCGTCGACGTGGCCGCGGAACTCGGCCCGCTGCGGATCACGGTCGTCGCCCACGGCGGCGGCGGGGGCCCGCGCACGCTCGACAAGGAGAGCCGGCCGGCCCCGCAGGAGTCGTTCACCAAGGTGATCGGCATCTTCCTGGCGGCCACCTACAACATCGACCGGCTGGCCGCGGCGGCCATGGCCACGACGGAGCCGCTCGAGCACGGCGAGCGCGGCGTCATCATCAACACCGCCTCCATCGCCGCCTACGACGGCACCATCGGCCAGGCCGCCTACGCCGCGGCCAAGGGCGGCATCGTCTCGATGACCCTGCCGCTCGCCCGGGACCTGGCCCCGGCCGGCATCCGGGTGGTGACGATCGCGCCCGGCACGTTCCTCACGCCGGCGTTTCGCGACGCCGACCCCGAGCAGCTGGATGCCTACTGGGGCGCCGCGGTCCCGTTCCCCAAGCGGATGGGCCGCGCCGGTGAGTACGCTCAGCTCGCCCAGCAGATCGCGGAGAACGTTTATCTCAACGGCGAGACGATCCGTCTTGACGGCGCGCTGCGTTTTACCCCCAAGGGCGCCAAATAGGGCCGGCCCTTGACACGCCGGCACAATTAATCTGATGGGTTCGTTGTTTTAATGTAATGAAAGATATGATTGCGGAGTGACTATGGTAAGTGGCTCAACTGCCCAGATCGGAACGGTCGTCCGGGCTCCCAAGACCGGCGAACTGATCGCAACCAACCTGCGGCGCCAGATCGTCCGCGGCGAGCTGCGCCCGGGTGAGACCCTGCCCGCCGAGAGCCAGCTCATGGAGCAGTTCGGCGTGTCACGCCCGACCCTGCGCGAGGCGTTCCGCATCCTGGAGGCGGAGACGCTCATCAGCGTGCGGCGCGGCAGCCGCGGCGGCGCCCGGGTGGTCGCTCCCGACGCCTCCGTCGCGGCCCGCTACGTCGGCCTGCTGCTGCAGATGCAGGGGGCCACCATCAACGACGTCTACGAGGCCCGGATGATCTCCGAGCCGCCGTGCGCCCGGCTGCTCGCGCTGAACCGCACCGACGAGGACCTCGAGAAGCTCACCGGCGTGGTGGACGCGCTCAAGGCCGAGGTCGCCGCGAAGAAGCCGTTCATCCCCGACCCGTATACCTGGTCCAGGCTCACCTACCGCTTCCACGAGCTGATCCTGGAAGGCTGCGGCAACAAGACCATGGCCATCCAGGGAGCGGTGCTGCAGGATATCGTCGCCACCCACCTGCGCACCAAGATCGCGCAGCGGGACGACAACGACACCGACGAGCGGTTCCAGCGCGTCATCCGCTCCTACGAGAAGCTCATCGCGCTGGTCAAGGCGGGAAACGCGGCCGGGGCGGAAAAGCACTGGCGCTCCCACATGGAGGGCGCCGCCCAGTACCTGCTCAAGGACGACCTGAGGACCAAGCCGGTCGTCGACCTGTTCGCCTGACGGCTTCGCCTGGCCGGATCATGAGCCCGCGGGTGATCGTCGAGGATGGCGGCGGCGTGCGCGTGCTCACGCTGAACCGGCCCGAGGCGCGCAACGCCCTCGACGGCGCGCTGATCAGCGCGCTGTACGAGGCCCTGGTCGATGCCGACACGGCGCCCGGCGTCGGTGCCGTGGTGCTGACCGGCGCCGACCCGGCGTTCTGCGCCGGGATCGACCTCAAGGAGGCGGCCCGCGACGGCGCGGCCTACTTTGACAAGCACCGGGCGCAGCCGTGCATCCCGCAGGTCGCCCGCATGGCGAGGCCGGTCATCGGCGCGATCAACGGCGCTACGTTCACCGGCGGCCTTGAGCTCGCGCTCGGCTGCGATTTCCTGATCGCCTCCGAGCGCGCGGTATTCGCCGATACGCACGCGCGGGTGGGGATCTTGCCCGGCGGCGGGCTGACGGCCCGGCTGCCGCCGCTTGTCGGTCCGGCGTGGGCCCGCCGGATGTCCTTCACCGGCGAGGTCATCGATGCCGACCGGGCCCTGCGCATCGGGCTGGTGACCGAGGTGGTGGCGCACGACCGGCTGCTTGACCGGGCCGTTGCGTTGGCCGCCATGGCCGCCGAGGTCCCGGCGGAGACGATGCGCGCGCTGAAAGGCGTCTACGTCAGCGGGACCGCGGGCACCATCGGCGCGGCGCTCGCGGCCGAACGGACCGCGGCGGACGAGCAGCGGCCTGACCTGGCGCTGCTCGAACAGCGGCGGGCGGCCGTGACCGAGCGGAACCGGCGCCAGGTCCGGACGGGCCCATGACCGCAGGCGATGAGTCACCGCTTACGCCGCCTGCCGTCTCTCACGATGACCGGCCGGCGAGCCCGTGCGTTCATCACGAGCGGCGCGGTCACGTCCTGGTGATCCGCATGGAACGCGAGGCGAAGCGCAACGCGATCGACAAGGTGATGACGCACGGCATCGACGAGGCGCTTAACCTGCTCGACGACGATGACGAGCTGTGGGCTGGCGTTATCACCGGCACGACGGCGGTGTTCTCGGCCGGCACTGACTTGAAGGACGGCAGCGGGCGCACCGAGCGCGGCGGCGAGTACGGCATGATCAGGCGCCGCCGGGCCAAGCCGCTGATCGCCGGGGCGGTCCTCGACGCGGACCGCGGCTACCAGATCGGCTTCGTCAACCGGGTCACCGACCCCGGCCAGGCGCTGACGGCGGCGCTTGAGCTGGCCGACGATATCTGCGCCTCCTCGCCCGTCTCGGTCGCCGCCAGCCTGGCCGCGCTCGCCGCGCAGCACGACGCCGGCGACGCGGCCGGCTGGGCGGCGACCGGCGAGGCGGTCGAGCGGGTCAAGGCCAGCGACGATCTCAGGGAAGGGGTCTCCGCCTTCTTTGAAAGACGCCCACCGCGCTGGACGGGCCGCTGACCGAGAGGGCGGGCCGAAGCGTCCGCTGAGTGAAAGTTGGTTTGGTGAAGAGGTGGATTCAAGCGAAGGGGCCTGGCATCCGGCCTGACGTTCACGGGCCCGGTCGCCGGCTCATCGTATACGCCGTGGCGGCCGCGGCATGCTTGTCCGCCGCCACGGGGTGCACGGCGGCGGGCGCCGCGGCGCCCCGGGCTAGTGGCTGCGCCGCGGTGAACCTTATCGTGGCGCGCGCCTCGACCGAGGCCGCCGGGGAAGGCGTCACCCAGCGTCTGGCGAGCCAGATCGTCAACAGCAGTAAGCAGACGGTCAGTCAGGAGGCGGTCGTCTACCCGGCGACGCTGGCGAACTACGTCAGCAGCGAGGCCCAGGGCGTGACCAACGCCGAGCTTGAGCTGACGACCGCCGTGCACAACTGCCCCGACCAGAAGGAGGTCCTGCTCGGGTACTCCCAGGGCGCGGAGGTCTCCATGGACGTTATCACCGGGAACTCCGAGGTCAGTGGGACCGTGTCGCCGGTCAACACCGCGATAAGCAGCCATGTCGTCGCGATTGCCAACTTCGGCGACCCCGGCCACGTCGCGGGTGAGCCATGGGACGTCGGCACCGCGACGCTTGCGGGGCTGTTCCCGCGCGGCAGCGCCCAGGTCGCCTTGCTGGCCGCGTTCGGCGGTAGCAGCAAGATCGCCGCCTGGTGCGATTCCAACGACCCGTACTGCGCCTCCGGCAACAAGCTCACGGTCCACCTGACATACCTCGACCGGTACCAGGACGCTGCGGCGAGCTTCGTCTTGGGCAAGATCGGCGGCTAAGCCGGGGCCACGCCGGAGATGAGAGCCACCTTGTGCTGTGTCACTGTGATCCCCTCCGGGCACATCCAAGGCACTGCGTGAACCGGCCGATGCTTGCCCGGGCACGTTCCCCGACGCTAGCATTTTAGTTAGTTGTTTACAATAAGTGGACGATATGGGGGCCCATGACGGAGCCGACCGACTTCCGCCGGTCCGAGGACGACGGCGTACTCACCGTCACCTTCACCAGGGACGCCAAGCTCAACGCGGTCTCCCCGGCGATGATCGACGGCCTGCGGGCCGCCGTCGACGACCTCGGTGACCGCGACGACCTCAAGGTGCTGGTGATCGCCGCCGAGGGCCGCTACTTCACCGCGGGCATCGACCTGCGCGACAGCGGCGCGGGCGGCCGGCGCGGGTACGCGCCGGACGGCAGCTTCAGCCCCCGGCGGCTGCGCCGCGGCTACCGCAGCTTTCACCTGCTGATGGACGAGATCGAGGCCATCGAGAAGCCCTCGGTGCTCGCCGCGCACGCCCGCTGCCTCGGGGTCGGCCTGGAGATCGGCGCCTCCTGCGACTTCCGGCTCGCCGCCGAAGGGGCCAGCTTCGCCCTGCCGGAACTGCCGAACCTCGCCGTGATACCGGGGTCAGGGGGCATCAGCCGGGTCACCCGGCTGGTCGGGCCGCACTGGGGTAAGTGGCTGGCGTTCGGCGAGGAGGTCTCGGCGGAGCTGGCGCTCACGATGGGGCTGGTCCACGCCGTCTACCCGGCCGAGTCGTTCCGCGAGCGGGTGACCGCGTTCGCGCGCAAGCTCGCGGCCCTGCCAAGCGAGGCGGCCGGGGTTACGAAGACGGCGGTCGACATCGCCGCCAGCGTGGACCGCGGCACCGCCCGCGAGTTCGACCGCTACGCGAACACCATCCTGCTCACCTCCGACGAGCACCGTTCCATGCTCGAGGCGTTCAAGACCCGCAACCGCCCGGCGGGCGGCGCGGCACCAGGGAAGCAGGCGGACTAGCGGTGGACTTCCCGACGCTCGCCGCGCACATCAGGGCCGGCGCCGCCGTTCACGACGGCTGCCCGCTGGTGTTCGCGGCGGGCGACGGCGAGCGCGCCACGACGCTGGGCGCCCTCGTAAGCGAGGCGGAGAAGGCCGCAGGAGCGCTGCAGGCCCGCGGCATCGGCCGCGGCGACGTGGTCGCGGTCCAGCTGCCAGGCTCCTACGAGGGAGCGGTGATCCAGGCGGCCGTCGCTCTCTGCGGAGCCGTCCTGCTGCCGGTGGTGATGATCTACGGCCCCAGGGAGATGGACCTGCTGCTGCGCCGTTCGGGCGCCGCCGCGGTCGTCTTGCCCCGGGAGCACCGTGGCCGCCCGCACGCCGACGTCGTGCTCGGCGGGCTGTCCGCCCTGCCCGCGCTGAAACTCGCGGTGGTGGCCGACGCGGGCGCTCCCGGTCACCGTGCCGCCGGGTACAGCGCGATTGGCTATGCCGGGCTGCTCGCCACGCCGGGCGGTACGTACCGTGAGCCGCACCCCGACCCCGGCGAGCGCGCGGTGCTCATGTACACCTCGGGCACCACGGCCGAGCCTAAGGGCGTGCAGCATTCGCACCGGACCCTGCTGGCCGAGGCAACCTCCCCGGTGTACGCGCTCAACGGCCCCGGCGCCCGGCACCTGGGCCTGTTCCCGCCCGGGCACATGGCCGGGCTGCTCAGCCTGCTGCGCATCTTGCTGCTTGGCACGCCCACCGTGATCATGCAGGCGTGGGAGGCCGACCTGGCCGCCAAGCTCATCGAGCGGCACGCCGTCACCGCGTGCGGCGGGGCGCCCGTCCAGCTGTCCGGCCTGCTCGACCGGCAAGCAAGCGGCACCGCCCGCCTCGGCACGCTGCGCGAGTTCCTGACCGGCGCGGCCCCGGTCCCGCCGAGCCTGATCCGGCGCGCCGACGCCGCGGGAGTCACCGCGTTCCGCTCCTACGGCAGCAGCGAGCACCCGACGGTGACCGCGGGCACCATCGCCGAGCCGCTCGGCCTGCGGGCCGAGACCGACGGCCGCCTGCTCCCCGGCAACCAGGTCCGGCTGGTCGACGCCGACGGCCGCGACGTGCCGGACGAGCAGCCGGGCGAGATCCTCACCCGCGGCCCCGAGCTGTTCACCGGCTACACCGACCAGGCGCTGAACGAGGCCGCGTTCCTCCCCGGCCGCTGGTTCCGCACCGGGGACATCGGCCGGATCAACGCCAGCGGGCACCTCACGGTCACCGACCGGCTCAAGGACATCATCATCCGCGGCGGGGAGAACATCTCGTCCAAGGAGGTCGAGGACCTGCTGATCACCCACCCCGCGGTGGCGGACGTGGCGGTCATCCCGGTGCCGGACCCGGCGCTCGGCGAGCGCGTCTGCGCGGTGGTCGTCGCCCGCCCCGGGCTCACCTTCGATGTCGAGCAGGCCCGGGAGCACTTCGCCGCGGCCGGAGCCGCCAGGCAGAAGGCCCCCGAGGTGGTGGCGCTGGTGGACGAGTTGCCGCGGACTCCCTCTGGCAAGGTCCGCAAGGACGTGCTGCGCGCCGCCAGGCTGGCCGAGGCCAACCGGTAGCCCGAACGGTGGCGTGATTGTCCTTCCGTGCGCCACTGCCCTTCGATCGCTGCGGCCTGCTGTTACCGGAGGGGTTCAGCCGACGCTGCCCGCAGCCGGGCTACCGCTCCGGCCACGACCAGGGCTGAGCCGACGGCGATCCTCGGCCTGCGCCGCTGCACGGCCCGGGGCACCCGCAGGGCATAGAGCACGACGGCCGGGGCTTCGCCGACGATCGCGAGCACCGTCAGCCGCCGCGGGCGGCGCAGGCCCGACCGCACGCCGAGGGGTATCCCCGCGACCTGCAGAGCAGGGAAGTACCGCAATAGCTGGCGGGCCATGGGTGTCGTTCCAGCGGTAGCCGGCACCTGTATGCCACGCTCGCGCAACCGGTCCTTTTGCTGCTCGATGTTCGTTTGCGCCTCGGCCCGGGTCGGCGCTTCGGTGCCAAGGCCCCACGCCACCAGCGCGAAGCCGGCCGCGCTGGCCCACGCGGCCAGGGCCCGCTGCTGGCGCCCGGCGGCCCAGTGCCCGGCCCCGACGGCAGCCTGGGTAACAACGGGGATGGCAGTGGACACCCATTCGGCTATCCCCGAGGGCCTGGTCCCGTCCAGAGACGACATCAAGAGCACCCGCCCCAGCAACCGGTCCCCGCTGCCGTCACGAGCCATCCCGTCATTGTCGCCCAGGCGGCACGAGTGTGCCAAGCTCCCGGGCTGCCGCTACCCCGGCGCTGCCGCCCGGCGGACCCAGGGCGGCACCGATGCTCAGGTCCGGTACCGGGCTGGCTTGGTGCCGGCGGTCAGGAAGGCGGAGCCGCGCGGTAGCGGTCCATCAGCAGCCGGCGCAGCATCTTGCCGGACGGAAGGCGTGGCAGCTCGTCCTCGAACGAGACCGCGCGGGGCGCCTTGTAGTGCGCGATCCGCGAGCGGCAGAAGGCGATCAGCTCGGCCGCCAGCTCGGGGGTCCCGCTGCCGGGGACCGCGGGCTGGACGACCGCGTGCACCCGCTGCCCCATCTCCTCGTCCGGCAGGCCGAACACGACGATGTCGGCGACGGCCGGGTGCAAGGCGAGCGCTTCCTCGATCTCGCGCGGGTAGATGTTCACCCCGCCCGACAGGATCAGGTCGGTGCGCCGGTCGGCCAGGTACAGGTATCCCTCCGCGTCGAGGTATCCCATGTCACCGAGGGTGCTCCAGCCCTTGTCGTTATAGGCGCCGGCCGTCTTGACCGGGTCGTTGTGGTAGCTGAACCGCCGCGTCCCGCTGAACCAGACGGTGCCGGTCTCGCCTTCCGGCAGCTCGTCGCCGTCGTCGGAGCAGATGTGCACCTCGCCGGTGATCGGCCGGCCGACCGAGCCCTGGTGGCGCAGCCAGGCGGGGCTGTCGATCAGGCAGAACCCGTTGCCCTCGCTGCCCGCGTAGAACTCGCTCAAGATCGGCCCGAGCCAGGCGATCATCTGCTCCTTGACCTCGACCGAGACCGGAGCGGCGCTGTGCACGACCAGCCGCAGGCTGGAGGGGTCGAACGCGGACCGCGCCGCCTCCGGTAGCTTCAGCATCCGGACGAACATCGTCGCCACGAACTGGCCGTGGGTCACCCGGTAGCGCTCGATCAGTTGCAGCGCGCGGGCCGCGTCGAAGCGCTCCATCACCACCACGGTGCCGCCGTTGCGGATCGTCCCGAGCGACCAGCCGATCGGCGCCCCGTGGTAGAGCGGCCCGGTGCTGAGGAACACCGTGCCGGGCGAGAACCCGAAGAAGTTCTTCATGGTGTGGTCGATGTTCAGCCCGGTACCGAACGGCTGGCGGGCCAGCACGGGCAGGATGCCCTTGGGCTGGCCCGTGGTGCCGGACGAGTAGAGCATGTAGTTGCCCTCGACCTCATCGGCGACCGGCGTCCCGGGCATCGGCGCGATGGCGTCGGCCAGCGACTCCACCCCGGGGACGGCCGGGCCGACGGTGAGCCTGCCGTCAAGCGCGGGCGCCGACGCGGCCGCGGCCGCCGCGAGCTCTTCGAGCTCGCTTGAGGCCACCAGCAGGCGCGCGCCGCAGTCGGCCACGATGTACGCGGCCTCGGCCGTGGACAGGTGCCAGTTGACCGGGGTGTAGAACAGCCCCGAGCGCTGGGCGGCCCACACGACCGGGAAGAACTCGGGCCGGTTCTCCATGAGGACCGCGACGTGATCGCCTGGACGCAGGCCGCGGGACCGAAACAGCTGCGCGATCTGGTTGGACTGCCGCTCCAGCTCGGCGTAGGACAGGCAGGTGCCCGGCCCGGCCATGATGACGGCAGGCTTGGCGCCGTGCTCGCGGGCGAGCTCGGTCAGGTGCATGACGCCTGCTTGAGCTGCTCGATCAGCCGGTGCTTCATCATCTTGCCCGCGACCGAGCGCGGCAGCGAGTCGACGAAGGTGACCGACGTGGGGCACTTGTAGTGCGCGAGCCGCGCCCGGGTCCAGTCGATGATGTCGCGTTCGAGCCCGGGGCCGCCCGCGTAGCCGTCGCGCAGCGTGACCACCGCCTTGACCGACTCGCCGTACTCGTCGTCGGGCACGCCGATGACCGCGACGTCGTCGACGGCCGGGTGCTCGATCAGCAGGTCTTCGATCTCGCGCGGGTAGATATTGACGCCACCGGAGATGATGGTGTGATCGGAACGGCCGGTGATGAACAGGTACCCGTCGGGGTCGAGGTGGCCGATGTCGCCCATCTTGGCCCAGCCCTTGTCGTTGTACATCGCGGCGGACTTCCCCGGGTCACCGTGGTAGGAGAACTTGTTGGCGGGGCGGGTGAACCAGATCACGCCGTCCTCGCCCGGGAGGAGTTCTCGCCCGGTGTCGTCGGTGATCGCCACGGAGCCTGGGGCCGCCCGGCCGACCGAGCCTGGGTGCTCCAGCCATTCCTCGCTGCGGATGGAGACGTGGCCGGCCGCCTCGGTGGCGGAGTAGTACTCGCTGATGACCGGGCCGAACCACTCGATCATCCGCCGCTTGACCTCGACCGGGCAGGGGGCCGCAGAGTGCGCGACCGCCCGCAGGCTGCTCACGTCGTACCGGCGGCGCACCTCCTCGGGCAGCCGGAGCAGCCGGATGAACATCGTCGGGACGAACTGGGCGTAGGTCACCCCGTACCGCTCGATCGCCTGGAGGGTCTGCTCGGCGTCGAACTTCGGCGGCAGCACCACGGTGCCACCGTGCCGGTGGGTGGACATGGCCGACACCAGCGGCGCGGCGTGGTAAAGCGGGCCCACGTTCAGCGTCACCGTGTCCGGTCCGAGCCCGTACCGGTTGACCCACAGGATGTCGCCCTTGACATCGCCGAACCGGCGGGCGACGTCGATCTTGGCGTGCACGATCCCCTTTGGCCGACCGGTGGTCCCCGAGGAGTAGAGCATCGCCTGGCCCTCGAGTTCGGGGCCGAGGGGTGCCGTCCCTTCCCCGGCGACCGTCGCCGCGTAGTTGTCCCAGCCCGAACTGTCCGTGCCTGTGTTGGCCGGCACCGTGTTGGCCGGCACCGTGTTGGCCGGCGCTGGGCCGACGAGCAGCCGCAGCCTGAGCCCCGGCAGGCCGGCGGCCGCCTGGCTGGCCAGATCGGCCAGGTCGGCCGACACGATCAGCGCCTTCGACTCCGAGTTCTCCAGCATGTAACGCACCTCACCCGGGGTGAGGTGCCAGTTGATCGCGGTGTAGAAGTAGCCGGCCCGGCGAGCGGCCCACACCACCTCGAAGTACTCGGGCACGTTGGTCATCAGGATCGCCACGTGGTCACCGGGCTCAAGCCCGCGAGACCGCAGCACGTTCGCCAGCCGCCTGGACTGGTCGACCATGGCCCGGTAGGAGATCCGCTGGCCGGTGGCCGGGACGACCACCGCAGTGCTGTCCGGTGCCCGCTCGGCGTGGTCATCTGGGCGCATACAAATAGCTTATAGAGATTAGTAACCTGATTCAACATGGCTATGCCACCGACGGCATCCGGGGCGCTGCGCGCCGCTCGCAAGGCGGACCCGAGCGGCTAGACAGATTGCCAATGGCAACTGTTTGCGTTCACACAACACTCATTTGCACCATGTGTTTCTATTTCGGTGCGTTCTCCTACGGAAAGTCACCATCTACGTAGCGTGAAGGCATGCCTTCAATGCTTCACGAGGGGCCGCTGGACCTGGTCCGTGAGCACCCAGAGATCGCCGTCGAGCTCGTCCGCGGCTGGCCCGGTATCGAGCTCCCCGGTCAGCCGACGGTCTCCCTCGCCCCGACCGACATGAGTGCGGTCGTGCCGGTGCAGTACCTCGCCGACATGGCCGTGCTCATTTCGGATGCCGCCACCGGCAAACCCGCTCTCGCGGTGATCATCGAGCCGCAACTGCGCGACAGCGACACCAAGCGCTACAGCTGGCCCGTGTACCTGACCACCGCGCGCCGCCTCAACGGATGCCCCGCCGCGGTTCTAGTGGTGCTGTGCCCGGACCCGGCCGAGGCCGCCAGGTGCCGCCAGACCATCCGGACCGGCCATCCCGGCTTCGATCTGGCGCCGATCGTCATCGACTCAAGCGGGCCGCCCGGCGCAGATGACGACGGCAGCCCGTACCTGACCGTTTTCGCCGCGAGCATGGGCGGCATCGACATGGAGTCCGAATCGGGTGCGCACCGGGTGCTTGACGCCATCGCTAGTCCTGCCGTCACCGATGCTGACCGGCTCCGCATGACGGCGATTATCCTGAAGCTGGCGTCCGACGCCGCACGGCAGATCCTGGAGGCGATGATGACCACGGCCGACTACGAGAAGACTTTCATCGAGCGGATCCACGACCAGGGCATTGCCGAAGGCGAAGCCAGAGGTGAAGCCAGAGGTGAAGCGAGAGGCAAGGCCGAGGCGCTACTCAAGCTGCTTGAGGCGCGTGGCCTCGCCGCGACCGACGAACAGCGGCAACAGGTCACTTCCAGCACCAACGCCGCACAACTCGACCTCTGGTTCGACCGAGCCATCACCGCCGGCACCGCCGCGGAGGTCTTCGCGGACTGACCTTGGCGGCTAATCGATGAAATCCTCGATTAGCCGGGCCAGGGCCAGCGGCTGGTCGCTCTGGACGGCGTGCCCGGCGCCTGGCACCACCTCCACCCTGACGGCGGGGAGGCGCCGCCGGAACTCGGCCACGTCCTCCGCGCCGGTGAACGGCGAGTCGGCGCCGAGCACCAGCAGGACGGGCACGGTGATGGCCGGCACGTCCGTCCACAGCCCGGTGTGGTCGCCGACGGACGCCGGGCGCTCGCCGAACAGGTCGTACCGCCAGGTCCAGCGCCCGTCCGGCAGCCGCCGGGCGTTGTGCCGCACCCCGCGCTCGACCGCCGAGCGGGTCCGGCCGGGACTCGCGGCGACGGCGGCGGCCGCCATCGCCTCGAACGAGTCGTAGGTGGGCGGACCGCTGACCAGGGCCACCGCGCCGCGTTCGGCCGGGGCCAGCGCGCGGGAGCGGACGCCGCTGTTCGGGGTGACGTCGATGATCACCGCGCGGCGGACCAGGTCCGGGCGGGTGGCGGCGAGCCGGATGAGGGTGGAGCCGCCGAGGGACATGCCGACCACGGCGCGGGCGGCGGGCGCGGCCTGCTCGATGACGGCGGCGACCGTCTCGGCGTTGCGCCACGGGCCGTAGTCGCGGTCCGGCCGGCGGCCGGAGTGGCCGTGGCCGGGCAGGTCGACCGCGAGCAGCGGCCGGCGCAGCGCCAGCGTGAGCGTGTCCCAGGTGTGCGCGTTCTGGCCGCCACCGTGCAGCAGCACCAGCTCCGGCTGGGCGTCGCCCCAGGCGAGCGCGGACACGGTCTGCCCGTTGGCCAGCGTGAACGACGTCCGGGTGACCGGCGGGAGTTCGCTCAGCGTCAGGCCCGCCTCGGCCGCGTTGTCGGCCAGCATCCCGAACTCGTCGTAATCGTCAGGTTCATCGCTCAAGCTGGTTCACACCTCTGGCTGGCACCTGTCGACGGATGGTTGACCTCAGTCTGTCATCCGCAGGCTAAGCCGGATTGCGTCGCGGCCGGGAAGCTGGCGCGACAGCATGCGCAAGCCGTCGCCGAAGCCGTCGACCGCGACCACCGCCGCGCCCCGCGCCGCGCACAGCAGCGCCGCCGCGCGTCCCATGCCGGACGCCGCGCCGGTGATGACCACCACCTTGCCGTCCAGCGGGCTGACCGGGTAATCGATCGTCATTGGCAGCCTCCGTCGGCGCGTAACGGCCAAACTCCGGCCCGCGGGCTGTCCCGCGGGCCGGAGTTGCGCCAGTCAGGATGCGTCAGCTCGCCGTCTTGCTCGGCTGCCGGTCGGCCGCCAGCTTCTTGCTCGCGTCGAAGCCGGCGACCTTGGCCAGGGTGCCGCCGAGGATCGCGGCGCGGTCTTCGTCGGAGACCGTGCTGTCGAAGTGCTCGGCGATGACCTCATCGGTGCCGTTGAATGTGCCCTCGGCGTGCGGGTAGTCGTTGCCCCAGACCACCGTGGACACTCCGGTAATGTGCCGGGCCTGGACCGCCACCGGGTCATCGGCGAACTGGATGTGGAACTGCCGCCGCACGTAATCGGTCGGCTTGAGCGGGTACGGCCACTTCTCGTTGATGTTGAACAGGCGGCCCATGGCCGGCTGCTCGTAGGGCGACTTGTCGTCCTCCCAGAAGCCGAGCCACCAGTTCGGGTCCTGACCAGTGCCGCGGCGCCACGACTTGTCCATGAACGCCATGTAGGACACCAGCCAGCTGGCGCCGAACTCGACCAAGGTGAACTGCAGGCCCGGGTGCCGCTCGGGAACCCCGCCGCCGATGAGGTCGGCCATGATCTTCGACGGGCTGGCGGCCGCGGTGTTCCCGCCGCCCATGGTGCGGCCGGCCACCATGTCGTCGGTCAGCTGGCCCTTGCCCATGTTCATCGCGGTCATCATGCCCTTGACCGTGCTTCCGGTCTTGGACGCGTCTTCCTTGACCATGACCCCGCCGGTGGCGACGTGGAAGAAGATCGGCAGGCCGTGCGCCTCGGCGCAGTTCCAGACCGGCTCGTACCTGCGCGACCAGTACGGCTCCGGCGGGATTTCCGGGATCATGATCGCCTGCAGGCCGAGCTTGACCGACCGCTCGATCTCGGCCACCGCGTCGGGGATGTTGGTCAGCGGGATGGCCGCGACCGGGCGCATCCTGTCCTTGTGCTGAAGGTACGTCTCCGCGACCCAGGTGTTCCACGCCCGCGCGTGGGCGATGGAGAGCTCGTGGTCGTCGGTGAACAGCACGAACAGCGCCAGGTTGGGGAAGTACACGGCGGCGTCGACGCCCTCCATGTCCATGTCGGCCAGGATGTCCTCAGGAATCCAGCCCGGCGTGGTGCCGTCGTGGCCCTCGAACTGGCGGTACTTGGACACCGTCCAGCCGTCGAAGCCGATGGTGTGCAGCTTCCTGAACTCGGTGTGGCCGCCCTTGACGATCGGCTCCTCGAGGGTGAACTCCTCTTCCCAGAGCGCGCGGTCGCGCATGTTGGCCGGGAGCCTGGACTTGAACAGGTCCGGCGGCTCGATGATGTGGCAGTCCCCCGAGACGAGGAACTCTTTGTACTGGGCCATCGGCAGGTCTCTCCCTCGAGCCAGTTACCTGGATATCAAATAGTCGGGCTTCCATGTATTAATTTAGCCGTAACCCCAGGTGCCGGTCAACGGTGATCCGGCATTCGTCAGCCGCCCCGCTCACCCGGGACACGGGTCGAACTGGATGTGCAATTCCTCCATCGCCCGGAGCATCCAGGTCGGCTCGTAGCGGAAGCGCCGGTCAGAAGCCGGACCGTGATGGGCCCGCGACAGGCGGATGTTGCGCGTGCGCCGCAGCAGCCGCTCGATGGTGATCCGGCCCTCGGCCCGGGCGAGAGGGCTGCCGGGACACGTGTGGATGCCGCGGCCGAAGGTGAGGTGCTGCCGCGCGTTAGGGCGGTCGGCCTGGAACTCATCGGGAGACGGGAACTTGCGCGGGTCGCGGTTGGCCGCGCCAAGCAGCAGCGCCACGGTGGACCCAGCCGGGATGTCCACGCCGCCGATCGTGGTGGCGCGCCGGGCGAGCCGGCAGTCGGTCTTGGTCGGCGGCTCGATCCGCAGGGTCTCCTCGATGAAGTTGGGGACCTGCTCGGGGTGCTCGCGCAGCAGGTCCTGCAGCGACGGGTCCTCGGCGAGGAAGCGCACCGCCTGGGCGAGCATCCGGGCCGAGGTCTCCTGTCCGGCCGCGAACAGGAAGGTGGCCGTGCGCACCACGGCTGCCATGTCGGGCGTCGAGCCGTCCGGGTACTTGGCCGTCGCCAGCGCGGACATGACGTCATCGCGCGGGTGGCGGCGCCGGTCCTCGATGTAGGCGGTGAACGTCCCGCCCAGCCACTTGAGCGAGTCGACCGGGTTGGGCGTCGCCGGCTTGTGCAGGTCACCCGTGGTAGCGCCGATCAGCCCGAGGCCGGCCCGTATCCCGTCGAAGTCCTCCTCAGGCACGCCGAGCAGTTCGGCGATGACCAGGGCCGCCAGCGGCGAGGCGTACCCGTGAATGAACTCGCCGCGGCCCGCACTGATGAGGGGGTCGAGCTGCTGGTCGGCCAGGACGCCGATGAACTCCTCGTTCTCGCGGAGCCTGCGCGGTGTCAGCAGCCGCATGAGCAGCGCCCGCTCCCGGGTGTGCTCCGGCTGGTCCATCGTGACCATGTGGTCATGCTGCGGCAGCCGGTGCCGGTACCGTTCGATGAGCTCGCTGACGTCGTCGCCGGTGAGAGGCTCGGGGAAGTCGGCGAACGGTCCCACCACGGTGTTGCAGGCCGAGAAGTCATCGTGCTGCCGGAGTACCTCGGCGGCTTCCTCGTATCCGGTCACGGCGACAACGCCGTGATGCGGGGTCGGCTGGACCGGGCACTGGGACCTCAGTTCGGCCAGGAACGGATACGGGTCTTGCGCCAGCGACTCGTCGGCGAACCAGTTGCGCGGCTCATCACCGGTCATTCCGGCTACCGCCTGTTCAGCGAGCCGGCGTCGACCGGCAGCACCGTTCCGGACACGTACCGTCCCTCGTCGGACACCAGCCAGGCGATCGCGTTGGAGATGTCGATCGGCTCGACCATCTCCACCGGCAGCGAGTTCGACATCGCCCGCGCCAGCGCTGGATTGACCTCGAAGAGGGTGGCGAGGGAGACGTTGGCCGCCATCGGCGTGCGGACGGCCGTCGGCGCGATGCAGTTGACCCGGATGTTGTGCGGGCCCAGGTAGTTGGCCCAGCTGCGCATCAGCCCGACGACGCCCGTCTTCGCCGCCGTATAGCCGAGCAGCCCGGTCTCGTTGGTGCCGACGCCGAGCAGGCCAGCGGTCGAACTGGTGAGCACGATCGAACCACCCCGGCCGGCCTCGATCATGTGGGGGATCGCGATGCGGCCCGTGTTCCAGACTCCGGTCAGGTTGACCGCGATGACGTCGTGCCAGTCCTGGTCGCTCGAGTTCGGTCCGCCGACGCCGATGCCGGCGTTGGCCAGCACGATCCGCGGGACCCCGAGTTCGGCGATCCCCGCGTCGAGGGCGTTCCGCAGGCCTTCGACGTCACGGACGTCGGCCTGCCGGGCAACGATCCGCTGTCCGGTGGCCTCGACCTCTTTCACGGTCTGTGCGAGGTCGTCCGGAGTGGACATCGCGTAGGACACCGAGGAGATCTGCGCGCAGATGTCGACGGCGATGATGTCGGCGCCTTCCTGGGCGAGCCGAAGCGCATGACTTCGGCCCTGGCCCCGCGCCGCGCCGGTGATGAACGCGACCTGACCCTCAAGCTTGCCCACGTGCCCACCTCACTCAAGCCAATCACGCGTGAACGTAGTCAGGCGCCTGTCCCGGGTCAACGGCCTCGTGCCGGCCAACGGAACGCCACCCGCCAGTCCGCTGCTGCCGATGCCTGGCGGGTCGGTGGCGGACATCTGGCACGCGCGGGGCGCGCGGTTCGCCTAGCCTCTGTCGATTAGGGCGCCAAGGCCGTCGAGGACGCGCTGCAGCCCGAAGGTGTAGGCGTGGTCGGGGTCATAGGCTGCGCCGTGAGCGGCGCCTGCGGCGGCGCCGACACGGGAGGCCGTGGGGTACTTTGCCTCGTCGAAGACCCGTGCGAGCAGGGGGGCGTTGGCGGCCCACCATTGTTCCTCGTTCATCGCGCTGTCCCGCCGGGTGGCAGCTGCCTCGGCGGCCGAGCGCGCCGCGGCTTGGACGAAGCCGAGCAGGAAGGTGAGGGCGGCGTCCATCTCGACGTCGTCGAGCCCGAGGCCCTCGAACGCCTGAAGCTCGTGCTCGTATTTGGCCATTAGCCCGGGGCCGAGCGGAGGCCGGCTGGTGGAGACCTCGGCGACCCAGGGGTGCTGGGCGAACAGGTCGCGGTTCTCGTGGGCGACAGCAGCCAGGCGCTCGCGCCACGGCATGCCGGACAGGTCGCCGCGCGGCATCTGGCGGTAGACCGTGTCGAGCATCAGGTCGATTAGTTCGGCCTTGCCGGGCACGTAGGTGTACAGCGACATTGGCACCACACCGAGGGCGTGAGAGACAGCGCGCATGGTGACTGAGCCCAGGCCGTCGCTGTCCGCGAGGGCGATCGCGACCGCGGCGACCCGTTCGGCACTCAGGCCCTGGCGCGGTCCGCGCCGAGATTCCGCGGGGCCGGGCTCGCGCCAGAGCAGGTGCAGAGTGCGGGCCGGGTCGCCGCCACTGCTGTGTTCGGTAGGCATCGGAACATTCTCCCGCATGATTTTGTTGTACACAGTACACTGTACTAGATACAGTGTTTATTGCTGTCCCGATCGCCCAGCCCGAGGAGCCCTCCCGTGCAGATCAGCGCCTCCGCCGTATCCCTCAACGTCGACGACGTGTCCGCCTCCGCCGCTCCACCATCCCGCACCGTACATGGAGGCACGTTGTGACCGAGCGGACCACCAGGCGCTGGCCCGGCTTCAAGCACATCCGGCGGCCCAGGACCCGGCGAGGCTGGCTGATCACCATCGCTGCCAGCGGCGCGATCCTCGCACTCAAGCTCGCCCTGGGCCTCGGCGTTATCGCCCTGGTCGTGCACCTGCTGGCGCATTGACGACATCAGCGACCGCTCGCACAGGCCTGGCGGAGGCGGAATCACACCAGTCGAATGCGGCCGGTCAAGCGTTCCGACCTGGTCTAGCCGGCCGACGGGAGCTGCCTGGCGAGGGCGGGGACGGCGGCGAGGGCCCGGAGCATGTCATTCAGGTGGGTGCAGCCGAGCGGGCCGCGCAGCCGGTCGAGCACGGCTAACTTAAGAATGTGTCATTAATAGTTAGCTGATCCGACCCTATAGCGAACACCCCCGACGCGCTAGCCAGCGTCGGGGGTGTTCGCACTACCTGGAACGTGCCGTTACCTGGCCTTGACGGCGCCCTTGCGGTCGGTGACCGGCTCCGCCAGCCCGTGGGAGTCGACCACCACCTGCATCCGGGCGATCGTCTCGTCCAGCCCGTCACCGATCCGTGGGCCGGGGGTGAACGTGGCCGGCAGGTGCTTCATGCCCTGGATGATGCCGATCGTCTGGTAGTGCTCGGCGCCCGCGGGGTCGCAGACGTAATCGGGCATCCGGTCGAGTACCGCGACAACCATCCGCTTGAAGACCATGCGGGCCACGTTAGACCCGATGCAGCGGTGCAGGCCGAGGCCGAAGCTGTGGTGCCGGTTGCCGGTGCGGTCCAGCTCAACCTCGTTAGGGTTGGGGAAGACCTCGGGGTCGCGGTTGGACATCGCCCACGACAGCCAGAGCCGCTCGCCCTCCTTGAACTCCTGGCCCGCGATCACGCAGTCCTGAGAGATGGTGCGCCCGTCGCCGGGTGCCGGGGTGAAGTAGCGCAGGAACTCCTCGGTGGCCGGGTTGAGCAGGGTGTCCCGTTCGGCCGACAGCCGGGCCCGCTGGTCCGGGTGCTCGGACAGCCACTCGAGCGAGCGCGCGGTCAGCGCGGTGGTGGTGTCGAACCCGCCCCCCATGAGCAGCGCGATGATCCCGAGCAGTTCGAAGTCCGGCGGCACGGTGCCGTTGATCTCCGCCGTCGCGAGCGCGTGGATGAGCCCGGGCCTTGGGTTCGCCCTGATCCCCGCGAGCTGGCCCATCATGTCGTCGCGCATGACGAGCCGTTCTGCCTGGATGCGGGCGATGTCGGGCGAGTTGGGCGAGGTGTAGACCGAGGCGTGGATCGGCTCGACGTAGATGTCCCAGTTCTTCAGCGGCATCCCGAGCATTCCCAGGGTGAGCACCGCGGGCACGATATTGGCCAGGTCGTCGACGAAGTCGATCCGGCCGGTCTCGATCTTCTCGTTCAGGCTGGCGCGAACGAGCTCGTCCACCAGCGGCGTCCACCGGGCCACCGCGGCCGGCGACAGGTACGGGTTGAGCAGCTGCCGGTAGTACCGCTGCTCGGGCGGGTCCATCTCCAGGAAGCCGCCGCGGAACCCCACTTCAGGTGTCGGGATCGAGATGCCCTTGTAGCCACGCCGCTCGTGCTGCGGGTCGTGGTCGTTGGACACGTACTCGGCCGACCGGGCCAGCTCGAAAACCTCCGAGTGGCCGGCCGCGACCCAGTGGCCGCCGTAGGTGTCGCTCCACGCGACTGGGCACTTGTCCAGCATCTCCGCGGTCACGTCGGCGAACTGCTCCCGGTACTCGGGCGTGTGCCGGTCGAAGTGGTAGCGGTTCTTCTTCCGCTCGGTGTCGCCTGGCGGAGTGTCATCGCCGGCGACGGGTTCGGTGGTCATAGGGGCCTCCTGCCCGGCTAGGGGATGACCGAGATGGCTTGTTCCGGACACGAGCGGATCGCCTCGGCCGCCTTGGACTCCAGGTCGGCCGGGACCTCGCCGTCGATGGCGGTGGAGTGGCCGTCCTCGTCGTCCAGCGTGAACAGGGTGGGGGCGATCATGGAGCAGAGCGTGTGCCCCTGGCACCGCTCCGGGTCGACGCGCACCTTCACGTCAGGTTTCCCTTCTTTTTAGTCCGAACGAGCGCGTGCTTGACGACACGGCGCCGTCGCTTTCTGTCAGGCGTGGTAGTCGTACCACTTGAGGTACCCGCCGGCGTCCACCCGCAGCTGCACGCCGGTGACGTAGCGGGCCTCGTCCGAGGCGAGGTACAGCACCGCGTTGCTGATGTCCACCGGCTCGACCCACGGGATCGGCATCGCCTGCTGGACGTGGTAGGCCGGCAGCGCGTCCTCCAGGGTCGGGTGCTCCAGGTCGGGCCGGAAGGACCGGAACATGGGCTCGACGTTCATCATGGGGGTGTTCACGTTCGTGGGGTGGACAACGTTGGCCCGGATCTGCCGCGGGGCCAGCTCGCGGGCCAGGTCGTGCATGAAGCTCGACACCATCCGCTTGGCCACCATGTAGGCGATGCCGCCGGAGTCGGTGCCCACCTGCTGCATGGGCAGCGTGTTCATGAAGGCGGCGGTGGAGCCGGTCGCGATGATCGAGGCGCCCGCCCGCAGGTGCGGCAGCGCCGCGTGGACGGCGTTGATGATGCCGAGCCCGTTGGTGTCGAAGACGTCGGCCCAGGCCTGCAGCGGCTGTTCGCTCTTCTGGCCGATGACGCCGGCGTTGGCCACCACGATGTCGAGCTTGCCAAGTTCCGCGATCCCGCGGTCGATCGCCGCCACGAGCTGCGCCCGCTCGCGCACGTCGGCCTGTACCGCGACCACCCGGCGGTCCAGGGCCTCGACCAGGCGGGCGGTCTCCTTCAGGTCGTCCGGGCTTGACAGGTGGTAAGGGAGGCTGTCGACGTCGTGGCAGATGTCGACGGCGATGATGTCCGCGCCCTCCTCCGCCAGCCGCACCGCGTGGCTGCGGCCCTGACCGCGGCCGGCCCCGGTGATGAAGGCCACTTTGCCTTGGACGCGTCCCATGGGTATTCCTTCCTGATGCTTCCTGCCCGGCTGGTTCCTTACCTGCAAGAAGCTAGCGCACACTCATTACTACAAGGATGAATAGTACTCTGATTATACTTTTACGGAAGTCCTCGGGCCGGCGCGACTAAGGAGACCTGGATGCACCGCATGCTCATCGACGGGAAGCTGGTCACAGCCGACCGTACCTACCCGTCGATCAACCCGGCCACCGGGCAGGTAATCGACCACGCGCCGGACGCGTCCGTCGCCGACGCGCAGGCCGCGATCGCCGCCGCGAGGCGCGCGTTCGACACCACCAGCTGGGCGACGGACGCCGCGTTCCGCGCCCGCTGCCTCGACCAGCTGCACAAGGCGCTGGGCTTGCACAGAGAAGAGCTGCGCGAGCTGACGATCGCCGACGTCGGCGCGCCCCGGGTGATCACCTACGGTGCGCAGCTCGACGAGCCGATCGCGATCGTCCGCTACTACGCCGACCTGCTGCCCGGGTACCCGATGACGCAGGAGCTCGGCCTGACCGAATTCCGCGGCCAGCAGCACCGCCGCTGGGTGGAGAAGGAGCCCGTCGGCGTCGTCGCCGCCATCATCGGCTACAACTACCCGACCCAGCTCGCGCTGGCCAAGCTGTCGCCCGCGCTCGCGGCCGGCTGCACGGTGGTGCTCAAGGCGGCACCGGACGACCCGCTGATCACCCTCGCGCTCGGCGAGCTGATCGCCGAGCACACCGACATCCCGGCCGGCGTGGTCAACGTGATCACGTCGTCAGACGTGGCCGTCGGCGAGGCGCTCACCACCTCACCCGACGTGGACGCGGTCACGTTCACCGGCTCCACCGCGACCGGCCGCCGGATCATGGCCGCCGCCAGTGCGACCATCAAGCGCGTGTTCCTCGAGCTCGGCGGCAAGTCCGCCCTTGTCGTGCTCGACGGCGCCGACCTCGCCGGGCCGATCGGCACCGCCGCGTTCGCGACCTGCTCGCACGCCGGACAGGGGTGCGCGATCCCGACCCGGATGCTGGTGCCGCGGCAGCTGCACGACGTGATCGTCGAGCAGGTCAAGGCGGCGATGGGCCGGGTGACCTACGGCGATCCCACGGACCAGAACAACTACATGGGCCCGCTGATCAGCGAGAAGCAGCGGGACAAGGTGGACGGCATGGTGCAGCGGGCGGTCGCGGCCGGCGCCACGCTGGTGACCGGCGGCCAGAAGGTGGACGGGCCCGGGTACTTCTACCTCCCGACGCTGCTCACCAACGTGGACCCGGACAGCGAGATCGCGCAGGAAGAAGTGTTCGGGCCGGTGCTGGTGATCATCCCGCACGACGGCGACGACGACGCGGTGCGGATCGCCAACAACTCCATCTACGGCCTGTCCGGCGCGGTGTTCGGCCCGGAGGAGCGCGCCCTCGCGGTCGCGCGGCGGATCAGGACCGGCACCATGGGCGTCAACGGCGGCGCGTGGTTCGGTCACGACGTGCCGTTCGGCGGCTACAAGCAGTCCGGCATCGGCAAGGAGTCGGGCGCCGCCGGGCTCGAGGAGTTCCTCGAGGCCAAGTCGCTGGCCATCCCGGTCTCCTAGCCGGCCTTCGCCAATCCAGCGGGCTCCCAGGAGAGCTGATGGAACGCCAGAACGAGGCAGGTCTTTCCGGCAAGGTGGCGATTGTCACCGGCTCGAGCCGCGGCATCGGCAAGCGCACTGCGCTCGCGCTTGCCCGCCGCGGCGCGCGGCTGGTGGTCACCGCGCGCACCGTCGAGGAGGCCGGCCCCGCCCTTCCCGGCCCGCTCGCCCCGCCCGCCCTGCCCGGCACCATCGGCCAGACGGTCAAGGAGATCGAGGCGCTCGGGGCCGAGGCGATCGCGGTCGCCGCCGACCTGTCCAGCGAGGACGACCTGCACGGGGTGGTCGACGCGGCCGTTGACCAGTTCGGTGGCGTCGACATCCTGGTCAACAACGCCGCCGTGACCGTCGGCTACCACTGGTCGGCGCCGCTGCTCGAGATGCCCAGGGCGGACTGGCTGCACCACTACGCGGTCAACGTGCACGCCCCGTTCACCTTGATGCAGCTGGTGGTGCCGAGCATGGAGTCGCGCGGCGGCGGGCGAATACTCAATGTCACCACCGGCAGCGCGGAAGCGCACCGCCTGGTGGAGGAACCGTCGCCTGCGTCAAGCGTCCGGTATTACCACGGGGACGAGACCGGCGGGATCCCCGCCCCGGGGGCCAGCATGAACATCCCCGCCCTGTGGTCGCCGGCCTACTTCTCCAGCAAGCGGGCGCTCGACCGGATGTCCAACGTGCTAGCGCCGCAGCTGGTGCCCAAGAACGTGTTCATCATGAGCGTCATGCCCGGGTGGGTGGCCACCGAGAGCGCGGAGGCGAACCACGACCTCGGTGACCGGCAGGACGCGAAGATGGTGCCGATGGACGTCCCGGCCCGGATCCTGGCCTACTTCGCGGCCTGCGAGAACCCGCTCGAGTACACCGGCCGGGTCTTCTTCGCCGAGCGCGAGCTGGCCGAACTCGGCCTGGAGACCGACTAACGGGCTTCCACGCTGCGCAGCACCGTGGCGACGAAGTTGTCGAGGATCTCGGCGCGGGCCGCCCGTGAGTGGTCGGGGCTGGTGATCAGCACCGCGTACAGGCCGAGCATGAAGAACTGGGCGGTGCGCAGCGGGTCGGCCTCCGGGTACGTCTCGCCGCCGTCCCTGGCGAGCCCGATCGCCCGTACCACCAGGGAAATCATGGGATAGTCCGCCCACTGGTCGGTGCCGGGCAGCGCCTCGGGGCGACTCGGTGAGAAGTGCAGCGCCAGCATCTCGCGGAACAGCACCTTGCCGACCCGCCGCTCCATCTGGGCCATCAGCCGGACGGTCTCGGTCAGCGCGCCGGCCAGGTCATGCGGGCGGGCCAGGAACTTCTCCAGCTGGGCGGCCAGCCGGGCCTCCTCGTGCCGTTCAAGCTCGGCGAGGATGTGCTCCTTGGCCGGGAAATGGAAGTAGAAGGTGCCGCGGGCCACGCCCGCCTCCTTGGCGATGACGCTGACGTCGGCGGCGGCCATGCCGACCCGCTTGAACTCAGCGACCGCCGCGGCGTACACGCGCTGGCGGGTCTCCTGCCGCTGCGCGTCACGCCCGTTGGGCTTGTCTTCCCCAGGTGCCACGGCACCCCATGGTACACGCCTGCCACTGGCGATCGTCACTGACAAATGTCAGTGACGGTTGTCGACGGGGTCTTGTGCTCCCGGTGAAATCTGATTTAGATAGATAATCGACCGCTTACCCAACGACGGGAGGGCTACCTCGTGGACTCCGATGGCCTCTACTGGGACCCGTACGACGTCCGCTTCACCGCCGATCCGTGGCCGTTGTTCAACCGGATGCGCGAGGAAGCCCCCCTTTACTACAACGAGCCGCATGACTTCTACGCGGTCAGCCGCTACGCCGACGTGGAGCGGGTGCTGACGGACACCACGGCGTACTCCTCCGCCCGCGGCGTCATGCTCGAGCTGATCAAGGCGAACATGGAGATCCCGCCGGGCACCCTCATCATGGAGGACCCGCCGATCCACAACATCCACCGGCAGCTGCTCGCCCGGGTGTTCTCGCCGCGCCGGATCGCCGAGCTCGAGCCGCTGGTGCGCGAGTACTGCGCCGCCTGCCTGGACCCGGTGGTCGGCGAGACCCGGTTCGACCTCATCGAGAAGCTGGGCCTGGAGATGCCGATGAAGGTCATCGGCATGCTGCTCGGCATCCCCGAGGAAGGGCAGGTCGCCTTCCGCAACGAGTCCAACGCCAAGATCCTGACCGAGGACGGCGGCAAGATCGACTTCAGCGAGGAGGTCGTCCTCACGCACGAGGCGATGGGCGAGTACATCGACTGGCGGTACGCCCACCCGTCTAACGACGTGATGACCGAGCTGATCAAGGCCGAGTTCGTGGACGAGAACGGGGTCACCCGCACGCTGACCCGGGACGAGATCCTGATGTACGTCACGGTCATCGGCGGCGCGGGTAACGAGACGACCGGCAGGCTCATCGGCTGGATGGGCTCGACGCTCGCGAAGCACCCCGAGCAGCGGGCGGAGCTCGCCGCCGACCGGTCGCTGGTCCCTGGCGCGGTCGAGGAGGTGCTGCGGTGCGAACCGCCAGGCCCGTTCAATGCCCGCTATGTGACCCAGGACGTCGAGTGGTACGGGCGGACGGTGCCGGCCGGCAGCGCGCTGCTGTGCATGGTGGGCGCGGCCAACCGTGATCCCCGGCGCTTCGACGACCCGGACACGTTCAACATCCACCGCAAGCGGGACATGCACCTGACGTTCATCCTCGGCCCGCACTACTGCCTCGGCTCCGCCCTGGCCCGGCTTGAGGGCCGCGTCGCGCTTGAGGAGATACTCAAGCGCTGGCCGTCCTGGGAGGTCGACTGGGACGCCGCCAAGCTCCAGAACACCTCGTCGGTCCGCGGCTGGGAGAAGCTGCCGCTGGTGGTCGGGTGACGACCGCCCCGTTCGGTGCCGCCCGTTATGCCGGCCGCTCCGTGCAGCGGGTCGAGGACGCCAGGCTGCTGACCGGCGCGGGCACCTTCGTCGACGACGTCACCCGGCCAGGCATGCTGCACGCCTGCTTCGTCCGCAGCCCGCACCCGCGGGCGCGCATTCTCTCCATCGACGCGTCGGCCGCGCTGGCCCGGCCTGGCGTGCACGCCGTCTTCACGGCGGACGACCTGAACGGCGACGTGGTCGAAGCCTGGTACACCGGGACGGGGAACCTGGTCCCGGACACGCCGCGGCCGCCGCTCGCCGTCGGCGAGGCCCGGTTCGCCGGCGACATCGTGGCCCTCGTCGTGGCGGACAGCCGCTACCTCGCGGAGGACGCCGCCGAGCTCGTCGACGTGGACTACCTGCCGCTGCCCGCGATCGCCGACTACGCGTCCGCCAGGGCAACGGAAGCGCTCGTGCACGATGGCTACGCCGGCAACCTGGCGGGCGAACTCGCCGGCGCGCCCGCCGAGACCATCGCCGACGCCTACGACGGCGCCGCGCACGTGGTCAGCGAGACGATCTGGGAGCAGGCGCAGGGCGCCGTCCCGATGGAGACCCGCGGGCTGGTCGCGGAATGGTCGCGGGGCAGCGGCGAGCTGACCGTGTGGGCGGGCACGCAGGCACCGCACGAGATGCGGATGTTCGCCGCCCGGCTGCTCGGCATCCCCGAGCACAGCGTCCGGGTGATCACCCGGGACGTCGGCGGCGGCTTCGGGCAGAAGGTCGTCCCGCTGCGCGAGGACATCTGCGTGCTCCTCGCGGCGCGCAAGATGGCCGTCGCGCTCAAGTGGATCGAGGACCGCAGGGAGAACCTGCAGTCCGCGGGCACGGCACGGCACGAGCACGGCGAGGCTCGGCTCGCCTTCGACGCGGACGGAACGCTCCTCGCCGCGTCGCTCGACCATGTACAGGACGTCGGCGCGTACCCGACGCCGTGGCCGGTCATGACCGGCGCGGCGACCGGGATGATCTTCCCTGGCCCGTACCGGGTCGCGAAGGGCACCTTCAGTCACGCCTCGGTGTTCTCCAGCACCCCGGGCCGGATCGCCTACCGGGGACCGTGGGCGTTCGAGACCCTGGCCCGTGAGGTCACCCTCGACATCGCGGCCCGCCGGATGGCCGTCGACCCGGCGGAACTGCGCCGCAGGAACCTGCTTCGCCGCGACGAGATGCCGTACTCGAGCCCGACCGGCATGCCGTATGACCACATGGACCCGCTGGAGACGCTGGAGCAGGCCCTGACGGTCCTTGACTACGACGCGTTCCGCAAGGAGCAGGCCGCCGCCCGCGGGCAGGGCCGCTACCTAGGCGTCGGGATCTCCTGCTACGCCGAGCCGACGGCGCCGGCGTTCGGCGTGTACGCGACCGAGGGCGCGACCATCAGGATCGAGCCGTCGGGAAAGGTCAACGTCTACCTGGCCGGCGGCTCGACCGGCAACAGCCTGGAGACGACGGCGGTCCAGCTCACCGCCGACGCGCTCGGGGCGGCCATCGCCGACGTGCACACGATCCAGGGGGACACGGCGGTCACGCCGTTCGGCGCGGGCACCGGCGGCAGCCGCAGCGGCTCGATGATCGCCGGGGCCGTCGGGGTCACGGCGGCGGAACTGCGGGACAAGCTCACCAAGATGGCCGCGCACAAGCTGGAGGCGAGCGAGTCCGACATCGAGCTGGCCCACAGCCGGGCGGGAGTGAAGGGCGACCCGGAGGCCGGGGTCAGCTTCGCCGAGCTGGCCGACATCGCCTATTTCCAGCCGTACGCGCTGCCACCGGGGATGTCACCCGGCCTTGAGGCGTCCGCCAGGTACGCGGCGACGGGCATGGGCCTGTGGGCGTGCGCCACGCACGTGTGCACCTGCGAGGTCGACGTCACCACGGGCAAGGTGACGCTGCTGCGCTACGTCGTCGGCGAGGACTGCGGCCACATGATCAACCCGGCCGTCGTCGAGGGCCAGATCGCGGGCGGCGTCGTGCAGGGCATCGGCGGCGCGCTGCTCGAGGAGCTGGCCTACGACGCCGACGGCAACCCGGTCGCCACCACGTTCATGGACTACCTGCTGCCCACCGCGACCGAGGTGCCGGTGATCGAGTACGCGCACGTCGAGACGGCACCCGGGCCAGGCCCCGGCGGGTACAAAGGCGTCGGCGAGGGCGGGGCGATCGGCGCGCCGCCGGCCGTCGTCAACGCGGTGGCGGACGCCCTTGCCCCGTTCGGCGTGACGATCACCAGGCTCCCGCTCTCCCCGGCGGCCATCGCCAGCCTGATCGACGCCAGCCTGATCGACCGCGCAGGAGGCAGCCAGTGAAGCCGGCCCCGTTCGAATACCACGCGCCGGAGAGCGTCAAGGAGGCCGTCGACCTGCTCGCCGAGCTCGGCGACGGCGCGAAGCTGATCGCCGGCGGGCAAAGCCTCGTTCCCGTGCTCGCCCTGCGGCTCGCGGTGTTCGATCACCTCATCGACATCCGCCGGATCACGGCGCTGCGCGGCATCGAAGAACGGGCCGACCGCGTGTGGATCGGGGCGGCCACCACCGAGGCGGAGATCGGCCGCTCGGCGCTGATCGCCCGGCGCGTGCCCCTGCTGTCCCGGGCCACGCCGCTGATCGGCCACTTCCAGATCCGCAACCGGGGCACGATCGGCGGGTCGCTGGCCCACGCGGACGCGGCGGCCGAGTACCCGGCGGTGGCCCTGGCCCTGGACGCGACCATCGAGGCCCGCTCGCCCCGCGGCCAGCGGGAGATCCCGGCGGCGCAGTTCTTCACCGGCATCTGGACCACCGCGCTTGAGCCCAACGAGCTCCTCACGGGGGTCAGCTTCCCGGCGGCGGTCGACATTCGGGGCGGGCGGCAGGGCTTCGCGATCGAGGAGTTCGCCCGGCGCCCGGGCGACTTCGCGGTGGCGGGCGCGGCCGTCGCGGTCGGGCTTGACCCGGACGGCCGGGTCAGCGCGAGCGGCATCGGCCTGTTCGGGCTCGGCCCGACCGCGGCGCGCGCCGCCGCCGCCGAGACGGCGGTCGCCGGGATCGCCGCGAGCGATATCGATCCGGCGGAGGTCGGGCGGGCCGCCGTGGCGGACCTGGACGCGGTCCCGTCCGACCTGCACGGCACCGCCAGCTACCGGAAGAAGGTGGGCGCGGCCATGGTCGCCCGCGCCTGGGAACAGGCCGTGAAGGAGGCCGTCATCAAGGAGGCAGGCAGTGGCTGACATCAGCATCGAGGTCACCGTCAACGGGCGCATGCGGCGGGCGACTGTCGAGCCCCGGCTGACCCTGGCCGACTTCCTCCGCGAGCGCTGCCAGCTCACCGGCACCCACCTGGGCTGCGAGCACGGCGTCTGCGGCGCGTGCACCGTCCTGCTCGACGGGCAGGCGGTGCGCGGCTGCCTCGTCTTCGCGGTTCAGGCCGACGGCGGCGAGGTCACCACCGTCGAGGGCATCGCGGCGGACGACGGCACGCTGTCCACCGTCCAGCAGGCGTTCCGCGAGCACCACGGGCTGCAGTGCGGATTCTGCACGCCCGGCTTCGTCACCTCGGTGACCGCGTTCCTGCGCGACAATCCCAGCCCCACGGACGAGGAAATCCGCGAGGGGCTGTCCGGCAACCTGTGCCGCTGCACCGGCTACCAGGGCATCCTGGCCGCCGTCCGCGCGGCCGCCAGCACCACGAACACGGGCACCAGCAACGCTGCCAACATCAACGAAGAAGCGAGGTAACAGAGCATGCCAGGAAGACTCGAGGGCAAGGTCGCCTTCATCACCGGCGCCGGCCGCGGCCAGGGCCGCAGTCACGCGGTGAAGCTGGCCGCCGAGGGCGCGGACATCATCGCGATCGACATCTGCCAGGACGTCGAGGGCGCCCTGTCGATGGCCACGGCCGACGACCTCGCCGAGACGGTCAAGCTGGTGGAGGCGCAGGACCGCCGGATCGTCGCGACCCAGACGGACGTGCGCGACCTCGACGCGGTCAAGGCGGCGGTGGACGCCGGCGTCGCCGAACTCGGCCGGCTGGACATCGTGGTGGCCAACGCGGGCATCGCGAGCATCGGCGGCACGGTGCAGGACATGAGCGTGGACAACTGGCATAACACCATCGACATCAACCTGACCGGCCCGTGGAACACCGCCAGGGCGGCCATCCCGCACCTGATCGCGGGCGGCCGCGGCGGCGCGATCGTGCTCACCAGCTCCGTCGGCGGCGCGAAAGCGATGCCGGGCATGAGCCACTACATCTCGGCCAAGCACGGCGTCATCGGGCTGATGCGGACGCTCGCGGTGGAACTCGGCCCGCACCACATCCGGGTCAACTCGGTTCTGCCGACCAACGTGAACACCCCGATGTTCATGAACGAGGGCGCGTTCAAGATGTTCCGCCCCGACCTGGAGCACCCGACCGCGGCCGACGCCGAGCCGATCATCGCGCAGTTCATGCACGTGCTGCCGCATGGCTGGGTCGAGCCGGAGGACATCAGCAACGCGATCCTCTTCCTGGTCAGCGACGAGTCCCGGTACATCACCGGCGTGCCGCTCCCGGTCGACCTCGGCGCCCTGCTCAAGTAGTCCGGTGCACCTTCCCGGCACCGTATGCAGCAAGAAGGTGCACCGGGTCCATTCAGCACTGCTGGCGCTCCTTGACGGCATGCAGCAGCGTGACGCCGAGCCACGGGCCGCCGTACCAGTACCCGGGGCCGAGTCCGCGCAGGGTGCCCTGGCCGATGTGCGCGGCGTACTTCCTGGCCATGGGCCAGGGGTCGGCGATGAGCAGCTGGCCGCCTGGGCGCAGCACCCGCATGGCCTCGTCCACCGCGCGGTACCGCGCTTCGGGCGACGGTATGTTGTGGATCGCCAGCGCGCTGGTCACGATATCGAACGAGCCGTCCGGGAACGGCAGCGCGGTGATGTCGGCCGTGTGCACTTCCACCCGGTCGGCGACCCCGGCCGCCGCGGCGTTGGCGAGCGTGACCTCGGGACTGTTGCCGCTCTGATCCCTTGTCCACCGGTCCGCGCCGACGGCGCGTCCCGCTGGCAGGCGTCTGGCTGCCGCGATCAGCACCGCGCCGCGGCCGCAGCCCAGGTCCAGCAGTTGCTCGTTGCCTTGCAGGGCGGCGCGGTCCAGTTCCCGCTCCCAGATGCGCAGCTTGCCGCGCAGCGTGGTGTGCAGGTACACGCCGGCGTTGGCCAGTAGTACCGTCCCGGCGGCCGCCATCGCGATCCAGCCTGGTCGCCGCCGGGCGGCGACCAGGCAGCACGCCACCCCGGCGGCGGCGAAAACCGCCGGGACCGGTGGCGCGTCCACGCCGTACCGCGGCCACCGAAGTGCCGGCAGAGGGGACTCGTTCGGGTTCTCGGACATGAGGTCATTCCTTTCGCGAGCAGAGCTAGACGAGGGTGGACCGGGGCGCACGGGCGGACTGCTCGTGCGCCGAGGGCTCGCTGGCCAGGTGCGGCAGGCGGCGGTCCAGCCAGCGCGGAAGCCACCAGTTGGCCTGGCCGCACAGGTGCATCACGGCCGGCACGAGCACCGTCCGCAGGACGAAGGCGTCCAGCGCCACGGCGGCGGCCAGCCCGATGCCGAACTCGGCGACATCGACTTGGCCCATGAACACGAACGTGATGAACACGGCGATCATGATCGCGGCCGCGGCGGTGATCACCCGAGCTGTATCTGTCTGGCCCGCGCGGACCGACCGGGCGTTGTCCCGGGTCCGGGACCATTCCTCGGCCATCCTGCTGACCAGGAACACCTGGTAGTCCATGGACAGGCCGAACAGGACCGCCAGCACTAGCCCGGGCAGGTAGCCCTCGACCGGGGCGGGCGCGCCGAGGCCGAGGGCCCTGGTCCCCCAGCCCCACTGGAAGAAGGCGGTGAGCACGCCGAACGAGGCTGCCGCCGACAGCAGGTTCAGCACCGCTGTGATCGCCGGGATTAGCAGGCTGCGGAAGGCGAGCACAAGCAGCAGGAAACTGAAGCCCGCGATCGCGGCGAGCAGCCAGGGCAACTTGGCGCTTGTCACCGCCGCGAAGTCATCGAACGTGGCAGTCAGGCCGCCCACGTAGACGCGCAGCGTGGTGCCGTGCGTGTAGCGCGGTATGACGGTGTTCCGCAACTGCGTGATCAGGGCGGAGGTGGCCTGGGTTTCCGGCGCCGTGGCGGGGAGGACCTGCGTCACCTCGACCGCCGACCCGGCACCCGGCCCGGCTTGCACGGACCCGGCTTGCACGGCGGCCACCCCCGGGACGGCGGTGAGCGCGCGGTCCAGCCGGTCAAGCGCTGCGCGGTCGGCCGCGGACTGAGTCTGGGCGACCAGCAGCAGCGGGCCGTTGAAGCCCGGCCCGAACCCGTCGGCGAGCATCTCGTACGCCTTGTAGCTGGTGGCTGACACCGGGTCGTTGGAATCGTCGGCAAAGCCCAGCCGCAGGTGCAGCACGGGAAGGGACACCACGACCATGACCGCGACGGCAGCGGCGGCGAGCACGGCGGGGAACCGGGGCACGGTGCGCGACCAGCGCGCCCACATACCGGGCCCGCTCCGCGCGTGGTCCGGCCCGACAGAGCACAGCGTGCGGCGCTGCCTGCGGCTCAGCACGCGGAGGCCGAGCACGCCGAACAGCGCGGGCAGCAGCGTGACGGCCGCGAGCACGGTGCACGCTACGGTGATCACCGCCGCGAAGGCCAGCCCGTCGAGGAAGCCCTGGCCGAGCGTGAGCAGCCCGAGCAGGGCGATGCACACCGTGCCGCCCGCGAACAGGACCGCGCGGCCGGAGGTGTTGAGCGCGGCCACGGCCGACCGCTGCGGATCCAGCCCCGACTGCAGGCCACGACGGTGCCTGGTCACGATGAACAAGGCGTAGTCGATCCCCACGCCAAGGCCGATAAGCGCGCCGAGGATCGGCGCGATACCGGTCACGGACGTCAGGTGGCTGAGCGGCGCCATGAGCATCAGGCCGCTGCCCACGCCCGCCACCGCGGTCGCAATCGGCAGCGACATCGCGAACAGCGAGCCGAACGCGAGCAGCAAGATGACGGCTGCCGCACCGATGCCGACCGCCGATATGGCCGACAACGGCGCCTGCGCGGAGTGCGAGATGGCCTGCCCGCCAAGCTCTACCGCCAGGCCCGGCTCCCGAGCGGCCGTCGCCACCGCGATCACCCGGCTGACATCGGCAGGGTCGAGATTGTCGGCCGACTTGGTGAAGTTCACCGTGGCGTACGCGGTACGCCCGTCCCGGCTTACCTGGACCTTGCCGCCCGGCAGGTACGGGCTGGCCACCGAGGCCACCTCGGGCAGGTGCGACACCCGCACGAGCATCGCCGACGTCCGCTGCTCGATGGCGGGACTGGTGACGCTGGCCTGGCTGACCTGCCAGACGATCTGGTCGGCGTCGCCCGCCTGAGTCGGCGCGGCCTGCCGCAGCAGTTCCTGGGCGGTGCCCGAACCGGTGCCCGCCAGCGTGAACGAGTTGTCATATGACGTTTTCACCGCCTGCGACATCACCGTCAGACCGATGAGCAGGCCTATCCAGGCAGTGATCACGACAAAGCGGTGGTGGTAGCACCAGCGTGCAAGAGCTGACATGATCCTCCGTTCCTTTCGGTTCGGCTTCTCATCGTCCGGGTCTTGGCTCCCTGGGTCGTCGGCCTGCCGCAGCGGTTGCCCTGATGGCGACCGCGCCATCCGGTGTGGCTTCCGGCTCCGCCTACTCCGTTGGTAGTAGTTCGGTTGTGTACGGCGACGGCGGTTGCCTACAGTCCAGCTATGTGGGTGAGTTCCTGGAACAGGCTGATGGGCCGGCCGGAGTTGCTGCTGCTTTCGGCGGTCACGGCGATGGTGCTGTTCGCGGTGGTGACGATCCCCGCCGACATCCGGCACGCGCTTAGCTCCCGCCAGCCGCTGGACTGGGCGGTGCCCGCCGTGGTCTACGCGGCCCTGGTGGCGCGCCGACGTTTCCCGGTCGGCATTGCGGCGGTCGCCGTCGTCGGGTCGGTGGTGCTGATCGCCGACGGGATGAGCTACCCGCTGACCTTGCCAGCGGTCTTCTACGCGCTGTACTCGGTCGCGCTAGACTCCGGTCCGGGCTGGACGCTCGCGGTCGGCGTCACCGTCAAGGCGGCGCTGCTCAGCGCCTCGCTCATCACCCATCCCGGCATCACGGGCTTCGTCATCCTGCTGTGGGCGGCCCTGGCGGTGACCACCGGGAGCGCCTCCCGTAGCCACCGTGCCTACGTCGCCGAGGTCGAGGAGCGGGCCAGGCACGCCGAGCAGGACCGGGAGGACGAGGCGATCCGCCGCGTAGCCGAGGAACGGCTGCGGATCGCACGGGAGCTGCACGACGCCGTCGGGCACCATGTCGCGCTGATCAACGTGCAGGCCGGCGCGCTGGCCTGCCTGATCGAGGATGAGGACCTCATCCAGGCCATGGAGTCGGTCGCGCACATCCAGCGGGCCAGCGGAGAGGCCCTCGAGGAACTGCAGCTGACAGTCGGGCTGCTACGCGATCCCGGCGCGGCCGAACAAGCAGAGCCCGCCGACCCGGTGCCGGGACTTGACCTGCTTGAGGAGCTGATCTGCACATTCGCTGACGCGGGCCTGCGGGTCACCCGCGAGGTGACCGGCCAGGCCAGGCCGTTGCCTGAGGCGGTGGAACTAACTGCCTACCGGATCATCCAGGAGTCGCTGACCAACACCCGCAAGCACGCCGACTGCGACAGCGCCGTCCTCCGTCTCGGGTACACGCCCGGGGCGCTCAGCCTGGCGGTCGAGGACGAGGGAAAGCAAGTCACCGAGAGCAGTCGGCACACGCCCGGGGGACACGGCATCGTGGGCATGCGAGAGAGGGTGGCCGCGCTGGGCGGACGGCTGTCGGCGGGGCCACGGCCCGAGGGAGGCTACCGCGTCTTCGCCGAGCTTCCGCTGCGAGTGGCGGGGAGCGAGGGCACGTGACCGGGTCCGGCCCGCCGGGGTCCGCCGTCACGGAGCCGACCCGCGTGGTCCTCGCCGACGACCAGGACCTTGTCCGCGCGGGCCTGCGACTGATGATCGACCGCGCGCCGGGGCTGACGGTAGTGGGCGAGGCGGCCACCGGCCACGACGCGGTCCGGGTCGCCCGCGAGGCACGCGCCGACGTCGTCTTGATGGACATCCGGATGCCGGGCCTTGACGGGCTGGCCGCGACCCGGCGGATCGCCGCCGACAACAGCCTCGCCAGGGTGCGGGTGCTGATCCTGACGACGTTCGAGGTCGACCGCTACGTCTTCGAGGCACTGCGGTCGGGGGCCAGCGGGTTCCTTGGCAAGGGCGCACGCCCGGACGCCCTGATCGACGCGATCCGCACGGTCGCCCGCGGCGACGCGCTGCTCTCGCCGTCCGCCACCCGGGGCCTCATCGCCAGGTTCCTCACGCTGCACGACAGCGAGCCGGTCCGCGCGTCACCGCTGCTCACCACCCTCACCGACCGCGAGCTCGAGGTGACCACCATGGTCGCTGACGGGATGTCCAACCCGGAGATCGCCCGCCAGCTCACCCTCAGCCCGCTCACCGTCAAGACGCACGTCTACCACGCCATGACCAAGCTTGGCGCACGCGACCGCGCGCAACTCGTCGTCCTCGCCTACCAGACCGGCCTGGCCCGCGCGCCACGTCCCCGGCCGTGAGCTACCGCGTCGCCGTGAGACGACCCCCATCGTGAGACACCGCTTTCCCTAGTGCTAATCGGCATGCTGGGAGTTTGCGGGGACTCAGTCCACGCACCAGTCCGCGGAACGATCGACGTGCCCCACGTCAGCACACCCCCAGTCCAGTCCGCCTAGTCCTAGGCGAGAACGCGGGTGAACGCGGTGTAGGTGGGCGTCCCGGCGTGACGGTCGTAGACGGGAAATACGATCCGGTCGAACCATCCCCCGCTTCGCGCGATCTGTCTCGAGAACGCGGCGGCGACCACTGCCGGGTCGTTGTGGTCTCCACGATGGTCACGGTCTCCCGGGCGATGGCCCGCAATCTGGCGCTCATGGGCTGTCATATTCCCCGAGTGCCTGGATCGCCACATCTGCTTTTCCGGCTGAATGCGGCCGCTCAAGTGCGCCGCCCCCCGCCGACGCCGCGCACTCTGGCGGGCGGCCGCGGCCGGTACACCGTGGGCATCTGCGCCCCGACGGCACCCGGATCGCGAGCGTCGCCCAGGAGCAGTTCCTCGCCTTCCGCCGCGCATGCTAAGCGGCCTGAAAAGCGGTGGGCCCGAGGGTTCTGACCTAGCCCCCGGGCCCGGTGTGCCGCTCACTTGCGCACCCCAGCACGTTTGAAGCGAGCCGATCATTCTTTAGGCGTCGCGCTCTTCCATTGAGCCATCGCCCCATGATTTGGTGGGGCGAGCCGGATTTGAACCGGCACCTCGGCGTTTTTGTCGGCCCGCGGTCGATCTGGAGTTCAGCGGCGAATACTGAACCTAGAGCGATAACTTCAGCTTCAGGGGCTGCCTCTGCCGTTGGGCTACCCCGGCACGTGTGCCGGGAGAGGGATTCGAACCCCCACTGGTACCCCGCATAAGCCTCAGATTCAGATTCAGCTTGCGCTCGACCGCGAGCTTAGCCTGGCGGCGATACCGCCCGCCAGCGGATAAATCCGCCGGCGGGCCGGACATCAGGCGAACAGGTAGCCGAAGACGGCGTCACCCACACGCTGGTCAGTGACCTCGGCGCCGTTGGCCTCCTCGCGGGCGAACTTCACGGCGGCCTGCAGCTTCTCGACGCGGGCGATGAGCTCGTGCACCCGGCGCGCCGGGAGCGACCCGGAAAACTTGGTCGTGGACCAGTAGCCGACCGGGATGTCCTCGTAGTACACCTCGACCTGGGCCGGGTGGTGCTCGGTGGCCTCGGCCTTGACGTGGTTGCGCGGCACCTTCTTGGTTCGGATGGTGCGCACCGCGTCGGTCCGGTAGCAGTCGGCGGAGGCATCGAATGTCCACGACTCCGCCGCGTCGAGCACCGGCAGCTTCTTCATGAAGGTGTTGAGGTCGGTGAGCTGCTTCTCGAGGAAGAGCAGGTAGGTGACCGGGACGTCGCGCAGCAGCACCTGGCCGTCTACCGTCACGTCGGCCTTCGCGTGGCAGTTGGCCCAGTCCTTGGTCGCGGTGACGTCGAACAGCCGGGTGAGCGTGGCCGCCGTGTCGCGCAGGATCTCCTCGCTCTTGATCTGAACCTTCGTCGACTCTGGGGGCAGTTGCTCTCCCTCCTCGTCCTTAGGCTGGTACACCCGGGAGAGGCCGGAAAGCAGGGTCGGCTTCTGGACGGCGTGATGAGCCTCGGTCAGGTCCTGGAATGACTTGCTCTTCACGCCCTTCTCAACGGCGATGATCTGGTTCAGCTTGGCCATCATGGCCTCCCTCCGCTATCGCACCGATAAACCGCCCTCCGGCAAATGCCTGATGAAGGCTAGCATCGGGCGGCAGCGGAGCAAATCGACTTTCACGTCAGACCCATCCACGCCCGGCGGGATGGCCGTCACCCATAGGGACCGTCACCTCCCCGGTTACCCGACAAGGCCGCCAGGAAGGCGCTCAAGCGCCCCGTCGACCGGCTTGAGGTCCTGCGCGCGGCGACCCAAAGGAACCGTGCCGATTGTCCAGCGTCCCTAGGCGAACCTCGGTCCACGGCGCGGGTCCTTCCCGGGGCATCGCCGTAACGCTGTGTAAGGCGCACCGCTGTTCACGTGCCACGGAACAAGAGAAGAGGGCGGTGCTTTTACTCCCGGCCAGCGCCGTCCCCGCGAGGCTTTCCGACCTCCTGGCCGATGGACAGGCCCCACCCTGGCTTGTTCGGGTTGGGACGCGCCTCGCGCTTCACTTCCCGGCCGGCAGCCGCGAGTTGTGTCGTGACCGTCGCTGCCTGCTGGTCTAGGAGCCCGGCCGCCCCCTCTTCGCGCATCATTCCCTGGCGGGCAACCGCGGGCTGTGCCGTGACCGCCCCGGCCCGTTCCTTCAGGAGCTCGGCCGCCCTCTCGTCGCGATGCTTCCGAGCACCGCCGCGGAAAAAACCCATTGCGCTGCGAAAGAAACCCATGGCGTGATCATAGGCCGTCGGCTTGCGGACTTCCCGATTCACGCTTCACGTGTCGCAGATGAACTGGCGGATCACACGGCCTTGGTTCTCAATGCCGTAAGTTAAGGCTCTCTCGGGTGGCTTCAGCCGCCGGAGCCTTCCCGGTCGGCGACTTCGTATCAGTTCCGGTGTCATATTTCCGACAAACCGGTCACCAGAAGAACCAGAACTGATACTAAGTCGAAAACAGTAGCAGAAACTGATACGAGGTCAGCGGTTGCGCCGCCGGCCGGCCCGCGCCTCGCCCGGCAGCGCGGCCAGGTCGCCGCCTAACTTAGCGGCATTGCCTTGGTTCTGCCCCGGCTCTCTTAGATGCTGTTCGCTTATCAGCCTGACGCTGAATTCGATGCAGATATGAAGCGTTGACTGAATTATTCCGATAGTAGGAAGGTCTACGAGGAGGCGGTAGCGCGGCCTGGCGCCGCGCTACCTCCCTTCTTGTCGCTGCCCAGCGTTCGATATGCGTCAGTCGCTCCGCGGGGAGCTATGCTCACCGTGGGTTACCGACGGGGGACGCCGCCCCGGAGGCTGAGGTTGGCGTTCCAGATCGCGGCCGCCGTGCCGCGCACGGCCTCGGCCGCCACGCTCCACCGCATCCGGTCGGCCGGCCCGGTGACGGAGACCGCCCCGATCGGGTGACCGGAGCTGCGGATCGGCGCCGCGACGCACACCAGCTCCTCGTAGGCCTCGCCGCGGTCGTAGGCCACCCCGGCTTCGCGAACGCGCTTGAGCTCCGCCGACAGGGCGACCGGCTCGGTGATCGTCTTGGCCGTCTTCCGCGGCATCGGGGCGGAGATCAGCGCGTGGATGGCATCCTCGTCGTAGGCGGCCAGCGCCTTCCCCAGCGCGGTGCAGTAGGCGGGCTTGCGGCCGCCACGCCGGGTCGGCAGCCGGATCGGGCCCACCACGATCCGCTCCAGGTACACCACCTCGGTGTGGTCGAGGATGGCGAGCTGCGCGGCCAGCCCGGTGCGCGAGGCGAGCGACTGCAGGTGCGGGAACGCGGCTTCGTGGAACCGGTTCCCTTCGACCGCGAGGGTACCGAGCTCGAACATCCGCAGGCCGACGCGGTAGCCGCCGCGATCGCGTTCCAGCCACCCGACCTGGCACAGCTGGTCGACCAGGCGGTGCAAGGTCGACTTCGGCAACCGGGTTCGCTTGTTCAGGTCGGCCAGGCTCAGCACCTGCCGCCCGCCGTTGAACGCCTCCATGATGCACGCGCTGCGGCCAAGGACCGTGTGCTCGGGGGGCGGGCGGCCGTCACTCTCGTCGGCGCGCACCCGCGGGATCACGGGCGCCAGGGGGCCTGCCCCCGGGATGATCGATGTCATCGCCACAGCTGAAGCCCCCTAGGTGAAAATTAGATTAATCAGTATTCTATTCATAATCAACTTCCCGGGGCGGGCTGTCAAGAGGGCGCGGGAAACGGGGCGACCCGGATTCCGCTGGGCGGGACCGGGCGCTGGACGGCCGGAGCCCGGCCGGCTAGCGCTCTGGGTTCACGAGCTGACGGTCCGGCTGCTCAGGTACTGCAGGAAGTAGGCCGCGACGCCCGCGTCGAAGTACTCGACCCGGACCCCGTGCAGCGCCTCCGGCCGGG
>CAZORE010000051.1:0-6562 GCA_964581815.1 uncultured Streptosporangiaceae bacterium | reverse complement strand
GCGACGCCCGCGTCGAAGTACTCGACCCGGACCCCGTGCAGCGCCTCCGGCCGGGTGAGGACCACCCGCGGCGCGCCGTCCTCGCCGGGCGCGATCACGTCGACCTGGTCGCCGAAGGCGGCGCAACGGGCCGGCACGCTCGGGTCGGAGATGCCGATGTGATGGAACCCCTCGGGCTGCCCGGCTGACCAGCTCCCGGTCCCGGTCATCTCCACCAGCTCCAGGTAGGGCGGGCCCTGGAGCGAGTAGCAGAACCTGGTCGTCTCGCCGGTAGCGATCTGCTGGCCGTGCACCGGCTCGAATTCCACCCCGAGCTTGGCGGTGAAGTCGGCGCGGGCCGCCTCGATTTCCCTGACCAGGATGCCCACGTGGAAAAACGGCTCGTTCATGAATCATGCTTCCATTCGCTCGGAGAGAAAAGTGATGGCGTCGGTCCAGGCGGCCCGGTCGGCCTCCGCGTTGCGCATGGGCCCCCGCGGGCAGGTGAATGAATGGCCAGCGCCCGAGTACACCTTGACCTGGGCGTCGACCTGCCAGTGGTCGATCCGGGCGCGCAGGTCCGCGAGCGCGCCGGGGGGCATCAGCTTGTCCTGGTCGCCATACAGGAAGAGCGCCGGGCAGGTCAGCTGCCAGAGCAAGTCGACCGGGTGCACGGGCCTGGCCGGCCCAAGTTCCGCGAATACCGGCTGGCTCGGAAAGTAAAGCACCGCCGCCGCCAGGTCGCCGCGCAGGCCCGCGGCCAGCCAGGCGAGCGTCCCGCCGGTGCAGTAGCCCCACACGGCGACCCGCCGCGGGTCGATACCGGGCATGGCCCGGACCGCGTCCACCGTGGCCGCGAGGTCACGGGCACCGCGGGTGAAGTCAAGCCGGCCGATGTGCTCTTTCACCTCGGTGAAATCGTCGTAGTTATCCGGCTCGGCCGGGCCGTTGCCGTGGTAGTAGTCCGGCAGCGCGACCGCGTAGCCGAGGCCGGCCAGCCTTTCCTGTACGCCGCGGATGAAGCCGTTCACCCCGTACGCCTCGGCACCGAGCACCACGGCCGGATGCGGCCCGCCGCCTTCCGGCAGCAGGACATCGGCCGCGAGCCCCGTCGCTCCCTCCACCAGTCCGGTCCCGTCAGGTGATCGCGCCGGCGATCTTCAGCTCGACCAGCCGCTCGTCGGTGAGCCCGAGCTCACGCAGTACCTCGTCGGTGTGCTCGGCGAACAGCGGGCCGCGGCTGAGCGTGGCCGGGGTCTCGTCGAACTGGACGGGGTTGGTGATCAGCTCGCGGCGGATGCCGTCGGCGTCGTCGAAGCTGGCGATCATGCCGTTGGCGCGCAGCGACTCGTCGTTGGCGACGCCCCAGGAGTCCTGCACGATGGCCCACTGGCCCTCGATGCCGGCCAGGATCTCCAGCCACTCGTCGAACGTCTTCTCGGCCATGACCCCCGCCACCAGCTCACCCGCGGCCGGGGCGTTGGCCATCAGCTTCTCCACCGTGTCGAAGCGCTCGTCGGTGGTGAGCTCTTCGTGGCCGCTGGCCTTGCAGAACTCGGCCCAGTAGCGGCCGGGCTGCAGCATCGAGAACAGGATCCAGCGGTCGTCCGAGGTCCGGTACGGGCCGATCAGGGGGTTCCTGGCCGAGCCGTGCCGCGGCACCGGCGGCCGCGGCGGCACTCCCCCGGCCTGCAGCGCCAGGTTGGCGGTGAACTGGGTGGCCCAGGCGCCGACGCCGAGCAGCGACACGTCGATGACGGACGTCTCGCCGGTGGTGGCGCGGGCGTACAGCGCGGCGGCGATGCCGCCCGCGATGGTCATCCCGCCGATGTTGTCGCCGTAACCGCCGGCCGGCATCGGGGACAGCCGGTCGGCGCCGGCCGGCGTGGCCCCGGCTCCGCTGCCGCCCCGCGCCCAAAAAGCGGTCATGTCGTAGCCGCCCTTGTCCGCCTCGGGGCCCCGCGCGCCGAAGCCTGAGCCGCGCACGTAGATGATGTCGGGGTTGACCTTGCGGACGTCCTCGAGGTTGATGTGCAGCTTGGCCCGCGCGCCGGGGAGGAAGTTGGTGATGAAGACGTCGCTGCGCTTGATCAGCTCATCGAGCACCGCCCTGGCCTCGGGCATCTCCAGGGCCAGGCCCACGCTGCGCTTGCCCCGGTTGGGCCCCTCGAAGATCGGGGAGAAACGGCTCCCCTTCATGATCGCGTCCACCCCGAGGACGGTGGTCAGGCCCCGCTGCCCGTCGCCCCGCTCGGCATGCTCGACCTTGATCACCTCGGCGCCCCAGTCCGCGAGGACCGCGCCCGCCGCGGGCACGAAGGTGAACTGGGCCACCTCGAGGACGCGCACGCCCCGCATCGGCTGCAGCATCAGTAGTCCTTCCTTCTTCCTGCTCTTGGTTGCCGCGCCGCTATGAGCGCCGCAATAGCAGTGCGCCGCCGGGCGCGCCGCCTCCGGTTGTCACCACCGCGGTACGGGCGTCAGGCACCTGGCGGCCCGTAGCCTCACCGCGCAACTGGAGCATCGCCTCGCGGACATGCCCGAAACCATGCAGGCGGCCGGCCGACAGCTGGCCGCCGTGCGGGTTCAGCGGCAGCCGGCCGCCATCGAGGGCGATGCCGCGGCCCTCGTCGATGAAGTCGCGGGCGCCGCCGAGCGCGCAGAACCCGAGCGCCTCGATCCAGGAGACCGCGTTGAACGTGAAGCCGTCATACAGCAGCGCCAGGTCGACGTCGTCGTGGCGCAGGTCGGTGCGGGTCCACAGGTGCCTGGCCGGCCCCTTGGTCTGCGGCTCGTGCGAGAGCGTGTCCTGGTCCCAGCTCAGCCGTTCCAGGATCTGGGTGCCGACCGCCTCGACAAGCACCGGCGGGCGCGGCCGGTCGGCGGCGGTCTCGACCGCGGAGACCACCACCGCGACGGCGCCGTCGACCGGCACGTCGCAGTCGTAGAGCCCGAACGGCGTGGTCACCATCCGGGCGGCGAAGTAGTCGTCGATGGTGATCGGCTCGCGGTAGACCGCTTCAGGATTGCGGGCGGCGTTGGCGCGCGAGTTGACCGCGATCCAGCCAAGCATTTCGCGGTCGCCGCCGTAACGGTGGAAGTAGTGCGACGCGTGCACCCCGATCCAGTTCGCGGCCGACATCGCGCCGAACGGGGTGAGGAACTCGGTCATCCCGGTCGCGCGCGACGGCGGCTGCGCCCACTTCCCCTCGCGGACCAGGGCGGCGAACGACGACTCCCAGAGGGTGCGGTAGCACAGCACGTGGCGGCACAGCCCGGAGGCGACCGCGAGCATGGCGGCGACGATGGCGCCGCTCTGGCCGGGCGTATCGCCTGCGCCGTTGATCCAGGTCGGCTTGAGCTGCAGCGCCTCGGTGAGCGGGCCGATGCCGCCCTCGGAGAATCCGGGCGAGCCCATCCGGCTCGGGTAGGTGGAAAGCCCGTCGATCTCGTCCAGGGTGAGCCCGGCGTCGGCCACCGCGGCCAGGCAGGCGTCGGTGGTCAGCCGCAACGGGTCGACCATGAGCCGACGGCCGACGGCCGATTGGCCGACCCCAGTAAGCACCACCCGTTCCTCAAATTTGGTGGCAGCAACCCGGGGACGAGCGGCACCGACGTCGCGGACGGCCGGAACGGCGAGGGTCTGGCCCGCCCGGTCCGGGTCGGGCTCGAACAGCGGGACGTAGACGTCGCCCGCCTTCTCGAACAGCACCCGGACGGGCAGGCCGATGCGCACGTCATCGGCCGGGCAACCGACGATGTTGGTGGTCAGGCGGACCCCGTCGTCTTCCTCGAGCGCCACCACGGCGATGACGTAGGGCGGCGGGAAGTCGGCCAGCCACTGCTGGTGGTTGACGGTGAAGCCGGCGACCACGCCCCGGCCGCAGACCGGGGCCATGGTCACCTGATCGCCGCGGCAGGCCCGGCAGCGGGGCAGCGGCGGGTGGGTGTACGCGCCGCAGTCCGCGCAACGCGCGATGCGCAGTACCCCGTCGCTGCCCGCCGTCCAGAACTCGGCGCTGGCCAGGCTGGGCTGGGGAAGTGGTCGCTGGATGACGGGTTCCTCTAGGGACGCGGGAAGTTGAGTACCGCACGGGCATTGAGCTCGACGATCTTGTGCGCATCCTCGTCGGGCACGTCCCGCAGCGACTCCGCGATCTGCTTGCGGCTGTTGGGCCAGTTGCTGTCCGAGTGCGGGTAGTCGATCTCGACGCAGATGCGGTCGATGCCGATCTCGTGGCGGTTCTTGATGCCGATCTCGTCCTCGATGTAACAGCCCCAGAAGTGCTTGTTGAACAGGTCGCTCGGCCGGGTGTCGAAGTCGATGGGCTGGTAGTAGCGGTGCCGCGCCCAGACCTGGTCCATCCGCTCCCTGATGTAGGGGAACCAGCCGATGCCGCCCTCGGCGAGCATGAACTTAAGCTTCGGGTGCTTCTGCAGCTGCCCGGAGAAGACCAGGTCGGAGGCGGTCCACATCAGGTTGGTGGCGTACACGACGAAGGAGGTGCAGGTCGGGGCGTCGTCGTCGTTCTTAACGTTGCCGTCGGTGCGGGCCGAGACCGACTTGAACTCGCCGCCCTTGTAACTCGGCGAGAGCTGCTTGGCCGAAGCCGAGAAGCCGGGGACGAAGCTGCCGGAGCCGAAGTGCAGGCTGACCACCACGCCGGTGTCCTCGAAGACGTCCCACAGCGGGCCCCAGTGGTCACTGTGGAACGACGGCAGGCCGAGCGGCACCGGGCTGTCGGGGAACGACACGACCCGCGCGCCCTTGGCGGCGACCCGCTTCAGCTCGGTCACGCAGCGCTCGATGTCCCAGATCGGCAGCAGCGCCAGCGGCACGTACCGGCCGGGGGCGCTGGCGGACCACTCGTCGATGCTGAAGTCGTTCCATGCCTGCAGGGACGCGAACGCCAGGTCCTTGTCGGTCGCGTTCAGGAACACGCGGCCGCCGAAGCCGGGGAAGGAGGGGAAGCAGCAGGCCGCCCGGACGCCGTCCACGTCCATGTCCTTGACTCGCTCGACCGGGTCGTAGCAGCCGGGGATCATGTCGTCGAACCGCAGCGGCTCAAGGCCGTACTGCTCGGGCGTCTTACCCGCGACCGCGTTGAGGCCGATGTAGGGGAAGACCTTGTCCTCGAAGTGCCAGATGTGGCGGCCCTTCTCGTCCTCGACGATGCGCGGCCCTTCCGCGAGGTACTTGGCGGCGAGGCGGTCGGTGAACACACGGGGATGCTCGATCAGGTGGTCGTCTACCGAGATGATCTGCATGTAGTCCTGGAGCGGCATCGTCCCATCCTTCAGCTTTCGGGCAGTGGGTTTATCATATAACCTATTGTGCTATCTGGTAAAGATCGGGGCGACGCAGGGAGGCGCGCGTGGGGGATGAACTGGCTCGTGACGAGGACGACCACGACCTGTTGACGTTCAACGAGTCCGCCATCCGGCTGCGAGAGGAGATCGAGGCCACGGAAGCAGCGCTGCGCGAGGACCCGCCCGCTGAGCGACGGGCCGTCCTCCAGGCGCGGCTGAACGCACTGACCGACGCTCTCAAGCGTAATACCCGGCAGGCGGACGCCAACCCCGGGGAAACGGGATTCCTGAACTACGTGCCGCGGCGCCCCGGCGAGGAAAGGGGCCGCTCAGCAGCGGAAGCAGGACGCCGGGCCGACGGGGACGGAGAGGCACGGCCGTGACCGAGCGAGCACAGCGCCGCGGCCGCGCCATCGCCATGACGGCGGCGGAGGTCGACGAGTTCCTGGCCGCGATGAGGACCTGCCGGGTGGCGACCTCCGGCAAGGACGGCCGGCCGCACGTGGTGCCCCTGTGGTTCGTCTGGGACAGCGGCGCGCTGTGGCTCAGCTCGGTGGTGCGCAGCCAGCGGTGGACCGACCTGATGCGCGACCCCAGGGTCGCCGTCGTCGTCGACGCGGGCGTCGGGTACACCGAGCTGCGCGGGGTGGAGCTGTCCGGCGAGGTGGTCCCGGTGGGCGACGTGCCGCGCACCGGGACCATGGATCCCGTACTCGACCAGGTCGAGCAGCTGTTCGCCGACAAGTACACCGGCGGGGTCAAGGCGCCGGCCGACGGCCGGCACGCCTGGCTCCGGATGACCCCAGAGAAGCTGGTCAGCTGGGACTTCCGCAAGCTCGCTACCCTGTCCCGGTAGCAGAAAGGCCCCGCCGTCGTGATCTCTTACCAGTTCTACATCCGCCGCCGACGGCGATGCCGAGGAAGGCACGCCGATTGAGGTAACCCTCTGGCGAATTGGTCACACAGGGGTGGACGCCGCCACGCCCCGCGCGGTTGCTCTCTGTAGTCAAACTTTACGATAAGTTTGATGGCGCCGCGGATGGTGGCGGTGAGGGTGAGGGTACCGTTGGCGGCGTCGCGACGGCCCGCGAAAGCGTGGTCCAGGCCCGCGCCGTGACGGACCCAGGCGCCAGCTGCCTCAAGCGCGCTGGCCAGTGCGAGGCGTCGTCTTGCAGGCGGCGTGGCTGCCGTCCTCGCAGACCTGCAAGGCGTTCTGCGGGGCATTCGGGCAACGGGGTCGCGATCGCTGCCTCATAGGACGCCTTGTGCGCTG
>CAZORE010000050.1:32388-47167 GCA_964581815.1 uncultured Streptosporangiaceae bacterium | reverse complement strand
CGGCGGCTACGGGACGTACGGCGGCTACGGGACGTACGGCGCCTATGGGGCGTCGGCCGACGCGGGCGCGCCTGCTGAATGGCGGCTGCTCCTGAGCACAGGCGCCCGGCGGCTGCTGACGCTCTTCATCGTCCTCGGCGTCGTGCTTTACGTGGGCAATTTCGTCGCCAACATTGCTTTCAATGTAAACCGCATCACAACGACACAAAGCCCCATCAAGACGTTCAACACCGCGAACGCCACCCTGAACACCCAGCTGGCCAGCTGGGATACCACGCAGAAGGCCTGCGCCGACATCACCTGCGTCACCGCGGGAGACGCCCAGGCCGCTACCTACTTCACCGACTTCGCAAACACGCTGCACGGCACGTCCATGCCAGCGGCGGCCGTCGGCCCGGCGAACCAGCTCTACTCCGACGCGACCACGATTGCCAAGGACCTGACCACGCTCAGCCAGACGACCAGCAGCGCCCAGTACCAGAGCGCGGTCAACAGCACCGGCGTTCAGCAGGAACTGAACCAGTTCGACAGCGACGATAACGCGCTGCAGGACACGCTTAACAGCTAGCACTGGCCGGCCCCGTGGCACCGACTGGGGCCGGACCAGCCCCCCGTCGACGCACGGCGTCTGGGCCGGTAAGTGCGGCGGCCCGCGGCTGGCATGGTAGGTAGTGCAGAGGAGGCAAACGCGGGAAGGGACGTGATCTTGTGCGGGCGATAGTGGTGCGCGAGCTTGGCGGGCCGGAGGCGATGGTCCTCGCGGAGCATGCCGACCCGGCCCCGGGGCCTGGCCAGGTCCTCGTCCAGGTCGCCGCGGCCGGGGTGAACTTCATCGACATCTACCGGCGCTCCGGCGTCTACCCGCAGCCGCTGCCCTACGTGCCGGGCAGCGAGGGCGCGGGCACGGTCCTCGCCGCCGGGGAGGGCGTCACCGAGTTCTCCGCCGGCGACCACGTCGCCTGGGCCGAGGGACCTGGCAGCTACGCGGAGCAGGTCGCCGTGGACGCGCGGCAGGCGGTCCCCGTTCCCGAGGGCGTCGACCTCAAGGCCGCCGCCGCCGTCATGTTGCAGGGCCTCACCGCGCACTACCTGTGCCACAGCACGTTCCCCGTCACCGAGGGGAGCGTGACCGTGGTCCACGCCGCGGCCGGCGGGGTCGGGCTGCTGCTCGCCCAGATGATCAAGGCTCTGGGCGGCACCGTGATCGCCACCACCTCGTCGACCGAGAAGGCCGCGCTCGCCAAGCAGGCCGGCGCCGACTTCGTGACCACCTACGAGGCTTTCCCCGGCGTGGTCCGCGAGGCGACGGACGGCCGGGGCGCGGACGTCGTTTTCGACGGCGTGGGCAAGGACACCTTCGACGCGAGCCTGTCGGCACTGCGCCCGCGCGGCATGATGGTCCTGTTCGGCGGGTCGAGCGGCCAGGTCCCGCCGGTCAACCCGCAGCGGCTCAACAGCGGCGGGTCCTTGTTCCTCACCCGCCCCACGCTCGCCCACTACGTCGCCGACCGCACTGAGCTGCTGTGGCGCTCTGGCGACCTCTTCCGGTGGATCGGCAAGGGAGAACTGAACGTCCGCGTCGGCGCCGAGTACCCGCTCGCCGACGCCCCCCGCGCCCACGAGGACCTGGCCGGCCGCCGCACCACCGGCAAGCTCGTCCTCGTTCCCTAGCCGTTCTGCTCCGCGCCGCGCACAGGGCCATATTCCCATTCCCTTTCCGGTGGGACAAAAGGGGCAAATAGGGTCAGGCCTTGCCTCAAGCGCAGTAAATGTTCGGCGCGCGTGCCTAGCGCCGAGACTTTGACACCGCAGAGGTGTCAAACTCTCGGCGATGGCGAGAATTTTGATAACAGCAAGAAGCGCCGCAGGCGCCCGCCACCGTGCGACCCGCGCGGTCCGGGCCGCCGTACCGTCACCCCGCTGCGTGCAGTGCGCGGACCCGCGCGGCGACCGCGGCGGCATCCACCGGCACCGTGGTGTCCACCACGACCAGGTCGCCGATGCCGAGCGGGCGGTCATACTCGGCCATGGCCGGCGCCGGCAGCGACTTGATGACGTGCACCGGGTGTGTGACGCGGGCGTTGTAGCGGGCGCTGGCCAGCTCGGCGGGGCACGAGCAGTGCACCTCGACCGGCCGGCCGCCGAGCCCGATGAGCCGGCCGCGCTCGTAGTCGCTGTACGGCCGGAAGTTCGCCTCGATCACCACGTCAGGCGCGCGCGCCGCCAGCGTCCACAGCAGCTCCATCGCCGCGCCGCCGAGCCGCCGGGACCACGCCAGGTCCGCTTCCGGCGCGCCGAGCGCGTCGTGCAGCGTCTCCTTGATGGTGTCCTTGGTGATCAGCGCGTAGCCGAGCTCCGCGGCCAGCGGCCCGGCAAGGCTCGTCTTACCCGCGCCGGGTGCCCCGGATACGTACACCAGCCGCTTGACCTGCGTCATGTGGCACCTCCCTACTCCGCGGCCCCGCTCATCGCGCGACGCGGAACCGAACGGAAGCAGCCGCGCACGTTCGGGATGATGACCGTCGCACCCGAAGCCGCAAGCCTGCGCGCGCCGCCGTTAGCCGACGCGCGTGTCGGTTAACTCACACCTCCGGCAAGACCGGCGGGGAAGATCGCCATTAGTATCTGTTAATCCGTCGCCGAATGTCGCACGAGGAGCAGCCGTGACCTTGCTTGAGCGCATCACCGGCCCGCAGGACCTCAAGGACCTCACGCAGGAGCAGCTGGGGCTGCTCGCGGCGGAGATCCGAGACGTCCTGGTCGAGACGGTGACCAGGACGAGCGGGCACCTAGGGCCGAACCTCGGGGTCGTCGAGCTGACCATCGCGCTGCACCGGGTGTTCGACTCGCCCAAGGACAAGCTCATCTTCGACACCGGCCACCAGTCCTACGTGCACAAGCTGCTCACGGGCCGGCTCGGCGAGTTCCATACGCTGCGGCAGAGCGGCGGCCTGTCCGGCTACCCGTCCCGGCGCGAGTCCGTGCACGACCTGGTGGAGAACTCCCACGCGTCCACCAGCCTCTCCTACGCCGACGGCATGGCCAAGGCGTACAAGCTGCGCGGCGAGCACGACCGCACGGTGGTCGCGGTGATCGGCGACGGCGCGCTGACCGGCGGCATGGCCTGGGAGGCGCTGAACAACATCGCGGTCGCGCGCGACTCCCGGCTCGTTATCGTGGTCAACGACAACGGCCGCTCCTACCAGCCGACGATCGGCGGCCTCGCCTCCCACCTGTCCTCGATCCGGGTCAGCCAGCGCTACGAGCACGTGCTCGACCTGATCAAGACCACGGTGACGAGCACGCCGATCGTGGGCAGCCAGCTGTTCGGCGCGCTGCACGGGGCGAAGAAGGGGCTCAAGGACTTCCTGCAGCCGCAAGTGCTGTTCGAGGACCTGGGCATCAAGTACATCGGCCCCATCGACGGCCACGACGAGGAGATGACCGAGCATGCGCTGCGCCAGGCCTGCGAGTTCGGCGGGCCGGTCCTCGTCCACGTGATCACCCGCAAGGGCTTCGGCTACCTCCTCGCCGAGCAGAACGAGGAGGACTGCCTCCACCAGGTCCCGGGCACCGGCCTCAAGGCGGCCCCCGCCGCGGCCGGTACCGCCGCGGCCGGTACCGCCGCGAGCGCCGGAACCGCGAGTGCCGCGGCCAAGCCGGCCAAGCGCTCGTGGAGCGACGTGTACAGCGACGAGATGGTCGCCATCGGCGCCCGCCGTCCCGACGTGGTGGCCATCACCGCCGCCATGCTGCACCCGGTCGGCCTCGCCCCGTTCAAGGCCGCCTACCCGGACCGGGTCTACGACGTGGGCATCGCCGAGCAGCACGCGATGACCATGGCCGCGGGCCTGGCGATGGCCGGCCTGCACCCGGTGGTGTCCGTCTACGCGACGTTCCTCAACCGGGCCTTCGACCAGCTGCTGATGGACGTGGCGCTGCACAAGCTGCCGGTCACCGTCACCCTGGACCGCGCCGGGGTGACCGGCCCGGACGGCGCGAGCCACAACGGGATGTGGGACGGTTCCATCCTCCAAGTGGTCCCCGGCCTGCGGCTGGCGGCGCCGCGCGACGGCAGCCGGATCGCCGAGTTGCTTGGCGAGGCCGTGGCGGTCAGCGACGGGCCCACCGTCGTCCGCTGGCCGAAGGGTAGCGTCGGCGCCGAGGCCGAGGCGGTCGGCAAGCTCGGCCAGATGGACATCCTGGCCGTGCCCGCCGAGGGCACCGGCCGGGACGTGCTGCTGCTCGGGGCCGGCCCGATGGCGGTCACCTGCGTCGAGGTCGCGCGAAGGCTCGGCGACCACGGCATCGGGGTGACCGTCGTCGACCCCCGCTGGCTCAAGCCGGTCGACGAGGCCGTCGTCGGCGCGGCGCGGCAGCACCGGCTGGTGGCGGTGGTGGAGGACAACGGGCGGGCCGGCGGGTTCGGTGACGCGGTGGCCCGGCTGCTGCGCGACCACGACCTGGACGTCCCGGTGAAGACGTTCGGCCTTGAGCAGCAGTTCCTCGACCACGGGACGCGGGATGAGATCCTCGAGGCGGCCGGGCTGACGCCACAGCACCTGGCGCGCCAGCTCACCGAGGCCGTCGCCCGCCGCACACCGGAGCCGGCCCCTGGACCGGCGCAGCAGGGCGCGCCGGCCGGACAGTCATCGACGCCGGAGCGGCAGCCCGAGTAGCTTTACCCCTATGCAGTCGTCTTCCGAGGGGACGGGCCGCCCCCGGCCCAGAGTGCTCAGGGTCGCCGTGGTCGGATCGGGCCCGGCCGGCCTGTACACCGCCGAGGCACTGGTCAAGCAGGCCGCGCTGCTGCCGTCACCGGTCGCGGTGCGCGTCGACGTGCTTGACCGGCTCCCCACGCCGTTCGGGCTTGTGCGCTACGGGGTGGCACCGGACCACAAGTCGATCAAGTCGGTCGCGAACTACCTGCAGCGCGTCCTTGAGTCGCCCGGCGTCACGTTCGTCGGCGGCGTGCACTTCGGCACGGACGTCACCAGGGAAGACCTGCTCGGCAGCTACGACGCCGTGGTGTACGCGACCGGCGCGATGCGCGACCGGCGCCTCGGCATCCCCGGCGAGGACCTGCCGGGCAGCCGGGCGGCGACCGACTTCGTGAACTGGTACTGCGGCCATCCCGACATCGAGCTCGGCGCGTTCGCGCTCGACGCGGAGTCCGTCGCGGTCATCGGGGTCGGCAACGTCGCCGTCGACGTCGCCCGCATCCTGGCCAGGTCACCCGACGAGCTTGAGGACACCGACATCCCCGAGCCGGTGATGGCCGCGCTGCGCGCGTCCAAGGTCCGCGAGGTGCACGTGATCGGCCGCCGCGGCCCGGCGCAGGCCAAGTTCACCACCAAGGAGCTGCGCGAGCTCGGCGAGCTGCCCGGCGTGCAGGTCAGCGTCGACCCGGCCGAGCTCGACCTGGAGGGCGGTTTCGACGCCTCCGGCGAGTCTGCCCAGCTTGCCGCGTCCGACCGCCGGGTGCGCGGCAACCTGGTCGCCATGACGGGCTGGAACGAGCCGTCGGCCGGCCCGCCAGACAACACGGGCCGCCAGCTGCGGATGCGCTTCTGGCTGCGCCCGGTGGAAATCGAAGAGTCATCATCCGGAACGGTGGGTGGCTTGCGCCTGGAACGCACCCGCATCTCAGCGAGCGGGCAGTTCGAGGGGACCGGGGAATTCGAGACGATCGAGGCGCAGCTGGTGCTGCGCAGCGTCGGCTACCAGTCCGTCCCGCTGGAAGGCGTCCCGTTCGACACCCGCGGCTGCACCGTGCCGAACAGCCACGGCCGCGTCCTGTCCGCGGCAGGCGAGCCGCTCCCCGGCGAGTACGTGGCCGGCTGGCTCAAGCGCGGCCCGACCGGCGTGATCGGCACCAATAAGGCCGACGCGGCGGAGACCGTCCAGGCGCTGCTCGCTGACCTGGCCGGCGGTCCCGACGTGGGCGAAGGAGCGCTGCCGCGGCCCGGCCTGCTGCGCCGGCCGGAGGGGGACCCGGACATCCCCGACGACCCCGACGTCCTGGCGCTCGCCGCGGTGCTCGAGGCCCGCGGCGTGGCTCCCGTCTCCTACGCCGACTGGCTCCGCATCTCCGCCGCGGAAGCGGAGCTCGCGGCCTCCCTCGGCCGCGGTGACCGGGTGAAGCTGCCCCACGGCGACGCGCTGTGGTTCGCCGCGGGCCGCGGGCACCGGGCATGACGGGCATTTCCTGACCGGTACCCCGCCGTCCCCCGGATTCACCGGCCGGCGTCGCCCGCCAGGCGATTACGATCTTGCCAGCAAGCGTCACTGTCCGTAAGAATGTCATTACCCCTCGGCAGGATGGTGTCACGGCGCGGAGTCAGGGGTCGGGCTCCGGGCCACGGCGGTGCAGCGATGGCCGCCGGGGATCGCGGCGAAGGGGACTTGAATGCATGGCGGCGCTACCGGCACGCAGCACCTGCTGCTCGCCGAGACCCTGGGGCTCGCGATGGCCCGCCGGGCCTCGGACATCCTGGAACGTCACCGCGCGTCACTGACGAGCGGTTCGGCCGCCGCGGGCAACGCGCCGGAGGATGACGATGATCAGTTCGCCGTCGACAACGCCATCTTCACCGCCGTGCTTGACGCGGCCAACGAGTGCCTCGGCCGGTTCGATTCCAGGCCCGCGGACGACCGCTGGTGCGACGCGCTGCTCCAGGTGATCCACCTGGCCCAGCTGGCCCGCCTGTCAGCGGACGGATTACCGAGCGCCCGGTTATCTCCCGGGAGACGGCCGCGCCCCTGGTGCTTGGCGGCATGGCGCCGTCGCCGCCCCTGGTCTGCGTGCCTGCCCCGGCCGCGGAGTAGTTACGCAGCGCGACCACTCCGGCCGCTGGCGGCCAGCAGCGAGCCTGGCCGACCCGGTGACCGGCTCACTGAAAAGCCGCCCGCCGGGCGGATACCTGCCTGTCCGCGGGTAGCGGTACCCGGCGCCGACCGGCTGGCCAGCGGTCAGAATTACGATTATTATGATCAGAAAAGCAGTTAATTACGGCTTCGGTGGGCGGGGAGAAGATGGCGCTGCCCGATTTCCTGATCGCCGGGGTCCCCAAGGCGGGAACGACGGCGCTTCACGCGGCGCTCTCCCGGCACCCGGGTCTCTACCTCTCGCCCGTCAAGGAGCCGAAGTTCTTCCTCACCGACGGGCCGCCGCCGACCAAAGGCGGCCCGGGTGACGCCCTGACCTACCGGGAACACGTCTGGCAACGGGACCGGTACGAGGCGCTGTTCGATGCCGCGCCGCCGGGAGCGCCGCGCGGGGAAGCGACTCCGCTCTACCTTTATGATCCAGCGGCGATGCGCCGGATTCACGACCTCATCCCGGACGTGCGCCTCATCGTGATCATCCGCGACCCGGTCGAGCGGGCCCACTCCAACTGGGCGCACCTGTGGTCGGCGGGCCTCGAGCCGGTCGGTGATTTCGTCGCGGCCTGCGCCGAGGAGGAGCGCCGGATCGCGGCCGGCTGGGCGCCGTTCTGGCATTACGCCGGCCTTGGCCGGTACGGGGAGCAGCTTCAGCGCGCGTTCGCCCTGTTCCCGCGCGAACAGCTGCTCGTGCTCCGCTACCGGCGGCTGATCGACGACCCGGTCGCCGCGCTCGACCTGATCTGCGCGTTCCTCGGCGTCGAGGTCGGACTGCTGACGGAGATCCCCAGGGAGAACGTCACCGCCCACCCCGAGCCGACGCTGTCCCACCGCGCCGTTTCCCTCGGCATGAGGGCCGGCGACGCGGTCGGCCGCCTCCTGCCTGGCACGGTGGCAACCCTCGCCACTCGCCGTCTTGAGGATTTCCTCCAGCGCGGCCGTCGCGAGCGCCAGCCCCTGAGCTGGGACCAGCGCCAAACGCTCCTGCCGAGGTTCGAAGCCGACGTCCAGCTCCTTGGCACCCTGCTTGGCGAGGACTTCAGCGACTGGCTGGCCCCCCGCGACCGCTCAGGCAACATCGTTGGCTCCCGTCCCGCTGGCCAGGGCCAGGCCAGGAACGGCCTGCGCCGCTAGCCTTCGTCGGCCGAGCCGCAGAGGTCGGACTTAGCCCGCTCGTTCAGCCACTTCGGTCACAAGCGCGTGCGACCCGTCGGGCCGCGCCATCTCGTAGTACAGCCGCGTCCGCCCGTCCGGCAGGTCCACCAGGTCCAGGTACCGCAGCCCGCGCCGATGATGGGGGGACTGCGCGTCCGGCCCCGCGCCAGGCGGCGAGATGGCGGTCAGCGCGGCGGGACCGGTCCCGAGCGCGATGCCGGTCCGCTCCTCGTAGTTCTCCGCGGCGCTGGCGCGGCCGTCGTAGTACGCCGTCACCGGGTGAGAGCCGTTCCCGCCGAAGCGCACGGCGGTGACCCGGGTGCCCCGGGAGTCCCACTCACCCGGCCGGCCGCGCAGCGCGGTTCCCTGCCAGGTCCAGTCCAGGCCGTCCGCGCTTGTCGCGTACTCGGTCGTCATCTGGTCCGTCTCGTCCGGGTCGGCCAGCGGGTGGATGGTCGCCCACATGTGCCAGCCGCCGCCGCGATAGGTGATGACCGGGTCCTTGACCGCTCGCTTGCGCGGGTCGCCAGGCAGCACGACGGCCCGGTTCGCCGCGTCGAACTCGGCCGGGTGCGCGGCCTCGGTCGCTTCAACCCGCCAGTGCCTGGTGCCCGTAGTGGCACAGCTCAGGTACAGCCGCCAGCCGCCCGCTGGCAGCTGGACCAGTTCGGGGCGCTCAAGCGACTCGGTGCCGAGCGCTTCCTTCGTGATGACCGTGAGCGGAGCGCCGAAGCTCATGCCGTCGGCCGCGAATGCGATCGCCACCGCGTAGCCTCGTCCGCTGCCTACCGGCCTGCGCAGCCGGTAGGCGAGGTAGACGCCGCCGTCGGCGGCGACGGCGGACGGGGCACCGGCCCAGAACCCGGAACCGGTGCCAGGGGGCTCGACCGCGGTCACCGCGTGGTCTGGCCGGGGGAGGAGCGCGCCGTCATTGCCACTAAGCATGTAGGAATTATAGGCAACTCAACTACCCGCCGTAGCCGGCCCGTTAAAGAGAAGCAGGAAGTCGTGATAGGGGACCTGCCCCCCTAGGCAAACCAGGACGTGCGGGTTTAGATGGGGATACGTAGGCGCTGATCATGGCAAGGGGGCCAGTGATGCGGGCAGGGGCCAGCGTGAGCTTGCGGATCGCTACTGCCGTGGCGTTCGGCGCCACCGCGGCCCTGGCCGTCATCCTCAACCGCGGCGCGCCGGTGCACGCCGCGCTTGCGTCGGAGAAGGGGCAGAACACGCCGCGCGCGGCGGCGGCAACCCAGGCGCCGGCGGCGACCACCGAGTCCCCGGCCCCGGTCCCGGCACCGCGCTGCGCCCTGTCCGGGTTGCGCATCTCGGTGGACACAGGGTCCCGGGTGACCACGGAAACGATCCGGTACGCGCTCGACTTCACCAACGTCGGGGGCGCGCCGTGCACGCTTACCGGGTACCCCGGGGTGGCGGCCTACCAGGGCGACGGCACCGAGGTCGGCGACGCCGCCGTCAGGGACACGTCCGTCGCGGCGGCGCGCGTCGTGCTGGCGCCAGGGCAGACCGCGCACGCGTCGCTTGACGCCTCGCTGTCCGTCCGGTGCCGCCCGGTCCGCGTGGCGGGGCTGCGCGTCGTCCCGCCCGGCCAGTCCGCTGGCCGCTACGTCAAGCGCTCGCTGACGGCGTGCGCCGCCCATGTGCCGCGGGGCGAGGACTACCTGCAGGTCCGTGCGATCCAGCCGGGCAGCGGCACGGGGAAGGGCGCCGGCCGGGCGGCGGCGACGGCGTCCTGACCGCGGACGGCAGTTGACTCGCGCCCGGCGTGGCCGCTGTAGTGGGGGGTGCCGCTTTTGACCCGCTCGCGCACGGGAAGATGGAGATCATGAGTGTCAGCGAGACCGGCGTCGTGCCAGGCGACTCCCCAGGACCAGGATGGGCGGAGCCTGGCGAAAAGCCTGGCGTGAGCGGCACGGAGGGGAGCGGCACCGAGGAGAGCGAAACTGCCCGCCCGGAGCTTCCCGCCGACCGCTACCTGGACCGGGAGCAGAGCTGGATCCAGTTCAACCAGCGCGTCCTCGAGCTCGCGGAAGACGCATCGGTCCCGCTGCTTGAGCGGGTACGCTTCCTCGCCATCTTCGCCTCCAACCTGGACGAGTTCTTCATGGTCCGGGTCGCCGGGCTGATGCGCCGGATGGCCGCGGGCTTCCCGGTCAACATCCCGTCCGGCCACACGCCCGTCGAGCTGCTGCACAGCACCCTCACCAAGACGGGGGTGCTCTCCGGCCGGCACGCTGACGTGTTCACCGACCTGGTCAAGCCCGAGCTCGCCAAGCACGAGATCGAGATCCTGCGCTGGAAGGAGCTGACCGGGAGCGAGCGCGCCGAGCTCGCCGAGCTGTTCACCAACCGGATCTATCCCGTGCTGACGCCGCTCGTCGTCGACCCGGCGCACCCGTTCCCGTTCATCTCCGGGCTGTCGCTCAACCTGGCGGTCACCCTCACCGACCCCGTCACGGGCGCCACCATGTTCGCCCGGGTGAAGGTGCCGCCTTCGCTGCCCCGCTTCCTCAACGTCAACCAGTTCCGCTACGTCCCGATCGAGGACGTGATCGCCGCGCACCTGGACCAGTTGTTCGCCGGGATGGACATCATCGAGCACTACGTCTTCCGGGTCACCCGGGTGCGCGAGCTTGAGGTGGACGAGGACGTCACGGAGAACCTGCTCCAGGCGATGGAGCGGGAGCTGCTCAAGCGCAGGTTCGAGCCGGCCGTCCGGCTCGAGGTCGAGCAGGACATGTCCGACGACGTGCTGTGGCGGCTGGCCCGCGAGCTGTCCGTCGACGAGGACGCGGTGTACCGGCTGCCCGGGCCACTCGACCTGACCGGGCTGACCGCCATCGCGGACCTGCGGCTCCCCGAGCAGCGGTACCCGCAGTTCGTGCCGAACGCGAAGGCCGTGCCGACGGACACCTCCATCTTCGCCGCCCTCGACGAGCGCGACATCCTGGTGCACCACCCCTACGACTCGTTCACGACGACCGTGCAGCGGCTGGTCGAGGAGGCCGCCGCCGACCCCCGGGTGCTTGCCATCAAGCAGACGCTGTACCGCACCAGCGGCGAGAGCCCGATCGTGGACGCCCTCATCGACGCGGCCGAGGCAGGCAAGCAGGTCGTGGTGGTGGTTGAGCTCAAGGCGCGGTTCGACGAGCGGGCGAACATCACCTGGGCACGCAAGCTTGAGGAGGCGGGCTGTCACGTCGTCTACGGCTTCGTCGGGATGAAGACGCACGCCAAGCTGATGCTCATCGTCCGCCAGCAGCCGGACGGCACCCTGCGCAGGTACTGCCACATCGGCACCGGCAATTATCACTCCACCACCGCGCGCTATTACGAGGACTTCGGCCTGCTCACCGCCGACCGCAGCGTGGGCGAGGACGTCACCGACCTGTTCAACCACCTCACCGGGTACAGCAGGAAGAGCGGCTACCGCAAGCTGCTCGTCGCCCCGGAGTTCCTGCGGCCGTGCATCGTGGACCGGATCGACCAACAGGCCGCCCGGGCCCGGGCGGGCAAGCCCGCCAGCATCGCGTTCAAGTGCAACGCGATCGTCGACGAGGTGATCATCGACGCCCTCTACCGGGCGAGCCAGGCCGGCGTGCCGGTCGATCTCTGGGTCCGCGGAATGTGCGCGCTTAAGCCCGGACTGCCCGGCTTGTCCGATAACATCAGGGTGCACAGCGTCCTGGGCAGGTTCCTCGAGCACTCGAGAATCTACGTCTTCGGCGCTGGCTTCCCCGACCCCGACCCCCAGCCAGGCGAAGACCCCGACAGCGGCAACGAGGTGTGGCTCGGTAGCGCGGACATGATGCACCGGAACCTGGACCGGCGAGTGGAAAGCCTGGTCAAAGTGGTTGACCCCGTGGCCAGCGCCTGGCTTCGGCAGGTAATCGCGCTCGGCATGGATGACGGCACTTCATCCTGGTGGCTCGACGCCTACGGCAACTGGACCAGGCACGCGCGCGACGAAGCCGGCGCGCCGCTGCGCGACGTGCAGGAGAGCCTGATCATCGACAAGAGCCGAGGACGCCTGTCAGATGCCTAGCAACAAGCCGGAGTCCAGGCTGATCAAGGCGGCGGGCGGGGTCGCCTGGCGGCCTGGGCCCGACGGCAGGCCGCAGGTCCTGCTGGTGCACCGCAAGAAGTACGACGACTGGTCCCTGCCCAAGGGCAAGATCGAGCCGGGTGAGCCGCTGCCGGTCACCGCGGTCCGCGAGGTGATGGAGGAGGGCGGTGCCCGCCTCGCGCTCGGCCGCCGCCTGGCCTCCGTCCGCTACAACGTCGGCGGCCGCCCCAAGCGCGTGCACTACTGGGCGGCGCGCGTGCTGTCCATCGACTCCCGCGCGATCCCGAACGCCGAGGTCGACGAGGTGGCCTGGCTGCCCGCGGACCGCGCGGTGGAGAAGGTCAGCTACCCCCACGACCACGGGGTGCTCGCCGACTTCGCGGCCCGGCCGCCGCAGACCGTCCCGCTGATCCTGCTGCGCCACGCCAAGGCGCTGCCTAAGGGCGGCTGGAAGCGCGCCGACGCCGACCGCCCGCTCGACGACTCCGGCCGTTACGCCGCGAAGGTCCTGGCCGACCTGCTCGCCTGCTTCGCTCCCAGCTTCCGGCTGCTCAGCTCGCCCGCGGCCCGCTGCACGGAAACCCTGCGCCCGCTCTCGCAGCTCACCGGCGACCCGGTACGGGAAGAGCCGTCGCTTTACATCCACAGCAAGCCCGTACCGGGGGCGGCCGACTCCGGCACCGTCAACGCCGCCCTGATCCGCGCGGCCATCGCCTCGGGCGAGCCCACCGTGATCTGCGCACACCGGGAGAACATGCCGGCCCTGCGGGAGGCGGTGCTCGCCGCCCTGACCGGCTACTCCTCCGGCGGGCAGGCTGCCGGCGGCAAGGGATCCGGTGGCCCGGCCCCCCGCGGGAGGGCAGCCGTGGACGGTGCTGCCCGCCGCATCGTCGAACTGCCCAAGGAGTGGGACGTGGCGCTGCCCACGTCGGGTTTCTGGGTAATGAACATCACCCCGCTCCCCGCCGGAGCGGAAACGGGGCCGGCACCCGAACCGGACCTGACCGCGCCGGAATCGCCGGCCGCGGCCCCCGCTTCCCGTGGGCGGACCTGGTGGGAGCGGCTGCGCGCGCTGGCCCGCCGCGGCGATGCCGGCGGCCGGCGCGACGGCGCTCGCGCGGACGGTGCCGCTGCCAGCGCTGACGTCGGCGGCCAGGCCGGCGGCTTCAGCACACCGAGCGCGGCCGCGGCCGTCGGCGACGGTCCTGACGGCGGTATCAGCTCACGGAGCCTGATCACGGCCGACGGCGGCGGTCCTGACGGCGAGGCCGGTGTCTCGCCGGATGGCGCCGGCGGAGCGGCGGCCCGTCCGGTCGGCGTGCTGATCTCCGCCGACCGTTACGACCTCTCCGACCTCGCCGAGTCCTGAGTTCATAGAGCGGACATCGAGGCCGTCTCGCGCGGCCCGCGGCTGGCCTTACGCCGTGTCTGACGTCTTGGCGGCCTTGCCGGGCGCGACCGCCCCGTTGCCCGCCGCCTTCGCCGGATCATCGGACGCCCTCGTCGGCCCGGCGCCGTTCGCCGGCGTGCCAGTGGCGTCGTCGTGGGTCGGCCCGGCGCCGTTCGCCGGCGTGCCCGGTGCGTTCCGCGTCGGCTTTGTCGCCGCCGTTCCGGCGTTCGCCGGCTCGCCTGCCGCCACCGTCGGCCCAGCCTGGGTCCGCCCGGCGTCCGCCGGCTCGGGCTGCGCGCGCACCTTGCTCCGCGTCTGGCGCCGTTTGCGTAGGCGGAGCAGGAGCCAGCCGGCGATGACCGCCACCGCGGCGATCGCCGCGTACAGGGAGTAGTTGGAGATGTCGTTGTAGATCGCGGTGATGTGCTGCCCGGCGAAGTAGCCGACGCTCACCCAGGTGCCGACCCAGAGCGCCGCGCCGAGCGCGTTGCAGGCGAGGAACTTGAGCCAGCGCATCCCGCTGATGCCGGCGATGATCCCGTTGGCCTGCCGCAGGCCCTCGATGAAGCGGGCCACCACGATGATCTTGCCGCCGTGCCTGCCGAAGAACCGCTCCGCCTTGTCGAGCCGTTCCTTGGTCAGGAACACGTACCGGCCCCAGCGCTCCACCAGGGCGCGCCCGCCGAACCGCCCGATCGCGTAGCCGATGTTGTCGCCGGTCACGGCGGCGAGGAAGCCGACGACGCCGACCGCGACGATATTGAGCCGTCCCGACCCCGCGAAGACGGCGCCCGCGATCAGCACGGTCTCGCCGGGGACCGGGATGCCGAAGTCCTCGATAAGGACGAACAGCGCGATCGCCCACAGCCCGTAATGCTCGAGCGGTGAGCCCAGGGGAGCGAGGAATCCAGGCAGCGTCGGCGGTCCGCTACTCAATGCGGCGGCGACGCTAGTAAGCACCCGGTCCCCCATCTGTGGTGGCCGCCCGGCCCAACGGTGGTGACCGATCGGCTAAACGGCAGGTTTCTGACAAGGGTAGCCGAGGCGACCTTGCGGTATGCTCATGATAACAGCAAGAAGCGGTGAGCGGCGGGGCGCTGGCGCCGACGGTGGGACGCGGACGGCGGGAACCGGACGACGGGTGATGCCGGACGGGGGTCACCCCGAGACGGGCCCGGTTACGCGCCTTCCGCGCTTACTGTGCCGTCTTCGGTCACGGTGCCGTCTTCGGTCACGGTGCCGTCTTCGGTCACGGTGCCGTC
>CAZORE010000050.1:26355-32288 GCA_964581815.1 uncultured Streptosporangiaceae bacterium | reverse complement strand
CTTCGGTCACGGTGCCGTCTTCGGTCACGGTGCCGTCTTCGGTCACGGTGCCGTCTTCGGTCACGGTGCCGTCCGCGGTGACGTGCCCCATGGCCGCCGCCGCGAACGCGGCGGCGAGCGGTACGGCGGTCAGCCCGGCCTGCCAGGGGCGGGCGCCGTAGCCGGCCAGCGTCGCGGTGATCGTCTCGGGGGTCGCCGGGTCCGGCGGCTCCCACGCCAGGCGGCGCAGCGCGTCCGGGGGGAGCAGGTTCTCGATCGGCAGCCGGTGCGCGGCGGCGAGCGACCCCACCGCCTCACGTGCGGCCACGAGCCTGGCCGCCGCGGCCGGGTCGCGTTCCGCCCAGCGGTGCGCGGGCGGCGGGCCAGGTGCCACCGCCGCGCCGCCGACCTCGGGCAGCTCCGCCTCGCCGAGCTGGCGGGCGCGGAGCACCGCGGCCGCCCAGCGGTCGGAGTACTTGCGCGCGTACCGTGCGTGGAAGCCGCTGATCCGGTCAAGCTGCGGGCGCCCGGTCGGCGGGGGCTTGGCGGCCTCGGCCCGCGCGGCGTCGACGATCGCCTGGTCACTGAGCACCCGCCGCGGCGACTGGTCGGCGTCACGGGCGATCTCGTCCCTGGTCTGCCACAGCTCGCGGACGACCGCGAGCGCCCGTCTGGTCCGCACCTTATGGATACCTGAGGTGCGCCGCCACGGGTCGGCCCGGGGCGGCGGCGGGGGAGCGGCCGCGATGGCGGCGAACTCTTGCCGGGCCCACTCGGCCTTGCCCTGCTCGTCAAGCTGCTCGGCGAGGGCATCGCGCAACTCGGTCAGCACCTCGACGTCGAGCGCCGCGTACTTGAGCATCTCGGCGGGCAGCGGGCGCACCGACCAGTCCGCGGCCGAGTGCTCCTTCGCGAGCCGGAAGCCGAGCACCTCCTCGAGCATGGTGCCCAGGGCCACCCGGGGGTAGCCGAGCAGCCGGCCTGCCAGCTCTGTGTCAAACAGCTCCCCTGGCTGGTAGCCGATCTCGGCCAGGCACGGCAGGTCCTGGGACGCCGCGTGCAGCACCGCCTCGACGTCGGCGAGCGCCATGCCAAGCCCGGACAGGTCAGGGCAGGCGATCGGGTCGATGAGCACCGTCCCCGCTCCGGCGCGGCGGAGCTGGACCAGGTAGGCCTTCTGCCCGTAGCGGTAACCGGAGGCGCGCTCGGCGTCGACGGCGACCGGGCCGGTGCCCGCGGCGAGCCGGGCGACCGCTGCCGCCAGGTCTTCCGCCGTCGCGGTTACCGGCGGCAGGCCTTCGGCGGGCTCAAGCAGGTCGATGACCTTCCGCCCGTCCGCGTCGCCGCCGGAGCCGGGCGCTGTCTCGTCGTGGCCGGGCTCGTCGCGGTCTTGGCCGTCCTCCTCAAGATCACGGCCGCCTTCCCCGAGCGGCAGGTCCCCGTCGGTCACCGGCGTCTCCCGCCCCGGTGGCCGGCCCCACGGCCCGGCTGCCCCCGCCGCCCGAGGGCCACCGTTCCCGGCGGCTGGGCCGGCAGGCCCGCCGCGGCGGCCAGCACGTCGCACCAGGCGAGCACGGCACCGCTGATCTCATCGTCGATCTCGTCGTCGGCCGGGCACCAGGACGCGCGCAGCTCGAACCCGGTGGACGGCGGCTCCTCCTCCTTGGCGCCGTACCCCTCGGTGATCACCCGGGTCACCGTCCCGCTCGGGGCCAGGTAGCCGGGCGCGTGCAGGTCCAGCGCGCCCGTCAGCCACGACCAGCCGACCTCGCCAAGCAGCGGGTCGGCCGCCATCTCCTCTTCCACGTCCGCGTGCACCTGGATCACCACGCGGAAGGTCCCCGTCCATCCCTCCTGCCCCGCCGGGTCATGCAAGAGCATCAGCCGGGCGGTGCCGGCTTCAATGCCGTCCCGGTAAGCGGTCGCGCCGAGGGCGACCGCCTGCGGCGCGAGCCGTTTGGGGGCCGGGCACTCCTCGAAGGCAAGGTCGTCCCTGACCGCGGCGACCGCGTCCTTGCCCTCCGTAAGCGCGGCCACCGCAGCGGCGAAGGCGGACGCGGCACCCACCGCGGGCTCCTCGTCTGCCGCGACCGGGTCCGCGGCGCCGCCTGCCCGCGTCAGCCCGGGCGTGTCCGCCAATCTCATGGCCTGAGCGTACGTCGTGCCCGCCAGCCCGCGAAGCGCCGGCGTCGGATGAGCGGTCCGGCGGCGTCTCTACGCGGCACGGACGGACTGTCTGGCCGGGGCGGTCACAATGTCCGCCGGGTAAGTGCCGATGATCACAGTGCCCATGAATACCCCGGCACCGCATCCCGGACACACCCACTCGGGGCACTCGCCGTCGGCGTCCGGGCACCGCTCATCAGCATGCATCCCATGATGAACCTGCTCGAAGGGCTCATCGCCGCTACATGCGGGACAACTACCCAGCGGCTGCGTCATCCCGGTCCCCCCTACGGTTCAGTTGCTCGCGTCACATGGCCGGACTCATCCCGATCTTGGCACGTACCAGCACGATTCCGGCGGACCCCAGGCGGCGTGTCGCCGGGCCCGGCACTGTTGTTCGATAGACTCCCGGAGTGAACCAACCTCAGCCGCCCCAGGATTCTGCCTTCATCCGCGCGTGCCGCGGCGAGCCGGTGCCGTACACCCCGGTCTGGTTCATGCGGCAGGCCGGCCGGTCGCTGCCTGAGTACCACCGGGTCCGCGAGGGCGTTCCCATGCTCGAGTCGTGTACCCGGCCCGAGCTCGTCACCGAGATCACGCTGCAGCCGCTGCGCCGCTACGACGTGGACGCGGCGATCCTGTACAGCGACATCGTTGTCCCGTTGCGGGCGGTCGGCGTCGACGTGGACATCAAGCCGGGCGTCGGCCCGGTCGTTGGACACCCGTTCCGTACCCTCGGTGACGTCGAGCGGCTGCGCCCCCTGGAGCCAGCCGACGTGCCGTTCCTCACCGAGGCGGTCAAGTCCCTGGTCGGGGAGCTTGGCGGCAAGCCGCTCATCGGCTTCGCCGGCGCCCCCTTCACGCTCGCCTCCTACCTGATCGAGGGCGGCCCGTCGAAGAACCACGACCGGACCAGGGCCCTGATGTACGGCAACCCGGAGCTGTGGCACGCGCTGATGGGCAGGCTGGCGGGCATCGCCATCGCGTTCCTCGCGCTGCAGGTCGAGGCGGGCGCGTCCGCGGTGCAGCTGTTCGACTCGTGGGTCGGCGTGATCAGCCCCGAGGACTACCGGCACGCGATCCTGCCGCACACCAGGCGGATCTTCTCCGCCCTCGCCGCGTCTGGCGTGCCCCGCATTCACTTCGGGGTGGGCACGGGCGAGCTGCTCGGCCTGCTCGGCGAGGCGGGCGCCGACGTGGTCGGCGTGGACTGGCGGGTCCCGCTCGACGAGGCGGCGCGGCGCGTCGGCGCGAGCCTCGGCGGGCACTGCAAGGCGCTGCAGGGCAACCTCGACCCCGCAATGCTGCTGGCCGGCTGGGAGGTGGCCGAGCCTCGCGCCCGCGCGATCCTCGACCGCGCCAGCACGCTCGGCGGCGGCCACGTCTTCAACCTGGGCCACGGCGTCCCGCCCGAGACCGACCCGGACATCCTGGCCCGTCTCACCGACCTCGTGCACGAGGTCTCCGCGGCCAGCGCCTGACGGCCGGATACGGAACGAGGGCGTGGCTCCCGCGCCCCGGCTGACTCAGGCGCCACCGCGGCGGGCCAGGCGCACTGTTCACCGGGGATTTGCCGAGGCCGTTAGCATGCCTCACGTTCTAAATGGGACAATAGGGACGTGACATGGATTGAACTAGACGGCGCCGTGAACGTGCGCGACCTGGGCGGGCTGCCGACCAGCGACGGCGGTACCACCGTGCCGGGCAGGCTGCTGCGCTCGGAGAACCTCCAGGAGCTCTCGGCCGGGGACGTCAGCAGGCTCGTCGACGAGATCGGGCTGACCACGGTGGTGGACCTCCGCTCCACGAACGAGGTGGCGGTTGAGGGCCCCGCGCCGCTCGACGCGCTGCCCGGCGTGCGCCACGCGCACCACCCCGTGCTGCGGGAGTTCCTCGACGTGGCGGACACGGCCAAGGCCGCGCTGGTGACCGAGATGGCCGAGGCGGACCGCGAGCGGTACCCTGACGACTTCATGTGCGGGCACTACCTTGGCTACCTGGAGAACCGGCCGGAGGAGGTCGTCGGCGCGCTGCGCTCGATCGCGACCGCGCCCGGTGCGGCGATCGTGCACTGCGCGGCCGGCAAAGACCGGACGGGCGTCGTGGTCGCGCTCGTCCTCACCGCGGCCGACGTCGAGCCGGAGGTCATCGTGGCGGACTACATGGCGACCGACGAGCGGCTCGATGCGATCGTCGAGCGGCTGGCCCGGTCAAAGATGTACAGCGACGGTGTGACCAGCACGCCGGTCCGGGCGCACGCGCCGCGCGCGGAGACGATGAAGGCGTTCCTCGAGCAGCTCGGCACCCGGTACGGCGGCCTGGATCAGTGGCTGGCCGGCCACGGATTCGGCCCCGACGAGGTTAGCCAGCTGCGCGCCAAGCTCAGGCAGGCATGACCACGGTGGTGCGCGCCTGCCTCATCGACGTCTATGACACGATCCTGACGTCCCTTTTCGTACCGCGGGTGGCGGCGCTCGTCGAGCCGCTCGGTATCGGCCTCGATGACTGGCTCGCCGAGTGGGACACGATGCGCGAGGACCGGGACCGCGGCAAGCTGACCGTCGCCCAGTCGTTCGAGCGGACGTTGCGCGCGCTCGGCCGGGAGCCGGCCCCGGACCTGGTCGCCGACCTGTCGCGGCGCGACGCGGAGTACTCCCGCGAGCGCGTCCGGCTGTGCGACGACACGGTGCCGTTCCTGACCTGGCTCAGGTCCCGCGGCACGGCGACCGCCCTGGTGTCCAACTGCGCCGACACCACGCGGGCGCAGCTTGACTACCTGGGCGTCATCCCGCTGGTGGACGCGGTGGTGCTGTCCTGTGAGGTCGGCTCGGTAAAGCCGTACCCGGAGATTTACGCGACGGCGCTCGAGGAGCTTGGCGTGGCGGCGGTCGACGCGGTTTTCATCGATGACCAGCCGACGTTCTGCGTCGGCGCGCAGGCCGTCGGCATACGCCCGATCCAGATCGCCCGCGGCGAGACGAGCGGCTACGCCTCCCGGTGGGACTTCCCGGTCATCCGCACCCTGACCGAGGCACAGCCGTTGTTGTGAGCCGGGACCAACGCCAGGTCCGGGCGTCCTGGGCGCTGTGGCAGGCTTGGGGCATGTCGACTGGCGAAGTCATCTCCCGTGAGGACGACGGGCCCTTCCCCTCAGCGCTCCCGCACGTGGCGGTCATCGGGGGCGGGATCGCGGGCCTCGCAGCGGCCTTCTACCTTAGGGACGAGCCGGTGCGGGTAACCGTGCTCGAGGGAGCGGGCCGGCTCGGCGGGAAGCTGTCGGCCTCGGACGTCGCCGGGGTGGCCATGGACGAGGGCGCCGAGGCGCTGCTTGCCCGGCGGCCGGAGGGCATCGGGCTGATCACCGCGGCCGGCCTTGGCGGCGACCTCGTCCCCGCGGGTGTCACCGCGTCGGCCATCTACACCAGGGGCGCGATGCGGCCGCTGCCTCGCAGGCAGTTCATGGGCGTGCCCGCGGACCTGGATGAGCTGGCCGCCACCGGGGTGATCTCACCGGAGGGCGTCGCGCGCGCCAGGGCCGAGGAGGTAAGGCCGGCCGAGGGCGGCGACGCCTCGGTCACCGAGTACGTCGGCAGCAGGCTGGGTGCCGAGGTGGTCGACCGGCTGGTCGACCCGTTGCTCGGCGGCGTCTACGCTGGCCGGTCCGAGGACTTGTCGTTCGCCGCCACCCTTGCTCCGCTCGCCGCGGCGGCCCGCGGCCACGCGGCGCTGACCGAGGCGGTCACCTCGCTGCTACCGCCCCAGCCAGGTCAAGCCCAGCCAGGTCAAGC
>CAZORE010000050.1:7163-26255 GCA_964581815.1 uncultured Streptosporangiaceae bacterium | reverse complement strand
CCCAGCCAGGTCAAGCCCAGCCAGGTCAAGCGCAGGGTGACGGCAAGCCGGCCCCGGTGTTCGTCACGCTCACGAGTGGGCTCGGCGCGCTTCCCGAGGCGCTGGCCAAGGCGTCCGGCGCCGAGATCCGCACCGGCGCGATGGTCCGCGAGCTCAGCCGGACGGAACTGGGCTTTCGGCTCACCATCGGTTCCGCCGCCGACCCGGAGTACCTGGACGCCGACGCGGTGATCATCGCGGTGCCGGCGGCGCCCGCCGCGCGGCTGCTGCGGGATGCCGCGCCCGTGGCCGCCACCCAGCTGGACGGGATCCCGTACGCGTCCATGGCCATCATCACGCTCGCTTTCCACGCAGCGGACCTCTTCCAGGGACAGGGCGCTGAGCAGCAGCGCAGCGGCTACCTGGTCCCGGCGGTGGACGGCCGGGCGGTCAAGGCCGCGACGTTCTCCACGGTTAAGTGGCCTCACCTAGCCCGTCAGGCGCCGGTGCACATCGTCCGCTGCTCCATCGGCCGCAGCGGCGAGGTGGCGGTGCTGCAGCGCGATGACGCCGACCTCGCCGACCTCGCCGCCGCAGAACTCGGCGACGCGCTCGGCCTTACCGCGCCGCCCGTCGCGTGGCGCGTCACCCGCTGGGGCGGCGGCCTTCCCCAGTACAACGTCGGCCACCTGGATCGCGTCGCCCGCATCCGCGCGGCGGTCGCCGAGCAGCCCGGCCTGGCCATCGCCGGCGCCGCCTATGACGGCATCGGGATCCCGGCCTGCGCCGCCACCGCGAAGTCCGCCGCCGCCCAGGTGACCGCCTACCTGACCGCCCGCCGCCGCTGAGAGCGGTACCCGGACGGCCGGGCCGCGACGCCGGGGACCTGGGGCGGGGGCCACTGGAGCGGGCAGGCGGAGCCGCGCACCCGTTCGGGCTCACTAAGATCGAAGCCATGACGGACACGGCAGCGGACAAGGACGAGAAGCAGCGGCTCAAGGCGCGGGACCTGAACGAGCTCATCAGGTACACGATGTGGGCCGTGTTCACGGTGACGGACCGCGACTTCGCCAGGGACGAGGCGGCCGCCGAGCTGACCGAGGTGCTCGACCAGGCGCAGGGCAAGGGCATCGTCACCCGGGGCTGCTATGACCTGCAGGGCATGCGCGCGGACGCCGACTTCATGCTCTGGTGGGTCGCGCCGACCGCCGACGAGCTGCAGGAGATGTACGTCAACTTCCGGCGGACCAAGCTCGGCTACGCGTCCGAGCCCGTCTGGTCCGCGATGGCGCTGCACCGCCCGGCCGAGTTCAACAAGAGCCATATCCCGGCGTTCCTCGCGGGGGAGGAGCCGAAGAACTACGTCTGCGTCTACCCGTTCGTCCGCTCACTCGAGTGGTACCTGCTCGACGACGCCGAGCGAAGGACGATGCTCGCCGAGCACGGCAAGATGGCGCGCGAGTACCCCGACGTGCGGGCCAACACGGTCAGCTGCTTCGCGCTGAACGACTACGAGTGGATGCTCGCGTTCGAGGCCGACGAACTGCACCGGATCGTCGACCTGATGCGTCACCTGCGCGGTGCCGAGGCCAGGCGGCACACGCGGGTGGAGATCCCCTTCTACACCGGCCGCCGCAAGCCCGTCGCGGAGCTCGTCGCCTCGCTCGCGTAACGCCCGTCTCAGGTCGCGCAGGCCGCACAGGCTTGAATGACTCCAGGACCATGGCCCCGTAGCCCATGGTCCTGGAACCCAACGGCCTCAGGCGCCGTCGCCGCCCGAGGCGGCGACCGGCGTGTCCGGCCGCCGGCGGCCGCGGGTGACCCGGCGGCGGGCCCACCAGCCGAGGCCGCCGATGATCGCCAGGGCCGCGGCGAACGGTGCCACCGCGCCGATCACGGTCAGCAGCCAGCTGAGCGTCACGCGGAACGCGTGCCAGCCGCGGGCCAGCCCGCCGGTCAGCCCGGGCGGCGCCTGCTTGGGACGCGGCTTGGCGGCGGCCTTCGGGCCGACGAGGCTCAGCGTCAGCGTCGCGTAGGAGGTCTCGTGGCTGAGCGCGCTCTGCTGCGCGAGCATCGACTCCAGATCGCCTTCCTCGCTGTTGATCTGGTCCTGCACGGACAGCAGGTCGCCGACGCTCCCGGCGTGCGCGAGCAGCGCCCGCAGCTGCGCGATCGCCGCCTCGTCTGAGGTCACCCGGCTGCTCACGTCCGCGACCTGCTGCGTCACGTCCTGCGCCTGCTGTGACAGCGACAGCTGGGTGCCGAGCCCGGCCCTGGTCAGGGTGGCCAGCGTCGTCTGGTACACGGCCGCCGGGATCTTGAACGTCACGGTGGCCGTGGCCTGGCTCGGGTTGCCCTGGCCGGCCGACGCGTTCTCGGCGGCGACGTAGCCACCCGCGTCGGTGACGATCTGGGTGGCGCTGGAGACGGCGTCGGCCACATTCTTCGCGCGCACGGAGAGCTGAGCGGTCTCGATGAGCTGCTGGCCGCTCGGCGCGAACTTGGCGGTCGAGGCCGCCTGGCGGGAGCCGCCCGCGGAGAACCCGCTCGACGACCCGCCCGCCGCGGCGGCCGTGGGCGCGGCCGCGGCTGCGGCCGAGGACGCGGGCGCCGCCGCCATGCCGAGCTGCGCGGAGGAGCCCGAGGCCGCGCCGGACGAGCTGGCCGCGTCACTTGAGCAGCCGGCCGCCGTGACGGCGATAATGAGGAGCACGCCGGGAATCCCCGCCGCGCCGAGCAGGCGGCGGCGGCCGGCAAAGGCACGCGAAGTACGCATGCCACTTGGACGGCACTGCCGGCCCGGCCGGTTGCGCCGCGAGGTCACGATTCGGCAGCACCTGCCCTGGTGCGTCAGACTTGACGTATGCCCGACGACCTTCGCGTGAACAACTGGCTGGTGATCCCGGCCGCCGAGCTGCGCGAGCGGTTCTCCAGGTCCTCGGGCCCCGGCGGCCAGTCGGTGAACACCACGGACAGCCGGGCCGAGCTCTCGTTTGACATCGGACGGTCGCCGTCTTTGCCGGAGCGCGAACGGAAGCGTGCCCTGACGCGGCTCGCCGCCCGGCTCGCCGACGGCGTGGTCACGGTCGCGGCGGAGACCGAGCGCAGCCAGCTGATGAACCGCGAGGCGGCCAGGGCGCGGCTCGCCGCCCTGCTGCGCGAGGCGATCGCGCCGCCACCGCCGCCGCGGGTGCCGACGAAGCCGACCCGCGGCGCGCGGGAGCGCCGCCTCGCGGACAAGCGCCGCCGCGCGCAGACCAAGCGCGACCGCCGCTTCCCCGGCCACGGCGACTGACCGGCGGCTAGCCGTCCCGGCTGACCGGAGCCTGGCCGGAAGGTCAGTCCCCGGCGGGCTCGTGCGTCAGCGAGACCGAGTTGATGCACCACCGCTCGTCGGTGGGCGTCGAGAATCCCTCGCCGGTGAACACGTGCCCGAGGTGCGAGTCGCACCGCGCGCAGCGCGCCTCGACCCGGAGCATCCCGTGGGCGCGGTCCTCGATCAGCGTCACCGCGTCATCGGAGGTCGGCTGGTAGAACGACGGCCACCCGCAGCCCGAGTGGAACTTGTTCTCCGAACGGAACAGCTCCTGTCCGCACGCCCGGCACCGGTACACGCCGACGGTCTCGGTGTCCGTGTACTCGCCGGTGAACGCGGGCTCGGTCGCCGACTGCCGCAGCACCGCGTACTCCTTAGGCGACAGCTGCTCGCGCCACTGTGCCTCTGACCGCTCTACCTTCTCCATGCCACCAAGCCTCATCGATCGGTACCAGTAGTGAGCCGCGCGGAAGACGGTGCCTGGCCCCTGCACTAGGACAGACTGTGCCCTACATCCGCGCCCCGGGTGCCAGCGCCTCAAGGACCTCCGAGGCGCGCAGCACCGCCTTGGCCTCGTCGGCGGCCGGGTCGCCGACCGCCGGGTCGAAGTTCAAGTCATAGAACACCTCGGTGACGCCGCAACTTCCCAGCCACCGGACATCCTCGCGGATCTGCTCATACGACCCGGACAGCAGCCGCCGCCGCCCGGTACGCGCGGAGACCGAGGGCGTGCCCGGCCGTACCACGCCACGGCAGACGATCCGCGCGGGTCCGCGCCCGGCCGCCCGGGCGGCGCTCTGCACCACCTTGGCCGACTCGGCGATGGCGGACAGGTCCGCGCTTGAGGCGGTCACCCACCCGTCGCCGATCCGCCCGGCCCGTTCCATCGCCGCCCGGGACATGCCGCCGATCAGCACGGGCGGTCCCGGCCGCTGCACCGGGGCGGGGTCCTGACGGCCCGCCGGTATGGAAAAGAACGTGCCCTGGTACCCGCCGGAGCCGCTCCACAGCGCCCGCAGCGCGGCGACGTACTCATCCGCCCGCGCGCCCCGGCGGGCCATCGACGCGCCGGAACCGGTGAACTCCTCGGTCAGCCACCCGGACCCGATGCCCAGGTCGAGCCGCCCGCCTGACAGCACGTCCACGGTGGCGGCCTGCTTGGCGAGCAGCAGCGGCGAGGCGAACGGGTGGCTGACGGTCGCGACGCCCAGCCGGATGGACGAGGTGGCGGAGGCGAGGAAGCCGAGCGACACCATCGGGTCGAGCACGGACTGGTAAACGGGCGCCAGGTTGGCCCCGGGCGGCGCCAGCAGCCGCGAGAACGTCCACAGCGAGCGGTACCCGAGCCGCTCCGCCCGCCGCCCGAGTTCCGCCAGGTTCCGCGGCGTCGCCCATGCCCCCGCGACCGCCGCGCCGAATCCGATGTCCACCGCCCCACCCTAGCGGGGCGGCGAAAACCGTTAGACAGGCCGCCGGCCGGGGAAAGATGGTTCTCCCATGAACATCCGCATTCAGTGCCTGTGCGTCGACTCCGTGCATCCGTCGAAGAGCGCGGACTTCTGGGAGGCCGCGCTCGGCTGGCGGCGCACCCATGACACCGACCACGAGGTGGTGCTCGAGCCGCCCGCGGGCAGCCCGGAGGACAGCGTCGCGCCGGACCTGCTGTTCCTGCGGGTTCCCGAGCCCAAGGCGGTCAAGAACCGGCTCCACCTGGACCTGCGGCCCGCCGACCAGGCAGCGGAGGTGGCCCGGCTCGAGGCGCTCGGCGCGCGCCGGGTCGACATCGGTCAAGGTGACGTCAGCTGGGTGGTGATGACCGACCCGGACGGCAACGAGTTCGACGTGCTGCGGCCGCTGCCTGTAGAGACGGAGTTAGCCAGGTGACAAATCCGTGGGACACTGCCACGGTGACCGATTTGTACGTGCCGGGGGTGCCGTTCCCCTTCGTGACCTCCGGCACTCCCGCCTGCCAGGCCACGGTCGCGGGCGGCGTGCTGACCCTGACCAGCGGCCCCAAGTCCGACATGTTCATCGACCCGGCGGGCGATGAGGGCGCGCGGCCGGACGCGGGACGGTGGACCGGCCTGCCCGGCGAGCACGACTTCACCTTCTCCGCGCGGGTCACCGTGGGCTTCGGCGGCACGTTCGACGCCGGCGTCCTGATGATTTACCTCAGCGACCGCCGCTGGGCCAAGCTCTGCTACGAGCTCTCCCCGCAGGGCAAGCCGACCGCGGTCACCGTGGTCACGCACGGCACCTCCGACGACAGCAACTCCTTCGAGACGGCCGGCGGCCCGCTCTGGCTGCGCATCACCAGGACGGGCCGGGTGTGGGCGTTCCACGCCTCGACCGGCGGCAGCTACTGGCAGCTGCTGCGGTACTTCACGCTTGGCGAGGCGTCCGGCGCCCGCGTCGGCTTCCTCGCCCAGTCGCCGCGGGGGGACGGCTGCACCGCGGTCTTCGACTCCATCGCGTTCCGGCCCGGCGCGCCCGCCGACCTCCGCGACGGCAGCTGAGCGCCCGCGCAGGCCCGCCGCGCCGCTCGATCCCCTGATCCAGGACGAGTGCGGCCGAGCGGGGTCAGCGCCGGACGGTCGGCATGCCCGCCAGGACCGCCGCCGTCAATTCGGCGGCGCAGCCCCAGGACAGCGTCACGCCGGCGCCGCCGTGCCCGTAGTTGTGCCACAGCACGCGCCCGCCCGGCAGCGCCTCCGCCTCGAGCCGCACCTCCGGCCGGACCGGGCGGAGCCCGACGCGCTGCGCCACCACCCGGGCGCCGCGCAGCGACGGGAAGACCGCGCTGACGTCGCGCAGGATCCGCGCCGCCACGTCGGGCCGCGGCGCCAGGTCGGCCGCCCCCTCGTGCGCGGTGCCGCCGAGCACCGCCACGTCGCCGTGCGGGAACAGGTACACGTAATCGGAGCCGCCGTCCCCGTGGTCCAGGTAGAACTCGGCGATACCGGGGTTCTCGACCACGACGACCTGCCCGCGCACCGGCACCAGCGACTCGTCCGGCACCAGCGAGCGCGCGCCGATCCCGGTGCAGTTCACCACGACGGGCGCCGCGACCGACTCAAGCGACGGCACCGTCCGGGCCAGCACCGTTCCGCCGAGGCAGGTGTAGCGGTGCAGCAGGTAGTCCAGGTACACCGGCATGTTGACCGCCGGGGCGGTATAGGCCCAGCCGGAGACGAAGCCGTCCGGCAGGCCGGCGGGCCCAAGCACGCGCATCTGCTCGAGCATGCCCGTCCATGGCGGCGGCGACGTGACGGTCGAGCACACCTCGCGCCCGGAGAGCAGGTGCACCCCCGTGGTGGGCCGGCCGGCCAGCGCGGACAGCACCTCGAGTCCCGTCCGCGCCCACGGGTAGCACCGCTCGGCGGGCCCGCACCGCACCGGTCCCCAGATCGCCCCGGCGGACACGGACGTGGTCGCAGACGGCGGCTCCGCCGTCACCACCCGCGTCCGCAGCCCCGCCTCGGCGAGTGATATAGCGGTCGTCAGCCCGGTAACTCCGGCACCGACCACCACCGCGTCAACGTCAGTCATGCCTCCCGACCGTACCGGCATGCCGTGAGGTATCCGCAGGCCGGGGGCGCTTTGGGCGCAAGGCCGGGCGGGCGGCAGGCCGTGCGGGAATGCCACCACCCCGGTGCGGCGCTAGCCCCTCGGATGCCAGCGACGGCCGTCTGATCTTGGCCTGACCAGGGTGAACGTCTCGTAGAACACGTAATCGCGGTCTAGGCCGCCGGCTACGGGGCTGATGGGGTCCGGGCCGGCCGCGCGGTACTCGTGGAAGTCGTGGTAGTACCGGACAGTGATGGAGGTCTGGCCGCCCGCCTCGCTGCCCGGGTCGACGTCGAATACCGCGATGCCGTAACCGGGCGAGGCGTCGCGCCGCGCGGACCACGTCGCCGCCTCCACGGCGCCGTCGGGTCCGGCCGCGCCGTCGGGGGCCCGGCCGTCACGGGCCGGCCCGGCCGGCCAGGTGAGGACCCGGGCCAGCCGGGGCGCGCCGTCCGCGTGACCGCCGAGGCCGGCGGACCCGCCGGGGCCGGCCGCGTCGCCGGTTTCTCCGGGGCCAGGGCCGGGGCCCGGGCCGGCGCAGCCGAGGACCAGGTGCACGGTGCCCTGGCTGGTGTCGAACACACCGCTGTCCACGGTGGTCACCGGGTGCGGCCGGCGGGTGTCGGCCGCGGCGCCGGGCATCGCGCCAGGGACGACCCGGGTGTCGAGGCGGGCACTCGCGCCGAGGACAGCTTCCGCGTCCGGGCCGGCTCCCGCGTCCGGGACCGCACCCGCGTCCGGGCCGCGGACCGGGAAGGACCGCTCGTACCCGTGATCGTGCCCGGACAGCACAAGGTCGACCTCGTAGATGTCGAACAATGGCAGCCACTCCCGGCGGATGCCCAGGTCAGACCCGACGCCCTCCGCCGCGGACGAGCAGGCGCACTGGTGCAGCTGCACGACGATCCAGTCGAGCGAGGCGTCGCCGCGGGCGGCCGCCAGGGTCGACTCAAGCCACCTGGTCTGGGCGCCGCCCGAGTAACCGCGCCCGGAACCCGCGGTGCCCGCCGCCTCCGCGGGCAGCATCGCCCCGCCGGCCCCGCCGGCCGCGCCGGGCGCGTCCTGGTAGGCGACGTCGTCTCCGCTCAGGCTGACGAACAGCGCCGTGCCCACCCGGAACGCGTACCACCGGCCCTCGAGGCCGCCCATGCCGTTGGCGGGGAGCGTGTACCGCGCGAGGAAGGAGGCGAGCCCCTGCTCCCCGTCGCCAAGCCCGAGTGCGTGGTTGCCGGGCACCGGCAGCCACGGCCGGTTCGCCGCTGACGCCTGGACGTTGTTACCGAAGTCCCGCCAGGCCTGCGCCAGTGCGCCCGGGGCCGGGGCGGCCGGGGTGAGGTCGCCGTTGTCCAGGTGGAAGAGCGGCTGGAAGGTCTCCACCGCGCCCGCCGCGTAGGCGGCCTGGCCGCTGTCCCAGGAAGCGCCGGGCCACCCGGGCGACGTCCCGAGGTCACCGAAGCTGGTGAAGCGGAAGGCGGCGCGCCCCTCGGGCGCGGTGGTGAACGTGGCGCTGAACGGGTCGGCCGCGTTGGCATCGTTGTCGGCGGTCACCGCGTACGCGTAGGTCGCGCCGGGACGCAGCCGGTCCACGAGCGCGTGGTAGGACCAGGTGACGACGCCGCTGCCCGGGTCGGCACAGGCGCGCTCGGTGGCGGTGATAACCCGCTGCCCGATCCTGACCCGGGGCCGGTCCGCCCGGCCGGCCGACGCCCAGGACACCACGACGGCTCGTGCCGGGTCGTCGCCCCAGGTGAGGTGGATCTGCTCGGGGGTGCCGTCCCCGGGCCCCGGGCGGCCGCGCGCCGCGCCGCGGGACGGGACCGCGGTGGCGGTGATCAGCCCGGTGGTGCCCGCGGCGATCACCTGCCGCCTTGACAGGGCGGACCCCGAGTCATCTGACATGCAGAGACTTTGCCGCCCGCCGGTAAACGACTGGTGACGGCAGGGATGGTAGCGCGTACCGATCTTGATGAATATTGAGGTGAAGCGTGCGGGCAGGTGAGAACGGTACCGATCAGCCAGGTTGCTCCTGGTCGCGGAACCAGTCGGTCAACTGGGCCCGCGAGGAGAAGCTCAGCTTGGCGAAGATGTGCTCGATGTGCGAGTCGACCGTGCGCTTGGACAGGAAGAGCCGCTCGGCGATCTCCCGGTTGCCGAGCCCGCCGGCGACCAGGCAGGCGACCTCGAGCTCGCGCCGGGTGAGCGACCGTACGTCGCTGCCCGGCACGGTGCCGGAGACGGCGAGCGGCGAGCCGTCGGGCACGGCAGGCACCTCGCCCCGTGCCGTCGCGAGCGCGGCGGACAGCGGCAGGGCGGCGCCGTGCCGCAGCAGCGCAGCGAACCGCTCCTCGCCAAGCGCGGAACGCGCCGTCGTGGTGACGCGCTCCCTGATCTGCGTGTAGGCCGGCCCAATGAGCACCGGGGCGTTCAGCAGCGTCCACAGCGTGTCGGCCGCCCCCCGCAGCACCACGGCGCGTTCCAGGTCCCCGGTGCTGACCAGGCATGTCGTCAGCAGGTCGAAGCACATCGCGATGGTGTGCAGGTCCCCGAGTTCCGCCTTGGTCCGCAGGCAGGCGAGCGCGTACTCGATGGCCGCGGGGAGGTCGCCGGCCCGCCAGCGCGCCCCGGCGCGCGAGATAAGCGCGGTGCCGCGCGCCCACTGCTCGCCGAGCTCCGCGCAGCGGCGCAGGCACTCCTCGGCGAGCTTGTCCGCCTGGTCAGGGTCATTTGTCAGCAGGCAGACGGCGACGAGCCTGCCGTAGCTGGCCAGGGCCAGCGGGTCGGCGAACCCGATCCGCTGGTAGCTGGCCAGCGCGGCCTCGTGGCAGGCGCGCGCGGCGGCCAGCTTGCCCGCGCGCAGCGCGAGGACGCCGCGTGCGTCGGTGACGTGCGCGGTGAGGTTCTCATCCGCCGCGGCCTCGGCGAGCGCGGCGGCCTCGGTGAGCAGCCCCCCGCCGCGCGCCAGGTCACCCTGGTGCACGGCGAGCACGCCCGCGCCGAACACCGCCCAGGCGTGGTCGCTTGACCCGGGGTTCACCCCGAGCGCCAGCTCATGCCAGCGCCTGCCCTCGGTGAACTGCCCGGTCATGTACCAGTAGGGCAGCAGCAGCCGGGCCATCCGCAGGCCGGCCGGCGCCTCGCCCGGCTCGGTGAACGAGAAGCCGAGCGCCGCCCGGAGGCTGGCGGTCTCCGTGCTCAGGCGGCGGAGCCAGCCCGCCTGCTCCGCGGTCATGCTGCCGGCCGCGGCCCGTTCGGCGAGCTCAAGGAAGTAGTCCCGGTGCCTGGCCCGGATGCGCCTGGTGGCTTCCTCGTCGAGCAGCTCAGCGCCGAACTCCCGCATGGTGTCGAGCATCCGGTAAAGGTCTTCGGGCAGCGAGGAGTCCGCTTGACCGGGACCCGACTGCGCGTCCGATACGATCGCCTCGCGATCGGACGCGTCCCGGGGCCTCGGGGGGGTTTGGGGGGGTTGCCCCCCCGGGCTAGCGGAGTGGGGGGTCGCCTCCCCGGGAGACAACAGCACGACCGACTTGCCGGCGAGCCGGCGCAGCGTTTCGCCGGCGCCGGGCCCGCAGACCCGCTCGGCCGCGGCGAGCGTGAAGGAGCCGGGAAACACGGAAAGCTCCGCCCACAGCCGCTGCTCGGCGGGGGTGCACAGCTCGTGGCTCCACGCGACGGCGGCCCGCAGCGTGCGGTGGCGTTCGGTGGCGGTCCGGGCGGTCCCCAGGGCACGGAACCGGTCGTTCAGCCGGCGGAGGATCTCCTCGGCCGGCATGCCGCGCAGCCGGACGGCGGCGAGTTCGAGGGCCAGCGGCATGCCGTCGAGCCTGCGGCACAGCTCGGCGACGGCGGGGGTGTTCTGCGGGGTGAGCGCGAAGTCGGGGACCGCGGCCTGCGCGCGGTCGACGAACAGCGATACCGCGTCCGTGCTGGCGGCGGACGCGTCGTCCGCGGGCAGCTCGAGCGGCCCGATGAGCAGCGACTGCTCGCCTGGCGCGTCAAGCGTCGCGCGGCTGGTCGCCAGGATGCGCAGCCGCGGCGCGGCCGCGAGCAGCAGCGCGGCGAGCTCCGCGCAGCCGGCGGTGAGGTGCTCGCAGGTGTCCAGGAGCAGCAGCAGCTCGCGTTCCGCGAGGCTGTCCGCCAGCGCCCGCGCTGGGTTGCCGGTCACGTCATCGGGCAGGCCGAGCGCCTCGGAGACGGCGCGGGGCAGGAGCTCGGGCGCGCGCAGCGGGGACAGCTGGACCAGCCAGCAGCCGTCCGCGAAGGCGTCCCGCAGTCCAGCGGCCGCGTGCAGCGCGAGCCGCGTCTTGCCGACTCCGCCGGGCCCGCGCAGGGTGACCAGGCGGCGTCGTTCGAAGGCTTCCCCGATGGCCGGCAGTTCCCGCCGCCTGCCGACGAACCGGTTGACCTCTGCGGGGAGGTTGTCCCTTCGCTGGCCCCATGTCAGCGCGGTCACGATGTCCCCTGGATACATCGGCCCGGTGTGTCCGGCCCGCTACAAACGTTTGTGGTCTCGGTGGCATCGTACATCGGTGGGCCGGCCGGGGCCCGGGAACCAGCGATCCCCGGCGGACCTCGGCCCGCCCGGCTCTGGCTAGAGCTTCGTCCAGGCCTCGGTGAGAACCGAGCGCAGGATCTGCTCGATTTCGTCGAAGTGCTCCTGGGTGCAGATCAGCGGCGGCGCGAGCTGGATCACCGGGTCACCGCGGTCGTCGGCCCGGCAGACCAGGCCGGCGTCGAACAGCGCGTGCGACAGGAAGCCGCGCAGCAGCCGCTCCGACTCGTCGTCGTTGAACGTCTCCTTGGTGTTCTTGTCCTTGACCAGCTCGATGCCGTAGAAGTAGCCGGCCCCGCGGATGTTGCCGACGATCGGCAGGTCGGTGAGCTTGTCGAGGGTGGCCCGGAAGCCCGCCTCGTTGGCCCGCACGTTGCCGAGCAGGTTGTCCCGCTCGAAGACGTCCAGGTTGGCGAGCGCGACGGCGGACGATACCGGGTGCCCGGCGAACGTGATGCCGTGCAGGAACGTGGCTCCGCCGGTGAGGAACGGCTCCATCAGCTGGTCGCGCACGATCATGCCGCCGAGCGGCGAGTAGCCGGAGGTGACGCCCTTGGCGAAGGTGATGATGTCGGGCTGGTAGCCGTACCGTTCGGAGCCGAAGTAGTAGCCGAGCCGCCCGAACGCGCAGATCACCTCGTCGGAGACGAGGAGGACGCCGTACTTGTCGCAGATTTCCCGCACCCGCTGGAAGTAGCCGGGCGGCGGGGTGAAGCAGCCGCCGGAGTTCTGCACCGGCTCGAGGAACACCGCCGCGACGGACTCGGCGTCCTCGCGCAGGATCGCCCGCTCGATCTCGTCGGCGGCCCAGACGCCGAACTTGGCCTCGTCGTCGGCGACGAACTCCGGCGCCCGGTAGAAGTTGGTGTTCGGCACGCGGATGCCGCCAGGCGGCAGCGGCTCGAAGTCGTGCTTGATCGCGGACAGGCCGCAGACGGCGAGCGCGCCCATCGAGGTGCCATGGTAGGCGTACTCGCGGCTGAGCACCTTGTACCGGCCGTGCTCGCCTGTGCGCTTGAAGTACGCCTTGGCCAGCTTCCACGCCGACTCGACGGCCTCGGAGCCGGAGGTAGTGAAGAACACCCGGTTCAGGTCACCGGGCGCGAGCTCCGCGAGGCGGGCCGCGAGCTGCACCGCCGCCGGGTGCGCGTAGGACCACAGCGGGAAGTAGGCGAGCTCTGAGGCCTGCTTGGACGCGGCCTCAGCCAGCTCGGTGCGGCCGTGGCCAACCATGGAGACGAACAGCCCGGCGAGCCCGTCAAGGTAGCGCTTGCCCTTGTCGTCGTAGACGTACGGCCCCGACCCGCGCACGATCACCGGGACGTCGCCGTTGTTGTAGGACGACATCCGGGTGAAATGCATCCACAGGTGCTGCTTGGCTGCGGCCTGGAGCTCGTCAGAAGAAAGGGTCACCGTGTCCCCCATGTGTAGGTCTGCTTGCATAGCTTGAGGTAAACAAAGGTCTCGGTTGACGTGACCGACGGTACCCCGCGTACCTGACTGAGAATCTCAAGGAGATGGTCGTCGTCCTCGCAGACCACCTCGAGCAGCAGGTCGAACGACCCCGCGGTCAGCACCACGTAGTCGATCTCCTCCATGCTCGCTAGCTGGTCGGCGACCCGCTGCAGGTCGCCGTCGCAGCGGATGCCGATCATGGCCTGGCGGCGGAAGCCGAGCATCAGCGGGTCAGTCACCGCGACGATCTGCATGACGCCGGTCTCCTGCAGCCGCTGCACGCGCTGCCTGACGGCGGCCTCGGAGAGCCCGACCGCCTTGCCGATCGCCGCGTAGGACTGGCGGCCGTCGGCCTGCAGCTGCTCGATGATCCGCTTGGAAATCTCATCCAGCGCCGGCGTGACGACGGGGCCGCCGCCGCGCGGGCCGTGGGCCATCCGATCACATCCCTTCCCGGTACGTGCCTGGTACGTGCCCGGGACTACGAGGCCGGCCACCTCCCTCAATATTTGTCACCGAGATCGCCTCTGTCAACTAATTTCGTAGATAAGCGTGCAATATTCAACGGATTCGCTTGTCATGCTGGGCCAACTTTGCGAAGCTGCATGGCAGGCCCGCCGGTGGCGGGCCCGGTGACGATGGAGGCTGGGATGGCGCACGTGAGGCTGCGCAACTTCGTGAACGGCAAGCACATGGACCCGTGCGAGGGCGGTTACAGCCACGTGGTCGACCCGAGCACCGGCGAGGCCTACGCCGCGGCGCCGGTGTCGTCGGCCGCCGACGTGGACGAGGCGATGCGCGCGGCGCGGGCCGCGTTCGAGACCTGGCGGGACACCACGCCCGCGGAGCGCTCGCTTGCCCTGCTCAAGTTCGCCGACGCGGTGGACCGGCGCGCCGCGGAGCTCACCGAGGCCGAGTGCCGCAACACGGGCAAGCCGCTCGCCATCGCGAGCACCGATGAGGTGCCGCCGAGCGTGGACCAGCTGCGCTTCTTCGCCGGGGCGGCCCGGGTCCTCGAGGGCCGGTCGGCCGGCGAGTACCTGCGGGACCACACGTCGATGATCCGCCGTGAGCCGGTCGGCGTCTGCGCGCAGGTCACCCCGTGGAACTACCCGCTGATGATGGCGGTGTGGAAGATCGGCCCCGCGCTCGCGGCGGGCAACACCGTGGTGCTCAAGCCGTCGGACACCACCCCGGTCTCCACCCTGCTGCTCGCGGAGATCGCCGCCGAGTTCTTCCCGCCCGGCGTGTTCAACGTGATCTGCGGCGACCGGGTCACCGGGCGCGCGATGGTGGTTCACCCCGTGCCCGCGATGGTGTCCATCACCGGCTCGGTGCGGGCGGGCACGGAGGTGGCGCGCGCCGCGGCCGGCGGCCTCAAGCGGGTGCACCTCGAGCTAGGCGGCAAGGCCCCGGTCATCGTCTTCGACGACGCCGACGTCGAGGCGGCCGCCAAGGGCATCGCGGCGGCCGGCTACTACAACGCTGGCCAGGACTGCACCGCCGCCGCCCGGGTGATCGCCGGGCCGGGCATCGCCGCCGACCTGGCCGACGCCCTGGCGGAGCAGGCGCGGGCGACCAAGACCGGCGGGCTCGACGTGCCGGATGCGGACTTCGGCCCGCTCAACAACCCGGGCCAGCTTGCCCGGGTGTCCGGCTTCCTCGACCGGGTGCCCGCGCACGCCACCGTCGCGGCCGGCGGGCACAAGGTCGGCGGCCCGGGGTTCCTGTTCGAGCCGACCGTGGTGTCCGGGCTGGCGCAGGACGACGAGATGGTGCAGGACGAGATCTTCGGCCCGGTCATCACCGTGCAGCGGTTCTCTTCTGAGGACGAGGCGGTGCGGCTGGCCAACGGCGTGCAGTACGGCCTCGGCTCGAGCGTCTGGACCCGGGACCACGGCCGCGCGATGCGGATGAGCCGCCGCCTCGACTTCGGCGTCGTGTGGGTGAACACGCATATCCCGTTCACCGCCGAGATGCCGCACGGCGGCTTCAAGCACTCCGGCTACGGCAAGGACCTGTCGATGTACGGCTTCGAGGACTACACCCGGGTCAAGCACGTGATGTCGTACCTCGGTTAATTCAACGGAAAGTAGTGATACCGCTACGACCTGCTATTACCATGGGGCTAACTTAATCCTCCAGTTACCCCCAACTTCACGCGTGAGCGGGACGGCGGGAAGCCGTGCCCCCGGGTAGCGGTGACCCGGCACGTGGGAAAGAGGTACCGCTCGTGAACAGGAACAGGCAAGTCGCCGTCATCGCGGCGCTCGCTGTCGCAGGCCTGCTCGGCGGCTGCGCCGTCCCGTCGTCGTCGGGGCCGATGAGCTCAGGCACGGGACCGGCCTCCGCTGCGGGCTGCGCCGGCGGCGGCGCGGGTTCCGGCGGCACCGGGTCCGGTGCCGCGCCGCTGCAGGCGATCCAGTTCACCGGCGACGGACACGGCTGGGCGGCGGGCGCCGGCCGTATCCTGGCCACCAGCGATGGCGGCCGTACCTGGACCAGGCAGTACGCCGGCCCGGCCGTGCTCGGCCAGCTGGACTTCACCGGCACCGCGGACGGCTGGGCCGTCGGCCCAGGTGCGCTGCTGCGGACCACCAACGGCGGCGCCAGCTGGACCGCGCTCAATGAGCCCAGGGTGAACGGGCACTGCGTGTCCGTCTCCGCGGTGCGCTTCGTCTCGCCCGTCCTCGGCTACGCGATCGTCGGCAACCCGGCGGCCGACGGCGCCGGCGAGCCGGCGACTGGCGGAACAGGGGCCGGCGGCCGGCTGCTGCGCACCACCGACGGCGGCGTGACGTGGGGCCCGGCGGCTGGCGCGCCCGCCGGGGCGCAGGCGGTCTGCTTCAGCACCGCGCAAGACGGCTACCTGGGCGTACCGGGCCGGATCTGGCGCACCACCGACGCGGGCGCCACCTGGTCGCCGGCGTTCACCGAGCCGCCCGCGTCGCCCGGCCAGCAGGCCGGCCGGGCGGCGGGCGACACGCCGGAGCTCGGCTGCGCCGCGCACCGCTCCGCCTGGGTGCTGTTCCTCGGCAGCGGCACCGCGATGATGCACGCCCCCTACCTCGCCTACGCCACGCAGGACGGCACCAGATGGCACGGGGTGATGGAAGAGCCGATGCTCGAGTCCGCGATGCGGCCCAGGCTGCACCTCCCGGCGGGCCCGGGCTCCGAGCCGGGGCCCTTCAGCGTGATCAGCCCCGGCGCCGCCGCGTTCGTCGGCTACACGCCGCCGGCCGGCGGCTGGGGCGCGGCCCCGCTCATCCTGGCCACCGACGGCGGCACCGTGCTGAACAGCGAGGGCGACATCCCGGCCATCAACGAGCCGCTCGCCGCCGCATTCCTCACCCCGGCCCGGGGCTGGGTGGCCGGCGAGAACCTCAAGGCGCACACGTTCTCCATCGAGGCCACCACCGACGCGGGCCGCACCTGGACCACCCAGTTCACGGCAAGCTAATTCCGGTCGTGCGGCGTCACGCGCCGCGGGCCCGGGCGGACGCCTCGGCCGACGTGACCACCGGCACGATCTCGAACTCCACGAGGTCGCTCCACCGCTGCGTCCACGCGGCGAGCAGCGCCGGGTCGTCAGTCTCCATGAGCTGGAAGCACCCGTCCATGCCGTCCGCCGTCACCCAGCTGTCGAGATAGGCGAGCCCGTCCGGTAGCATCCGCCCGCTCGCCGCGAACCGCTCGTAGACCGGCCCGGGCCCGTCCAGGTACTGCTCGATCACCATGTAGAGCATGAGTGCATTGTCGTCCAGGCCCGCCGGGCACCGTGCGGAACCCTGGCAATTGCGGCTCGGTCCACGCCTACGGCACCACGCTGGCGCCAGCAGCAGGGGAGTCAACCGGACGGTTCGTCCGGCGCCTGCTCTTGGCCGCTCAGATCCTCGGCCCCGGGGGCGCCCTCAGCGCCCGCGGAGGCGCCCCGGGCGCCCTCGCTGGCCGGCTCGCCCTGCCGGACCAGGGCCACTACCTCGTGCCTGAAGCCGATGTTCGGCCCGCCGATCAGCTCCCAGGCCCGGGCGATCCCGATGAAGAAGCAGACGATGACCAGGATCGCGAGGCTGTTCACCGTCCCGAGGTCACCCGGGTGATGCTGCACGTCGATGCCGCTCATCAGCTGGAGGACGAACGTGACGCCGAGCCCGGCGAGAAAGGCGGCGTCCCGCGCCATCGGCCACCGCATGTGCCTCACCCGGATGAGCGATAGCAGCGACGCTAGGACGAACAGCAGCCCGAGTACCCCCACGATCGTCGCGGCGAGCGCGATCTTCTCACCAGGGACCAGCGCGAACAGCGACACTGTCAGGGCGTTGATGAACGAGGTCAGTGCCGCGTTCGCGCGTATCCGGTGCAACTGCCCGGAGACCTCGGCCGTGGCCAGCCGGGTCGCCGAGACGGAGATGGCCACGAAGAGCAGCCCGATAAGCGCCCCGGCAACCCCGGAGCTGGCCAGGAAGAAGTCGTGAATGTCTGCTGGAACCACCGGACGATCCTCCCACGCGCGCCAGCCCGCCGCCGCCGCCGGCGCTCAACTCGCCGCGCGTCTGGCGGGCGAGACGGGGATCGGTGGAACACGCATCCGTTCGGGATGCCGGGTTTGAACTGCTGGGCTCGGTAAGGTGAGGGGCATGGACATCACGAAGCCGGAAGTGGACTTTCCTGAGGGCACGCCGCCCAAGACGCTTGAGGTCACCGACATCTGGGAGGGCACCGGCAAGGCCGCCGGCGCCGGGGACACCGTACAGGTTCACTACGTCGGGGTCGCCTACTCCACGGGGGAGGAGTTCGACGCGAGTTGGAGCCGGGGCGAGCCGCTTCAGTTCCGCCTCGGTATCGGGCAGGTCATCCAGGGCTGGGACCAGGGCGTGCAAGGCATGAAGGTCGGCGGCCGCCGCAAGCTGGTCATCCCGCCCGACCTCGGCTACGGCAGCCGCGGCGCGGGCAACGCCATCAAGCCGGGCGAGACCCTGATCTTCATCTGCGACCTCGTCTCCGCCTGACATCGCCCAGCCAGGACAAGCATCGGATCACGGCCGGCCGGAGCACAGCGAAAGCGCGGCGCCAAGGTCAGTGAGGGTGCGCAGTGCCCCGAGGCACTGCGCACCCTTATTCCTGCTGCCATGTCCCCGCGGGCTCACCTGCTTGCTGCGTAAGCACGGCAGCGAAGAGGAAGATGCTCCCATGCCCGTCACCCGCAACCTCGCTGACTTGCCGACCCCCGCCCCCCTGGTGGACGCCGCTATCTTGGCGGCCAACCTGGCCCGCATGGCGCAGGCGTGGCCCGGCCAGCGCCTGCGGCCGCACGTCAAGGCCCACAAGTGCACCGAGCTGGCCCGCCAGCAGCGCGCCAGCGGCCACCCCGGCTTCACCTGTGCCACCATCAGGGAGGTGGAAGGCATGGTCGCGGCCGGCCTGGGCCAGGACCTCCTGCTGGCCAACGAGGTCCTCGACGCCTCCCGCCTGGGTGCCCTGGTCACGGCAGGCGCCCGGGTCACAGTAGCGGTCGACTCGCCCGCCACCGTCCGCGCCGCCAAGCAGGCCGGGCTGCGCGAGGTCCTCATCGATGTCAATGTCGGCCTGCCGCGCTGCGGCTGTTCTCCCGGTGACGCCGGTTCCCTGGCCGAGTTGGCCCGCGGGGCCGGCCTGGAGGTGCGGGGGGTGATGGGCTACGAGGGCCACACGATGCTGGTGAGCGACCGGGCCGACCGGGCCCGTCAGGTAGCCCGCAGCATGGCCTTGCTTGAGCAGGCCCATGATGCGGTGGGAGGCCCGGTGCGCTCGGCCGGCGGGACGGGCAGCTGGGACCTCAATGCCTTCGCCACCGAACTGCAGGCCGGCTCCTACGCACTCATGGACACCGCCTACGCCGCCATCGGCGTGCCCTTCGGGCAGGCCCTGACCATCCTGGCCACCGTGATCTCGGTCAACCCGGGCGGATGGGCAGTAGCCGACTGCGGGCTGAAGGCACTCGGCATGGACCACGGCAACCCGTCGCTGTCCGACGGCTCAAGCGTGTGGTTCTGCTCCGACGAGCACATCGTCTTCTCCCCGCCCGACGGCCAGCCGCTCCCCGCGGTCGGCGACCAGGTCCGGGTCCTGCCAGCCCACGTCGACCCCACCATGGCCTACCACGAGCGCCTGTACCTGGTAGAGGGCGACCGGGTCCTGGAGGCATGGCCGGTAGACCTGCGGGGCTGGTAAAGACACGGCGATTGGG
>CAZORE010000050.1:5445-7063 GCA_964581815.1 uncultured Streptosporangiaceae bacterium | reverse complement strand
GTCCTGGAGGCATGGCCGGTAGACCTGCGGGGCTGGTAAAGACACGGCGATTGGGCGGCTTGACCCTCCTGTAACCGGAGGCCGGAGGCTCGGTTCATGAGCAAACTGAGCACCGCAAGCCGCGCGGAAGTGACCGGGCCGCGCGCCGTCACGTGGGCGCCGCTCGCGGTCATCTTGTGCGGGACGTTCGTCTACGTCCTTGACTTCTTCATCGTCAACGTCGCGCTGCCGAGCATCCAGCGCAGCCTGGGCGCCAGCCCGGCCGCCATCGAGTGGGTGGTGGCCGGGTATGGCCTGACCAGCGCCGCGTTCCTGGTCACCGGGGGGCGACTCGGCGACCATTACGGCCGCAGGCGGGTGTTCTGCGCCGGGCTCTGCGGGTTCACCGTCGCCTCGGCGCTGTGCGCCCTGGCACCAGACGCCGGCTTCCTCGTCGCGGCCAGGCTCGCCCAGGGCGTCGCCGCCGCGATCATGGCACCGAACGTGCTGTCCATCCTCGGCACCACCTACACCGGGCCCGCCCGGGTGAAGGCGATCAGCATCTACGGCATGGTGATGGGCGTCGCGGCCGTCGCCGGGCAGCTGGTCGGCGGGCTGCTGATCGCGGCCAACCCGGCCGGGCTGGGCTGGCGAGTCATCTTCTGGGTGAACGTGCCGGTCGGCATCGCCGCGGTCGCGCTCGCCCGCAGGGTTGTTCCCGAGTCGCGCGCGGCGGTACGCGGGCGGCTCGACCTGCGCGGCGCCGCCCTGTTCACCGCGGCCCTGGTCGCGATCGTGCTGCCGCTGCTCGACGGCCGCGCCCACGGCTGGCCCGCCTGGTCGTGGGCGTGCCTGGCCGCCGGCCCGGTGCTGCTGGCGGTGTTCGCCGTGCACCTGCGGGCCACCGCGCGCGGCGGCGGGCAGCCGCTGCTCGACCCCGGGATCTTCAAGGTGCGTGCGTTCCGGGCCGGGCTGACCTGCCAGGTGCTCTTCTGGTGCCAGCAGGCCGCCAGCTACCTGCTGCTCGCGCTCTACCTGCAGCAGGGCCGCGGGCTCAGCCCGGTCTCCTCTGGCGGGGTGTTCTCCGTGCTGGCCGCCGGGTACCTGGCCACCTCGTTCCGCGCCCCCGCGCTGACCATGAGGTTCGGCCGCCGGGTGGTCGCCGCGGGCGCGGTCACCGCCGCGGTCGGCAACGGTGCGCTGGTCATCGCCGTCCTCGCCCACGCGGGCGCCGGTGTTGGCAGCACGGGCCCGGTCGCGGCGCTGTTCCCCGGCCTGTTCCTGCTCGGCGCCGGCCAGGGGCTGTGCATCACGCCGCTGACGACCACCGTGCTCATCCACGCCGACCCCAGCCGGGCCGGGTCGGTTTCCGGCGCGCTGTCCACCGCGCAGCAGGTCGGCAACGCGATCGGCGTCGCGGTCACCGGGGTCGTCTTCTACGGCCTGCTCGGCCACGGGGACGGCTACGCCACGGCCTACCGGTGGAGCCTGACCGAGATGGGCGTGCTGCTGGCCGGGGTCGCGGCGCTCAGCTTCATCATGCCGCGCGCTCGCCTGGCAACGGGCGCAGGCGGTGCCAGCGCGGGCGGTGCCAGCGCGGGCGGTGCCAGCGCAGGCGATGCCAGCGCAGGCGCGGGCG
>CAZORE010000050.1:0-5345 GCA_964581815.1 uncultured Streptosporangiaceae bacterium | reverse complement strand
GGCGCGGGCGCGGGCCAGCGCGCCGTCCCGGCCGGGTAGTTAGCTCTTGCGTTATGAGCGCTCGATAGAGGGCACCGGAATGTCAGTTCATCGGGCTAATATTCGATTACTACATCAAAAGATCAACGTGATCGAAACGGGGCGCGGATGGACTGGCAGGCAGCCGGAGACCGCAGGCGGGCGCGACGCCCGCCCAAAAGCCGGGCCTGCACGGCAGTCGCCGGGAACGGTGTCTGGTGAAGGTCGTTCAGGCGTACCGCTTCGCGCTTGACCCTTCGCCCGCGCAGGAGCGCATCCTCGGCTCGCATGCCGGGGCGTCCCGGTTCGCATGGAACTGGGGACTGGCCAGGTGCAAGGAGCGGTACGAGGCCGAGGGCAGATGGTACTTGGCTGCGGAGCTGTACCGGCTCTGGAACCAGGAGAAGAAGGCTGACCCGGCCCTGGCCTGGTGGGGTGAGAACTCTAAGTGCGCCTACCAGGAAGCGTTCCGCGACCTGGACCGGGCGCTGCGCGACTTCGTGAAGTCCCGCAGCGGCGCCCGGAAGGGGAAGCGGCTCGGGTTCCCCAGGTTCAAGAAGCGCGGCAAGTGCCGGGACTCGTTCCGGCTTGCCGGCGACCGGGTCTCGTGCGCGGGTGCGACGGTGAAACTGACGCGCATCGGGACCGTCCGCACGCATGAGCCCGTCGGCAAACTGGCCCGGCTGCTGCAGGACGGCCGCGCCCGTATCCTGTCCGCGACCGTCTCGCGGACGGCCCAGCGCTGGTTCGCCTCGTTCACCGTCGAGGTGGAGCGGGACATCCCCGGGCGGCACGCCCGGCCCGGCTCCGCGGTCGGCGTCGACCTCGGCGTCAAGGTGCTGCTGACGGGCGTGGACGACCTCGGGCGGACGATCTCTGTGGCGGGGCCGAAGTCGCTGCGCGCGTCGCTGCGGAAGCTGCGCCGGGCGAGCCGGGACTGCTCCCGGAAGCAGCCCGGCAGCGCGAGCCGGCGCAAGTCCGCTACACGGCTGGCCCGGGTCCACGCCCGGGTCGCGAGCGTGCGCGCCGACGCGCTGCACAAGGCCACCACCTCGCTCGCCCGCCGGTACGAGACAGTCGTGGTCGAGGACCTGAACGTGGCTGGGATGACCCGTAACCGCCGCCTGTCCCGGGCGATCGCCGACCAGGGCTTCGGGCAGGCGCGGCGCATGCTCGGCTACAAAACCACCTGGAACGGCGGGACGCTGATCACGGCGGACCGCTGGTTCCCGTCCAGCAAGACCTGCTCCGGCTGCGGCGAGGCGAAAGCCAAGCTTCCCCTGTCGGAGCGCGTTTTCCGTTGCGAGGCCTGCGGCCTGGTCATCGACCGGGACGTGAACGCGGCCCGTAACCTGCTTGAGCTCGCGGCCAGTGGGGCCGAGAGGGTAAACGCCTGCGGAGGGACCGTAAGACCGCGCCCCGCGCGGCAAGTCCCGGTGAAACAGGAACCCGGCACCGCCCCCGCGGCACGGGCCGGGACCGCCCCCGCGCAAGCGGGGGCTGTGGCATGAACGCGCTATCAGGCGCTCAACCAGAACGGATACTTCCACCATGGCGACGATGCTGACCATCGGCGAGTTCTCCCGGATGACCCACCTGAGCGTGAAGGCGCTGCATCACTATCACGACGTGGGCGTCCTGGCGCCAGCGGCGATTGACCCGCACTCTGGCTACCGCAACTACGGCGCCGACCAGGTGGCCGCCGCCCAGGTGATCAGGCGGCTGCGCGACCTGGGCATGCCGCTCGACTCGATCAGGGCCGTGCTGCTCGCGCCCGACCTGGCGGCGCGGAACCGGGAGATCACCGCCCACCTGGCGCGGATGGAACGCCAGCTTGAGCAGACCCAGGCGGCGGTCAGCGGGCTGCGGGCGCTGCTCGACGGCCCCGTGCCGCGGCCGCGGATCGAGTTCCGCACCATCCCCACGGTGACCGCCCTGGCGATCGCCGAGGTCGTGACGGTGGCGGACGTGATGGCCTGGGGCGACGACGCGATGGGGGAACTCGCCGCCGTGCTCGGCGCCACCGGGCTGGCGCAGGCGGGGTCGTATGGCGCGCTGTTCCCCGGCGAGTTCTTCGAGCTTGAGCGGAGCGAAGTCACCCCTTTCGTGCCGGTTGAGCGGCCATCGCCCGGCCTCGGGCCGGGCGGCTTCGGGCTGACCGGCCGGGTCAGGCTCCTCGAGATCCCCGGGATCGAGGCCGCCGTCGCGGTGCACGACGGCCCGGCCGGGGACATCGACCGGACCTACGGTGCGCTCGGCACCGTGGTCGCCGAGCGGGCCATCGGCGTGGACGGGCCGATCAGGGAGTATTACCCGGACGGGTTCGACGCGGCCGAGCCGCACCGCACGGAGATCTGCTGGCCGGTCTTCCGCACCGCCCGCTCCTAACGAGCGCTCATCCAGAGCCTGGCCAGCCCGTGGATGGCGTCGACGCAGGGCGTGGGCACGCCGGTCAGGACGCCGAGCTCGCGCACCGCGCCGGTCAGCGCGTCGAGCTCGAGCGGCCGCCCGGCCCGCGCGTCCTGCAGCATCGACGGCACGAAGTCGCCGAGCTTCCTGGTCACCGCGTGCCTGTCCGCAGGCGTCTGCGCGATCGGGCAGCCGATCTGCTCGCCGATCGCCCGCGCCTCGAGCATGGCGGCGGAGATGAAGTCGCGCACCAGGTCGTCATCGAGCGCGGGCCCGGTGCTGGCCCCGGTGAGCGCGCAGATCGGGTTGAGCGTGAGGTTGCCCCACAGCTTGTACCAGACGTCGTCCCGGATCCGCGGGGACACGGTCAGGTCGAACCCGGCCGCCCGCAGCGCGCCGGCCAGCGCCTCGAGCCGGGGTGACGGCAAGCCGGAGAGCTCCCCGGCGATCAGCCCGTTCCCGCTGCGCCAGGACACCTCGCCAGGCGAAGGCGACGACGCGGACAGGTGCACGGTGCCGCCGATCACCCGGGACGCCGGGAGCACGGCGGCGATGGCGCCGCCCGGGTCGACGCTGTCCAGGTGCCGGCCCGCCGCCGGGCCGCCGAAGCCGTCGAGGAACCACCACGGCACGCCGTTCAGCGTGGACAGCACGGCGGTCGACGGACCGAGCAGCGGCCCCACCACCGCGGCGACGCCCGCCATCGCCTGCGCCTTGACCGCGACCACCACGAAGTCCTGCGGGCCCAGCTCGGCGGCGTCATCCGAGGCGGCGAGCGGCGTGACCGTCTTTTCCCCGGCCGGCCCCACCACCCGCAGGCCGCCTTCCCTGATCGCGGACAGCGTCGCGCCGCGCGCCAGCACGGACACGTCGGCGACCGCAGCCAGCCGGGAGGCGAGGACCCCGCCGATCGCGCCGGCGCCGACGACACAGATGCGCATAGCCTCCTGTCTATCGTCACCGGACCCGTGTGCGAAAGTCGGAGCATGATCACTTCAAGCACCGACACCCGGTCGATCGACCCGGCTATCGCCCGGTCCCTGGCGGCGGCGGTGCCTCGCTCCTACTGGCTCGACCAGCCGGACGCGCCCGACCCGCTCCCCGCCCTGGCAGGCGGAATCACCGCGGACCTGGCGGTCATCGGCGGCGGGTTCACCGGCCTGTGGACCGCGCTGCTCGCCAGGGAGCGCTACCCGGAGCTCGACGTGGTCCTCCTCGAGGCGAAGACGACGGGCTGGGCGGCCTCCGGCCGCAACGGCGGCTTCTGCTCGGCCAGCCTCACTCACGGCATCGGCAACGGCCTCGAGCGGTTCGGCGCTGAGATGCCGCTGCTTGAGAAGCTCGGCGAGCAGAACCTGCGGGAGATCGGCGAGACGATCGCGCGGCTCGGCATCGACTGCGACTTCCGGCCGGTCGGTGAGATCGGGTTCGCGACCGCGGACTGGCAACTCGACGGGCTCGACGAAGCGGCGGTCGTGTCGCGGCAACTCGGCCACGACGCGACGGTACTCGATGCCGCGGGTGCCCGCGCTGAGCTGAACTCGCCCCGGTGGCGGGGGGCGCTCAAGACCACCACGGGCAACGCGCTTCTCGAGCCCGGGCGCCTGGCCTGGGGGCTGCGCCGCGCTTGCCTGGACGCCGGGGTGCGGATCTTCGAGCACACCCCGGTCACTGCGATGTCGCGGGACGCTGCCGCGTCGGCGATGACGCTGAAGACCCCGTACGGCTCGGTGCGGGCCGGCCGGGTCGCGCTCGCCGCCGGCGTGCCGGGCGGGTCGCTGCTGCGCCGGATCAGCGCGTACGTGATCCCGGTCTGGGACTACGTGCTCATGACCGAGGCGCTGTCGGTGGCGCAGCTGGAGTCGCTCGGCTGGCGGGACGGCCGCGGCGCGGCCGACCTTGGCAACCAGTTCCACTACTTCAGGCCCACCCGCGACAACCGGATCCTGTGGGGCGGCTACGACGCGGTGTACTACAACGGCGGGCGCATCCGGGCGGAGCACGAGACGCGACCCGCCACGTTCACGGCGCTCGCCAGGCACTTCTTCGACACGTTCCCGCAGCTCGAGGGGGTTTCCTTCACGCACGCGTGGGGTGGCGTCATCGACACGTGCAGCCGGTTCTGCGCGTTCTTCGGCACCGCGCACGCCGGCCAGGTCGCCTACGCGGCGGGTTACACGGGGCTTGGCGTCGGCGCGACACGCTTCGCCGCCCAGGTGCTGCTCGACAAGCTTTACCAGCCAGGAGACCCCGAACGGGAGCGGCTGTCCCTGGTCAACTCGAAGCCGGTGCCTTTCCCGCCCGAGCCGCTGCGCACGGGGGTGATCCAGGCGACGCGCGCGTCCATCGCGCGAGCGGACCGCAACGGCGGCCGACGCGACGCCTGGCTCCGCCTACTCGACCGCCTCGGCCTCGGCTTCGACTCATAGGCCCAGCTCACAGCCGTGTTTGCGCCCCCGGGCACGCTCATCGGGCGCGCCGGGGCGGGCCTGCTCACGGTCGGCGCAGATAGGTTGGCGAGGCGTGCTTGGGCGGTCGGCGACACGGGCACGAGGAAATCTCAGAAACGATTTGACGAAGGTGCGCAGGACCCGTAAGGTTCTTGTTGCCCCGAGGGGGACGGAACGCCGATCCGGCGGACCTGGACCCGGGGAGCCACCAGTAACTCTAGGTTCAACGGAGCCTGGCATGCGTGCCAGACCACTCCGGGGAGCCGGTATGCTGATGGCTCGGGAATTCTGAAATGGCTAAATCAGGCTAAGCGGTCCGAATTATTCGAACCGGGAGCCGATTTGACAAGAAGAAAATCCCGGGTAAATTTAAAGAGTCGCCGCGAGCGAAGAACGAAAGTTCGGAGAACGCAGAGCGTCTGTTTCTTGAGAACTCAACAGCGTGCTAAAAGCCAGTGCATTTATATG
>CAZORE010000049.1:34361-47674 GCA_964581815.1 uncultured Streptosporangiaceae bacterium | reverse complement strand
ACAGACATCCCTTCCACCGACCTCAGGAAACCACAGCAGCAAATCTACGACTCGGACAGTACCGAACGGACAACCTCCGCGCACCAGGCCAGCAACTCGGCGTCACGCAGCGGCTCCCCGCCGAAGCCGCCGCTCGAGGCCCCGGACTTCGGCACCGGTACGAGCATGGTCCGCACCGCCGGCTTGAGCAGCGTCTTGGGGTACAGCCGCTGAACGCGCACGACCCGTGAATCAGGCAGGACCACAGGCGCGAACCTCACGTGCGACCCCTGCAGCGTGATGTCCGTCAGCCCGGCCCGCCGCGCCGCGAACCGCAGCCGCGCGACGTCGAGCAGCGTCACCACGGGCACCGGCAGTTCGCCGTACCGGTCGCGCAGCTCGTCACGTACCGATGCCAGGTCATCCTCGGAGTCGATCGAGGCGATCGACGTGTAGGCCGCGAGCCGCAGCCGCTCGCCCGGTATGTAGTCGTGCGGGATGTGCGCGTTGACCGGCAGCTCGACCCGGACCTCCGGCCGTTCGGCGGGCGCGTCGTCCTTGAGCTCGCGCACCGCCTCGCCGATCATCCGCACGTACAGGTCGAAGCCGACCCCGGCGATGTGCCCGGACTGCTCGCCGCCGAGCAGGTTACCCGCGCCGCGGATCTCCAGGTCCTTGAGCGCCACGTACATCCCGGCGCCGATCTCGGTGTGCTGCGCTACGGTCGCCAGCCGCTCGTGCGCCGTCTCGGTGAGCGGCTTGTCCTGCGGGTAGAGGAAGTACGCGTACGCCCGCTCCCGGCTGCGCCCGACCCGGCCGCGCAGCTGGTGCAGCTGGGACAGGCCTTGCGCGTCCGCCCGGTCCACGACGAGCGTGTTCGCGTTCGGTATGTCGAGTCCCGACTCGACGATCGTGGTCGCGACCAGGATGTCGAACGACCGCTCCCAGAACCCGATCATGACCCGCTCGAGCTCGTGCTCGTTCATCTGCCCGTGCGCGACCGCGATCCGCGCCTCCGGCACGAGCTCGCCGAGCCGGGCGGCCACCTTCTTGATCGACTGCACCCGGTTGTGCACGAAGAAGACCTGCCCGTCGCGGAGCAGCTCGCGCCTGATCGCGGCGGTGATCTGCTTCTCGTCGTACGCGCCGACGAAGGTCAGCACCGGGTGCCGTTCCTCCGGTGGCGTCAGGATGGTGGACATCTCGCGGATGCCCGCGACGCCCATCTCAAGCGTCCGCGGTATCGGCGTCGCCGACATGGCGAGCACGTCCACCTCGGTACGCAGCCGCTTGAGGTACTCCTTGTGCTCGACGCCGAAGCGCTGCTCCTCGTCGATGATCACCAGGCCGAGTTGCTTGAACCTGGTCTCCGGCGACAGCAGCCGGTGCGTGCCGATCACCACGTCCACGGTGCCGTCGGCGAGGCCGCGCAGCGTCTCCGTCACCTCCCCCGCGGTCTGGAACCGCGACATCGGCTTCACGGACACGGGGAACGGCGCGTACCGCTCGGAGAACGTGTTGAAGTGCTGCTGCGCGAGGATCGTCGTCGGCACGAGCACGGCGACCTGCTTGCCGTCCTGCACCGCCTTGAACGCGGCCCGCACCGCGATCTCGGTCTTGCCGTAGCCGACGTCGCCGCAGATGAGCCGGTCCATCGGCACCGGCTTTTCCATGTCGCGCTTGACGTCGTCCACGGCGGAGAGCTGGTCGGGCGTCTCCACGTACGGGAACGCGTCCTCGAGCTCCCGCTGCCAGGGCGTGTCGGGCCCGAACGCGTGCCCGGGCGAGGCCATCCGCGCCGAGTACAGCCTGATGAGCTCGGCGGCGATCTCACGCACCGCCTTGCGGGCCCGGCCCTTGGTCTTGGCCCAGTCCGCGCCGCCGAGCCGGTGCAGCGCCGGCGCCTCACCGCCCACGTACTTGGTGACCTCGTCCAGCTGGTCCGTCGGCACGTACAGCCGGTCGGGCGGGTGCCCGCGCTTGCCAGGCGCGTACTCCACCACCAGGTAGTCGCGGGTCGCGCCCGCCGCGGTCCGCGACGTCATCTCCACGAACCGGCCCACGCCGTGCTGCTCGTGCACCACGTAGTCGCCCGGCTTGAGCTGGAGCGGGTCCACCCCGCCGCGCCGCCGCGCGGACGGCATCCGGCGCTCGTCCCGTGAGGACGGCCTGGAGGTACCGCGCGCGGCGAAGTCTGCTTCTGTCAGCACCGCGAGCCGCACGGCGGGCCAGGTGAACCCCTGGCGCAGCTCCCCGGTCGCCACGTAGGGCACCCCGCCCTGCGGCTCGGCGTCCAGGTCGCCCGTCCGGGCGCCGAAGCCCTCGCCGCGCAGCACCTCCGCGAGCCGCTTGGCGGGCCCGTGCCCCTCGGTGACGAGCACGACCCGCCAGCCCTCGGCGAGCCACTGGCGGACGTCCGCGATCATCCGGCCGGTCTCGCCGCGATAGGCCGCCGCGGGCAGGGCGTTGATGGTGATACCGAACGAGTGCGCTTCTCCGCCCGGGCCGGGCTGTTCCCCGACTGACTGGTCAGCGGCGACCTCGGCGGCACCGTCGTCGGTCACGCCGAACGGTGCCAGGGTCCACCACGCGATGCCAAGCTCGGCGGCGGCCTCGCGGATCTTCTCTATCGGCTGGAACGCCGACCCGCCGAGGTCGACCGGAGCCTCGCCGCCGGAGGCGGCGCTCGCCCAGGACGCCTCGAGAAACTCCTGGCTGGTCGTGACCAGCTCGATGGCCCGCGTCCTGATCCGCTCGGGGTCGCAGGCGAGCACGACGCCGCCAAGCGGCAGGTGGTCGAGCAGCAGGTCCATCCGGTCGGCGAGGACCGCGGAGAACGCCTCCATGCCCTCGACGGTGATCCCGTCGGCGATCTTGCCGAGGATCTCCGACACGCCGGGGTGCTTGGCGGCCAGTTCCTTGGCCCTTGACCTGACCGACGGCGTGAGCAGCAGTTCCCGGCAGGGCGGGGCCCAGAGACCGTGCTCCGCGTTGCCGGCCGAGCGCTGGTCGGCGACCTTGAATACCCGGATCTCCTCGACGGTGTCGCCGAAGAACTCGATCCGCAGCGGGTGCTCCTCGGTTGGCGGGAACACGTCGATCAGGCCGCCGCGCACCGCGAGCTCGCCGCGCTTGGACACCATCTCGACGCGCGCGTAGCCGATGTCGACCAGCCGGGTGATCACGTCGTCGGTGTCGGCGTCATCGCCGGCGGCCAGCCGGACCGGCACCAGGTCACCGAGCCCGGCCACGATCGGCTGCAGCACGGCGCGGATCGGCGCGACCACCGCCTTCAGCGGGCCGCCGAGGGCGTCGTCCGCTGCGGACGGGTGGGCGAGCCGGCGCAGCACGGCGATCCGCTGCCCGACGGTGTCGGAGCGGGGCGAGAGCCGCTCGTGCGGCAGCGTCTCCCAGCCGGGAAACGTGGCGACCGAGTCCGGCGGCAGGAACGCGCGCAGCGCCGCGGTCAGGTCCTCGGCCTCCCGCGCGGTCGCGGTCACCGCGAGCACGAAGCGGCTGGGGCTGCCCGCGGCACCGGTCGCCAGTGCGGCCGAGACGAGCGGCCGCAGCGCGGCAGGCGCGACAAAGTCACGCATCCCGGCTTCCGGCAGGCCGGGCTGGCTGTCGAGCGCGGTGCGGAGCTGGGGATCTTCGGCTACGGCGGCAAGTAGTCCGGCGAGGCTCATGCTGTCCCAATGTCGGTGGCGGTCAGGCACTACGGGCGCCCCGCGAGACATCCGCCCGCACCCGCGGGCAAGCCTAGACGACAGGAATCCCCGTACAAACCCGAGTCGAGGGTGAAGCGTTCGGCTCCACCACCAAGTTTACTTGCTCGGCGGTCTCCGGATCGCCCGTGCATCGCGACTCCGGCGCCTGCCACAATGAGTATCTCTACGATATGCGTAAATGACACCATTGCGCGGACATGACACTCGTTGACCGGTAAAGGTGAATGGCGCACGAGACCGATGGGCGGGAGGCGCCGTGAGCACCCAGACGGAGCACGGTCCTGGCGAGCGGGAAGCCGAGCGGGAGAAGCCACCGGGCAAGACGTGGTGGCTGGCGCTTATCGCCCTGGTCGGGACCTTCGCGGCGCTCGGCGTCTACGGGATTGCCGCCAACCTTGGTCAGCTGACTGCGCGCTCGGTGACCGCGCCGGCGACGACGACCTCGCCGTCGGTGAGAGGCAGCACCGCGGGGCCTTCCACGCCGGGAACCGTCGGCTCGGCGTCGGGGTCCCCGGCCGGCCCGCCCAGCAGCCCGGCGGCACATCCGCTCGACGTGGTGTCGGTGTCCGCCTTCGGCCCGGAAGGGACATCGGACGGCGACAATCCCGGCGTCGCCTCCGAGGTGCTGAATGTGGCCACGGACCAGCCGTGGTACACCCAGTGGTACGCGACGCCCGAGTTCGGCGGCCTGCGGCCAGGCACCGGTCTCCTGCTCACCCTGGACGCGACGGCGACCGTGCGAGACGTCCGACTGGTTCTCGGCAGCGCGCCGGGGGCCGACGTCCAGGTGCGCGTAGGAAACAGCCCCGTCGCGAACCTGCCGACGGTGGCCAGCGAGTCGGGCCTGGCCGGCACCGTCCGGCTGACGTTGACCACCCCGGCGACGGGCCGGTACGTGCTGATCTGGTTTACCCGGCTGCCTCCCGACGGGCACGGCCATTACCAGGCCGACGTGTACAGCGCTTCCGTGGACGGTTGAATAAACATCGATCGAACTCATGGCAGCTTGTAGTTATTCCACTACCATGTGCTACGTGACGACTGCCGAACGAGGCTCGCCGGACAGCCAGCGGACGGCGAGCCGGTTCTTCGCCGAGCCGATGCGCGAGTATGTACTGCAATGCCTCGGCCGACCGGTCAGCGTGCTGCAGGCGGGCTGCCTGGCCCCGCTGGGCGAGCTGGGCATCGACGAGCTCGCGCAGGGCGGCTTCAAGGTCCTGGTCACCGCCGTGGACGGCGATCAGCCGCTCGCCCGGCAGGTGCTGCTCGCCACGCACGGCGCCTACGATGACGTGATCACCGGCGACCTCCGCACGGTCCCCATCCCGCAGCGTGCCTTCGACGTGGTCTACTGCGCCGCCCTGCTCGAGCGGGAGCGGCACGTCGAGCTGGTGCTCGACCGGCTCACGAGCGCGCTGAAGCCGGGCGGGCTGCTCTTCGTCAGGACCGCCGACCGCTACAGCGCGGCGGCGCTGCTCGACCGGATACTGCCCGGGCCGGCCAGGCGGGCCGTCTGGTGCCGGTTCCGCCCCGGCGTTCCCGGCCCGTTCCCCGCGGTCTACGAGAAGGCCGTCAGTGCGGAGGGCATCGCTTCCTACGCACTGATGCGGGGCCTGGTGATCGCCGCCCGCGCCAGCGAGCTGACCCGTCCCGACCGCCCGGCCGGGCTATCATCGTCGGTGCGCATCACCTGCGCGGCCATCGCCCGGCTGAGCAGAGGCCGCTACGACGACAGTCACGATGAGCTGCTCTACGTGATACGCAAGCCGCTTGACCGCTTCGCCCGTGTCGTCTTAGCGCGTCGCGCGGGCGGTCTGGACCCCCGAGACGGAGGCGCGCGTAATGCCCGACATGCTGCCCGCCGAGCTGGCGAACTGGCCGGCCTGGGCTCCGGGTGAGGAGCAGCTCGGCGAGCTTGAGCTGCTCACCTCGGGCGCGTTCGCGCCGCTCACCGGCTATCTCACCGCCGCCGAACTCGCGTCGGTGAGCGGGCGCGGCCAGCTCGCCGACGGCACCCCGTGGCCGGTTCCCGTCACGCTGACCGTGCCGGCGAGTGCCGTGCCCGCCGACGCCGGCCACCTGGTGCTGCAGGACCCGGAGGGCTCGCCGCTCGCCGTCCTCAGCATCGCCGAGCGGGTACCCGCCGACGCCTCGGGCGCCGCGCTGCGCTTGGCAGGCCCGGTGACCGCGCTGCGCCCGCCGGAGCACGGGCCGTTCCGCGCGCTGCGCCGGACCCCGGCCGAGGTCCGGGCGCGGCTCGGCGCGTCCCCGGTGCTCGCCTACGCGACGCGGCGGCCGCTCGGTCGGCGGCAGATCGGCCAGCTGCGGCACCTGGCCGGGCCACTGCGGGCCAGGATCCTGCTGCTGCCGCTGGTGGCGGGCCCGGCCGGGCTCGTCGGCAGGCCCGAGTCACTTGTCCGCGCCGTACTCGCCGCCGCGGGCCAGCTGCCTGACGACACGCTCGTCGTCCCGGTGCCGCTCCCGCCGCGCGCCGCCCCCGCCGAGGAGCTCCGGTCCCGCGCCGTGGTCGCGGCCGCCTACGGGGCGACCCACCTGCTCAGGGAGGGCGGGCTGGGTGATGGCGGCAAGCTGGGTGATGGCGGCGCGGGGGGTGATGGCGGCGCCCGCACCCGTTCGGCCGCAGATTTCGACCTTTCCAAGCTGGGCGTGGAGATCCTGGACGAGGGAGAGTGGGCCTTCGACCCGGTGGCCGAGGTCTGGCGGCCGCTCCGGCTGATCGAGGCGGGAGTGGAACGCGGCGAGCTTTCCGACGGCGAGCTCGGCGAGCTGCTCGACTCCGGCGAGCCGGTGCCCGGCTGGCTGATGCCCGCCGACGTGGCCGCGGAGCTGCGCCGCGCCCGGCCACCCAAGTCACGCCGCGGTCTAGTCGTGTTCTGCACCGGGCTATCGGGGTCGGGGAAGTCGACCCTGGCCAGGGACCTGCGCGACGCGCTGCTCGAGCGTGGGGACCGCACGGTGTCGCTGCTTGACGGCGACCTGGTGCGGCGGCTGCTCTCCGCCGGGCTCACGTTCTCGCGGGAGGACAGGGACCTGAACATCGCCAGGATCGGGTACGTGGCCGCCGAGGTCGCCAGGCATGGCGGCATCGCGATCTGCGCGCCCATCGCCCCCTATGCGGCGGCCCGCGCCGGAGTGCGGCGCATGGTGTCGGAGGCGGGCGACTTCGTCCTCGTGCACGTGTCGACGCCGCTCGAGGTGTGCGAGGCCCGCGATCGCAAAGGACTGTACGCGCAGGCGCGGGCCGGGGTCATCGGCTCGTTCACCGGGATCTCCGACCCGTACGAGGAGCCGGACGACGCGGACCTGGCGATCGACACGTCGCGGCTCTCCCGGCCCGACGCGGTCGCCGCGGTGCTCGGCTACCTCACCCGCGGCGGCTGGCTGGCGCGCTAGCGGACGGACTCCTCGTCGGCGGTGACGGTGGTCTCGGTGTCCTCGTCCTCGGCCTTGGTGCCATCATCGAGGCGCGCGCGGAACGCGGTGAATTTCGCACCCGCCCCGCCCAGCCTGCCGTTGAGCTTGTCGGCGATGAGCTGCCGCTGCCTGTTCAGCAGGACGTAGCTGGCGAGCGCGCTGATGATCAGGCCAAGGAAGAGCAGCAGCAGACCGCGCGCCCCGGCGACGTACAGCAGGATCACCGCGCACCCGAAGATCAGGATGCGAGCGGACGTGTAGGCGAGAATGCTTGGCCAGGTTCTGCTCTTCATAGCACTACCCAGTGTAGGACCGCGTCTGGAGGATCTCGATCAGCAGGGCCGGCTCGATGTTGCCGCCAGAAAGCAGCGCGACCACTGGCTCGTCCGTGGCTGAGGTGATGCCGAGTTCGCCGGCATCGCGGTACAACGCCGCCGCTACGGCGGCCGCGCCGCCCGGCTCGGCGATCAGCCGGGCCTGCCTGGCGAGCCAGCCGATGGCGTCGAGCAGTTCGTCCTCCGTGACCGTGACGATGTCGTCGACGTACGCCTGCAGGTGCGGGAAGGTCAGCTCGCCGACCTGCTCCACGCGCAGCGCGTCGGCCCGGGTGCGCGCGGTCTGCGCGGGCGTCCAGGCCACCCGGGTGCCCGCGCGCAGCGAGTCGCGCGCGTCGGCGGCGAGTTCCGGCTCGACCCCGATGACCCGGGTGCCCGGGAGCAGGGTCTTGACCGCGACCGCGATGCCAGAGATGAGGCCGCCGCCGCTGACCGGGACGAGGACGGCGGCCGGCCGCTTCGCCCCGGCAACGGAGCCGGCGGTGAAGTCCTCGGCGATCTCCAGGCCGATCGTGCCCTGTCCCGCGATCACGTCCCGGTCGTCGAACGGCGCGACCGGGTGGTAGCCCCGGACCCGGGCGATCTCTTCCATGGCCGTGAGCCTGGCGGCCATCGTCGGCTCGACCTGGATCAACTCCGCCCCGGCCGACTCGATCGCGGCGGTCTTGACCGCGGGCGCGTTCGCCGGGACCACGATCGCGGCACTGACGCCGAGCAGTCGCGCCGCGTACGCCACGGCGAACCCGTGATTGCCGCTCGAGTGCGCGACCACCCCCTCCGGCTTGGCGCACGAGTCAAGGCCGCGGGTGACCGCGTAGACGGCGTTGTACGCGCCGCGCAGCTTGAACGCGCCGGTCGGCTGCAGCGACTCCGGCTTGACGAGCAGCGGGTGCCCGCCGGCCGGGCGCACCGCGGTGAACGGCATAAGCGGGGTGCGCACGGTCACGCCGATCAGGCGGCTGGCCGCTGCTCGCACGTCGGCAAGCGAAACTAGCTCGGTCACCAAGCCACCTTACCGACGGCAGGACTGGCCCGCCTCACGGTCACCGTCTGACCACGGGGTTGACTGGGCAGCCTGCGTCACGTTGCCCCGCCGAGCACCGGGACTACTCGTGAGTCACCCAGAGCTACCGCTAAATCGCTGAGCTAATTTCCCGAAATCTAGGCAGAAAGTACCCGTTTGTCGCCAAACTAGGGTCATACTCCGACCGATACGAGGAGATGGGAACGTGGACGGCAACAATGAGCGGCTGCTCACCCCCGGAGAAGTAGCCGCCCTGTTCCGGGTGGATCCCAAGACCGTGACGCGCTGGGCGGCGTCCGGACGGATCACCAGCATCCGCACACCCGGCGGGCACCGGCGGTTCCGGGAATCGGAGGTGCGCGCCCTGCTGCGCGGCGACAGTGAGTCTGCACCTGAGGGGCATCCCGCCGTACCTTAGCCGGGAGCCCTCTTCCCGCCGGCCGCGCCGCCGATCGTGGCGCGCCCGGCGGTTACCCGCCGCCCAGGCAGTCGTGCCCGCCCGGTTACTCGGGCCCGCCGCCCTGCCCGGGCCAGTAGTCATCGTCAACGAGCCGGGCGAACTCCTGGAACTCACGCAGCAGCGCGGCGTCGCCCGCGCGCCAGCGCTGCTTGCGCTCCTCCACCTGGTCCGGGGTCAGCGCGTGCTCGGCCAGCCGGGCGTAGTCGGTGTCCTCCGGCCCGATCTCCACGTAAACATCGCCGATGATCCGCCCGTCCCCGGTGTGGACGGCGGTCTGCGGAACCTGCAGGTTCCCGTTCGGTAGTCGAATAACGAACATCGCAGCGATTCACCTAGATGCCATAACGTCTGTTGAAGTAGAGCATCACCCGGAGTGCTACCCGGGTGTTACCGCTCAGCATGTCGACGAGCGCGGGCCGCTGCGCCGACGCGATCGCGGCGAATGAGTCCGCGAAGAACTCCTTGCGGCCGAGACCGCCCCGCTGGCGGTGAAAGTCACTTGCGATATATGGCTGACACTGATCATAAATGAGCCTGAACTCGGCCGAGTCGGATTGCCACTTTCCCGGCGGGCTGTCGAGGTCATCGAGCGCGTGGCCAACCTCATGGCACATGACGTCAGGCGTCGGCGAGGGGCGGGTGCCGACCACGATCTTGCGGTCGCCGTACGCGCCCGCGCACGCGTCCCAGGTCGCCTTGCCCGATGGCAGCGGCACTCCGTGCAGCGCCGCCATGTCGTCGAGGTCAGGCACGCCGCCGGCGCCGACGTAGATGCCGTCGAGCCCGGCGGCCAGCTTCTCCTGCAGCTGCCTCGGGAACTCCGCGAGCCGGTCGATCGCGGAGACCACCTGGGGTGGCGGCGGGGCCGCCGCGGCATCCCACTGGCGCCACAGGATCGTCTCAAGTGGGCCGCAGTTCCGGCGCCCGTCGGCGGTCACGGGGAAACCGTGCGGGTGCGCGGTGGCGATCGGCAACAGCTCGCGGCTGGCGGCATTCGGCCCGGGCGGGCCCGCGGCCACGTGTTTGGCGGACCGCGTCGCGGCCTGGCCAGGGGCCACCTGGGCGCGAGCCGCAACTCCCGGCTGCCCGGTCAGCCGCCGGGCCGCGGGCGGGCCACCGATCACCTGGTACCAGGGCTGCCGCGGCGCCGCATCGGCCTGCGCCTGCGCCGCGGCGTCGGCCGCCAGCCCGGCGCCGCCGGGGGCGCGGTCAGCCGTGTCGAGCGGAGCGGCACCGAAGGGTGCCTCCCTGATCCGTGCGCGCCCGATGCCACCGCCGCCACGGGGTGCGTAGTTCCGCGGCAACGGCGGCATGGCCGGGTCCGGGGCCCGGCCGGCGCCGGTGCGGGGCACGGGGCCGGCGGTGCGGTGCGCGGGACCAATGGTGTGGGGGCCGCCGCCGCCCGGCGGTGACTGTGGTGCGCGCCTGGGCAGCCCGGCAGGCGGCTGCAGCGGAGGAGCCCCCGCCTGGGGCGCCCTGGCCCCCCCGGCTACCCGGTTCTGCGGCTGGCCGCGCCCGGCGTTCCTGCGGTGCCTGCCGCCGACCTCAGGTCCGGCGGTCCGGGGATTGCGCGGCGTGCCATTGCCAGCCCGCTGCGAACCGAAACGCCAGCTGACGAGTCGGCCAAGCCGCTCGAAAAGGCGTAGCCGCATGCTGGCACTCCCTGTTTTCGCTCCCGAGCCCAGAGTATGACGAAACGACCGGATCGTCACCCCGGGTGACAGAGCGCTACTAAACATGCAGGTGGAAAAGATGTGAAATCCGAATACGTGATGGCAAGCAGGACGTTAGGCTTTCGCCATGCTTCTGCCAGATGTCCTTTTTATCCTTTTCCTGGCAGGCTGCTGGCTTCTCTGCCTGACCGATGTCGCCACTACGCCCGCGACGGAGTTCCCCGGGCTGTCCAAGCGCGGCTGGATCGCGCTCATCGCCGTGACGTTCACCGCGGGGGCCATCGCCTGGTACGTCACCCGCACCCGTCGCCGTCTCCGGTGCTGGCCGCGGACGCTGGCTAGCCACGTCCCGATGGGCAGCTACCACTACGACGCCGGCTCGGACCAGGGCAGGCCGATGACGGCCGCCGAGGCGGCCCTGGCCAGGCACCCGGCCAGCCAGGCCAGGAGGGCGGAAGGCCCCGTCCGGCCCGTACCCATCGGCCCGGACGACGACCCCGAGTTCCTGCACATGCTCGACCGCCTCATCGGCGGCAGTTCCGACTCCAGCGAGTTACCTAGGTGCTTGCGTTTTCCTCACGAAGGCCTGCCAACGGCACACACGGCCGGCCAGACTGAAGAATCAGGGGCACGGGGACAGCTGAGCTGAGAAGGAGCCGTATGCGTCGCGTCGGCCTTGCCGCCATCCTGGCTGCGGTCGGGCTGGCAATCGTTTACCTGCTCGGTGCCGGACACAGCACGAGTCGCTCCGCAACCACCATGCACTCACCGACCGCCGCCGCTCAGGCAAGCGCTGATGCCCTGGGCGCGTCGCCGGGAGGCGAGCCGCAAGCGGCTGCGGCCCCGCACACAGCGGTTATGCCGGCCAGCCAGGCATCCGCACCACGGAATGTCATGTCCGGAGCCGCTGCCGGGACGCCGGCGTCCGCACCATCGTCGGGCTCGAGCACGTGTACCCGCCCTCGGTACACCACGTCGGACTCGACCTGGTGGGACCTGTCCCCGTACTTCGTCGCGAACGACATGTGGAACGTCACCGGATACCGCGTCGCTGAGACGCTTCACGCCTGCTCCTACAGCAACTGGTACGTGGTCGCCACGATGGACAACAGCAAGGGTGACGGGGCGGTCAAGACGTACCCGAACTCACACCGGGACTTTGACAGCAACCCAGAGATCAGCTCATTTAGCTCGATCACCAGCACGTTCGCCGAGACGAGCCCGGACCGCGGCATCTACGAAGACGCCTACGACATCTGGCTCAATGGCATCGCGACCCCGGGCTCGACCGAGGTCATGATCTGGAACGACAACCACGGGCAGACTCCAGCAGGCTCCCTCCAGGCGACCGTCACCATCGATGGCCGCCCCTACGCCGTGTGGAAGACGGGGAACTACATCGCCTTCGTCGCCAGCACCAACTTCACGTCAGGCACTGCGAACCTGCTTGACTTCTTCCAGTGGCTCATGACGAAGGGCTGGATCCCGGACAACACCACCCTCGGGCAGGTGGACTACGGAGCGGAGCTCGTCTCGACCAACGGAGCTCCCGCGACCTTCACGTTCAGCGACTTCTCGGTGAACGCCAGCTGATGCGCTTGCCCGTGCCGCACTGCCGGGGCCCGCGGAGCGCCGTCAGCTGACGCCGGCGTAGGAGTGCATGCCGGTGATGAACACCTGCACGACGAGCATGTTGGTGATCAGGCTGGCGAAGCCGAGCAGCTGGATGTAGTGCGCGCGGGCGCCGCGCCAGCCGGCCGTGGCCCGGGCGTGCAGGTAGGCCGCGTAGATCACCCAGGTGATGAACGCCCAGGTCTCGACCGGGTCCCAGCCCCAGTACCGCCCCCAGGCCTGGTCCGCCCAGATGGCGCCAGCGATCACGCCGAAGGTCCAGACGGGGAAGCCGAAGACGACCGTCCGGTAGGTCAGCTTGTCGAGTGTCTGCGGCGACGGGATCCGCTCGATCAGCCCGTTGCCCGGCTTGGCCTTACCCGACTCCACCCGCTTGCGGTACCGCTCGGCGACCAGGTACATGACGCCGAGCACCGCCGCGACGAAGAAGATGCCGGTCGCCAGCGTCATCGCGGTGACGTGGATGGACAGCCAGTAGGACTGCAGGGCGGGCACAAGCGGCCCGGCCGGGGTGTAGATCAGGGTCTCGGCGAGCCCGAGCGCGAGCACGACCGCGCCCATCACGAACACGCCGAGCGCCCAGGCACGGTACCGCACCACGATGTAGCCGAAGAAGATCGCGGCCACGCAGGTCAGCGCCGTGATGAACTCGTACATGTTGCCCCATGGCGCGCGGTGCACCGCGAGCCCGCGGGTGACCACGGCCGTCAGGTGCGCCAGCGCGCCGACCGCGGTGCAGGCCACGGCGGCGCGGACCCACGGCCCCTCCCGCCAGACGGACCGGAAGCCGCCCGCCGGGCGGCCCGGCACCGCCCCGGCGGAGCCGGGCAGCGGGGTCGCCGGCCCGGACAGTTCCGCTGCCGCACCCGCCCCAGCCGCCGCGCCGACCGTCGCCAGTTGCGCTACCTCGGCCGGCTTCGCGGACTTCGCGGCCGCGCGGCGCGGCCGCCCGAACGCGTAGTCGCCGGCGAAGGCGATAACCGCGACCGAGTAGATCAGCAGCGCCGCGATGAGGAAATCGTTGCTCGCATGGGCGAAGCCAAGGTT
>CAZORE010000049.1:0-34261 GCA_964581815.1 uncultured Streptosporangiaceae bacterium | reverse complement strand
AGATCAGCAGCGCCGCGATGAGGAAATCGTTGCTCGCATGGGCGAAGCCAAGGTTAACGGGCACGAGCGCTCCTATCTCCCGGGGGGACGACCCCCCGTACCCCCCGATGTCGGTTCGCGCGGGCCTGATCGCAAAAAACCGCGATCTTATCAGGCCTGCCCGAGCCGACGCAGGGTGTGGCAATCATGATTCTTCCGTTGACTCGGTCCCCGGCGGGGACCCCGGCCCGGGCGCCGCGCCGGCGATCTCCGCGGCCAGTTCCGCGAACTCTTCCTCAAAGCCGCCGCTGGCGTCGGACCTGGTGAGCCCGCCCACCGTCACGACGGACCCGGTGCCGGACGCCGCGGGGACGGCCCGGACGAACACCCGCCGCCGTCGCACGAAGAACGAGAGCAGCAGCCCGGCGAGCGCCAGGATGCCGCAGACGAGCGCGGGCACCTGCCCGGGATCGTAGGTGATCGCCAGCGACACCCACTGCTTGACGCCGACGAACGTGATCGATCCCTTGCCGCCGGGCAGCGTCCACGTCTGGCCTGGGACCATCAGGTGCGGCGAGCCGGAGACCTCGGTCATCCCGGTGGTGTCGAGCTGGTAGACCGACTGCGACGCCCCGTTGTTCATGCCGAGGTTCCCCGAGTAGCCGATCAGCGACACCGCGGGCGCGTCGGCCGCGGGGAAGATGGACTCGAGCGTTCCGCCGACCGAGATCGCGGTCGGGACGAATACCCCCATGAATCCCAGCGAGGCATCCGGCGCCTTGACCACCCCGTCAGACAGGAAGGTGCCCGTGTTGGCCGGGATGAACGGGGTCGCCTCCTGGTACGCCACCTGCCCGTTAGCCCCCGTGACCTTGAACTCAGGCGCGTAGCCGTGCCCGATCAGGTAGACCTTGAGCGAGTCGACGGAGAGGGGGTCGTTGATCCTGATGTGGTAGGTCCCCGGGGTTGCACCGGGCGATGCCGTGTAGGTGACGTCGGCATCGAAGTTCGACGGCTGGCCGCGCGACTCACCCGACTCGATGTAGTTCGCGGTGAAGTTGTTGAGCGTCATCGTGAACGGCGCGAGGTCAGACCCGGAGACGAGCCGCCCAGGGTGGAACTCATCGAGCGCCGAGGTGGTGTTGGCGAACGACTGCCCTTCCACCAGCAGTTTGTCGGCCTTGTAGCCGAACAGCCCCCCCGCCGCGATCGAGAGCAGCACGCCGAGCAGCGACAGGTGGAACAACAGGTTGCCGACCTCACGCAGGTAGCCCTTCTCCGCCGACACCCAGTGCTCACCGCGGCCGGCGTCAGGCCGCCGCAGCCGGAACCGCTGCCTGCCGAGCAACGCGGCGGCGCCCTCGACTGCCGCCTCTGGCGACAGCGCGGAGGGGAAGGACGACGAGTGCGGCAGGCGGTCCAGGTTGCGCGGCGCGCGCGGCGGCGGCGTGCGCGCCGTGCCGACGAGCCGGAAGGTCCGCGGCACCACGCACCCGACAAGCGACGCGAAAAGCAGCAGGTAGATCGCGGCGAACCAGGGCGCGGCGAATACATTGAACAACCCAAGGCGGCTCAGCCAGGGCGCGATGGCCGGGTGCGAGGCGTAGTACTGCTCAACCGCGCCCGGATCGCTCCCCTGCTGAGGCAGCACTGACCCGGGTATCGAACCGAGCGCCAGCAGGAACAGCAGGATCAGCGCCGTCCGCATGGAGGTAAGCTGCCGCCACCCCCAGCGCAGCCAGCCGGCTCTCCCCGGCGACGGCTGCGAGTCCGCGCCGGCGCCCGCGTCCGCCACGTCCGGATGGGTCCCGAACGAGCGCGTGGCCTCATCCTGTTCCGTCACCGGCTCCGGTCCGGACTGAGGGGTGTGCACATCCGTCACTGGGTCACCGCCGCGTTACGCAGGAGCGTTGTCAGCTCGCCGTAGCTGACCTCGCCGAGAACCATGCCGGCCACGTGCCCGGTCTTGTCGATCACCACAGTCGTGGGAGTGTCGCTCACCGGCGCGACCTGGGAAAACTTCTGGACGATCAGGTAGGAGGGATCGCTGACGCTCGGGTAGGTGATGCCAACGCTGCGGGTAAAGGCCAGCGCGTTCGACGGGGTGTCACCCACGTCGTCGCCGACGAAGGCGACGCCTTTCGAACTGTACTGCTGCGAGAGCACCGCGAGGGTCGGGGACTCCGCCCGGCAGGGCGGGCACCAGGATCCCCAGAAGTTCAGCACGACGGTCTTGCCCCGGTAGCTGGACAGGCTGATGGAGCTCCCGGTCAGCGACGCGGCCGTGAAGTCGGGCGCGAGCGGCCGCTGGCCGGCCTGATACTCGACGGTGCCGTTGCTATCGCTCGCGTTGCCCTTGCCCTGGGTCAGGAAGGTCACCGCGAGCGCGCCCGCGAGCAGCACGGCGACCACGGCCGTCACGGTGACGACCGTCCGGCGCTTGGCTCTGAACACCAGCCATTCCTAACGGAGTAGTCATCCGGGGGGTGACCCCCGTACCCCCCGGAAAAGCTCGGGGTGATTCCGGTCCCCCAGACTACGGGGGTAGCACTTCCCCCGCACTCCTACGGGGGGTAGTACTCAGCTTATTGTGCCCTATCCGGGTTTGGGACCGGTCGCCGGGGCGGTATGGCGTAGGAAACGCCGGTGAGCTCGTCACCGTCGAAGGTCAAGCTGGTCACTGAGCCGAGCGCGCACTGGCGGGTGCTCGGGTTATGCCAGAGCCGCCGGTGCTCGGCGGCGAGGCGGCTGACCCAGATCGGCAGCTGGTGGCTAACGCAGACGGCTTCCTGGCCGCGGGCCGCCTCCCGGGCCCGGTCGACCACCTGCCTGACCCGGGCGACCACCTCGGTGTACGGCTCGCCCCACGACGGCCGGAACGGGTTCCACAGGTACTTCCAGTTCGCCGGGTTCACCGCGAGGCTGGCCAGGCTGACGGACTTACCCTCAAGCACGTTCCCCGACTCGATGAGCCGGTCGTCGGTGACGATCTGCAAGCCCAGCCGGTCGGCCACGGGCTGCGCGGTCTCCTGGGCCCGCTCAAGCGGTGACGCGAAGACGGCGGCGACCGGGCGGCCGTCGAAGTAGTCCGCGGCGGCGGCGGCCATCATCCGGCCGTTCGCCGACAGGTGGTACCCGGGCAGCCGCCCGTAGAGCACGTGATTCGGATTGTGCACCTCACCGTGCCTCAGCAGGTGCACGACAGTAATCTCAGCCATGGCTCCGCCAGCCTACCGGGACGGCCGGCCCTAGTAGGCGCCAAGGGCCCGCGCAGCGGCGCGCGCGGCCGCGGGTGCGGCGTCGGCGACCCGGGCGAGTGCCTCGTCGTCGTGCGCGGCCGAGACGAACCAGGCCTCAAAGGCAGACGGCGGCAGGTAGACGCCCCCGTCGAGCATGGCGTGGAAGAACGCGGCGTAGGCGGCGGTGGACTGGTCCTTGGCGTCGGAGAAATCCCGCACCGGACCGGTCCGGCCGAGGAAGATGGTAAACAGGCTCCCCGCCGTCGACAGGTAGTGCGGTACCCCCTCCTTCTCCAGGACCGCCGACACGTGCGCGCGCAGCGCCTCCGCGAACTCGTCGACCGTGCGGTACACCTCGGGAGTGCAGGCGCGCAGCGTGGCCAGGCCCGCCGCCGTGGCGAGCGGGTTACCCGACAGCGTGCCCGCCTGGTAGACCGGGCCGACGGGGGCGAGCCGCGACATGACGTCCGCCCGCCCGCCGAACGCCGCGCACGGCAGCCCGCCGCCCATCACCTTGCCGAACGTCACCAGGTCGCCGCGGACAGGGTCGAGCCCGTACCAGCCCGAGCCGCTGACGCGGAAGCCGGTAAGCACCTCGTCCATGATCAGCAGCGCGCCGGATGAGTCGCACAGCGAGCGCAGCAGCTGGTTGAACCCGGGGGCGGGCGGCACCACGCCCATGTTCGCGGGGCAGGCCTCGGTGATCACGCAGGCGATCTCGCCGCCCCGCGCCGCGAAGAGCGCGGTCACGGCGTCCGCGTCGTTGTACGGCAGCACCACCGTGTCGGCGGCGGACGCCCCGGTCACCCCGGGCGTGTCCGGCAGCCCGAGGGTGGCCACGCCGGACCCGGCCGCTACGAGCAGCGCGTCCACGTGCCCGTGGTAGCAGCCGGCGAACTTCACCACGAGCGCCCGGCCGGTGTAGCCGCGCGCCAGCCGGAGCGCGGACATGGTGGCCTCGGTGCCCGAGTTGACCAGCCGGACCTGCTCGACGGGTGCCCGCGCGATGATCTCGGCGGCGAGTTCCACCTCACCGGGGGTAGCGGCGCCGAACGACGTGCCGCGGGTGAGCGCGTCGGAGACCGCGGCGAGCACGGACGGGTGGGCGTGCCCGAGGATCATCGGCCCCCAGGAGCACACGAGGTCGACGTACTGCCGCCCGTCCACGTCGAACAGGTACGGACCCGCGGCGCTCGCGATGAACCTGGGCACGCCGCCCACCGGGCCGAACGCGCGGACCGGGGAGTTAACGCCTCCCGGGGTCACCTCGACGGCGCGGGCGAACAGCTCGGCGGAACGATCCTTAGTCACAGGGTTAGCCTTCTTCCTCACAGGCATCAACCAGGTACTCAAGCAAGCGCAGCGCGTCCGGGAGGGCCCCGGCGGGCGGGCGGACCCAGCGTACGTCCTGGCCTGACCCGTACCTGGACGGCGGGGCGAGCACGTAACTGTCCCGGCAATGCCAGCGCAGCGCCTCGGTCTGCATGGACAGGTCGGGCGACGCGTCAAGGCCGCATGACCACCACTCGTCCTCGTCGTCCGGTGCGCCCCTGGTCAGCACGAAGAACAGCATCCGCTCCGTGCCCTGCACCGCGACGGGGCCGGTATCCACGCCGGCCGCGGCCATCCGGGCAAGCGCGGTCGCGCCGGCGACCGCGGGAACATCCAGAACATCAAAAACCCGCCCGGTGGCGAGTATCACATTCGCCTCCGGACGGGCTTCCCACCACTGTCCGATGACCGCCGCGTCCACGGTCGCTTGCATTTGCCAGGTCGGCGAGACCGGGTGCGCGCCCGGTGCCGGACAGCCGACCCGGTCGCACGAGCACGCGCGCCCCGGCTCGGGCATCCCGATCCCGTCGAGTCCACGGCTCGGGCTTGCCCCCTGACATACCGGCCAGCCGAGCGCCGCGTACTCCTGTGCCGTCCCGCCGAGCGCCGGCGGCCGTTGCGCCGCCCGGCGGCGGCCTCGTCGCCGCATCATCGTTACCATTAGGCCCCCGCATCGCTGGTGGTCGCCATCATCCCGCCATGGACTAACCGGTCGATCCGGAGCCGGTCACCCGCGCTTAACTGGCCGGCATCACCAGGACCGACAGGTTCGCTGCCAAAGCAGTCGCTGACCTGTTTCTGGGATTGCCGAAATGGTACCTCGGCCGGCGCCCTCATCTGTGGAAGATGACCGTGACCCGCACCACCCAGTCAGCCCCACAGCCCAGGGCATCCGGTTTTTGGTCGCCCGGCCAACGCTAAGCCAGCCGGAGTGCTACCTCCGTGGCCCAGTAGGTGAGGATCACGCTCGCGCCGGCCCGGCGGATCGACGTCAGGGTCTCCATGATCGCCTTGTCCCGGTCGACCCAGCCGTTGGCCGCGGCCGCCTCGACCATCGCGAACTCGCCGCTTACCGAATAGGCGGCGACGGGGACCTGGACGGTGTCCGCTACCCGGCGGATGACGTCGAGGTAGCTGAGCGCGGGCTTGACCATGACCATGTCCGCGCCCTCGGCGAGGTCGAGCGCGACCTCCCGCAGCGCCTCGAGCGCGTTGGCCGGGTCCTGCTGATGGGTGGCCCGGTCACCGAACTTCGGCGCGCCCTCCGCCGCCTCGCGGAACGGCCCGTAGAACGCGGAGGCGTACTTAGCCGAGTACGCGCAGACCGGCACGTCGCGGAAGCCCGCACCGTCAAGCGCCTTCCTGATCACGCCGACCTGGCCGTCCATCATGCCGCTGGGCGCGACGACGTGGGCGCCGGCCCTGGCCTGCGCGACGGCCGTGGACGCGTACCGCTCGAGGGTCGAGTCGTTGTCAACCGCTCCGGCCGGGGTGACGATGCCGCAGTGCCCGTGATCGGTGTACTCGCACAGGCACAGGTCGGCCATCACTACCAGGTCGTCGCCCACCTCGGCCCTGATGCCGGAAAGAGCGAGCTGTGAGATGCCTTCCGGGTCGTCGGCGGCGCTGCCCAGGCTGTCCTTGTCCGCCGGGACGCCGAACACGATGATGCCGCCCACGCCCGCCTCGGCCGCCTCGGCGGCCGCCTTGCGAAGGCTCTCCCTGGTGTGCTGCACGACGCCGGGCATCGACCCGATCGGCTGCGGGTCGGCGATGCCTTCCTTGATGAATACCGGGAGCACGAGCTCGGCGGGGCGCAGCGCCGTCTCCGCCACCATCGACCGCAGCGCCCTGGTACCGCGCAGCCGACGCGCCCTCACCTCAGGAAAACCAGCGCTCAACGCCTCTCCTCCTAGCGGATCCGGCGGCGGCCGCCGCGGCGGCGCTCGCTCGGACGGCGCAACGGCTCGCCCGCCGCGAGGGCCGCGTCGCGCTGCGCCGCGCCGAACTCGGCGAGCGCGTCGACGAGGGCGGTGACCGACGGCTTGGCGGCCGACACGTCCACCCGCAGCCCGAAGTCGGCGGCGGTCTTGGCCGTCTGCGGGCCGATCACCCCGATGACGGTGACCGCGTGCGGCTTGCCGGCGATGCCCACCAGGTTCCGCACGGTGGACGACGACGTGAACAGGACCGCGTCGAACCCGCCGCCCTTGATCGCTTCCCTGATCGGGGCGGGCGGCGGCGCGGCGCGCACCGTCCGGTACGCGGTCACGTCCTCAGCTTCCCAGCCCAGTTCGGTCAGCCGGGCCAGCAGCGTCTCCGTCGCGATATCGGCTCGTGGCAGCAGGACGCGGTTAATCGGGTCGAGCAGGTCGTCATACGGCGGCCAGGCATCGGCCAGGCCCTCCGCCGACTGCTGGCCGTCTGGCACCAGGTCGGGCCTGATGCCGAAGTCGAGCAGCGCCGCCGTGGTCTGCTCGCCCACCGCCGCGATCTTGACGCCGGCGAAAGCACGCGCGTCAAGGCCGTACTCCTCGAGTTTCTCCCGCACCGCCTTGACCGCGTTGGTCGAGGTGAAGGCCACCCACTGGTACCGTCCGGTGACCAGGCCCTTGACGGCCCGCTCCATCTGCTGCGGCGTGCGCGGCGGCTCGACCGCGATGGTCGGCACCTCCTCGGGCACCGCGCCATACTCGCGCAGCCGCTCGGAGACAACGGACGCCTGCTCCCTGGTCCGCGGCACGAGCACCCGCCAGCCGAACAGCGGCTTGGTCTCATACCAGGACATCCTGCTCTTCGCCGCCGCGGCGTCGCCGACCACGGCGAGGGCGCCGCCGCGGGTGGTGGCGACGGTCACGCCTGCCGCCTTGAGGTCCGGACCGATCCTGCCCAGCGTGGTGGCCACCGTCTGCTGCTCGGTGGTGGTGCCGTCCCAGGTGATCGCGAACGGCGTCGCATCGGGCCACCCGGCGGCGATGAGCATCTTGCCGAGGTCGGCGGGCGCGATCTCCGCGCCGAGGACTACCAGCGTGCCCGGGCCGTAGCCGACCTGGCTCACCTCGTTGGCATGGATGATCCGCAGATCGCCCGCGCCGTCGGCGGCCAGCGCGATCCCCGCGTAGGCCGGCACGCCAGTGGCGGCAGGCACGCCGGGGACGATCTCGAACCGCACCTGGGCCTTGGCACAGGCCTGCACCTCAGGGGCCGCGCCAGACAGCAGCGGGTCGCCGGGGAACACCCGGACGGCGAACAGGCCTTCCTTCGCCGCCTGCACAAGCGCCTTGGCCGTCCCCGCGGCGTCCGACGGCCCGGCCACCGCGGCATCCGCCGCCAGCAGGTGCCGTACCCGGTCCGCCACCTCGTCGTCGGCGATCACCAGGCCCGCCGCGCCGAGCAGCCTGGCGCCGCGGATGGTCAGCAGCCCGTCGTCGCCGGGGCCCGCGCCGACGAACGCCACCCAGCCTTCCATCTCAGTCATGCGTCTCATTCCCGTCGGTTCTCTCCGCGCGCATCAGGTCGGCCGCGCCGAGCGTCAGCATCCGCGCCGCAAGCTCGCGCCCGAGGCCTGCGGCCTCCGTCGCGTCTGCCTCAGCGCGTTCCCGTATTACCATTCTGCCTTCGACCGGCCCCGAGTCCAGTGCGCCCGGCGGGAAACTCGCCGGGCGAATACCCAGGACGACGCCCTCAAGGCGGATCCGGCCCGGATGCTCGCTGACCGCGTAGGCGCCAACCGGGGCACTGCAACCCGCTTCGAGCGCGGCCAGCAGGCCGCGCTCGGCCGTCACCGCGGCGCGGGTGGCCGGATGATCGATCGCGGCGAGCAGCTCGATGAGCTCGCTGTCATCGGCCCGGCACTCGACGGCGAGCGCACCCTGGCCCGGCGCGGGGAGCATGTCGTCGGGCTCGAAGACCTCGCTCACCAGGTCGGCATGCCCGATCCTCGCGAGCCCGGCGTAGGCAAGCACCACCGCGTCAAGTTCCTCGTCGCGCACCTTGGCCAGCCGGGTGTTCGCGTTCCCCCTGATGGGCACGCAGGTGAGGTCCGAGCGGAGCAGCATGAGCTGCGCGGCGCGGCGCGGCGAGCCGGTGCCGATGCGCGCGCCGGCCGGCAGGTCAGCGAGCTTGGCGCCGTCCCGGGTCACCAGCGCGTCACGCGGGTCGTCACGCGCCGGGATGGCGGCGAGCGCGATCCCCGGGGCGGCCCCGGTCGGCAGGTCCTTCAGCGAGTGCACGGCGAAGTCGACCTCGCCACGGAGCAGGGCGTCGCGCACACCGCTCACGAAGACGCCCGTGCCGCCGATCTGCGTGAGGTGCTCCTTGCTGACATCCCCGAGCGTGGTCACGCCGACGATCTCGACCCGGCGGCCGGTACGCTCGGTGAGCAGCCTGGCCACGGCCCCGGACTGGGCGATGGCCATCGGGCTCTTGCGGCTGCCCAGGCGCAGCGTCCCAGGTCCCTCGGTCATCACTGCTTTCCCTCCGGATTGATGAGGCTGGAGGATTCGATTTCGGCGCGGGTCACCGCGTCCACGGTACGCGGGTCAAGGTCGAACAGGACCCTCAGCGCCGCGGCGTATTCTTCCCCATCGGGTGAGGATGCGAGTTCCTTCACCCGGACGGTCGGTGCGTGCAACAGCTTGTCTACCACTCGTTGCACGGTGCGGGCTATTTCTTCCAGCGCGTGCCCGCTTACGCCTTCCTCGGACAGCCGCCCGGCCAGCCTGGCCAGCTCCGCGTCCACGACCGTCGCCGCCTTCGCGCGCAGCGCCACGACCGTCGGCGTCACGCTGGCGGCACGAACGGCCGAACCGTAGGCGGCGAACTCCTCGTCGACGATCGCGCGGACGGCGGCAAGCTCGTCGGCGCCCACGGCAGCCTCGCCGCTGCCGCGCAGCGTGTCCATGCCGATGACGGTCACCCCGGCCAGGTCGCCGACCGCCGGGTCAATGTCCCGCGGCATGGCCAGGTCGAGCAGCACGAGCGGCCTGCCGGGCGGCCGCCCGTGGAGCACCTCATCCACGATCGCCTCAGTGACCACCAGGTTGGCGGCTCCGGTGCACGAGATGACCAGGTCGGCCGCGGCGATGGCGGCGGGCAGGCTGGCGAAGTCCGCCACCGCGCCGCCGACGCCGGCGGCCAGCCGTTCCGCCTTTGCGCGCGTCCGGTTCGCCACCGTCACCCGCGCCGCGCCGGCCCGGGCCGCGGTGGCCACCGCCAGGCCGCTCATCGCGCCCGCGCCCACCACGAGCACGTCCAGGCCATCGAGCAGTCCTGTCGCGTCCTGTATTTGCCCGGCCCGCCCGCCCAGCCCGGCCCGCCCGCCCGGCCCGCCCAGGCTGCCGACGGCACGATCGATCCCCACGCTGACCAGGCTGAGTCCGAGCCGGTCGATACCCGTCTCGGCGCGGGCTCGCTTGCCAGTGCGCAGCGCGAGCCGCCCGAGGTCGCGCAGCGAACGGCCGAGCGTCCCCTGCTCGCCGGCCACCCGCAGCGCCGACCGCACCTGGCCGAGTATCTGGTCCTCGCCGACCACGATCGACTCGAGCCCGCTCGCCACGGCGAGCAGGTGCTGGACCGCGCGGTCCTCGTAGTGCACGTACAGGCTGTCGGTGAGCTCGTGCGCGGGGATGCCTGAGTGCCTGGAAAGCAGCTCGCATACCCCGGCGACCCCGCTGTGGAACCGGTTCACCTCGGCATAGACCTCGACCCGGTTGCAGGTGGCGACGATGAACGTCTCCGCGATGTCCGGCAGATGCACGACATCGCGCAGCAGCTTGCGGAGCGTGTCACCGCTGACCGCGGCGCGCTCGAGTACGGGCACTGGCGCGCTCTTGTGGCTAAGGCCGACGACCAGGACGCTCACTCTTGCACCGCCTACGCTTCCGCTACTGCCTGATCCGCTGCCGGCCCGAACCGCGCGGTATTGCGCCGCTGAGCGTGGAAGGCGAGAATCTGCAGCTCAATCGATAGGTCGACCTTACGCACATCCACGCCCTCAGGCACGCTGAGCACGACCGGAGCGAAGTTCAGGATGCTGGTCACCCCGGCGGCGACCAGGCGGTCGCACATGGCCTGGGCCGCGCCTGCGGGCACCGCGATCACGGCGATGACGATGCCGTGCGCGGTCACCATCGACTCAAGCTCGCTGACGTGCCTGACGACCACGCCGCCGAGCTCCGCCCCGACCAGCGAGTGGTCGCTGTCAAGCAGCGCCTCGATACGGAAGCCCCTGGCGAGGAAGCCGCCGTAATTGGCGAGAGCCCGGCCGAGGTTACCTGCGCCAATGATGACCACCGGCCAGCGCTGGGTCAGCCCGAGGGCCCGGGAGACCTGGTACACCAGGTACTCAACGTCGTAGCCAACGCCCCTGATGCCGTACGAGCCCAGGTGGCTCAGGTCCTTGCGCAGCTTCGCCGAGTTGACGCCCGCCGCCCGCGCGAGCTCGTCGCTCGCCACGGTCGTCACCCCGCGCTCGGCGAGAGTGTAAAGGGCACGAAGGTAGACGGGAAGCCTGGCGACCGTCGCTTCCGGTATGCCGCCCGGATACGGCCGTTCTGCGGTATTGCCAGGATCAGCTTCCGAGTCGGACAGCTCGGCGGCATTGGACATGCGACGCTCCCCGGGGACGGTTCGGCGCGGTGGCGGGCCAGGCCAGGACACAGCCCGCGTTGATTAGGCGGCACGCGCTCAGCACGCGACCCACCTACCATACGTGGTTTGTGAACAAACGCACAAAGTCGGCAGCCGCCGCTGCGCGGCCATGGACCAGCCACCGCACCCCGGAGGCTGCGGAGCGGCGGTCTCGGGGAGGTAACCGCAACGCCCTCCGCAGCCGGTCCTCGGACACCCGCCAGAAGTCGTGCTGCACGCCGTCCACGAAGGTGACGGGTATCTTCTCCCAGTACTCGCGCAGGTCAGCTTCCGACTGCGTGATGTCACGCTCTTCCCAGGTCACGCCCAGGTCGCCGGCGACACTGGCGATGACCTCCCGCGCGTCGTCGCACAGGTGACATCCCGGACGAGACAGGAGCGTGATCCGCGACCCGGCCATCTGGCTCGCTCCTACCGCTGATCCCGCGGACGCGGAGACCACTCGGGTTGCTGCGACTGGTCCGGCTGCCTGCCGTCTGCGTAGCGCCCGGCGTTCTCTTGCTGGGCAGTGCCACCGCTCGGCGAACTGCCGCTGGTCAGTTCCCGGTAGCGGGGTGTGTACTGCAGGCCGTTCGACTCGGCGCCATTACTCCCGTGCGCGCCGGCCGCGTCGTAACCGCCGACGTTCTGGACACTAGCGCCATTCGAATAACCATTGCTCGCCGAGTAGCCGTTAGGGCTCTGATAGCTGCTGGCGCCTGAGTAACTTCCGCCATTCGCGTACCCGGCGCCGTACTGATGGCCGGGCCGGTACGCTTCGCGGCCGATCGTAGGCTGGCCGGTGTCTCCGTACTGGTCATTCGCTGGCGTGAAGCTCGCCGCCCCGGCCTGCGGCGCCGCCGAGTACTGGGTTGGCTGGTGCTGTGCGGCCTGGTACTGCGCGGCCGCCGACTGGTAGCCGCTGCCCGCGGCGGGTTCTGCCGTGCGCGGCACCCGGTTGGCCTGCGACGGCATCGGGGACTCAGCCGCCGGGCCGAGCGCCGACACCTTCGCGTACTTGAGCCGCAAGTCGATAACGTTCGTGGCGAGCACGCACGAGGCACGATCCGCGGTGAACTGCCGGATATGCGGCTGCCGCTCATGCGTCAAGAACGCGGCGCGATCCCGGTAGATCTCGTAGATGATTCGCTGCATCGGCGCCTTGGGCACAACATGAATGACGTATACCAAGGTGTCTGGCTCGGCCGCCCTTACGCCTTCCGCGGCACGCTCGGCAAGCCGGTCAAATTCCCGCGTTTTGTCTTCATGCAGTGTGTAAATGGAAAGCCGCCCGTAAGGCCGCGGCGACCCGGCCGGGCCGTCCGCCGCTAGGTCAACGCTATCGGCAGGCGTAAATTCTGGCGCATGGGCGGAGCCACCGGGACGGCCATTGCCGCCGTAGCCGGAGCTGTTCCGCTGCCCCCCCGGGGCAGCACCGTAGCCGGCCACGTCGCGCCTGCTCCCGCCGTTGCCCGCGCGCCCGTAGCCTGAGTCCTGGTACCCGTTACCGCTGTTTCCCGTGGCAGCATGCCCGCTGGCGGCACCGCGCTCGCGCTGGCCACCGTAACCGGGGCCAGCGGCGTACCTGCCGCCGGCGTTCCTGGCGGGCTCGTAGCCGCCTGCCCTCCGGCCAGCGTCGGACGCGTTCGACCGGGCGGCGTCAACGACTGAACCCGTCCAGCCGGGCTCATGAGCTGAATCGGGATCCATCGCGCCCCACTGATCAGCGCTGCTGTCCGCCCAAGGGTCGCGACGATCATCCTGTGCGTCCCGGTGACCGCCATCCCAGCCATCGTCACGTCGCCGTCTGCCGCTCATATCCGCTCCGATCTCGGTATAGGGCTTCCCGCGTCTTCCATTGTCGGTCACGTTAGCCGTAGCGGTCGACGAGTTACCGACATCCGCGCGAGCCTCCGATCCGCGACCCATCGTGAGCTGGAGCCCGGCGCGTCCGCAGCCTAACGGTCCTCCCCGGTGAAAGCCCCCGTGCCCTCGCGGGGCCGCCCGACGACGCGCTCGCGCCGGCCGGGCCCCCCGTCACCCGGGGCGGAGACCGCGGGCACGCGACCGGCGCGCCCGCGAGACCCCAGCGCCCGCGAAACTACTTCTTGTTCCTGCGCTGGATACGCGTCTTCTTAAGCAGCTTGCGGTGCTTCTTCTTCGCCATCCGCTTGCGGCGCTTCTTGATGACTGAGCCCATACGGCCACTATCCCTTCGGCACAACGGCAGAGGGGCATGCCATCGCTCACCGGCGGCCGGGGAAGCTGGGCACACGCCCGAAGTGTAGGAGAACCGTGAACGCCAACCGCTCACGCAGGCATCCACACTACCCGGTCCGGTGGGAAGTTGAGACTGCTATCCCCCGCCGACGGCGGCCACCCGAACCGCCCGCCCCGGCTGCCTGCGACTCCGGCGCTGCTGCCAGCCGCAGGACGACCCCCGTCCCGCCATGACCGCAGCGCGAAACACCAGACAGCCCCGGTCTCCCGGGCGCCGGGCACCGACCCTCAGGTGCCCGGCGCCCGCGAGACCGCCAGGCTCACCACCAAGCGCAGTCCCTGGATGCTGGCGCGATTCCGGTCATTCGCGCCAGGCAGCCAGCGCCAGCGCTCAGGCGGTGCCGACGAAGGCTGCCCGTAGGTACTGGTTGACTGCCTGCTCAGGGACCCGGAAAGAACGACCCACCCGTATGGCCTCAAGCTCGCCGGAGTGGACCAGCCGATAGACGGTCATCTTTGATACCCGCATGATCGTGGCTACTTCGGCGACGGTAAGGAATCTTACGTCGCTAAGGGGAGTTTCGGTTGCCATCATTGCCCTCTTCCGCGCGAAGCCGAGCACGCTTGACCGGATTCAGCGCACCAGTCACGTACGTATCCCAGCGTAAGTCCCGTACGGAAAAGAGCAAGTCCCCCGAATAGCCTCATTGTTCTTACTCTGCGGTCGCGAGCAGACGCGTGCACCTACCGACCCCGTAGACGATTCTCTGAAAGAGGGAAAGAAGCACGTCACACACTCGACCACGCTCGCAGATGCGACCCGTCACGCGGTGCTACGGACGGTCGTACTCGCAGAAAAAAATTAGACGGCCGACAGGCCGTGCGAAGGAAACACCGCTGTCCTCGTTCGCATGATGGCCCGGTCAACCGGGTCGCCGGGATCGATGCCCGACGCGAATGGAACATAGCGGGGCGCGGCGCCGTCGGTCATCGTGCGCGGCGCCGTTTCACCAGTCAAGGACCTGGCCAGTTCTCGCCACTGGGCCGGCGTCGCCATTTCCGGGTCTATCGGCGCCCCGGCGGCGACGGCGAGCAGGTGCGTCCAGGTCCGCGGTACCACCTGCACGAGCGCGTACCCGCCACCGCCGGTCGCTATCCAGCGCCCGCCGCACAGCTCGTGCGCCAGGTCGTGCATCATCAGCTGCGCCTGCCGCTGCCCGTCGACGCTGAGGGCCAGGTGCGCGAGCGGGTCAAGCCGGTGGCTGTCGCACCCGTGCTGGCTGACGAGCACCGTCGGCCGGAAGGCGCGCAGCAGCGGCAGCACTACCGCGTCGACGGCGCGCAGCCACCCGCCGTCATCGGTTCCCGCGGGCAGGGCCACGTTGACGGCGTACCCGTCGCCGTCTCCCTCCCCCGTCTCGTCGGGCAGCCCGGTGCCGGGAAAGAGCGTGGCGGGATTCTCGTGGAGGCTGATGGTCAGCACCCGGGGGTCGTCATAGAACGCCGCCTGCACGCCGTCACCGTGGTGCACGTCGAGGTCCACGTAGGCCACCCGGTCTGCCCCGGCGGAAAGCAGCCACTTGATCGCGACGGCGAGGTCGTTGTACACGCAGAACCCGCTCGCGTTCGCCCGCATCGCGTGGTGATGCCCGCCCGCCACGCTGACCGCGTGGGTCGTGGCGCCCGACCAGACTGAGCGCGCCGCGGCCAGCGTCGCGCCGACGACCAGGGCAGCGGCCTCGTGCATGCCCTCGAAGACCGGGTCGTCGTCGGTGCCGAGCCCGAACCAGATGGCCGGCACCAGCGCACGCCCCACGTGCCGCACCACGGCAACGTACTCGGGGTCATGCACCGTCTCGATCTCCGCGTCGGTGGCGGGAGGAGGCGAGACCATGGTCACTCCGTCAGCGGCGAGCACGCCGAGCTGGCCCGCCAGTTCCATGGTGAGCCTGATCCTGACCGGATCGAAGGGATGCCCGCTACCGAAGTCGTACCGGGTGAGCGCGTCGTCCCACACCACAGCCGTCGATCCGCTCACCGGCACCTCCGTGCTTGTACTCACCATTCATGGTCGGCCCCGCAGTCACCCGGCGGTAGGGACATTCGGCCTGTCCCTAGTCGCCGCCGAGCTCGCGGCCGCGGTCGCGGGCCGCCTCGATCGCCGCGAGGAACGCGGCGCGTACCCCGTGCTTCTCAAGCTCGCGGATCGCCGCGATCGTCGTGCCGGCCGGGGACGTCACCGCGTCCCGCAGGATGACCGGGTGCTCGCCCTTGTCGCGCAGCATCGTCGCCGCGCCGTACACGGTCTGCGTCACCATCTCCAGCGCCGTCTGGCGCGGCATGCCGAGCAGGATGGCGGCGTCGACCATCGCCTCGACCAGGTAGAACACGTACGCGGGGCCAGAACCGGAGAGCGCGGTCGCCGCGTCTTGCAGGTGCTCGGGTATGCGGATCACCTTGCCGAGCGGCGTGAGCAGCTCCTCCGCGTGCCGCAGGTGCTCCTCGGCCGCGAACGACCCGGCGGAGATGACCGACATCGCCTCGTCCACCAGGGCCGGCGTGTTGGACATCACCCGGACCACGGGGACCTCGGCGGTGAAGCGCCGCTCGATGAACGACGTGGTGATCCCCGCCGCGATCGAGATCACCAGCTGCGACGGCGCGACCAGCCCGGCGATCTCGTCGAGCATCCGCCCCATGTCCTGCGGCTTGACCGAGAGCACCAGGGTCTCCGCCTTCTCCGCGGCCTCGGCGGCGGACAGCACCTGGATGCCGTAGCCCGCGCGCAGCTCCTCCGCCCGGGCGGGCCGCCGCACCACCGCGGCCACCTCCGCCGCCGGCCGCCCCGCCCTGAGCAGCCCCGACAGCATCGCCTCGCCCATCTTCCCGGTGCCGAGTATCGCGATCATGACGTTGACCCTAGCGAACGCAGGAAGAGCGCGAGGTTGGCAGGCCGCTCGGCGAGCCGCCGCACCAGGTACGGGTACCAGTCGCCGCCGTACGGCACGTATACCCGGACCTTCGCTCCGGACGCCGCGAGCCGCCGCTGCTCGTCGGGTCGCACCCCGTAGAGCATCTGGTACTCGAAGCTGCCGGCCGGCCGGGCCATGCCGAGCGAACGGGTGATGGCGATCAGCCGTGGGTCGTGCGTCGCGATCATCGGGTACCCGGGCCCGGCCATCAGGATGCGCAGGCAGCGCGCGAACGACTTGTCGATGTCGTGCCGCACGTCGTATGCCTCGGACGCCGGCTCGGCGTAGGCGCCCTTGCACAGGCGCACCCGCACCCCGGGCGCCGCCAGCTCGCGGACGTCGGCCTCGGTACGCCGCAGGGCGGCCTGCAGCACGCTGCCGAGCGAGCCGAACCGAGGCCGCAGCGCAGCGGCGACCCGCAGCCCGGCCTGGGTGGTCCGGTGGTCCTCGGCGTCGACCGTAACGGTCGTTCCGGCGTCGCGCGCGGCGGTCACGATCCGCTCGAGGTGCTCCGTCGCGATCCGCACCCCGATCTCCCCGGGGGACGACCCTCCGCTCTGCTCACCCGGGGAGACGAGCCCCCCGGCCGCACGCCCGGCGGCTGGGCCGGCCGTCGAATCGGGCGGGCGACGGCCGGCGTCGGCTCCTTCGTCGTTCATGCCGAGCAGTAGCCCGATCGCGGTCGGCTTGACCGACACCTCGACCGCGCCGCCCTCGGTCAGCCCCTCGGCGGCGAGCTTGCCGAGCAGGTGCACGTACTGGGCCGCTGTCGCCGCCGCGCGCTGCGCGTCGGTGCTGTCCTCGCCGAGGTAATCGAGCGTGACGAGCAGCCCGGCTGAGCGCAGTGCCCGCGCTACCGCCACCGCGCCCTCGCTTGACTCTCCGGCCACGTACCGGCCCACGATGGCCTGCGCGCCGGGCGCGCTCATCGCCGCTTGCCTGATCCGCTCGCTGGCGGCCGCCGCCAGCAGCGCCTTGCGCAGCATTAATCGTCCCCCCGGAAGATAACAACATCCGCCGCCCGGCAGGCGGCGGCGGCACGCTGTCCCGTCGCAGCGTCACCTTGACGTTGGCGCCCGCATCCGGTGCGACGATCACCTCCTGGGCGGCGGCGATGCCGTCGGCGAGCAGCGTGGCAGCCGGGTCCACCGACCGCTTGACAAGCCCGAGCCCGATCGGCCCGAGCTCGAAGTGCCTGGCGGCGGACCCGACGAAACCGACCTGGGTACCGTCGGGAAGAGTGAGCGGCGCGCCGTGGGCGGGCAGCCGGTCCGCCGAGCCGTCCAGGTGCAGGAAAACGAGCCGCCGCGGCGGGTGGCCGAGGTTATGGATCCGCGCGACGGTCTCCTGGCCGCGGTAGCACCCCTTGTTCAGGTGCACGGCGGTCTCGATGAGGCCGACCTCATGCGGCAGGGTCTTGTGGTCGGTGTCGAGCCCGGGCCGCGGGACGCGCGCCGCGATCCGGGCGGCCTCGAAGGCCCACAGGCCGGCGACGGGGTAGGCCGCCGCCAGCCGCGCCGCCGCGGCGGACGCGGCGATCAGGTCGGTGCCGAACGGGCCGTCGAGGACGGCGGCCACCCCGCTTTCCCCGCCCCGCCCGCCCATCCCATCGGCCAGGGCGGGACGGGCGCCGCCCGCGCACGTGTTGGACAGGACCCCTCCCTCGGCCGGGAGCGGGCCGGCCAGCGTCAGCACCCCCAGCTCCGCAGACAGGTCCTCGACCGTCACCCTGAGCATGAAGCGCATCGAGTCCAGGTAGTCGACGAGGGCCTTCGCGGTATGCGGCTCGACGTGGATCCAGGTGGCAGCGCCGTCGTCGGTGAGGGACAGGTAGTGCTCTAGGTGTCCCTGGGGAGAGAGAATCAGCGCCTGCTCCGTGCGGCCAGGGGCGAGCCGCTCCAGGTGCTGGCTGGTGAGGCTGTGCAGCCAGGAAAGCCGGTCCGGGCCGGTGACCTTGACCACGCCGCGGTTGGTGCGGTCGACAAGGACCTGGCCCTCCGCCAGACCACGCTGCTCGCGTACCGGGTCGCCGTAGTGGGCGGCGACGCCTTCGTCCGGCCATTCCGCCTCGACGGCGCCGTTGATGTCAAGCACTGTCTTTGCTCCTACAGTCGTTGCAGCGGCCGAACACGGTCAGGTGCGAGACGTTGGTCTCGAACCCGTGCCGCTCGCTGAGCACCTTGGTGAGCGGCGCGACCTCGTCCCGGCTCGCCTCGTCGATCTTCCCGCAGTTCTGGCAGACCAGGTGCACGTGGCCCGCGTCGCTGGCCAGGTGATAGGTGGGCGCGCCATGGTTCAGGTGGGTGTGCGTGACCAGGCCCAGGCTGTCAAGCAGCTCGAGCGTCCGGTAGATCGTAGAGATGTTCACGCCCTTGGCGGTCTGCTGGACGCTGGACGCCACCTCCTCAGGCGTCGCATGGCCGAGCCTGGCGACAGCCTCGAGGACGAGCTGGCGCTGCGGGGTCACGCGGTAGCCACGCGACCTCAGCTCCTCATCCCAGCTGCGGTGCCGCGGCGGCTCTTGCTCCATGTCACCCGAGTCTAGTTCGGTGCCAGCCCGGTGGCCGCCGCGCGCCGTGCGGTCGTGGTCACTCCGGCCACGAGAAAAACTCTTGCGTCCCCAGTCAGGACTGACGTAGCGTCTGAGATACGCGGAAGGGAGGTGGTCCTAGGTAATGCATGCTTATAGGACTTGCGAGGTGGGAGCCGCTTAGGCTGCCGTCCCCGCTGTGCGGGTCCGCGTGGCGGACCCCGGCCTCAAGGGCGGCGGCGGGCAAATCTAGGGCATTCACCGGGCCTCCGGGATGACCGGCCCAGTCCAGCCGGTCCCGCGTTCTTCGGAGCGCGGAGTCTCCCGGGGGTTCTTTAATTCTTGCGGATTACTCGATCCAGTCCCACTGCAGGACGGCCCACAGGTGCGGGGTCAGCGGCTGGCCCATGGCCGCCATGTCGAAGGCGTAGGCCAGGTCTTTCTCGCCCTCGCGCGTCTGGCTCGGCACCAGGCCGTAAAGGCGCTTACCCGCGGTGTACGGCTTGGCCGTCGCGGTGCGGGCCACCGCGTCGGTGACCATCTCGATGCTCGTCAGGCCGCGGAACTCGCCCGCGTAGATCTCCGTGATCCCGGTGGGATGGCTGAGCAGCACCTCTACCTTGCCGTCCGGCTGCGGCCGCCAGAAGCCCGCCTCTACCGCGAGCGGCTCAAGCCGGACCAGCTCGCCGTGCTCGTCGCGCTTGAGCTGGCCCTCCTCATCGGTGGCGAGGCGCCAGGAGCGGCTGGTGTAAATGAGGTAGGGCTTCCCGATGTGACTGAATGTGACTTCCTGGAGGAAGTCGAACGCCTTGATGGTGGGGTAGTCGCCCTTGCCAGTGCCCCGCCAGCGGCCGAGCAGGAAGCTGAGCGGCGCGATCGCCGGGTGCTCCTGCGGCAGCTGGATGGGTGTGGCGTCCTGGCTGCCCTGGGCCGGCTTGGCTTCATCCGTCATGCGGGCCCCCTCGGAACACCTTGACCGCCGTGTAGCCCGCCGCGACGGCGACCACGGCGTAGGCGAGGATGATGACCGCCGCGCTCAGCATCCCGTGCATGCCCTGGGAGCCTAGTAGGGACGCCCGGTTTGTGCGGCACGGCGCGCCGGCCGGTTAGAGTTCTCTGTGTGGCGCGGAAACTGGTGATCAAGGTCACCGCGGGCGAGGATGAGCCCGAGCGGTGCAATCAGGCCTTTACCGTGGCCTCGACCGCGATCGCCAGCGGCGTGCCTGTCTCGCTGTGGCTCACCGGGGAGGCGGCGTGGTTCGCGCTGCCCGGCCGGGCCGACGACTTCTCGCTGCCGCACGCCGCGCCGCTCGCCGACCTGCTCGCGGCGGTGGTGTCCCTCGGCACGGTGACCCTGTGCACTCAGTGCGCGGCTCGCCGCGACATCACGCCGCAGGACGTCATCGCCGGGATCAGGATCGCCGGCGCGGCGACGTTCGTCTCCGAGGTGGTCGCGGAGGACGTTCAGGCGCTCGTCTACTGAGCGGGTGGCCTGACGATTACCCGGCCGGTGACCCGGCCACCGCGGCGAGGCGCTCGGCGCGCAGGCGGTTCGCCAGTTCCTCGGCCTGTGGCGGCAGCGGCGGCAGCGGCCCGGCCGCCCAGTAGAGCAGCAGGTCGGCGAGGCCGGGGTTGCGGACAAGCGCCGGGCCGTGCAGGTAGGTACCGAGTACCCGGCCTTGGTAGGCCCCCTCGGTGCCGTCGCCGTTGCCGGTTCCCAGGGTGGTACGGGCGAGCGGCCGGGCGTTCGGGCCGAGCCGGGTGACGCCCTGGTGGTTCTCGAAGCCGGTCAGCTGGCCCACGTTCAGCCGCGGGTCGACCTCGGCGACCACCTCGCCCACCGCCCGCACCTCGCCCCGGCCGCTGCGGATGTCGAGCAGGCCGAGCCCCTGGACCGGCGCGTCGTCGGCGCCGCCGAACTCGGCGCCGAGCATCTGGTAGCCCGCGCAGACCGCGAAGACCACGGCACCGCGCGCGGCCGCCTCGTGCAGGCCGCCGTCGGCGAGCAGCCGCCTGGTCGCGAGCGTCTGCGGCAGGTCCTCGCCGCCGCCCATCAGGTAGATGTCGCCGTCGCGCGGCACCGGCTGGTCGGAGTTCACCTCGACGATCTCGACCGGCAGGCCGCGCAGGCGGGCCCGCCGCTCGAGCACGAGCGCGTTGCCCCGGTCGCCGTAGGTGCTGAGCAGGTCCGGGTAGACCCAGGTCAGCCGCAGCGGCCTTGTCGGACTCATTGCACCCTCCCGAGGGCGACCCGGTACTGCTGGAACGCGGTGTAGTTGGCAAGCACCTCAAGGTTCGGCGCGACCGCGCGGGCCGCGTCGATCGCCTCGTCAATGTCGTCCACGAGCTTGAACGCCACCTCGTCGGCCTCAAGACGCACCGCGAGGTCAAGCTTGCGCTCGCCGCCGACCAGGACGTTCCTGCCGCGCAGCCTGCGGAAGTCCACGTCCCACAGCCATGAGGTGTCCCGGCCGTCTGGTCCCTGCGCGTTGACCGAGAGCAGCACCGTCGCCGGCGGCGGAGCGATCACGTCGAGCGCCTCCAGCCAGCCGGCCGGGTTCTTGGCGAGCAGCAGCCTGACGTCGCCGCCGCGCCTGCTCACCTGGGTGTACCGGCCCGCCACCGAGGTGACCTGGCGCAGCTCACGCAACGCCTGCCCGGTATGCACGCCGAACGCATCCGCCACGGCGAGCGCGATAACCGCGTTGGACCGGTTGGCCCGGCCGGGCAGCGCGAGGTCGAGCCTGGTGGCCCGCCCCTTCGGGTCGATCACCTCGTTGTCGTAAAGCATCCAGCTCACCGGCGGCCGCCGTTGGCCGCACTCGCCGCACGACCAGTCGTCACCGTCGCGCTGCAGGTGGGCGCCGCAGTTGGGGCAGCACCAGGAGTCCTCGCGCCAGCGCTGGCCGGCCGCCACCCAGGTGACCTGCCGGGCCGAGCCCGCCGCCCAGGCGACGAGCGGGTCGTCGGCGTTGGCCACCACCCGGCAGTCAGGCGCGGCAGCGAGCGCCTCCCGCCAGCGTCGGGCGAGCAGCCAGATCTCCGCGGCGCGGTCCATCTGGTCGCGGCTGAGGTTCAATAGCACGACGACCTTGGGGCTGGTCGCCCGGACCATCGCCGGGATGTACTTCTCGTCGGTTTCCAGCACGGCGACCCGCGCGTCGGGCGCCCGGGTGAGCGCCGACGTGAGGCCGGCCTCCATGTTGGCGCCGTAGATGTTCGACGCGATCTGTCCGCCAAGCGGCGCGAGCGCGGCGGTGATCAGCTTGGTGGTCGTGGTCTTGCCGTTGGTGCCGGTCACCAGGACGACCCGGCGCCCCGCGGCGAGCAGGGACAGCAGGTCGGGTGCGAGGCGCAGGCTGATCACGCCGCCGATGACCGAGCCGTCGCCCTTGCCGGCGAGGCGGGAGACGGTGGCCGCCGCGCCGCCGACCGTGGTCGCGACCCGCGCCCGGATCGGCAGCCGGGAACGGTGCCTGGTGTTGTCATCCATCGTGGGCTGATGCTATCCGCTCACCACGGCCAGGCGAGCGGCGTACCGCCGCCGCCGCGTGACGGAAGCGTTAACTCTGTCCTAGGCGCCGGCCAGGGCCTGGGGTCTGGCCAGGGGACGGGGGCGGCCTGGCCGGGCGCTCGGCCGGGCGCGGCGGGCTCAGTGAACTCGGTGCGCCCGGTGAAATCGGCGCCCGCGCGGCTCGACTCTGTGAGCGGGGCCAGGGTGGCGACGGGCAGGGCGCCGATCGCCGGGTTGGCGTCGGCGAGCAGCACCTGGCGTTCCGCGCCCGCACCGTAGCTGACGATCATGGCGGTTACCGGCAGCCGCTGCAGCTCGGACGGCTCAACGACAAGCTCGCGGGAGCGCTGCAGTGAGCGGGCAAGGGACTCGCTGTCCCCGGCGGCGCGCGACGTGGAGACGCCCCAGGCGGTGCTCGTGCTGATCCCTTCGGTCAGTGACACCGACTGCGTCGTGCCCCACGACGTGCCGGTCTGCGCGGAGCGCGAACCGCCGTCCCGCAGCGGCAGGACGCCGCCTCCGACCGGGATGGTCCGCCCGGTGCCCGCCGACCCGGACTCATTGCTTGAGGCAGAGGTGGCGATCGAGGCGGAGTCACCGACCGTGCTCGTGTACGACCCGCCGAACGTGTCGGTGACCGACTCGCCGACCGTCTCTGTGAGCTGGGAAAGCACGAAACGGTAAGCCATGCCGACCTGCTCGCTCGCCGCCTTGGCGTCCTCCGCGTTGCCAAGCCGCATGAAGGCCGTCACCGCGTTCCCCCGGCCGATCCGCTGCCTGACGTGCGGCGGCAGCGTCCGGTAGCCGAGCACGAGGCCGGACTTGCTGGCCTCGCAGGCGTCGGTGAACCGGTCGAGCACGTCGTCGCGGAGCCGCTCGGCCCCGAGCAGGAACAGCGGGTGCCGCCATGAGGCCGGCCCGGGACCGGCCGGCGCCCGGGCGATCAGCTGGGTGAGCGCGGTCACCACGAAGCTGCCGAGTATCGCCGCCGACTGCGGGCTGGCCCGCCGGTCGACCGCGATGACGCGCAGCCGGCCACGCGGCAGGCGCGCCGGCTCGGTGCCCGCGCTAGCCAGCGTGCGCAACTGGGCCTCCATCCCGAGTGCCCGCTCAAGAACCACCCGGTCGGTGGCGCCCTGACCGAACAGCGTGCCGAGTGCGCCGGCCTCGCGCTCCGTCAGCAGCCCGGCGGCAAGGTCCGTGCGCGGGTCACCCACCTGGGCGAGCGCCCGCAGCGCGGCCGCGACCCGGGCCACCTGGACGGGACCCGGGCCATCGAGGGCCTCGATGACGCGCTGGAGTATCGCCGTGTCAACGGCAAGGTCGCGCGCTGAGCCTTCCTGCCGCCCAGCGGCGCTGACGGAGAGCGCGAGCACGTCGGCGAGCGAGCCGGGCGGCAGCGACGACGCGAGGTCAAGCCGCGGCAGGTCGTGCGGCAGCACCCAGATGGCCGGCGGCGCGCCGCCGGCCGCCGCGCACAGGCCGGCCAGGTCGGCCGCGACGGCACCGCCCGACAGGTCGACGACGGTCACCTCGCCCCCCGTGGCGAGCCGGTACGCGGCGGACATGGTCAGCGCCGCCGACCAGCCGGCCAGCGTACCGCCCGCCACGTCCACCCGGTCGATCCCTTCGGGGACAGGGACGGCGTACCACCGCTTCTGGCGCGTGAAGGCGGACCGCTGCGCCTGCCACTCGTGGGCGCGCCGGGCGTGGCTTGCCCGCTCCTGCGCCAGCCGCCGCTCCTGGTCGGCGTGCAGCCGCTCCGCCCGCACTAGCTCGGCGCTGGCCCGCGCGCGCAGCAGCCGCTCGCCTCGCCAGAGCTGATATCCGCATCGCACCGCGGCCACCAGGCATCCGGCGGCGCCGAGCGCGGCGATGACGACGGGCACCCACCCCGCGGCGGCACCGGCCGCGAGGACGCAGGCGATCACGGCCGCGGTGGCCGCGGCGGCCTTGAGCGGCCAGTTGATGAGGTTCTCCTCCCGGCGCTGCGCGGCGAGCCATCCGTCGCCCGCCTGGTGCGGCGTCGGCGGCTGATCAGCCGACACCGGCAGACTCGGCGCCGGCCCCGGGTCCGCATGCGGTGTCGCGTACTGCCAGCCGAGGTAGAGCCGCTCCGGGTCCGCGCCGGGCCAGGTCGTCATGCCCGTCCTCCCCGCGGTTCCCTCCGTTGCGGCAGGTCGCTTGCGCGCGGCCGGTCCTTGCGCCACGGCAGCCGGGCGGGCACCAGGCGGCTCTGCGCGACCACTCGCCGCCGCGGCACCGAGGCCACGAGGGCGAACTCGGCCGGCCGCAGCGACAGGAGCGCCTGGGGATCTATCACCGGGCAGGGCGTCAGGGATGCCGGCTGCCCGGCCGGCGCCGGGAAGGGCTGGCCCGACCGCGCCGCCGCGACCGCGACGGGCAGCAGCCTGGTGCCTGCCCGCGCGGCGAGGCGGTCAGCGAGGTCACGGTCGGTGAGCCGGTACACCAGCAGCGCGCCGACGAGCCCCGCCAGCTGGCCGGCCACCGTCGGCGTCACCGCGCCGACCACGACAGGAAGGCCTGCGGCCGCGCCGTCGCTGACGAGCGCGGCCAGGACCTGGGCGGGCATACGCTCGGCCGAGGGCACCCAGATCAGCCCGTCGCCGTCGACACCGATCCGGCGCAGCCCCGCGCCCAGTGCCGTCAGGCGGCTGGCCGCCCAGGCGGCGGATTCCGGCGAGTTCACGGAGATGAGCGCGGCCGAGCGCTCGCTGACCACGCGGCCTAGGTCGAGGGCGGCGCCGGACGGCTCTCGCGCCGGTTCCTCCCGCCTCGCGTCACCGGGTCCAGCGTCGCCTGGTCCCGCCTTGCCGGGTCCTGCCGCACGACCCCAGAGCTGGCTCGCGCCCGCCGCGCCGCGGGACGCCGCGACTCGGGGTGCCCTGGCGCGGCCCGCGTCCGAACCGCCGCCGTCGTCGCGGCGCAGTGGCGTCCCGGTCGCCATGCAGGTGGCCGCCAGGGCGTGCGCGATGCCGGCGTCGTGCCCGTCGTCGAGCACGACGACCGGTTTGCGGCGGCGGACCGCTGCGTGCACGAGCTGGAGGCAGGCGAGCGTCACCTCGCGCGCGTCAGCCCCGGCCACGAGGACGCCGTGGGATACCTCCGTCCAGGTCAGCCCGGTGACGGCGCCGGTCGACGGCGTGATTCCGAGGGCCAGGCCGTCCCTGGTAAGCACGGCGCCCGAGCGGATGCGGCGGGCGGCGCCGGCGGCGCGGAACGCAGCGACGACGCCGGGACGCGGAGGTGGAACCGCCCATTCGTCCGTGTGGAGCCAGTCAAGCCAGCCGAGGAGCCCGGCCTCGGCGGCGGCGAGCGGCAGCGCGACGGGGAACTGCCGCGGCAGCCAGCCGCCGATCCCGGCGAACGCGGCGAGCGGGCGGGCGACGTGCCCCGCCGCGTGAGCACCCGCCAGGTGCCCGAGCACGCTCGACGGTCCGGCGGCGAAGCCCGCGAGAGTCTCGCCTGGGCCGGCGGCCAGCATCCAGGCCACGCCGGCCACCGCGGGCGCGAGCAGCCAGTACAGGCGCCACCTGGTGACCTTGCCGGCCACCGTGAATGCCAGCGCGAGGACGATGGTGAGCTGTGCGAGCAGCAGGTGGGCGAGCACGATCAGGACCAAGCCGGCCGCGATCAGCTCACCCCTGCGCGGGAGTCCCGCGGGAATCAGCTGCCGGGCACGCCGCGGCATCGGTCCCGCCTCCGGCAGCATCCCAGCAATCATGACTCTAGGTTGCCAAGAATGTACCCTGCGTGTCGAGACCTGATGAATTGTTCATCTGCGGCTCAGTCTGTCAGGTGCGGAGACCGTGGCAGCTGGTCGCCGGCCTGGATGACCACGCGGAAGTAGTGCGGCTTGAGCGTAACGACCGTGAGGCCCGCCGGAATACCCGCGGCACGGTCATCGAACCTGATGGTTACCGAGATGGCCGGCTGGCCGGGCGGCAGCCGGAGGCTGCGCGCGACTGAGGGCTGCGGCGGCGCCAGCTCGAGGTCGACCGCGCGGGCCCGCACCGCCCCGGGCCCGACGGCCGGCGGCGCGTGCAGAATCGCCTCGAACGCGTCCGGCTCGGCGGCCTGGTCGACGTGGCTCCCCGGCACGTAGGCAGTGGAGATGGCGACCGGCTCGGCACCCGCGGCCCACGCGCACCGGATGATGCGGACGGGGACCGCCTCGGTGACCGCGAGCGACCAGGCAACATCCTGCGGCGCGGCGCGCAGCGACACATGGCGGGCGGCGCAGGTTACCTCACCGCCCATGGGATCGAGCCTGGTGCTGAGCCCGCCGACTCCCTCGATCGGTATCAGGTACTCGGCTGCGCTCGCGCGGTAGAGCTGCCCGTCCGGCAGCCTGCGGATCAGCGACCTGCGGGTGAGCTCCCCGATGGCCACGTCGATCTCCGCCATGCTGACGTTGTACCTGCGGGCGAGTGCGCTGCGGCGCGGCAGTTGCCAGCCGGGCTCGCGATGGACGAGCGCGGCTGCCATCCGGTCGGCGAGTACGCCGCTGGCCGCACGCTGAGCCGGCACGACTCCGCCGCTTTCCGATGGCACCTGACCGCCGCTCCCTACCAAGCGCGTCCGCGCCCGTGCCCGACTTAAACAGAAAAGCAAAAGCCCGCTCAGCCCCATTGATATTCACTCAAGGTTAATTTGAGCTAAACGACAATCCAATAGAAGCAATCTTCTGGACGTCAGGTAGGTAACCGGTTACCCAAGCCCATGATCATCTTCCTGTAGATCAATTCATCGATTGTTCATCTTAAACCGGCCATCTGTTTCCTAAAAATTCGCCAACGGTCACCTTTTTGGCAAATCGCCCCACCGGTCGGCACGCATGGCGCGCCGCCACACCGGGCACAAGTGTCACGTAGAGCTATTATGCAAACACGTTTCGTTACATTCAATTCTAGGGGATCACCACATGGAGCTCAGCGGCAGCAGGCCGGCCGTCCTGGCCGGGGGGGCGTCATCGCGGCGCTAGCCCTGGCCGGCGATCTCGGCCTTCAAGTCAGTCAACCGCACTGGCCAGGGCACACGAAAGTGACCTGCGCTAACTCCACTGAGCAGCGCCGACGGCAGCAGCCTGTCAGGTCACAACCAGGTCAAGTCACCAGAAGTTTGCTTAAAAGCTGCTTCATGTCCATCTCGACTTCAGTGAAAGCTACTTAAGCCGCCTATCACTGAGACCGTTGACATTTATGCGGCTACGCCGAACCCATCAGCGGTTAATCACGCGCATTGCGCTTGAGCTACAAGGAGAACCCCCACATGCAGCTACGAGGCAGCAAGCAGGCCGTCGCGGCCGGAGGCGCCGCCATCGCGGTGCTGGCTATGGCCGCGTGCTCGTCAAGCTCGTCGTCAAGCACGTCGGCTCCGGCCGCGTCCTCGGCGGCGTCCTCCGCGGCGTCCTCCGCGGCATCGAGTTCGGCGGCGGTGACCGGCACCATCAACGCGGCCGGCTCCACGTTCCAGACGAACTTCCAGCAGGCGGCGATCTCCGGGTTCAAGTCCGTGCAGCCGGGCGTCACCGTCAACTACGACCCGGTCGGCTCCGGCACGGGCCGCAGCGACCTGTACTCGAACACGGTGCTGTTCGCCGGCTCCGACTCGCCGATCCCGGCCACGGAGACGTCCAAGGTTCCCGCGGGCAAGACGGTGCTCTACTTCCCGGTCCAGGTCGGCCCGATCGCCATCGCGTACAACCTGTCCGGCGTTACCGGCCTGAAGCTGGACTCGGCCACCCTCGCGGGCATCTTCCAGGGCAAGATCACCTCCTGGAGCGACCCGGCGATCAAGGCGCTCAACCCGGGCGTCAGCCTGCCGAGCACCTCCATCACCCTGGCGGTCCGCTCCGACTCCTCCGGCACGACGGCGAACTTCTCCAAGTACCTGGTGACCGCCGCGGGCAGCGCCTGGACGCTCGGCTCGGGCTCAACCATCAAGTGGCCGTCGACGGCGCGCGCGGGTTCCGGCGGCAGCGGCGTGGCGCAGATCGTCAAGTCCACCTCCGGCGCCATCGGCTACGTTGACTTCTCCACCGCCACCGCGTCCGGCCTGTCCGCCGCGTCGGTCAAGAACTCGGCCGGCTCCTTCGTGGCGCCGTCCACCGCGGGCGCGACCGCGGCCGCCTCGCACGTCACCCCCGCCGCCGACCTGACCTTCTCCGCGGTCGACGAGCCCGGCGCCGACTCCTACCCGATCACCTACCAGTCGTGGGACCTGGTGTACTCGGTCCAGCCGAGCGCGAGCGACGTGGCACTGCTCAAGGCGTACCTCGGCTACCTGCTCAGCAGCCCGGGCCAGGCCCTGCTCTCCACGCTCAACCTGGCGGCGCTGCCGTCCAGCATCGACCAGGCCGCCGTCGCGCAGCTGAGCAAGATCACCGCCTCTAGCTGAGCTAACACACCACCTCATAAGGTAAATCTCATGACTCACGTAGCTCGGGCTACCGGAACCTCATGAGCGCCCTCACTAAGGCGGACCCGGCCACCCCGGCCGGGTCCGCCAGCGCGCTCGCGCACCGCAGGCCGCTCGGCGACCGGGGATTCCAGATCCTGACGCTCGCCGCGGGCCTGCTGGTGCTCGTCATCCTCGTCCTCATCGCCGTCACCACGGCACAGCAGTCCACGGCCTGGTTCAGCACCGCCGGGCTTAAGGGCATCTTCTCGACCGACTGGGACCCGACGACCAACCACTACGGCGCGATGGCGTTCCTCTACGGCACGGTCATCAGCTCGGTAATCGCGCTCGTTATCTCGGTCCCGATCAGCGTCGGCGTCGCGCTGCTGCTCACCGAGGTCGTGCCGCGCCGGTGGTCGAACCCGATCGTGTACGTGATCGACCTGCTCGCCGTGGTCCCCTCGGTGGTCTGGGGCCTGTGGGGCATCCTCGTGCTCGTCCCCTGGCTGAACGGCGTCTACCGGGACATCGCCTCTGGTCTTAACGGCGTCCCGGTGCTCGGCACGCTGTTCGGCGGGCCGAACACGAGCGGCGCCTCGTTCTTTACCGCCGGGCTGATCCTGGCGGTCATGATTACCCCGATCGTCACCTCACTGTCCCGCGAGGTCATCGCGACCGTGCCGGCGATCGACAAGGAGGGCGCCTACGCGCTCGGCGCCACCCGCTGGGAGATGATCCGCGGCGCCGTCTGGCCGCACAGCCAGGGCGGCGTGGTCGGCTCCGTGCTTGTCGGCCTCGGCCGGGCGATGGGCGAGACGATCGCGGCGGCGCTGGTGATCGGCGACTCCGCGGAGATCACCGGGCACCTCTTCTACAGCGGTTACTCGATCCCCGCGGTCATCGCCAACCAGTTCGGCGAGGCCACCGGCGGCGCGTTCCGCGCCGGGCTGATCGGCCTCGGCCTGTTCCTGTTCGTGCTCACGATCATCGTGAACCTGGTGGCGCGCGGGATCGTGGAGCGCTCCGCACGGCGAGCGAGGGGGGCCTGATGGCTGTCGCTACCAACTCCGCCGGGCGAACGGTAGACCTGCGGGAGCCGTCCGGCTGGCGGCGCACCAAGAACCAGATCATGACCGTCCTCATGTGGACGTCGTTCGTGATCATCCTCGTGCCGCTCGGCTTCGTGCTCGTTAAGGTGATCTCCGCTGGCGCGGGCGCCATCAGCTGGCAGTTCCTCACCAACAGCACCATCCCGCCGAACGTCGCGGCGCCCGGCACCGACGGCATGGGCGCGGCGGTCCTCGGCACGCTTGAGATCACCGGCTTCGCCGCGCTCATCGCGATACCGCTCGGCGTGCTCGGCGCGGTCTACATCAACGAGTACGGCGGCCGGGGGGTGCTCGGCAAGCTCGTCTCGTTCATGTCGGACGTCATGACCGGCGTGCCGTCGATCGTGATGGGCCTGTTCATCTACACGATCTGGGTGCTGCACTTCGGCTACTCGGGCATGGCCGGGTCGTTCGCCCTGGCCTGCCTGATGCTGCCGATCGTGATCCGCTCCTCCTACGAGATGCTCCGCCTGGTGCCCGACAGCCTGCGGCAGGGCAGCTACGCCCTCGGCGCCACCAAGTCCCGCGTCACGCTCACCGTGGTGCTGCCCGCCGCGGTCGGCGGCATCGTCTCCGGCGCGCTGCTCGCCGTCGCCCGCGCCGCGGGCGAGACGGCGCCGCTGCTGTTCACCATCCTCACGGTGGAGCAGACGAACAGCAATCTGTTCAGCGGCGCCAACACGGCGCTGTCCACCCAGATCTTCGCGAATGCCACGTCGCCGTACGTTGGCGCGGAAGCGCGAGCCTGGGGCGCGGCGCTTACCCTGATAGCGATCGCTTTCATCCTGATGATCGCGGCCCGCATCGTTACGGCCCGGTTCACCCGTTACTCGCGCTAGGGATCTCATGGAAGAGCAACAGGATCAGCTGCAGGTACAGCAGGACCAGGAAGTCCTCCAAAAGCTGGACATACCGGACACGGCGCCTAAGGAGCTGCCGACCGGTACCGCCGTGTTCGACGTAAAGAACGGGTCGATCTACTACGGCGCGTTCCGCGCGGTGACCGACGTCTCGCTGACCATCCACGAGAACGAGATCACCGCGTTCATCGGGCCGTCCGGCTGCGGCAAGACCACGGTGCTGCGCACGCTCAACCGGATGAACGACCTGATCGCCGGCGCCCGGGTGGAGGGCGACTTCCGCTACCGCGGCGAGTCCCTGTACGCGAGCAGCGTCTCGCCGACCGCCGTCAGGCGCCGCATCGGTATGGTCTTCCAGAAGGCCAACCCGTTCCCCAAGTCCGTCTACGACAACGTCGCCTACGGGCCGCGGATCAACGGCGTCCGCGGCAAGGACAAGCTCGATGAGATCGTCGAGCGGTCGCTCAAGCAGGCGGCGCTGTGGGACGAGGTCAAGGACCGGCTGAACAAGTCCGGCCTCGGCCTGTCCGGCGGCCAGGCGCAGCGGCTGTGCATCGCGCGCACGCTCGCGGTGGAGCCGGACGTCGTGCTCATGGACGAGCCCTGCTCGGCCCTCGACCCGATCGCGACCGGCCGCATCGAGGACCTGATGCGCGAGATCAAGTCCCAGTACACGATCGTCATCGTCACGCACAACATGCAGCAGGCGACCCGGGTCAGCGACCGGACTGCCTTCTACTCCGTGCTGCGCGATGAGAAGAGCGACACCCGCACCGGCGTGCTCGTCGAGTACGGCCCCACGGCGCGGATCTTCGAGGACCCGCACGACGAGCGCACCCAGGCCTACGTCACCGGCCGCATGGGATAGCCGTCAGGCTCGGGAAGATCCGGTTATGCGGAACGGGCGCGGCTGACTCTCGGCCGCGCCCGTTCCGTTCCCGCTGACCGGGCGCTTCCCGGTCACTGTGCCCGTGGCCTGCGCTGTCCGCTGCCCGCGAGGTACACGACCCGGCGGGCGATGTTCACCGCGTGCGCGCCAAGCCGCTCGTAGTCCCGCGCCACCAGCGCCATCTCCATGGCCACGGGGACCGACATCTGCCCCGCGGCGAGCTCGGCGGTGAGGCTGCCGTGCAGCTCGTCCATGCCCTCGTCCCGCTCGGCCAGGGCCGCGGCGGCCTCCCGGTCACGCTCGTACCAGGCGTCGGCCGCCCGCCGCCACATCTCGGTGGAGAGGTCCCCCATCCGTCCCACCAGCCCCCTGGCGCGCGCCGTGAGGACGTCCCCGAGGAAGTGGCTCGCGCTGGCGGAGATGTGCACCACTAGGTCATGCGACCGCTCAAGCTCCGGCACGATGCGCAGCACGGAAAGCAGGAAGCGCAGGTCGGCCGCGACCGGCGCCTGGAGCAGTATCTCCTGGTTGGCCAGCGCCTCGACCTCGAGGTAGAGGGCATCGATAACCTGATCGCGCGCCGTCAGCGTCGCGAACGCCTGGGCATCCCCGTTAAGCAGCGCCTGGGTCGCCATCGGCAAACCCTCGGCGACCATCGCGAAGAGCTCGATGACCTTGCTCTCGATGGCATCAAGCTCGTTGTCAAACTCCTGCCGCTGCTCGCTCATGCCCACAGCCTACGGAAAACAGGCGAAGGAAGGGCAACCGCCAGAAGGCCAGCAGGTAACGGCCCCCGTGCCGCGCAGGGCATCACGGGGGCCGTCATGAGCTGTCGTCAGACGAGCAGCTCGACCCGGGTGATCTGCCCGATGTCCGCGGTAACCGCCTGCTCCACCCGAACCGACCCGGGCGCGAGCACGCGCAGCGTCCACTCGCCGGGCGCGGCGAAGAAGCGGAAGCCGCCGTCCTCGCCGAGCGGCACCTCGGCGACGAACTCGTCGCCGGTGCCGAGCAGCCGGGCGTAGCCGGTGGACACCGGGGCGCCACCGCGGAGCACCTGGCCCTCGATGATCGCCTCCTTGCCCGCCTTGTCCTTCGTGATGGTCACGCCGCCCGCAGGCGCGCCGCAGCTGTCGTTGCTCACTTGCCCTCACCCAGTTCGATCGGCACGCCAACCAGCGAGCCGTATTCCGTCCACGAGCCGTCGTAGTTCTTCACGTTCGAGAGGCCGAGGATCTCGTGCAGCACGAACCAGGTGTGCGCGGAGCGCTCGCCGATCCGGCAGTACGCGATCGTGTCCTTGCCGAAGTCCACGCCGGCCTCGTCCTTGTACAGCGTGGCCAGGTCGCTGTCTGACTTGAACGTGCCGTCCTCGTTGGCCGCCTTGGACCAGGGAACGTTCTTCGCGGTGGGGATGTGCCCGCCGCGCTGCGCCTGCTCCTGCGGCAGGTGCGCCGGGGCGAGGAGCCGGCCGGCGAACTCGTCGGGTGAGCGCACGTCCACCAGGTTCCGCTTGCCGATCGCGTCGATGACCTCGTCGCGCTTGGCCCGCAGTGCGGCGTCCTGCTCCGAGGCGGTGTAGCTGGTCTTCTCCCGGGCCGGCACGTCGGTGGTCAGCTCGCGCGAATCGAGCTCCCACTTCTTGCGGCCGCCGTCGAGCAGCAGCACCTTGTCGTGCCCGTACAGCTTGAAGTACCAGTACGCGTAGGCCGCGAACCAGTTGTTGTTGCCGCCGTAGAGGACCACGGTGTCGTCGTTCGAGATGCCCCGCTCGGAGAGCAGCGCCTCGAAGCCCACCTTGTCCACGAAGTCACGGCGGACCGGGTCCTGCAGGTCCTTCTTCCAGTCGATCTTGATCGCGCTGGGGATGTGGCCCTTGTCGTAGGCGCTCGTGTCCTCGTCTACCTCGACGATGATGGTGCCAGGCGCACCAATGCGGGCCTCGACCCAGTCGGCGTCGACTAGGACGTCGGAACGGCTCATGGCTGAGAAACCTCCTTGTGCGGCGCGGCCGTTGCGGAGGCCGGCCGGATTCTTTGGATGAACAGGTACATGTGGCAGCCGAGGCAGAAGTCGAATGCCGCGTTAAGGAAGGCGGCGGCCAGGGCGAACGCCGCGAAGATGACGCCGAGCAGCGGCACGCCTGCCGCGAACCCGATCGTGCCGATCCCGGCGAACGCCATGCCGACGCCCTGGGAAAAGCGCGGCGGCGCCTCCGGCTCGGTCTTGGACGGTGGCCCGAGCCGCGGCCGGACCAGGTGGCGGAAGATGAGCCCGTAGGGGGCATAGCGCAGGCCTGCCAGCGCTCCGACGGCGAACACCAGCGTCTGCGCGAGTAGCAGCCAGCCAGCCGCCGCGTGCGAAACGCCGGCGATGATCAGGACTGCAGCGAGAACCACGGTGGTGATAGCCGCGCCGAAGCGCGGCCCACGGGAATCGACAAACCTGATCATCTTTGATGATCCAGTCCAGTCGAACCCTGTGGGTAAGGGCAAAGATGATCAGGTTTGATCATGGATCATGGCTCCAGAAACGCAGGTGAGCTGTTGATGAGTCTCTGCCTG
>CAZORE010000048.1:0-49061 GCA_964581815.1 uncultured Streptosporangiaceae bacterium | reverse complement strand
GATCATGGATCATGGCTCCAGAAACGCAGGTGAGCTGTTGATGAGTCTCTGCCTGCCCGCGGTGAAACCGCGTCGGTCAGGCGACGGCAGGCACGGGGCGCATACACATCGCGGTAGCGACCCGGCAGAAGTCAACAGCCCGCCGCTTGGTAAGCAGCATGTCCGCCATTCTCGTCCTTCCAGCGGTCATCGTCCCTGGGGCACAGGCAGTCCCCACCCCGGGAGTTGACGGCACTGCTCTGGAAGGCACGTACACGATGCTATTTCGTCGCGGCACCGCTGTCACCCCGCGGGCCTCTGGCCAGCACCCCATTGTCGCCTGATTTAGTGGGAAATTCAAGACGCATCTCCGGCGGCCGCGGGCACGGCCGCGCCCACCGCCGTGAGCAGGTCGGCCTTGCGCAGCGGGCCGGACGCCCGGCTGGTGACGCCGCCCAGCGCGTCAAGCACGAGGACGGTCGGGGTGGAAAGTACGTGGAGCCGCCTGGTCAGGTCCATCCGCGCCGCGGCGTCGATCTCAATGAAAGTGATCCCGGACCGCGAGGCCGCGACCTCGGCGAGCAGTTCCCTGGTCGGGCCGCAGTAGGCGCACACCGCGCTGGAAAACTGAACAAGGGTGACCTGCGCGCCCAAGGGGGCACCGAGATCCTCGGCGCTGAGCACTTCGCCCGGGGGCGGCGGCACGGCGGCGCCGCCCCCGGCCCGCTCGGCGGGAAGGACCGACGCCGGCCGCGCCGCGCGGAACCTGCCCTGGCGCTGCCGCACGGCGAAGCCCACCACGGAAGCCGCGGCGAGAACCACCACGAGTGCTATGAGGCCACCAACCACGCCTAGTCAAGCACCGCTGACGGTTACGGCTATTCCCGGTACGCCCGGATCCGCCCGGATCAGGAGGCCGGGATATCGATCGTTTGGCCGCGGGCGACGGTGAGCTGGAACCCAGTCACGTCCTTACTCGGCACCGCCGCCGACCCCGGGTACCAGACGGCGCCCTCGTCGTCGTCGGTGACCCAGCCGCCGACGAGGACGCGTTGCCCGGTCGAGTCGATCACGTAGAGCTGGCAGTTCGTGCCGACGGGAATGCCGGTGACCTTCGTGTCGAGCTGGGTACCCCAGCCCATCGAGCGGTAGCTGACCGTGGCGGTCATGGTGCCCGCCTGCCCCTGCACGTTGTCCCACGCGCTGTTCGGTGTGCCTGGGAACAACCCGGTCACGGCCGACGGCTGCGTGGTGCCCGAGCCGATCCGGAGGCCGCCGAACACGCCGGCCGCGATGACCAGCGCAGCGGCGAGGCCGAGCCCCGCCTCCCGCCAGCGGCGGCGCCGCCGCCGCGCCGCCGTCAGGTCGAGGACGGTGGCGAGCAGCTCGCGCGGCGGCTCGGTGATCTCGTCAAGGGGAACGGCCGGGCCGTCGGTCATCGCCAGGGCGATGGCCTCTTCCGTCGAGACGCGGGCGAGCAGCGCGGGCAGCCCGGCCAGGCCGGCCAGCTCGTCACGGCAGTCCCTGCAGGTGGCCAGGTGGGCGTCCACCAGCGCGCGCTCCGCGGGGTCGATGGCGCCGAGTACGTAGACGCCGAGCGAGACCCGGGCCTCCTGGCAGTCCATGGCCCGGGGCGCGTGCGGGGTCGTCCCACCGGACGGCGGGTGCGTCATGGCGCCAGCCCCCGTTCCTGCAGGGCCAGCTTGAGCGCCTTGAGCGCGTAGTACGTGCGGGACTTCACCGTGCCCGGCGGTATGCCGAGCGTGTTCGCCGCCTCGGCCACCGAGCAGCCGCGGTAGTAAGTCTCGACGATGACCGCGCGGTGGTCGGGCCGCAGCGACGCCAGGGCCTCCGCCACCGCCCAGGACTCAAGCGTGCGGTCCGCGTCGTCATGCGCGGGCAGCGTCTCGAAGGCCTCCTGCCCGGCCTCAGGCGGCCGGGACTGCCGCGCCCGGTAGGCGTCCACCGCCAGGTTGCGAGCCACGGCGAACAGCCAGGGGCGGGCCGGGCGGTCCGCGAGGGCCTCCGGGTGCCGCCAGGCTCGCACAATGGTCTCTTGCAACAGATCCTCCGCCTTCTGCCTGTCGCCGCTCGTCAGGTGCAGCGCGTACCTGAGCAGCGCTCCGCCGTGTTCGGCGTACAGCGCCCGGATAAAGGCGTCGTCGGCCATGCGTTCGCCGCTGGCCGATGCTGTGCTCGGCACATCACGTAGAACGTTGGCGTCGGGCGGCCGGTTCAACGGCGGCGGAGAATTTCGCTGCCCGGGCGGACCGGGATCAGTGCTCACGGTTAATCCATATACCGGGCCAAGGTACCTTAGCGCAACCAAATCGAGGCAAACAGTTACCGCTTGTAGTCAATGTTTCCTATGGGTACTAACCGCGAGGGGCGTGAAGCTCGTCACGTTTACTCATGGGATAACTACGTTCCCTGCCCGAGGAAGGCGACTCACCGCCATCATCCGGTCACACAGGTACCACGGGCACGGCCTCAGCCACCGGCGAACGGCGGCAGTACCTCGATCACGGCGCCATCCTCGAGCATGATCGACTCCTTGGCGGCACGGCCGACCGGATCAGCGTTTACCAGGAAGGACGACCGGGCGATGACGTCGGCCAGCCGCCTGTCCGGTCTCCTGCTCGCAACCACCGCATCGAGCACGTCGCGCAGGGTGACCGCATCCACGGACTCCTCGGGCAACCCCGCCGCGTCCTTAGCCGCGGCCCAGTACCTGATGATCACCCTGGACATATGGGTTATCCTCGTTTCAACTGGGACCTCGGGCGATGTTGCCCCCGGGGTCCTTTGTGTTTATACAGAGAAGTACGGGTGGACCGCCCGTAACCGGAGGTGGCGTCACGTGAGCGAGTTGCTGTTGATAACCGGCGTACTCGAGCCTTCATCGGAGGTTCTGCCTGCCCTTGGCCTCCTGCTGCACTCCGTCCGCGTGCTGCCCGCCGACCCTTCCGCGCTGGTCGAGGCACCGCCGGCCGACGTCATCCTGGTTGACGCCCGTCGCGACCTCGCCCACGCCAAGAGTATCTGCCGGCTGCTCCACACAACGGGGCTTGACTGCCCCATGCTCGCCATCGTCACCGAGGGCGGCCTTGCCGCGATCAGCGCGGAGTGGAACGCTGACGACGTGATCTTGAACACAGCCGGCCCGGCCGAGGTTGAGGCCAGGCTTCGCCTCGCCACCGGACGCCGGGCGATGCGCGCGGCCGCGGATGCCCCGGATGAAATCAGGTCAGGCGATCTTGCGATCGACGAGGCGACCTACTCGGCCCGGCTGCGCGGTCGCGTGCTTGACCTCACCTTCAAGGAGTTCGAGCTGCTCAAGTTCCTCGCGCAGCACCCGGGCCGGGTGTTCACCCGGGCGCACCTGCTGCAGGAGGTGTGGGGGTACGACTACTTCGGCGGCACCAGGACCGTCGACGTGCACGTCCGGCGGCTGCGCGCCAAGCTCGGGCCGGAGCACGAGGCGCTCATCGGCACCGTGCGCAACGTCGGCTACCGGTTCGTGCCGGTGAAGGGCTCGCCCGAGGACCGGGACGGCGTCGAGTTGCTCGCGCCGGACACCGCGCTCCCGGCGGACCGGTGAGCTGGCCGTCGCCCCCCGGCACTGTCATCACCGAAGGGCCGCTCTCCGCGACGCTGAGCGGGCAGGTGCAAGATCTCGCCGCGGCGGCGGCGAGCGCCGACGGCGTGACGCCGCTGTCCGAGGAGATCTTGCTCCAGATAAGGCACGGTAGCGGGCCAGGGTCCCGCGACCTCGTGTTGACCACGGCCGACGGCGCGCTGGCGGGGTTCGCGCACCTGGACGCGCCAGAGGCGGCGCAGGACGGTGACGCTAGCGGCGAGCTCGTTGTCCACCCGGGTCAGCGGGGCCGCGGTCTCGGCCGGGCGCTCAGCGCCGCCTTGATCGCGGGGGCCGCCGGAGCAGGCGTCCGGCTCTGGGCGCATGGCGAGCTGCCCGCCGCCGCGGGCCTGGCCAAGGCCGCCGGGTTTACCAGGTTCCGCGCGTTGTGGCAGATGCGGATGCCGCTTGCCGGCCTCACCGCGGCGTCGGCCGCGCCGGCGCCGGCCGGCGTTTCCATTCGCACCTTCCGTCCCGGTGCCGACGAGGAGGCCTGGCTGGCGGTCAACGGGCGCGCGTTCGCCCACCACCCTGAGCAGGGCTCATGGGACATGCAGGACCTGCTGCTGCGCGAGGCTGAGCCGTGGTTCGACCCGGAGGGCTTCTTCCTCGCCGAACGCGACGGACGGCTGGCCGGGTTCCACTGGACGAAGGTGCATCCCGGCGGCAGCGCGGGCGGCGCGCCGCTCGGCGAGGTCTACGTGGTCGGCGTCGACCCGGGTCAGCAGGGCGGCGGCCTCGGCCGCGCGCTGACTCTCGCGGGCCTGCGTCACCTGCGGGAGCGCGGGCTCGCCGAGGTGATGCTGTACGTGGACGAGGACAACACGTCCGCGGTCAGGATGTATGCGGCGCTCGGCTTCAGCCACTGGTCAACGGACGCGATGTACCGGCATCCCTGACTGGCTCGCCGGTCAGCGGCGCCGGATCCCGAGCGCCTCGTCGAGCTCGCTCTTAGAGAGCGGGCCGTCGCTCGCCGCGACGGTCGCGAGCACTTCGGCGTAGAGTTCGATCTCTCCCAGCGCCACGTCGTCGTGAACACGAAGGTCAACCTGCATGGGGATCGTGCTCACCTCCACTGAACGGGCACTCACTGACCGGGTACTCCTGGTTCCGCCCTTCAGGCTACGTCGAGACACCATTCCTCCGCATGACCCATCGGGGCCATTCGCAGACCACCCTTGTGTACCTTTTACCCGGCTTGCCGGTAACGATTCCGCCACCAGGTAGCGGAAATCCTCCGGTTCCGGTATTGGGCATTTGTTCACTTGAGGATCTGGACTCGCTAGGGCGACAACAGCCTCAGTAGTCACATATGTCCATTAATCTCGCACATACTGATGGTATGTCCATATATCTCAACGTAACTGAATGACTACAGCTTACGTCACAGATTGCCCGCGCGCCACGTCTCTGAGCGGGAGATTCGCCTGGGTTCAGCGGCGATTAGACACTGCCGTGCCAGGGTATGGCCTGTTTCGCTATAGCCCCAGTAATTACTCAGGGGCGCAGGACTAGGAATTCACACCGTTCACAACAGGCCAAGTTAGGATATAACGGGACACTCGGCCATTTGGGTTGCGGCGGGTGGTCTTACCGGGGAAGAGTCTGCAGGGTAGCTCTCCCCTAACTCATGTTCGTGCCGTGCTCAGCGAGGACCCGGCGGCCGCGTCGCGCTTGACCGCGCACCGCGCCCCGGCCGTCAGCGTCGAGGACGGCGCGAGCCCCTGCGGCCCGCCAAGCTTGTCCCGATACGCGGGTAAGCCCGCGATCAGGCCTGGCCACCGTTAGACTTCGGACAACGTCCCCGCAGACCTCTCAGGACTCAAGATTCTCGTGATGCCATGAATGAAAACAGTGACCTCCTGCCGAACCTTCTGCATGAAGAGTTCGAGATGCAGATGCGCGGCTACAGCCGCCGCCAGGTTGATGACTTCGTAGCGCGCCGTAACAACGAGATCCGGGAGCTCGAGCAGCGGCTCGCCCGGACCCTCGACGACTCCGAGCACCTGCGCCGTGAGCTTTCCACCGTGCGCCAGCAGGCGCTCTCCGGCAGGCCCGCGCACGAGGAGGTCAGCGAGCGGATCTCGCAGATACTCAAGCTGGCGGACGACGAGGCGAAGGCACAGAAGAACAAGGCCGACGACGACATCGCCAAGCAGCGGTCCGATGCGCAGCAAGAGTCGGACCGGGTCCGCGCCGAGGCGCGCGAGCAGGCCGAGCGGATGCTGACCGCAGCGCAGGAGCAGGCGGAACGGACCATTTCCGCCGCGCGCAACGAGGCGGACAAGACCCGCACCGCGGCGCGCACCGAGGCCGACCGGCTGACCAGCGACACCCGCAAGAAGGCGGACGCTGCCATCGCCAACGCCAAGGGGCAGGCGAAGAAGGTGCTCGACGAGGCCACCGCCCGGGCGACCGCGATCCACGACGGCGCCGAGCGGCGGCTCAACCTGCTCAGCACCAGGCACGCGGAGACCGTGCGGCGGCTGACCGACATCCTGGACGGCGTGCAGGGCCTCGTGGCCGCGGAGGCCGCGCGCATGTCGCTTGAGGAAGAGGTCAACCAGTCGGTGAGCAGGGCGGTCAGCATGGCGGAAGCGGCCGACGCCGCCGCGGCCGCGGCGGCTAAGGAAGACGAAGGCCCGGACAGCGACGAGCTGGCCCGGATGGCCCCGCCGGCCCCGGATACGGTCGCCAACGGGTCCGTCGCGCCGCCGCACGCCGAGGACGGCCGGCCGGCCGTGCCGGGCCGACCCGGGCTGACAAGCAGGCTTGGGCCGCCCGCCGAGGAACCGCAGCTCGACCCGCTCGACGGGCCCTCCTCCGGCCTGCTGCCGCCGCCCGACGGCCAGCGCGGGCCGATCGCCCGGCCCGGCCTGGCCCCCTCCGGCCCGCCCCATGGCGCGGGCCCCGGCCGCCACGTCGGCCGGGAGGGCCGGGAGGACAGCGGGCCCCGTCCGCAAGCCCCCGTCGGTACGTCGCCCATGGGTGGCCTCAGCGACCTGTTCGGTGACCGCGACCCTGGCCGCGGCCAGATCGACCCCGACGAGCCGACAGAAGGCATCCGCCTCCTGCAGTAATCATCCGGGGGGCGACCCCCCGGACGAGTGCTCCAATCTTGCCGTTGTCTGTCAGTTCGATCCACGTAGGGCAGGCCAAGATTGGAGTACTCGACCCCCCGATGTTCGCTGGGGCGGGCCTGATCGCGGAAAGCGCGATCTTATCAGGCCCGTCCCAGCGAACGAGGGCTGCGGGCGCACGCGGTTCCGCGCAGTTAACCGACGGTCTTGACGCCAGAGCCCGTGCTTGGGTCGGCGAGCGCGTCCAGGCGCTTGAGTATGACGCCCTCGCGCAGTGCCCACGGGCATATCTCCAGCTGGGCGAGCCCCAACAGGTCCATCACGGCGTCCGCGACGATGGCGCCGGCCGGCAGCTGCGCCGCCCGGCCCTCCGACACGCCGGGTATCCGGGCCCGCTCGGTCCGGTCAAGCGCGGCAAGCCGCTCGGCCCACTGGCTCACGTCGCCGTGGCTGAGGAACCGCTTCGTGTAAACGCCCTCGTTCGACGGCGCCGCCCCGGCGATCCTGGCGAGCTGCCTGAAGGTCTTCGACGTGCCGACCGCGTGATCGACCGCGCCACCGCGGCGCAGCCCGCCGCCCATCCGCGCGACCTCCGCCCGCACGCGCCTGCGCAGCGCGCGCACCTCATCGGGTGACGGGGGGTCCGCAGTAAACCAGTCCCTGGTCAGCCGCCCGGCACCAAGCGGCAGCGACATCACGGCCTCGGGCTCCTCGTCCTGTCCCACGGCGATCTCAAGCGACCCGCCGCCGATGTCGACCACGAGCAGCCGCCCCGAGGACCAGCCGAACCACCGCCTGGCGGCCAGGAACGTCAGCCGCGCCTCGTTCTCGCCGGAAAGCACCCTGATGATGGCGCCGGTCCGGTCCTGAATGCGGGCGAGCACGTCGTCGCCGTTAGCCGCGTCACGCACCGCCGAGGTGGCGAAGGCGAGGAAGTCCTCGACGCCCTTGTCCTCCGCGATGCGCAGCGCCTCCTCGACCACCTCGGTGAGCCGCTTCTCGCCAACCTTAGACAGCGTGTTGGCTTGCTCCAGGTGGGCGGCGAGGGAAAGCTCGACCTTATGCGAGAAGGCGGGCAGCGGACGGGCGCCGGGGTAAGCATCAACTACCAGCATGTGGACGGTGTTCGAACCGATGTCCAGTACCCCCAGTCGCATGACTTGACCGTACCTTCCATCACAGACCACAGGGCGACATGTCAAAGAACATCACAGCTCATCCGATACGTACCCAGCACCGTTCCTAGTCACCGCGCAATAGTGAGTTTTGCCCGGTGGGCGCCCGCGAACGGTCCTCGGGCGCCTGGTTGCCTGCCGTTGTCCTGACCCTGCCTGCTCATCGCCCGGTCGGGTACCGTCGCCTCATGCGTAACGGCGAAGTCTCCTACTGGTGGCAGGCGCGGGGCGGGTTCCCCGCCCGGCGGTCATCGCTCCCCGGGCCGCTCGAGGCGGACGTGTGCATCGTCGGCGGCGGGTACACCGGGCTGTGGACCGCGTATTACCTGGCGGGGCTGCGACCCAGCGCGCGGATCGTGGTGCTCGAGGCGGCGTTCGCAGGCTACGGCGCCTCAGGGCGCAACGGGGGCTGGGTCACCGCGGAAATGCCAGGGTCACGCGCCCGCTACGCGCGGGCGGCGGGCGGGACAGCCGGGGTCAGGGCGCTCGAAGAGGCACTGCGGTCCACCGTGGACGAGGTGGGCCGCGTCTGCGCGGCCGAGTCGATCGACTGCGACTTCGTCAAGGGCGGCCGCCTGACGGTCGCCACCACGCCTTCGCAGCTCGCCAGGATGCGCGCGGGGCTCGCCGCGGACCGGGAGTGGGGCGACGGTGACGACGTCTACCAGTTCCTGTCCCGCGAGGAGATGCGCGCCCGGGTCAACGTGGCGGGTGCCCTCGCCGGCGTGTACGCGCCCGCGAGCGCCCGGATCCAGCCGGCCACGCTCGCCGCCGGGCTCGCCGCGGCGGCGGAGCGGCGCGGTGTCGAGATCTACGAGGCGACCCCGGTGTCGATGATCGAGTCCTCCGGTGCCGGGCCGGCCGCCGTGGCCCGGTCGAAGTTCGGCGACGTGCGCGCGCGGTCTGTGCTGCGCTGCACCGAGGGATACACCGCGGCGCTGCCCGGGCTGCGGCGGGCACTGCTGCCGATGGCCAGCCATATGGTGGTGACCGAGCCGCTCACGCCGGCAGTGTGGCAGGAGATCGGCTGGGACGGGTGCGAGACGATGGGCGACGCGGCGCACGCCTACATGTACGCGCAGCGCACCGCGGACGGCAGGATCGCGCTCGGTGGGCGGGGAGTCCCGTACCGTTTCGCCTCGGCCACCGACCACCTGGGGACGACCGACCAGTCCACGGTAGAGGCACTCACCCGGGTACTGCGGCGGATGTTCCCGGCTGCCGCGGGCGCCGGGATCGCGCACGCCTGGTGCGGCGTGCTCGGCGTGCCCCGTGACTGGTGCGCGACAGTCACCTACCACCCCGCCTCCGGTATGGGCTGGGCGGGCGGCTACACCGGGACGGGCGTCGCCGCGGCCAACCTAGCCGGGCGCACCCTGGCCGACCTGGTGACGGGAGAGAAGTCGGAACTGACTACCCTGCCCTGGGTGGGGCACCGCAGCAGGACCTGGGAACCTGAGCCCGCACGGTGGGCGGGCGTGCACGGGCTGTACGCGCTGTACCGGCTGGCCGACCGGCTCGAGTCGGCGCCCGACGGCGCCGGTACCGCGCAGGTGCGGGCCGGCGAGGCCCTCGGCCGCGTGGGCGACAAGATCTCCGGTATCCCGCACTAGCGCGGGCCTGCCGCACGGCCCGGGCCGAGAAGCGGCCCGGCGCACGCAGGGCGGCTTCCCCGGTGCGGCTGGCCGGTCAGATTCGCGAGACGGGGCCGGAGAGAAGGAGGTTCACTGGTCCTGTGTCTGGCTTGAGTGACAACGAAGCGGGTCCGGCGTCGCCGGGAGAGCCCGCGGCGCCCGAGGTCGCCGAAGGCATCCGGTCGCTGCACGACCGGATCGACGATCTCCACCGGCTGGTGGCGCAGCGACTTGAGGCGGAGGGCGGGCACGCGGGCGAGTGGCTGCACGAGCGCGCCGCGACCGTCCACCCGCGCTCCGCGCTGCCCGCCTGGCGCCGCAAGACCCAGGGCGAGCTGCGCTGGCCCGTCGCGGTGACCGTCGCGCTTGGCATCGGGCTCCAGATTGCGGTGCCCGGGCGGCTGGTGCTCGTGCACCCGTCATGGATACTCCCCGCCGTGCAGGGCTCGCTCCTGATCATCCTCATCGCCGCCAACCCGCACAGGATCGACCGCCAGTCCACGGTGATGCGGTCGCTGAGCCTGGTGCTCGCCGCGGTACTCAGCCTGGCCAACGGCTGGTCGGTCGCGCGGCTCGCGTTCGACATCACGCACGGGAACAAGGGGCAGACGCCCGGCCAGCTGCTCATCACCGGTGCCCTCATCTGGCTGACCAACGTGATCGTCTTCGGGCTGTGGTACTGGGAGTTCGACCGCGGCGGCCCGGTCGCCCGGGCGCTCAACCTCAAGAACCGGTACCCCGACTTCCAGTTCGTGCAGATGGTCAGCCCGGCGGAGATGGTGCCGCCGGACTGGGAGCCGTTCTTCATCGACTACATGTACCTGGCGTTTACCAACGCGGCGGCGTTCAGTCCGACGGACGTGATGCCGCTGTCCCGCTGGGCGAAGGTAGCGATGACCGTGCAGTCCATCATCTCGATCGTGACCGTGGCGCTCGTGGTATCCCGCGCGGTCAACATCCTGCCCTCCGGCTGACGGTTGTCTTTCGCGGGGACGACCCGTACCACCCGCACGGACGGTTGCCTACCGATGGAGGACGTGTACAGCGAACGATCTTCCGGCGTAACGTGCATCTCATGTTGCTGCCCACATCATTGGTTGGAAGCTATCCGCAGCCTGACTGGCTTATTGACCGGGCCAAGCTGGCCGGCCGCTTCCCGCCCAGGGTCCGCGCTCGCGAGCTGTGGCGCGTTGCCCCGGAGTTCCTCGCCCAGGCCCAGGCCGACGCCACGCTGCTCGCGATCCGCGCGCAGGAGGACGCCGGCCTCGACATCATCACCGACGGCGAGATCCGCAGGGAGAGCTACTCCAACCGGTTCGCCACGGCGCTCGACGGCGTGGACATCGATAACCCGGGAACCGCGCTTGACCGCAGCGGGCACCCTAACCAGGTGCCGCGGGTAACCGGCCCGATCCGCCGCAAGCACCCGGTCGAGGTGCCCGACCTGGAGTTCCTGCGCGCGCACACGTCACGGACGATCAAGATCACCGTGCCCGGGCCGTTCACCATGGCGCAGCAGGCGCAGGACGACCACTACGGATCACGGGAAGCGCTCGCCCTTGGCTACGCCGAGGCGGTGAACGAGGAGATCAGGGACCTGTTCGCGGCCGGGGCCGACATCGTGCAGCTCGACGAGCCCTACCTGCAGGCCAGGCCCGCCGAGGCCGCGCAGTACGGGGTCAAGGTGATCAACCGGGCGCTCGACGGGGTGACCGCACTCGGCACCACCGCGCTGCACCTGTGCTTCGGCTATGCGGCGATTATCCACGAGCGGCCTGCGGGGTACTCGTTCCTGCCCGAGCTCGCCGCCTGCGACGTCGAGCAGATCTCCATCGAGACCGCGCAGTCCGGCCTCGACTGCTCGGTGCTTGCCGAGCTTGACGGCAAGACGATCATTCTCGGCGTGATCGACCTGTCCGATCCCGCGGTTGAAACGCCGGAGGTCGTCGCCGACCGGGTGCGGCGGGCGCTGCCGCACGTGCCGGCCTCAAGGCTCGTGCTCGCGCCCGACTGCGGCATGAAGTACATACCGCGGGAGAGCGCGGACGGCAAGATGGCCGCGATGGCGGCCGCGGCGGCCCAGCTGCGCGCGGAGCTGAGTTAGGAGCCCTCGTTACCGGCGAGGCGGCGGATACGGCCCGTCTTCTGTCCGCGCGTACGGCCTGCTGAGCAGGCTGGGCTCGTCGGTGCCACGGAAGGACCCGGTGGCCCGCGGCACCGCGCCAGTGCCGAGCCGGAAGGAGCCCGTGTTGCGCAGTGCCCGTGAGGCGCCGGTGATGCGGGTGGTGTCCACCCGCTTGACCGCACCCGGTACCACGTTGCCGACCAGCGCGGGCGCATCGGCCGGCTGCCGCCAAGCCGGGTTGTCTGTCGTGACCGCCGTCGGGTAGTCGTCCGTCTCGCGGGCGGGCGCGTCGGGGCCCGCTACCTCCGCCACGCGCGGCGTGCGCCAGCGGGACGGTATGAACAGCGGGAAGACGAGTACGGCGCCCGCTGCCCCGAGGACCCCGTTGAAGAGCAGCCCCTCCCAGCCGGCGCCGAACGCGTGCGAGCGCAGCGGGATGAACGCCACCGCGCGCCGCACGCTCACCAGGTAGAGCGCGGTCCACGCGAGGAGCAACAGGCCGGGCAGCCCGGCGGCGAGCGGCGAGATCCGGGAAATCACGACGAGCAGGCCGGCCAGCACCGCGGTGCCGAGCACCGCCGCGAGCGCCAGCAGCATCTCGTGGTTCGAGAGCAGGGAGCCGCCGCCGGCCGGCAGCGCGGCCTGCTGTCCCGGCGGGACGGGGAGCTTGAGCAGTCGCAGGTATCCCCATGAGCCCGCGAAGAACATGACCGCGGTCACGGCAACCGCCAAGGCAGTCCCGTAGAGATGTCGCACGTCTCCCCCTTCGAGGTTTTCCCCGCCTTGGTCACGGTTTCATAACCGTAGTGTCATACGTTACATGCGGGTATCAGCGCGGCGAGTGCGCTTGCCGAAGTCTCTCGCCACGATTCTGGACGGCCGCACTGACCAATGACCTCGGCGGCCAGTACCTCTCGGCCGGCCAGCGGGACGAGGCATGGAGTGGCACCAGGGACGAGGAGTGCCGCCAGGGACGGGCCCGGCCCAGGAAATGATGAAATTCCGGATTCAGCCGGGCAACAGCCCGGCGCGGCATCGCGGCAATTCTGTAGTCTCGGGGAGTAATGGTGGATCAACAACCTTTGACGCAATAAGTTCCGCGTGGCGAAAAATCGCAGGAGAAACTACATGGGCGTCCCTCTCTCCCCCGGTCAGGCAGCCTCGCGAAAGACGCATTCGATTAGTTTCTATTTCGGAACTCGTCTAATTGTGCCGGTGGCGTGCCTGGCGGTCCTGTGGGGACTGGCAACGGCCACGGTGCTCATCGGTTACCGGCACCGGTGGCACTGGCTGGTATCCGCCAGCCAGGCACACCCCGCGCTGGCAGGCGCGGCGATCATCGCGGGCGGCGGCGTCGTCGTCGTCCTGGTCGCCGCCGCGCTGATGGGCAGGATCGCCCGGCGGCTGACGCGCGAGGTCGACAGCCTCGCCGCCGCGGCCACGTACCTGGCCGACGAGGCGCTGCCCCGGACGGTGGCGGCCCTCCGCGACGGGCAGCAGGCCGCGGACATGACCACGACCGCGGCGCGGCCCCGGGTCAGGCCGGAGCCGTCCGTCACTCAGCTCGCTGCCGCGGCGGATGCCATCGCGCGCATGCACCGCTCGGCGGTGGCGTCCGCGACCGCCGAGACCAGCCTGCGCAGCGGCTTCAGGAAGATCCTGGTCAGCCTGGGCAAGCGGAACCAGTCCCTGCTGCACAGGCAGCTGCGCATCATCGACACGCTTGAACAGCAGGCGTCGAGTCCGGCTGCGCTCGCTGAGCTCTTCACGCTCGACCACCTCACCACCCGGATGCGCCGCCACGCCGAGAGCCTGACGATCCTGTCCGGCATCACGCCGGGGCGCTCATGGGCCGGGCCGGTGCCCGTCATCGACGTGATGCGCGCCGCCGCCGCCGAAGTCGAGGACTACACCCGCGTCACCGTCGTCTCCGATTCCGACGAGGCGGTGACCGCGTCGGCGGTGACCGACATGATCCACCTGCTTGCCGAGCTCATCGAGAACGCGACCCTGTTCTCGCCGTCGAGCACGCGCGTCGAGGTGCGCGCGGAGCGGGTGGCCAACGGCTTCGCCATCGAGGTCGAAGACCGCGGGCTCGGCATACCAGCCGACCAGTTGCTCGTGCTCAACGCGCAGCTCGCCAGCCCACCCGACTTTGACCAGGCCGACGCCGACCGGCTTGGCCTGTTCGTCGCGGGCAGGCTCGCGGCCAGGCACGGCGTCCACGCCTCGCTCACCTCCTCCCCCTACCGGGGCATCAAGGCGGTCCTGGTGCTGCCTGACGCCATCGTGGCGCCCGCACCAGGGCGGGAAGCGACGGAGAACGCGGTCAGCGGCGCGGCCGCCAGCAGGAGCGCCCGGCTTGACCTGCTGGCGCCGGACGTGCTCTCGCTGGCTGGCGCGGGCCTGGCGACCGGATCGCCCCAGGCCGGCCTGGCGCCGCAAGCCGATGCCTCAGGCACCGTGACGGCCACCACGACCCGCGGCCTGCCCAGGCGGGTCCGGCCGGGCGGGCAGCCCCAGGCCGAGTCGGCGAGTTCCCTGGCCGAGGCCCCGGCGACGAGGCAGGACCCCGTCGAGAGCCCCGCGCCGGAAGCTGCGCGCAGCCTCGCGGCCTCACTGCAGACCAGTTGGCAACGGAGCCGACAGGAGAATCAGGCACCGGATTCCGAGTTCATGGCCCCAGAGCAGCTACCGACGCGTCACGACGCTACGGCACCGCACAGCACACCCGAGTGAGGACTTATGGCCGCAAATGCCGCAGACGGCGGCACCCCAGCGAGGGATCTCGCCTGGCTGCTTGACGACCTTTCCAGCCGGCTCGCTGATTTCCGCCGGGCGGTAATCCTGTCAAGGGACGGCCTGCTGATCGCCGCGTCCCAGGACCTGTCCCGTGAGGACGCCGAGCACCTGTCCGCCGTGGCGGCCGCGATGCAGAGCCTGGCGGCTGGAACAGGAGACCGCTTCCAGTCCGGCGGGGTACGGCAGACCATCGTTGAACTAGAGGGCGGCATCTTCTTCGTCATCGCGGCGGGCGAAGGCAGCTGCCTGGCCGCGCTCTGCCCGCCCGAAGCCGACGCGGGCACGGTGGCCTACGAAATGGCGATGCTGGCCAAGCGCGCACGACCGCACCTGGCGGCACTGCCGCGGTTCCCGGCGACCGAGATCCAGGTGCAATGACCGTGCCGCCTGGCGACAGGTGGCGCCCAAAGGGCTCCGGGCCCGTGGTCCGGCCCTACGCCGTGACCGGCGGCCGGACGGAGCCCGCGCACGGCGAGCTACTTGACCTTGTCGCCGTGGTCGTCGCCACCGGGCAACCGGTGACCGCCGACGACCGCATGCGGCAGACCCCCGAGCACCGCGCGATCCTCGAGCTCTGCGGCAGCCACGTCACCGTGGCGGATCTCGCGGCCGACACTGGGCTGCCGGTCGGCGTGGTGCGCGTCCTGCTCGCCGACCTGACCGCGCAAGGAGCCGTCACCGTGGTACCCAAGCGACCTGCCAGCCAGCGAACAGAGCACGACGTGCTCCAGGAGATTCTGAATGGCCTCCGCGCACTCTGAGACGGCCGGCCCAGCTGCCGCGCCCGCCCGGCCCGCCCCAAGCTCCGGCCCGTTCACCGCGCACAAGATCCTCATCGCCGGCGGCTTCGGCTCTGGCAAGACCACCCTTGTCGGCGCCATCAGCGAGGTCAGGCCGCTGCGCACGGAGGAGACCCTGACCACGGCGAGCGTCGGACTCGACGACCTTTCTGGCGTCGACGGCAAGACCACCACCACCGTCGCGCTCGACTTCGGCCGAATCACGCTGGGGCGCACCGTCGCGCTGTACCTGTTCGGCCTCCCCGGACAGGAGCGCTTCTCCTTCATGTGGGACGAGCTTTCCTACGGAGCGCTCGGTGCCGTCGTGCTCACCGACGTCAGGCGGCTGAGTGACTGCTTCCCCTCGGTCAACTACTTCGAGGCGCAGCGGCTGCCGTTCGTCGTCGCCATCAACTGCTTCGACACCGCGCCCCGCTACGAGGTGGACGAGGTACGGGCCGCGCTCGACCTGGACGAGGGCGTCCCTGTCGTGCTGTGCGACGCGCGCGACGTCGCCTCGGTGAAACAGGTGCTGATCAAGCTCGTGGAGACGATTTCCGTCAGCCGGTCAAGGACATAGGGAGAGCGGCCTTGGACAGTCATGTACTCACGCCAGCGCCTGCCACCGGACGCGCGGAAGACGGGCAGGCACCGCCTGCCCAGCCGGACTGGGCCGCGGTCGCGCCGCCCCTCGCCGCGGGCTACGTCCCGCGGCCGGAAACCGGCCAGGCACTTGACGCCGCGCTCCTCCCCGGCTCCACGACGGTGCTCGTTCCTGACCGCTCTGGTCCCGGGATAAGGAACTGGCGTGACGCGAGCGGCAAGACCCAGCTCGCCGTGGCGGCCGCGCGGTCGCTATGGCAGGGCACCACGGTCGAGCTGGTGATCTGGCTGACCGCTACCAGCCGGGCGTCGGTCCTCTCCGGGTACGCGGAGGCGGCCGCGCGGACCGGGGTCGTCACGGGAGGCAATCCCGAATCCGTCGCCGCCCGGTTCATCGCCTGGCTGCGCGACACGCCTCGCCCCTGGCTGGTCGTATTCGATGACCTCAGCGCAGGCGTCGACCTCGACAAGCGGCTCTGGCCAAGCGGGGCGAACGGGCGGGTACTGATCACCACCGCCGACCCGGCCACGGTCGCGGGGCGGCCCGCGCGCCTCGTCCCCGTCGGCCCGTTCAGCCGCCGGGAGGCGCTCAGTTACCTGCTCGGCACGCTCACCGCCGACCTGGACCAGCGGCAGGGTGCCATCGACCTGGTCGCGGAGCTCAGCAACGAGCCGCTGGCGCTGGCCCAGGCCAGCGCGGTGATCGCCAGCTCTGAACTGACCTGTCACGAGTACCGCGAGCACTTCGTGCGCAGGCGGGAACAGGCAGTCGCGGTGACGCGCGGCACCGAGGCCGCGATCACCTGGATGCTGTCCATGGAGCACGCCGACCTGCTGTCGCCAGGCACCGCGCAGTCCCTCCTCGTGCTCGCCGCGCTGCTTGACGGCAACGGAACACCGGGCACCATCCTGACGACCGGCGCCGCGCGGCGGTACTGCGCGGACGCGACGGCCGACCGCGGCGGCCAGCCGGTCGAGGTCGGGCTGGCCGCGCTGGAGAGAGCGGGCTTGCTGTCCGTCGACCCCGAGCGGACGCCGCCGGTCGTGCGGATGAGCTGGCCGGTCCAGGCGGCGGTCCGGGCGGCCATGCCGGGCGGGATGCTGGCGGGCACGGCGCTCGCCGCGGCGGACGCGGTGCTTGAGGCGTGGCCCGCGACGGACACAGAAGACGGGCTGTCCCGCGGCCTGCGCTCGTGCGTTGACAGCCTGCGCGGTGCGGCGGGACGCGCGCTGTGGGAGGGAGGCTGCCACCTGGTGCTGCTGCGCGCCGGGCGCAGCCTGGACACCGCGCGGCTGACCGGGCCGGCGGTCTCCTACTGGAAAGACCTCGCCGCCGCCGCAAGCCAGTTCCTCGGCCACGACCATCCCGCGATCTTTGAGATCAACGAACGGCTGGCCCGCGCCTACCTGGCGGCCGGGCGGGCGGCCGACGCGATCTCGCTGCTGCAATGGGCCCGCCAGGTGCGGGCGGCCAGGCTCGGCCTGGATCACCCGGACACGCTGGACATCACGCGAAGCCTCGGCCTCGCGCTGGTGAGCGCGGGACGGTTCGGCGAGGCGGTCGCCGTACTCGGCGAGGCCGCGGCCTGCTGCGAGCGATCGTCCGGCCGCAGCGGCCTCCCGGCCCTGTCCGCGCGGGAGGACCTGGCCGCCGCGCACCGCGCCGCGGGCGAGTTCTCCGCCGCGATAGAGCTCTACCGGGCCACCCTGGCGGATCGCGAGCGCATGCAAGACCCGCGGCATGCCGACACCATCGCCATCCGCCAGAAGCTTGGCGAGGCGTACCTGGCCGCCGGCCAGGCCAAGGCCGCCATCGGGCAGTACGAGCGGGTGGTGTCGGACCGGGAGCGGGTTCTCGGACGGGAGCACCTGCTCACCACCGCCGCCCGCGGCGCCCTCGGCACCGCCTACCACGCGGCGGGCAAGATGGCCTCGGCGGTCCGGCTGGCGGAGCGCACGCGCGACGAGTACGCGAAGGTACTCGGGCCTGACCACCCGGACACGCTGGCCGCCTGCGTGAACCTGGCCCACGCCTACTACGGCGTCGGGCGCGTCACCGACGCGGCGAAGCTGCTGCAGCAGACCATCGAGCGCGGCGAGCAGAGCCTCCCGGCGTTCGATCCGCTGATCGTGGCCGCCCGGAGCAGCCTCGCGAACATTAGCGGTACCGGGGCCTAGCCGGGACAGGAGCGGGGCCGGGACCTGAGCAGCGGGAGCCGGGAACAAAGGGGAAGGACATGCGATGGCGGCTCCCGATCTGGCGAGCGGCGGCTTCGCGCGGGCGGAGCGGCGCCTGCTCCGGGTCGACCCGCTGCTGCCGTGGCCGCTGCCCGAGGCGCCGCACTGCGGAGCACCGCTCGGCACCGGTGACGAGGCGGGGGCGGCGGCCCTGGGACGGTGCGAGCACTGGGCGGCCGAGCCTGGGTCACTCGACCCGTCCTGGGGGGCCGCGCGGCGCTTCCAGCTCATCCCCACGATCGCCGGCCCTGACGTCGCCGCCGGGCTCGGGCAGCTGCTCGCTCAGTGGCGCGACCACCTGGCCGCGGTGCCGGGAAGCGGCGCGGATGACACCGCCGCGATCGTCGCCTGGCCGAGCCGCGACGCGGACGGCGTCTTGACGCTGCTGCGACATGGGTTTGACCCGCTTGAGGTGCTCGCGGTGCGCACCGCGCCGCGCCGCCGCGCCCCTGCGCCACTGACCCCGGAACCGCTGCCCCGGGAGCGCGGCGACGGCGACGGTACCCTCCGGGTCAGGCGCGCCTTGATGCCGGACGCCGACCTCGTCGCCCGGCTGGCGATCGAGGTGATCAGGTTCGATTCCCGCTTCGGCGCGGTCAACGAACGGCCGGATACCCTGGCGGCGCTGCGCCGGGAGGCGGCCGGCCTGCTCGCCGGGCCTGAGCCGTGGGCCTGGCTGGCCGAACGGGACGGCGAGCCCGTCGGGCTGCTCGCCGCGCAGCGGCCGGAGGCGGCGCACTGGATCGCCCCCATGGTCGGCCAGGCACCCGCCGCCTACCTCATGCTGATGTTCGTCGATCCGGCTGAGCGGGGCAGCGGCACCGGCGGCCGGCTGGTAGCCGAGTTCCACCGCGAGGCCGACGCGGCGGGCGTGGCGGTGACGCTGCTGCACTACGAGCAGCTCAACCCGCTCTCCGTGCCCTTCTGGAGCCGTCACGGCTACCGGCCGCTGTGGACGACCTGGCAGGCGACGCCGGCCAGCGCGATCCGCTGACCGGCGTCGTTCACGGAAACTACCGAGCGGCCGGCACCGTGCCCGGGTCGCTCTCCCGCGGAATCTGGAAGAACCACGACTTCAGCACGAACCTGGCGACCAGCATCAGCAGGAGGCCGACCACGACGATGCCGAGCATCGAGAAGTTCTGCGCGGCCGGCGCGGCGGACATCGACTTCTCCACCATCCAGACGAGGAAGCCGGCCGAGGCGAGCGGCAGCACGCCGAGGACCAGCGCGTCCCGCGCGTTGGAGAACACGCGGCGCCGGTAGTAGACGATGGCGGCGAGCGCCGTGAGCACGTAGAAGATTGCGAACAGCAGCCCGGTGAGGTCGACTACGTAGGTGAACGCGTTCTGCACGGAGGTGGCGATCAGGTAGACCCAGGCGGCCGCGATCACGACAAGACCGAAGACCACGCTCGCGGCGGCCGGCGTCTGGAAGCGGCGCGGCACGTTGCTGAGGAACTCGGGCAGCGCGCGGTAACTCGCCATCCCGTAGACGATCCGGGCGCCGACCACGATGCCGGTCCCGGTGGTCGCGATCACCGAGAGGGCAAGGGACAGGGCCATGACCTTGGCCCAGCCGCTGCCGCCGAGTGCCTGCGCCACGTACACCAGCGCGTCGGAGGAGTTGTTCGCGAGGTCCTTCGACGACACCACGCCCTGCAGGCCCACCTGGGCCAGCGTGTAGATGACGGCGAGCAGCGCGACCGCGATGAGCGCGGCCCGGCCGGGGTTGACCCGCCGGTGCTTGACCTCCTCGTTGACGTAGATGGTCCCGTCCCAGCCGCTGTAGGCGAATACCGCGATGAGGAACCCGCCCACCAGGTCGCCGTTGCCGCCGATCCCGGTCGGTCGGAACCAGCCGCTCGTGATCGGGACGGTGCCCGCGTGGTGGCCGAGCACGAAGACCAGGCCCCAGATCGACATGCCGACCAGGATCGTGTACTCGACAACTGCCATGACGACCTGGGTGCGCGCGGTGAGCCTGATGCCAACCACCGCGATCGTCGTCATGAGCACGCCGATGGCGGTGGCGATGGCGACGTCGGCGAACTTCGTCTCGGAGGCGTTGAAGATGGCGAGCACGGACGGCCCGAGCACCTCGACGCCGCTGAGCGTGCCGAGCACGTAGCCGGCGATCATCAGCCATCCGGTGAAGAAGCCCAGGTACGGGTTGATCGAACGGCCGACCCACTCGAATGACGCGCCGGCGTTGGCGTTCCACATGTTCAGCCGGCGGTACGCGTTGGCGATGATCAGCATCGGGACCGCGCTGATCAGGAGAACGGGGCCGCCGCCGTAGCTCGCCGTCGCGGCGAGCGAGGCGAGCGTGATGCCCACCACCGCCGCCGGGGCGGACGTGGCCATGCCGATAACGGTGTCCTGCGCCACCCCGATCGCGTCGGGTTCAAGCCGGGCCGGGGGGGCCGGGGCGGTCCCCGGAAGAGCGGTCGCGGACGGCTCAGTCATGATGCTCCTTTATGGATTGCCTGCCCGTGCTGCACATTCGCGGGGCTATTTGACCCCTTCGCGGCGCGATTCTATTCCGCGGCACCGTGTGATCATAACGGCATTTCGGACGTTTGCCCATAAGTTAGCTAGGAATTAACAACAGCATGAAACATCGTTATTTATCGATGTTTGAATTCACCGCGCGGTCGCAATTCGGCGTGGCCGGCTTGGCCGTGCGAGCGACGCGAAAATGCTTGTCAGGCACCTTCCAGCGGCACCTCGCTGCCCATCAGCGCGCCGTACGCCTCGATGGCGAGGTCGATGTCCTTCGACGCCATGTGGCCGACGAGGAAGGCCAGGCCTTCACGGCCGAGGTCACCCATCATGCCGAGCAGCGTGATCAGGCGCTCGGCGTGCTCCGGGGTGATCTCCTCAGGGGGATTCATGGGGCTTAGGGTACCTTTGTCCGCTTGCTGCCCGTCGCGTGCGCTCAGCGGGCTCGTGCGGAAGGATGGTCAGCGTGCCGCGGTCACGTCGTCGGCGGCCGAGCCCGGACGCACCCTCGCCGCGGAGTCCCCGGGCTCACGCGGGATGAGCACCGCGATGACGAGCCCGATCAGCGTGACGACGAGCATGACCAGCTGGGCGACCGCGAATGGCCGGCCCTCAGGCAGCTTGACCGCCACGAGGACCGAGCCGACCAGCGCGGTGCCAAGCGACGAGCCCAGGTTCGAGACGCTGCGCGACAGGCCGGAAATATCGCCCTGGTCGTCACTGGGAAAGCTTGACTGCACGACGTTCACAGACGACGTGAGCATGATCCCGATCCCGGCGCCGAACAGCAGCAGCCCTGGCACCCAGGTGGCGATACCCGAATGCGCCCTGACCAGGAGCAGCAGCAGGATCATGCCCAGGGCGGTGCCCAGGAAGCCCGCGATGATCAGCCACCGTTGCGAGTGCCGCCGGGCGAACCGGTCCGCGCCGGCCGAGGCGACCAGGATGCCGAACGTGGCGGGGGTGAGCATCAGCCCGGTCTGCACGGCGTTGTAGTGGTCGACCTCCTGCAGGTAGACCGAGGTCGTGAAGAACGACCCCTGCAGGACCAGCCATTGGATGGTCTGGGTGCCGAGCCCGAGGTTGGATACCCGGTTGCGGAACAGCCGCAGCGGGAGCAGCACGTCCTTGCCCTTCTTCTCCCGGAGGCGGACGTGCAGGAAGAACCACAGCAGGAACAGCGCGCCAACGGCCACGAACAGCCAGACCGGAGAGACAGATCCCTTGGGGATCAGCACCGTGCCGCCGACGGCGAAGTCCTGACGGGAGGCGAAGAAGCCGTAGGTCCGCGATTGCAGCAGCCCGAGCACCACGAAGAACAGCCCGGCGGCGGATAGCAGCGCACCAGTCAGGTCGAAGGCGGGCTTGGCCGCGGACCGGCCCGGATCGGTGATCTTGCGGGCCAGCAGGATAACCCAGGCCACCACGAGGACCTGCAGGCCGAACGATGCCCGCCAGCTGAGCGCGCTGGTGACCAGGCCGCCGATGAGCGGTCCAGCGGCGGCACCGAGGCCGCCCGCGCCGCTGACCACGCCGAAGTACTTGGCCCGCGACTTCACGTCGGGGAACGCGACCGTCACCAGGATGTAGATGGGCGGGATCATCAGCGCCGAGCCCACGCCCTCGAGCAGGGAATAGCCCACGATCAAGAGCGGCAGCCCGAACGAGAGCGCGGCAAGCAGTCCGCCGACACCGTAGACGATCAGCCCGGCCGTGAAGCACCGGGTGCGGCCCCAGATGTCGGTGAGCTTGCTGCCGGGGATCATCAGCGCCGCCATGGTGAGCGTGAACAGCGTGATCGCGGTCTGCACGCCCGCCACCGTGGTGCCGAGGTCCTTGGCGATCGCGCTGATCGCCACGTTCATGTTGGTGGCCGCGTAACTGGCGATGAATTGCGCGAGCGCCAGCGGCAGGATCATCGCCCGGCCCGACGCCGCGCCCTTGGGCGGAGCCGGGCCGGTCACCCGGCCCCCCGCCACGCTGGAGCCATTCGCACCGTTCCCCGCTCCCTCTTCGGCCGATGCAGGCGATCCGTCCCCGCAACTCAACATCAGCGGCCACTTCGCGCGCCTCACCCAGCGCGGGTGACCACGTCGGCTGGCCGGCCGTCAGGCGTGGTACCGCTGCACGTGCCGCACGTAGGCGGTCACCCCGGCCGGCAGCGGGTACGGGCCGCGAACCTGCTGGACCTCCGGAGCGACATTCAGGTAATCCAGGTCGGGGTTGTCGCCGCAGTCGCAGCAGATGAGCTCGTACGCGTCGGTGTAACCACCCTCCGGCGCGCCGCCGACGATGCGGACGGGCTGGCGCCGCAAGGCGACCGTCCAGAATTGAACGTGCTGGCCGCGAACCGTTGCGTCAACCGTTAGGTCGCCGGGCCCGGTTCGCGGTGGCTGACGGTCCGCCTGCGCGGCGGCTATATCTGTCACATCCTGCTCGCACTCTTCGGCGAAGGTTAACAAACGGTGAACACAATAACCTCGCCTTTACCCCGCTGCTATCCCTCCTCAACCACCTCACCAAGGTGATGTCCGACGGTGCGCGAATGGTGACTGTTGGTTGATGACGATGAAAGGTGCCTCCCCGGGATCCCGCTGGAAGCCGTGGCTGGCCCGGCTGAGTTTCGCCCTCGCCGTGGCCACGGTGGCCGTCGTCGCGGCCGCGGCCGGGGTGCGCAGCTTCGGGATGCTGGCCGTGGGCCTGGTCGCGGCGGCGGTGAGCCTGGCGGCGGCCTACTGGTTCCTGTCCCGCCGCGGCGCGCTGCGCTGGCTGTCGCTTGCGGTGCTCGTGGCGGCGCCGGGCGCGGTCATCGTGGTGTACGCGCGGTACTCCCTGTTGTGGGTGGCGCTGGCGGGGGCCGCGGGCTGGTTGCTCGCCGGCGTGACGGCACGCGCTGCCCTGGCCGGCGACCGCGAGGCGGGCCGAATGCCCGAGCACCCGGTGCGCCGCCCCGCCAGCCGCCCGTTCCTGATCATGAACCCCAAGTCCGGCGGCGGTAAGGTCGGCACGTTCGATCTGCGGCGCCGGGCCGAGGACCTTGGCGCCGAGGTGTTCCTGCTCGACGCGGACAAGCCGGTCGACGTCGCCGAGGTGGCCCGCGCGGCCGTCGCCAGGGGGGCCGACCTGCTCGGCGTGGCCGGCGGCGACGGCACCCAGGCCCTGGTGGCCGGCATCGCGGCCGAGCACGACCTCCCGTTCGTCGTCATCACCGCGGGCACCCGTAACCACTTCGCGCTCGACCTGGGACTAGACAGGGACGACCCGGCGGCCTGCCTCGGCGCTCTCTCCGACGCCGTCGAACTGCGGGTCGACCTCGGGGTGATCGGCGGCCGCACCTTCGTCAACAACGCGTCGTTCGGCGCGTACGCCGAGGTTGTCGAGTCACCGGCCTACCGTGGCGACAAGCTGGGCACAACGCTTGAGCTGCTGCCCGACCTGCTGCAAGGCCACCGGGGTCCGCGGCTGACCGCCCGCGCGGACGGTGCGGAGATCAGCGCGCCGCAGGCGCTTCTCGTGGGCAACAACCCGTACGGGACCGGGGACATCGCCGGCCTCGGTCGTCGCGCCCGGCTGGACCGCGGCGTGCTTGGCGTCGTGGCGGTTACCGTGGGCAGCGCGCGCCAGGCGGCCGGCCTGCTTCGCGGCAGGCGCGCCGCGGGCCTGCGCGTGCTGACCGCCCAGGAAGTCACGGTTACCGCCGACACGCCGCGGCTGCCGGTGGGCATCGACGGCGAGGCGGTGACCTTGCCGGTTCCCGTCCGGTGCGCGGTGCACCCCGGCGCGCTGCGCGTGCGGGTGCCGCGCGGCCGGCCCGGCGTCCCGGCGCCCAAGCCCGAGCTTGACTGGGTCCGGCTGCGGCGCCTGGCGGGCCCGGGACACGCCCGCCGCTACGAACGCCACACTGAGCTCGACGAAGTGCTCGACCGGGCCGGGAAGTTGTCGGTGCGGACGATCATCTTCGACGTCGAGCCCCTGGTCTCCTGGTGGGACAGCACCCAGGAGTCACTCGACTGGGGCGTGGCGATGGTCGTCGGGAAGGTCGCCGCGCTGCCGACGGTGCGCGCGCTCGTCTTCTCGACCAATTCGGCGCGCCGACCCTCGGTGGTCCCGGCCGCCGGCCGGGACATCGAGGTCAGCTACCTCGCCTCCGCCGGGAAGCCGCTGCGCGCGGCGCCCTATCGTGACCTTCCCCGGCCGGGCGCCGTGGTCGGCGACCAGGTTCCCACCGACGGGCTGCTCGCCCGGCGCCTTGGCTACACGTTCCTGCATTACCAGCCGCGGCTTGACGACATACCGCTCGGGCCCAGGATGATGCACCGCCTCGGCCGGCTCGCCCTGCCGCTGCTGTTCAACCGCCGGGAACGCTCCTTATCCGGCGCTTCCCGGCATCACGTCAACGCGGGCCTCTCGTCACTCCAGGCTCAGCAGGTGGCAGCCCCAGGGCGGCAGGGCCACGTACAGCCCGGTGCCCGCCAGCTCGTCACCGTCCCGCTCGAACACGCGGTCGTCGAGCAGATCGGTCAGCCGCCAGGCGCGTCCGGCCAGGCCGGCCCCGCCGAGGTCAATGGAGCCGAGCGGGACCCGCCCCTGGGCGGGCAGGCCAGAGAGGTTGACGACCACCACGTGCGGCCCGACGCCGTCGGCGCCGTCCCAGGACCAGGCGAGCAGGTTGCGGCAGGAGTCATTGTCGGCCCAGCCGACGGCCTCAAGCAGCCGCCAGTTGCCCGACCGGACGCGCCGTCCGGCGACGGCCGCGAGCAGCCGCTGGTACCAGGCCGTCAGCTCGGTGTCCGGCGGCTCGGCGGGCCGCCTGGACAGGAACACCGGCGGGTGCACCCGGCGGCCCTCGAACTGGCCCTCATGCCACAGCACGCCGCCCGGCAGCGTCGCGATCGCCACCGCCGCGGCCCGCCCCGCGTCGCCGGGCAGCGTCACCGCGACCCGCGGCTCGTCGTGGTTCTCAAGGAAGCGGAGCAGCCTCGACTGGTAGCCGAGGCCCGCCCGCAGGTGGTCGCGCACGCCCGCGGTGTCCCCGCCGACGATCCGGTCGTACAGCCGCTTGTCGTAGCAGAAGTCGAAGCCCTGCTGCTGCAGCGCCCACTCCATGTCCCAGTAGGCCTCGGCGATGAGCACGGTCTGCGGATGCTGTTCGCGCAGCCTGGCGATGACGGCCGGCCAGAACTCCTCGGCTGGCTCTTGCCCCGCGCGGCCCGCCCAGGTCTTGGCGAAGACCTGGTTGGTCAGCAGCATGGCCATGTCGCAGCGGATCCCGTCGCACTGGCCGGCGATGTCCGCGAGCGTCTGCGCGGTGGCGGCGCGCATCGCGGGCGAGAACGCGTTCAACTGCACCACGTCGGGCCACGGCGGGAAGTACGGGTCGCGGCCGTGGGCGAGGACCTGGCCGTCGGCGCGCATCCAGCCGGCCGGCTCCGCACGGATGTCCGACTCGTCGCCGTTGACGAACAGTCCCGGCTGGCTGTGCACCCACGGGTGGTCGGGCGCGACGTGGTTGGGCACGTAGTCGAGGATCAGCCGGATACCGCGCCCGGCCAGCGCGGCGCGCGCCGCGGCCAGCCCTTCCGGGCCGCCGAAGGACTCGTCGGCCACGTACCGGCGCACGCAGTACGGAGAACCGATGACGTCATCGGGCCGCACGTCGGGCAGCGCGGCACGGAACGAGTCCTGCAGCGCGACGTTCGCGCATCCGAGGGCAAGGCCCGCCGGGCTACGTTCCCACGCGCCCATCAGCCACACCGCGTCGATGCCGTCGGGAGTGACGGCGGCCCACGCCTGCTCCGGCACGTCGGCGAGCGTCACCCGCCGCCCGGCGGCCCGGGACAAGTCGGCCAGCCAGATCGCGGTGTTGACCTCGTAGATCACCGGGCGACCCGGCCACCGGCCCGCCGGCGCGCCGCGCCGGGCTTCCCCGTTGCTCATGCATGAAAGCATCCCACCGGCGCCTGGGGCATGCCTCCCCTGACCAGCATGATTTCCGGTTGCCACCAGGACGCACCGTGCTTCACCCGCCCCGGGTGATCTGCCGGCTGGCTGGTCCATGGCGATACTGCCTTGCCGACGAGCGGAAGGGGACTGCTATGGGTACTGAGCGGACACGTGTGGCCGGGTTCGGCCGGATGGAAGACGGGCTGCGCCAGTCCGGGGACTGGTACCGGTGGGGGCCGTACGTCAGCGAGCGGCAATGGGGGACGGTACGGGAGGACTACAGCGCCAACGGCGCGGCGTGGGACTACCTGCCGCACGATCATGCCAGGTCGCGGGCCTACCGCTGGGGCGAGGACAGCCTGGCCGGGTTCTGCGACGTGGAACAGCGGCTGTGCCTCGGGCTCGCGCTGTGGAACGGGCGCGACCCGATCTTGAAGGAGCGTGCCTTCGGGCTGACCGGCGCGCAGGGCAATCACGGTGAGGACGTCAAGGAGTACTGGTGGTACCTCGACGCGGTACCGAGCCATGCGTGGAACACGTGGCGCTACCACTATCCGCAAGGCGCGTACCCGTACCAGGAACTAATCGACGTGAATCAAGGGCGGGACCGGTACCAGCCGGAATACGAGCTGATCGACACCGGGGCGTTCAGCGAGAACAGGTACTGGATCGTCGAGGTCAGTTACGCCAAGGCCGGCCCCGACGACCTGCTGATGGCGATCAAGGTGACCAACGCCGGCCCGGACGCCGAGACCCTGCACGTGCTGCCGACCTGCTGGTTCCGTAACACCTGGTCCTGGGAAGCGGACGCGGAGCGGCCCAGCATGGCCGCGCGGGGCGACGCTTGCGTCGCCATCGAGCACCCGTTCTGCGGACAGCTTGAACTGCTCGCCGACACCACCGTCGGCAGCGCCGCGCCGACCGTCCTGTTCTGTGAGAACGAGACCAACACCAGGCGGCTTTACGGGGCGGACTCGGGCACGCCCTACCCCAAGGACGGCATCAACGACCACGTGGTCGGCGGGGCGCCGACCGTCAACCAGGAACGGACCGGGACCAAGTGCGCGTACTGGTACCAGGTCGCCGTGCCCGCGGGCGGCCGGGCCGAGCTGCGGCTGCGGCTGCGCCCGGCGGCGGACGAAACGGAGGCGTTCGGCACCGCGTTCGACCGCGTGATCGCGGAACGGCGAGCCGAGGCCGATGAGTTCTACGCGGAGCTGACCCCCCCGTCGGCGAGCGCGGACGAGGCGATGGTGATGCGCCAGGCGTTCGCCGGGCTGCTGTGGAGCAAGCAGCTGTTCTACTTCGACGTGAAGCGCTGGCTTGACGGCGACCCCGCCATGCCGCCGCCCCCGCCGGAGCGCCACGGCGGCCGCAACGCGCGGTGGCGGAACTTCGACGCCTTCGACATCATGTCGATGCCGGACAAGTGGGAGTACCCGTGGTACGCGGCGTGGGACCTGGCCTTCCACTGCGTGGCGCTGGCCCACGTCGACCCCGGGTTCGCCAAGTACCAGCTGCTCCTGCTGTGCCGGGAGTGGTTCCAGCACCCGAACGGGGCGCTGCCCGCCTACGAGTGGGACTTCTCTGACGTGAACCCGCCGGTGCAGGCGTGGGCCGCGCTTGAGGTGTTCGCGATCGACGGCGGCCACGACATCGAGTTCCTCAGCCGGGTCTTCGACAAGCTGCTCGTCAACTTCGCCTGGTGGGTCAACCGGGAGGACTTCGAGGGCAACAACATCTTCGAGGGCGGTTTCCTCGGCCTTGACAACATCGGCCCGCTTGACCGCTCGCACCTGCCAGTCGGCGGCACCCTCGAGCAGTCCGACGCCACCGGCTGGATGGGCGCCTACGCGATCGCCATGGCCGCCATCGCGACCGTGCTTAACCAGTCGCGACAGCGGCCCGCCACCGACCTTGTGCTCAAGTTCCTCGAGCACTTCGCCGCGATCCGCGATGCCCTGGACGGCCAGGGGCTGTGGGACGAGGAAGACGGGCTCTACTACGACCGGCTGGTCACGCCGTCCGCGGGCGTAGTGCCGGTGAAGGTCCGGTCGATGGTCGGCCTCATTCCGGCGCTCGCGGCCGTGGTCCTCGAGGAGGACGACCTGCGGCACTCGCTGTCGGTCGGCAAGCAGTTCGCCGACCTGCTCATTCGCGAGGGCATCGGCCAACCAGACAAGCTGCGCGACGGCGGGGTGCTGCGCGGGCAGCCGGGCGAGCAGCGGCTGCTGCTCAGCCTGGCCGGCCCGCACCGCCTGGAGCGGCTGCTCGCCAAGCTCTTCGACGAGAGCGAGTTCCTGTCGCCGCACGGTCTGCGCGCCTTGTCCGCCCACCACCGCGACCATCCCTACGTGATCAACATCGAGGGCGTCCAGGCGAGCATCAACTACGAGCCCGCCGAGTCGACCACGCCGATGTTCGGCGGCAACTCCAACTGGCGCGGTCCGGTCTGGTTCCCGCTGAACTACCTGATGGTCACGATGCTCGAGCGGTACCACCGGTTCTTCGGTGAGGACTACACGGTCGAGTACCCGACCGGATCGGGCCGGCGACTCCACCTGGGCCAGGTCGCCGCCGACCTGTCCGACCGGCTCATCTCGATCTTCACCAACGGCCCGGACGGGCGCCGGCCCTGCTTCGGCGGGACCGAGCTGATGCAGACCGACCCGGCCTGGCACGACAACCTGATCTTCAGCGAGTACTTCCACGGCGACAACGGCGCCGCCATCGGCGCCTTTCACCAGACGGGCTGGACCGGCCTGGTCGCCGACCTCATCCGGCGCAGGCACGGCGAGGTCGAGGCCGTTGGGGACGTCATCAGGCGGGTCACCGCGCAGGCGCGGGCCGCGGGTCCGCGCCAGGCCGGGCCGCCGCCGGTGCCCGCCGCCAGGATGGCGGGCGCGGATCACCCGGTCGGGGTGAGAGCGAGGAAGTAATTCGCGGGTAGCGGCGAGGACCCGGCATCCCGTGGATGCCGGGTCCCTGGCGGCTGCTGTCTCCCGGGGGGACGACCCCCCGTACCCCCCGGTGCGCGCCCGATGGCTCCGCCATCGTATCGGGCGCGCCGTCCCCCGCGCGGTGACGCACGCGCGGAGCGCTCAGGAGCCGCCGAGCAGCTTCGCCTTCGCCGCGGCGAATTCGTCTTCGCTGAGCAGGCCCTGGTTGTGCAGGTCAGCGAGCTGGTTCAGCTGGTCCGCCATCGACGGCCCGGCCGCGCGCGGCGCGGGAACCGGGGCCTGCTGGGCCGGCTGGGCCGGCTGGGCCTGCTGCTGCTGGTCCGCTTGCGCGTTGGCCATGTGCTTGCCGGCCATGTACGCTCCGCCGCCGACCACGGCGGTGCGCAGCAGGGGCCGGCGCCGTACGAAGGGCACCGGGTCACTCACCATCCGGTAGCGATAGCCCGAGTGCGACCATGATCTCCGGCGCGGCCGCTACGCACCTGGGCCCGCCGACCTGCGGTGCGATCGCGCGCAGCACGCCGACGATCTCCTCGGGCGTGGCCCCGGAGTCCAGTGCGTTGGATACTTGCCACAGGTAGGAGGCCGGGGGCGCGTCGAGCGCCACCAGCGCGGCGATCTTGACGAGCGAGTAGGTCCGCGCGTCAAGGCCACTGCTCTGCTGCCACTGCTCGCGGGCCTGGAGGCCCGCCTCAAGCAGGTCGATGTCTCCCTGGGACAAGCCGGACAGCGTCTGCTCCGTGGACTTGTCCACGGTGACCTGGGTAGGGACGGTCATTGCGGAATTCCTCTCCGTGCGTGGAGGCGGGTTCGCCACCTTCGACGCTACGGAGCGGCGAGTCACCGCACCTCACCCGTTTCAAGTGAACCCACGCCGTGGGCTTCGCTATGCGTGCATCGGGCACCCTAAAGTTTCGCTCCAGGTGTTTCGGTCACCCCGCCGGGGATGGCACGCTGGTCCGGCGCGGGCCCGCACGCAACCGGCGGGGCGCCGGGCGGCGCCCGCGCACCACATTCACCGGGGGGCTGGGGACTTCGTGGCCGCTGAGAACGTCGACTCGGCCCGCGTTACGCGGTTGCCCAGTGAAATCGACGTTGCCAGTCGCGGCGCGGCCGAGGCCGGCCTGCTGGCCGCCGTCAGCGCTCCGGGCCTGGTCATCGCCGACATGACGGGCACCGCGATCTGCGACAGCGCGGGAATGCGGATGCTGCTCGGCGCCCACCACCGCGCCCGCTCCAGCGGAGCGACGCTGCGGGTCGCCGTGACGCCCGGCACCAGCGTGGCCCGCGTGATGGCCATCCTCGGCCTGAACCGCATTCTGTCCGTCTATGACAGCGTCGAGGACGCGCGGGCGGCTCGCGCCGCGCGCCTCCTTCCGCCGGCGCGCAGGCCACCACGGCCCGTTGGCCCGTTAGCCGGGAATGGTCACCCGGTCGGTCTCGGCCCGCATGGCGGCCTCGTACTCGTCGGCGGCGAGCGCGCCGCCGAGTGACACGACCTCGTCGACCTCCGGCTGGCCGAACGCCGGGCCGGACGTGCTCACCACCAGGTTCCCGGCCAGGCCGCGCAGCGAAGCGCACAGCGACAGCACGGCAAGCCGGTCAGCTGGCCCAGCGGGCTGGCTGTCAACCACCCCGGCGACCAGGGTCTTGACGCCGATGCCGCCGATGGCCGCCAGCGCCGCCAGGTTTCCTGGCCCGGCCACGAAATCGAGGCCGATCGCCTCCACCGCGGTACCCGCAAGCACGGGCAGCGCGTCGCCGATCTCACCGAAGTACGTGCTGACCAGGATCGCTGGCCGTCTGAAGGACGACCCGAGCCGCTGGTAGGCATGGCGCAGCGCCTCAAGCTCCGCCGCCGTCCGGTCCGCGGCGAGCACCGGCTCGTCCAGCTGCACCCACTGAGCGCCCGCCGCGTGCAGCTTCTCGAGCAGCTGCGCGTAGGCGTCAAGCAGCGGGCCGAGCAGGGTCAGCGGCTGGAAGCCCGGTTCGGCAGGCTCGGACAGCAGCAGGAACGACAGCGGCCCGAGCAGGACCGGCCGCGTCTCGATGCCGTAGGAGCGGGCCTGCAGGTACTCAAGGACTGGCTTGACGCCGGCCAGCCGCAGGTCGGTGTCCGGGCCGAGCTCGGGCACCAGGTACTGGTGGTCCGTGTCGAACCACTTCGCCGGCTTCAGCGGCACGCGCCCCGCCGCGCCGCTGGCCATCGCAAAGTAGGCGTCGAGGCCGTCGAGGCCGTCGAACCGCCCGGGGACGGCGTTGACCGTCACGGCGGCGTCGAGCACGCGGTCGTACAGCGAGAACGTGTTCGACGGTATGCCGGTCAGGCCGGCGTCCCGCAGCGACTCCCACGCCTGGCGGCGCAGCGCGGCGGCGGTTTCCGTCAGGCCGGCCCGGGTCTGCCGGCCCGCCAGGAACGCCTCGGTCGCACTCTCCAGCTCTTCCCGCGCGCCGATCCGCGGATACCCCAGCACGGTCGTTTCCATGAGACTGGAGTATAAGGGCCGGCCACTGTGACAACAACCAATTTGCAGCCGCTTTTTCTGTGCTTGACCACAATCGACTCGACCGCCGGCCGCGGCATCTACCGCCGCAAGATCTCCTTAACTCTGGCTGCTCGGCGGGCAGCTGACCGAGGATTGGAACTCAGGATGGGCACCGGGAGCCGGGTCGGTGAACCGGCAGCCGAACGTCGGTGATGCGACCGCCAGCGGATTGAGGATGTTGTCGCCGGCGGGCCGCTTTCCTGTGTTGATCCACGACACGAGGGCGGAAAACGCGGAGGACAGCTCGCTGGTCGTGTAGCCGCAGTGCGTGACTTCGCGGATGGCCCGGTCCACGAACAGGCCGCCTTGGCCGTGCGCCACCATCATGGCGTCGTACTGCTGATCCATCGAGAACGGAACGAACAGGTCCCCGATCCCGTGGACCGATAGCACCGGAATGCCGGGATCGCCGTGGATCGCCGGCAGTTCCGCGGGCGACAGGGCGTCGGCCGAGGAGGTGGCCGTGACCGGGACCCGCAGCACGGCACGGTTGAGCGCGAACTCCTGCGGAAGGTTGCTCAGCCCGAAGTCGCTGAACTTGTAGAAAGTGTGCTCGTTGCCGGCCACGCTCCCGTTGGCCAGGCCCAGGGTGCCGCCGCTGGTCCCGGGGTAAAGGCCGAACAGGAATGGTACCTGGGTCAGCGGAGCGAACCCGAAGCTGTTCCAGTAGCTGAGCGCGCTGGCAAAACCAGGACGGGTGCCGCCGGACAGTTGCTCGACGGTGTCGGCCCACAGGGTCCCGGTCTTGGTCAGGCTGGTGGTGAAGGTCTGACCGCCGGTGGCCGGGTTGGGGGTTATCCCGAGGGAGGGCAGCTCGGACTCGACCGCGGTCTGGTACGCGGGCGCGTACGCCTGGCCGGCCGCCAGCGTCGTCGGGTAGCTGATCGTCGTCCCGGTAAGGCCGGCCGCCGTGACGTTGGCGCCCAGGTAGTAGTCAAATAGGTTGTTGCCTGCCAGCACCCCGCAGTAGGGCATGGCGCCGGCGAAGTCGCCCTTGTAGGCCTCGATCTCGGCCGTGGTGATCTCGCCGCCCATCGACAGGCCACTCATGATTGCCTGCCGGGCGTGCAGTCCGGTAATCGACGGGAACGCCTGCAGCAGGTCGTGGGTGTCCACGACGCCGTCGCCGGGGTCATATCCGTTCATGGCGTAGCTCGAGGCGGCCCAGGCGAATCCGTTGTCGACGAAGTACTGGCGCAGTTGGGGATCATCGACCCACACCTCGGTGCCGGTGCCACGGAAACCATGGGCGAACATCACGAGGGTCCCGTTCCAGTTAGACGGAACCTCGACCCGGTAAGCACCGCCGTCGGGGGCGATGCCCGTCCATACCCGGGACAGCTGGCCGCTGCCGTTGGCGATCGGGCTGAACGGCGCGGTGTAGGCCGCACCGTTGAACTCGCAGGCCGGGTCGGCGATCTGAATGTCAGGGACCACGGCGCTTGGCGTGGTTACGCAGCTACCGGGGCTGAACGCCATTCCGGCCGCCTGGGCCGCGCCGGACCAGCCGGCGAGCGATCCTAGGAGCACAAGGCTGCCGGTAACGAGCGCGAACACGTGGCGGCGTGGGTGAGAGCGGGCCGACATTGGCATTCCTCCCAGGATCGCGGTGCGCTACCCGTAGCTTGCGCTCGTGTTTAATTGCGTTCAAGACGGCGGCAGGCATAAGTTTTCGGTGCCTCGGCTGGCTAGGCGCCGGCCTTGTCCAAGGCGCTTTGCAGCGACTTGATGTAGCCGGAACTGGTGTAGGTGGCGCCGCTCACGGCGTCGATCTGCGCGCTTTGCGCGGTGAGGGCCTCGCTGGTCAGCTTGGGGATGGCGTCGGCGTCGATCTGGCTGCTTTCCGCGCCGTCGCTCGTCTGCTGCAGGACGGTGACCTTAGTGATCTTCGTGCCCGCCAGGGTGAGCTGTACCTGCATGGGGCCGTACGGGGTGCTCGCCACGGCGCCGGTGACGGTCTGCGCGGACATCGGGCTGCTCGCGCTCGCCCTTGAGGTGGCGGGGCTTGCCTTCCCACTGGCGGCGGGACTGGCGGAGCCGGCCTCCGTTCCGCTGGCCATCGGCTGCGATGTCCCCGTTGATACGCCTGGCGGGCTGGTCGCCGCGTCCGCGGCGGCCAGTGAGTGCGTCTTGAACGAGAGCAGCGCGGCGAGCCCGGCGGCGGTGCCGCCCAGGGTTAGCAGGGCACGGCGCATGACAGGAAACCTCCAGCGGTGGAAGGAGCAGTTCAGAACTCGAAGGACTCGCGGTGGATGCGCCGCCGCGGTATGCCCGACGCGACCAGTGACCTGACCGCGGTCTCGGTCATCCCGGCGGGGCCGCACACGTACGCCTCGCAGCGGTGCAGCCCCGGCACGGCCTGCTGCAGGCGGTCCGCGTCGAGCGGGTCGAAGCCGAGTTCGTCGCGGGAACCGATGAGGTAGTGCAGCGCGGCGTTCCGGTCGGCGGCGATCGCGGCGAGTTCCTGGCTGAACACCACCTCACGGGGGTGACTGGCCCGGTAAAGCAGGGTGATCCCGTCGGCCTGCATCCGCCTGGGCAGCGCGGCGAACATCGCCCGGATGGGGGTGATGCCGACCCCGCCCGCGATCAGCAGCACCCGCCGCCCGGTCAGGGCGGGCGTGAATGCCCCGTAGGGTCCCTCGGCGATGATCCTGGTGCCCGGCCGCAGGTTGGCCAGGGAGCCGCTGTGGTCACCGCTGGCCTTGACGGTGATGCGCATCAGGTCAGGCTGCGGCATCGCCGACAGCGAGTAGGGGTGGGACTGCCACCACAGCTCGCGGCTGAGGAACCGCCAGCGGAAGAACTGACCGGGCTCGGCCCGCAGCCGGTCGAAGTCCCGGCCGGTGATGAACACCGAGACGACGCCAGGCGCCTCGGGCCGGACCCGCTGCACGGTGAAGCGGTAGCGGGCCGCGTTCCGCAGCGGTGTCAAGATCCGGAACCAGACGATCAGCGCGGCGACCGTCACGTACAAGGCCGACCAGGCCACCCGGGCCGCGAAGTTGGCGGCGAACGCGGGGCCGACGGCGAACTGGTGGCTGAACGCCAGCGCGATCGCCATGTAGGTGTACAGGTGGGCGTAGTACCAGGTCTCATAGGACAGGCGGCGGCGCGCGGCGCGAGCGGAGAACGCGGCCACGCCGAGCAGCAGGAACCAGGCCACCGTCGCCATCAGCACATCCGGGTAGGAGACCAGCAGCGCGACGGTCTCACTGGTGACCTTCTCGTGGGCGCTGACCGCGTAGCCCCAGACAATGAGCAGCACGTGGCCGGTCACCAGCGTGATGACGTACCGTCCGCCCATCGCGTGCCACCGGGTCAGCCGGTCGGCGCCGATGCCGCGCTCAAGCGGGGGCAGCCGGGCCATCAGCGCGACAAGCACGACGAACCCGTACGCCGCCAGCAGCCCGAGGGCGTCACCGGTCCCGGTGAGGAGCTCGCCGGTACTCCCCAGGTCCGTTGTACTGTGCCACCACAGGGCAAGCACCGCCACGGCGCCAAGCCCGATGAGCGCCAGGACCAGGCCGGGTACGACCGCCCGGTCCACCCGGCGCGTCGGCCCGATCCGTTGCCGGGCGGCCGGGCGGGGGCCAGTGGCCTGCGGTAGCGGCCCGGACGGGTGTCCTGGCCGTGGTCCCGGCCGCGGCGATGCCGGCGGTGTCGTCACCGCCGGGAACGGTGCCGATGGATGGCCCGGCCACAGCCCCTGCCGGGGGGGTTCCGGCCACCGAGCCGGCGGCGCTGCTTCAGGCCAGAGCGGCGGCTGTGCTCTGGCTGGCCGCCGTCGCGGTGGCGCCGGATAGCTTGGGTCCGGGTAGCGGGCCGGGTATGACACGCGGCGCCCCTCTCTAGTCACGCCAGGTGAACTATTGCTGCCTTTCTGTGATACGGATGCGCGGCCCTCCTGGTTCGCCCGCCAGGGGCGTGGTCACCACCCTGTAATAAGTCGAGGGAAACCGCCTACGGCGGAAGAGAAAACTTGCGGCTCGCTGACCTGGGCGTTTGCGAGCCGGCTGACGTACGCCGGGCAACACAAGACTGTTTTTCCGCGATTTCACCCGGCAATCTTGCGACAGGGCTGTCCAGGGAAGGTGAAGCGTGCTGGCCAGTGAGATCAGTCGTGAGCAGGAGTACGTTGCGGGCCTGTACGAGCGGGTCGATGCGCTGCGCGAGCAGGCGTCGGCGCGGCTTGCGCTGGCGCTGCGGGAAGATGGCGGCACGGCGCAGTCCCGGCTCGACCGGGACGCCGCGATCGCCCGGCATGCCGGGCAACTGGCCAGGCTGGACGCGGCGGAGAACGGGGTGTGCTTCGGCCGCCTCGACCTGAGGTCCGGTGAATGCCTGCACATCGGGCGGATCGGCCTGCGTGATGAGCGCGGTGACGGCGAGCCGCTCCTGCTCGACTGGCGCGCCCCGGCGGCTCGTGCCTTCTACGTGGCCACCGCGAGCACGCCGCACGGTGTCCGGCGCCGCCGCCACATCGTCATGCGCGGCCGCCGGGTGACCGGCCTGGATGATGAGGTGCTTGACCGCGAGGAGCTCGCCGGCGCCTCCGGCCTGACCGGAGAGGCGGCCCTGCTCGCCGCGGTGGAGGCCACGCGAACCGGCCGGATGCGCGACATCGTCGCCACGCTGCAGGCCGAGCAGGACGCGATCATCCGGTCGGCGCCGACCGGAATCTTGGTGGTCCAGGGCGGCCCCGGCACCGGGAAGACCGCTGTCGCCCTGCACCGCGCGGCCTACCTGCTCTACACGCACCGCCACCTCGCCAACCGCGGCGTGCTCGTGGTGGGTCCCAGTGCGACGTTCCTCAGCTATATCAGCCAGGTGCTGCCCGGACTTGGGGAGACCAACGTGCTGCTGCGAACGGTGGGGGAACTGTTCCCTGGCGTGGTGGCGGACCGCCGCGAGACCCGGCTCGCCGAGGAGGTCAAAGGGCGGGCCATGATGGCAGGCGTGCTCGCGGCGGCCGTGCGTGACCGGCAGGCCGTCGGCCCGGCCGAGTTCGAGTTCGCTGGCGAGACGCTCCGGCTGGACGGCGAGGTGGTGCGGGAGGCGACCAGGCGCGCGCGGGCGGCCCAGCTCCCGCACAACCGGGCCAGGCCGCTGTTCCAGCGGCAGGTCCTTACCGCGCTCGCCCAGAGGTACACCGAGCTCGCCCGCGAGCTCGCCGAGCGGCTCGAGGCCGATGTCAGCGACGTACTCGCCGAGGCCAGCGAGGCGATCGAGGCGGACCTGGCGGCGATACCGCTGGTTCAGGGCAGCGCCGAGGACGAGCAGGTGAACCTCGCGGCCCTGCGACGTGAGCTGTGGGAGGACCGGGGAGTGCGGGCCCGGCTTGATGACCTGTGGCCCGCCCTCACGCCGCTTCGGCTGCTTGCAGAGCTGTTCGCTGACCCGGCGCGGCTCGCCGCCGCGGCGCCCGCCCTGACCGCGGCCGAGCGCGCCGCGCTGCTGCGCGAGCCCGGCGGCTGGAGCGCCGCCGACGTGCCGCTGCTCGATGAGGCGGCGGAGCTTCTCGGGCAGGACGAGCGGGCCGACCATGCGCGCTCGGCCCGGGAGCGCGCGCAGCGGATCGCCTACGCCCAGGGCGTGCTTGACATCGCCGCCGGCTCCGGTGGCGAAGAGATCACCGCCGCGGACATCCTGGACGCCGCTGAACTGGCCGCCCGTCATGAGGCACCGGATTACCGCACCCTCGCCGAGCGGGCCGCGGCCGATCGCAACTGGACGTTCGGGCACGTGATCGTGGACGAGGCGCAGGAACTGTCAGAGATGGCCTGGCGCCTGCTGGCCCGGCGCTGCCCCGCCAGGTCGATGACCATCGTGGGCGACGTCGCGCAAACCGGCAGCGCAGCCGGCACCGCATCCTGGGTACGTGTCCTCCAGCCCTTGGCCGGCGACCGCTGGCGGCTGGCCCGGCTGACCGTCAACTACCGCACCCCGGCCGAGATCATGGCCGCCGCCGCGGGCCTCCTGGCCGCGATCGACCCGGAACAGCCGCCGCCGCAGTCCGTGCGCCAGTCCGGCGTTCCGCCCTGGCGGACGGCCACCACCCGCGACGCGCTCCCGGCCACGCTGGCCGAGATCACCGGCGCGGAAGCCGAGAGCGAGGGACAGCTCGCAGTCATCGTGCCGGACACCCGGGTTGCCGAGCTAGGCGGTGCCGTCTCCCGCGCCGTGCCCGGCGCGTCGTACGGCGAGCGCCTTGACCTGACGAACCCGGTCGTGGTCCTTGGCGCCGGGCAGGCCAAGGGCCTTGAGTTCGACTCGGTGCTTATCGCTGACCCCGCCGCGATCCTGGCCGGATCGCCACGCGGCCGTAACGACCTCTACGTGGCGATGACCCGGAGCACCCGGCGGCTAGGCGTGCTGTACCCGGGCCGACCACCCGCAGAGCTGGCTGGCCTCGTACAGCGGATGGCCAGGGACCGACCTCTTGGAATGGATCCGGGAGGTGACTGAAATCGGCATTTTGCCCCAACCGTGATTGAACTGGGTGAATCGGCCTGCGGCTCAGGTGTTAAATCTGTTCGGTGACTGCTGCGGTGCGCGGGTTGGCTGCGGCCTGGTGGCGCCGCCTGGACTCCGGCGACCGTGCCGCGCTTGGCCTGTGGGCCGCCGCGCACCTGGCCCTGTTCGTTCTCGCCTGGGCGGCCGCGTGGGTGTACCGCGGTGACACCAGCCACGCGCCGCTGACCGGGGTGTTCGAGCACCTGGACGCCATCCGGCTACGGAACATCGCCCAGTACGGCTATTTCTCGCCGAATTCGATGGCGGACAACGTCGTCATGTTCCCTGGGTTCCCGCTGACACTGGCGGCGGCGCACCTGATCTTGCGTAACTGGACACTGTCGGAGCTTGTCGTCCCGGGCATCGCGGGCTGCTTCGCCGTGGTCTCGCTGTCCCGGCTCGCCGGGAGCCGCCGTGCGGTGCTCTACCTGCTCACCATGCCCGCCGCGATCTACCTCATGGTCGGGTACGCCGAGGCCCTGTTCCTCGCGCTCGCGATCCCCGCCTGGCACGCGGCGACGAAGGGCCGGTGGTGGCGGGCCGCGGTCCTGGCCGGGCTGGCCGGGCTGGTCCGCGTGGACGCGGTTTTCCTGGTCATGGCGCTGGCCGTGATGGCCCTGACCGGCCCGCGCGCGCAGGTGGCGCCGACGCAGGACCTGCGCGAGCATGCCCGGCAGGATCCTGTCTGGGAGCACCCCTTCTGGCAGCGCCTGGGCAATGCCGTCAGGTGCGGCTGCGCCTTCGCCGGGGCCGTGGCTTACGAGGCCTACCTGCGGGTGCATACCGGCACCTGGAACGCGTGGGCCAGCGCGAACCAGGCCGGCTGGTTCCTCCATACGGTCACCCCGGTCCAGGCACTGAAGGCCACCTACTGGGTGGCGTTCCAGCATGTGTTCTTCGGCGGCGTCGCCTGGGAGTACCAGCTGGAGATCGCTGTCGAGGCCCTGATGATCCTGACGGCGCTTGCGTTCTTGTGCTTGCGCCGCTGGCCCGAGGCCCTGTACTGCGGTCTGCCCGCGGTCGTGATCGGCACGCAGACCTTCTACCAGTCCGGGCCGCGGACCCTCCTGCTCCTGTTCCCGGTCTGCATCGCCCTCGCCCGCCTTGAAGCGCGCCTTCCCTGGCTCAAGTACCTGTATTTCGGCATAAGCACGCCCCTGGCAGTCGTCATGGGGCTGCTGTTCCTGGCCGGGCAATGGACCGGATAATACGGGACTCAGCTCATGGCCCGAACTGAGCAGTCCGCAGCTCGTCAAGCCCGAGTCCGGCGAGGCACCGCACGGTGCGGACGCCGGTGTTGTACGCCGCCTCGTCTGGCGGCATGACCTGGATCATCCACGCGCTCCGCGGTACCGGCAACGCCGCACCGGTCCGGGACGCCAAGAGCACCTTGAGTGAACAGAGCGCCTGCACGGTCGGGTTGGCCTGCACGATGTTCACGTCGAAGGTCGCGGACTCGCTTGGCATTATGGCGATCGCGAACGTCTGCCAGCTGTGCGGCTGGTTGCATGGCATGGGGCTGGCCGAGACGACGCCATTGAAGTCGTTCACCCCGGCCCAGCACTCCGGCGTCTTCACACAGGCCGCGCCGGCTCCCGTCACCGACGCCGCCGGGCAGTGCTGAGTCGTCGTCGCCACCCCGAACACGCCGACTGCCCCGGGCACGGACGCCGCGGGCGAGCTCACGCCGGGCGTACTCACGCCGGCCGGGCTGTTGCCCGACGGGCCGCCGCCAGGCGAGAGCAGGCGAGGCACGACTATGAGCGCCGCGGCCACGGCTACGGCCACGCCGCCGCCCACCGCGGCCAGCGTCAGGGAAGGACGCGGCCGGACCGTCCGGGCCGCCGCGCCGCGCGCGCCCGCGACCGTAGTCCCGGCACCGCCGACGGAGCCGGCGAGCGCCTCGGCCGGAGGTGCCGTCCGGGCCCCGGTCGCCGAATCAGCCAGCGACCCGCCCGGCTCGGGCGGAACGCTCCTGCCCGGCACCTGCCAGTCCCGTGACGGGACCCGGCCGCGCTCGCCGCCGAGCAGCGCCGCCAGCTCGTCCCGCAGCGAGGCCGCCGAAGGCAGCCGCCGCGACGGGTCGGCGGCCAGGCATGCCTGCAGGATGTCCATCATCCGCGCCGGAGCTCCCGGTATGTCTTCGACCTGCTGGCCGTGCCGCAGCAGGATCGCCCACATCCCCGGCGACTCGCCGCTAGCCGGGAAGTGGGGCGGGCGCCCGGCCATCAGCGCGTACAGCGTGGCGGCCATCGAGTAGACGTCGGCCGCCGGGGAAGGCTCCTCGGCCCGGAAGCTCTCAGGCGGCGCGAACGCCGGGGTCAGCGCGTCCCGCGTCACCGACTGCATACCGCCGGCCGCCATGATCGACGCCAGCCCGAAGTCCGCGATGCCGACGACGCCGTAGCGGTTGACGAGGATGTTCGCCGGCTTGAGGTCGCGGTGCAGGATGCCCAGCTCGTGCGCGGCGGCGAGCGCGTCGGCCAGGTTGACCCCGATCCGGCATACGGAGGCCGGGGTCAGCGGCCCGTTTCGCCGCACCTCATCGTCGAGCGACCCGCCCGGGCACAACTCCATCACCATGTACGGGCGTCCGTCGCGCAACGTTCCCGCGTCGTACACGTCGATGACGTGCGGATGCCCGGACAGCCGCCCAGCGGCGCCCACCTCGCGGAAGAACCGCCGCTGGTCCCGGTCAGAGTGCAGCGCCCGGCTGTCCACCTTGACCGCCGTCTCGCGGCCGACGGCCGTCTGCCACGTCCGGTACACGGTGGCGAACCCGCCCGAGCCGAGGACGCCGATCACTTCATGTCCGGGAATGTCCGGTGCCGGGATCACAGCACCGGACACTAGCCTTTCCTCGCCAAAAATGACCTGCGTTTCACCGGATGACTAGACCACCGGGGCACGAGTGCTGATTGTCGAGAACGTTCTCACGTGCGGCTAAAGTGCGCCGGCAGTCGCGCGGCGCGACGCCACCGGGGGCCGTAATGAACTCCTGAAGTATTCTTCGCCATCGGGCTTGCGCATTCGCGACTATGCAGTAATTATTTACTGCATGAGCGAGAGCAGGGCCGTCCTCTTGGCCGCCGCGGCGGAACAGTTCGCCAGGTACGGGCCGAGGGGTACCCGGGTGCAGGACATCGTGAAAGCCGCCGGGGTGAACGAGCGCATGATCTACCACCACTTCGGCAGTAAGGACGGGCTGTACGCCGCGGTCATGCGGGAACAGCGGGTACTGCTTGGCGAAGCCTGGACGCCAGCCCTGGTCAAGGCGGCCGGCATGGACCCGTATCCCGGAATGCGACTGGTGCTCGGTGGGCTCTTCGACGCGCTGCGGGCCCGGCCTCAGGTCGCCGCCCTGCTGGTCCATGAGGGGCTTGCCGATGCACCGCTCGCGCTCCCCGAGGGCGCGACCGGCCTGCCGGCCCCCATCCGCTCGCTATACGAACGAGGCCAGGCGGAGGGATCCTTCCGGGCCGAGGTGCCGTTCGAGACCGTCTATGCGATGGCGGCTAGCACCCTGCTCGCCATGGCGGTGCTGGCCCCCCGGTTCGTCGACATCCTGTCTGGTGGCCTAGACACCGATCCAGCCCGGTTTCGTGACCACGTAATCGCGCTTCTGCTCGAGGGCATGACCGGCTGAGCAACCCGTTTCTCGAGAGCGCGACCGGCTGACCGGCTAAACAACCAGTCCGTTCGGTACGCCACGGCACGTTAGCGATCCTGCAGTAAATATTTACTGCAGGATCATCAGCGAGGTGGGAAGCATGGAGAAATCCGACCAGAACGTGAATACTTCATCCGGCGCCGCGCCGGCCTGGGCGACCCGACTGCGGGCAGTGCTGGCGCGGCGACTGCCCGGCGAGGACATCTCGCTGGCATCGGTGTCGCGTCAACTGGCGGTGAGCCCGCGGACGTTGCAGCGGCGGCTGAAAGCGGAAGGCACTAGTTTGCGAGAGCAAATCGATGCGGTCCGGTGTCGGCAGGCTACCCGGCTGCTAGCTGAGGGGAAGACCAAACTTTCGGTCGCTGTGCGCCTCGGCTACAGCGACGACCGCACACTCAGGCGCGCCATGCGCCGTTGGCAGGACCAGGGGCTGCCTCCCGACAGCATGGGCCCAACGGGCACCGCGCCTCCTACTCCGCCAACCGAGCAGCCTGGCGCATTCGGAACTCATCCTGACGCGTTCCGCCCTTCACCGACAGACCGGAGTGACCCATGATCAGCACCATGTCACTAGCAGCATTCGATCATGGCGAACTCGAGCAGTTCACGCGGGCGTTCGAGGAGCTCTTCTACGCGGCCGACGCGCGTTCGATGACTTCCTACTACACCGAGCAGGCTCACCTGATGGCCGACGGCATGATGCCGATCCAGGGCCACGACGCGATCGAGCAGTTCTGGAGCATCGCCATCGACCGGGCAGCGGCAGCCGGCGCCCGGCGCACCGTCCAGCTGCACGAGTCACATTCTTCCGGTGAACTTGGATATGCCCTGTGCACGGTCACGGTCGAGATCCCCGGTCACCCGCGCCGGGCGGTATGGGACACCACCGTGTGGCGCCAGGACGCCGACGGCAGGTGGCGCATCGCCGTTGACATCTCCACCCTGCTGCCGTCTGAGCCGCAGGATGCGAGTCAGCTATAGCACCGCCCTGGTTGTTTCTATGCTCCGCCGACCATCGGGCTCAGGCTTGGGTCAGGCTCCGGCCTGCTGGGGCTCGGGGTGAGTTGCGGGCAGGTCCCGTGGCCCGGCCGCTGCCGGAGATGTCCAGGCCGTTCTCCAGGCTCACCGAGCGGGAGCGCGAGGTCCTGGACCTAGTCGCCCGCGGATATCGGAACGCCCGGGTCGCCCCGGGATTCGCCGGGGGGCCGGCCGCGTCTGGTCGCCGGTGGCCGCGTCAAGCACGGCGATGAACTCGCTCCTCGCCGGGCAGCGTGTGCAGCGTGCCCTCGCCGACCACGGTCACCGCGCCGCCGACGGTCACGCGGCTGACCGCATCGGGCGCGCCGTAGGCGGTGATGGTGATCCTGCTTGGCCGGCCGGTGAACCGGCCCTGGGCGAGCTCGGACGGCTCGCCGTCCGGGATGCGCTGGTGCCGCCGCAGGTAGCCGGCGACGCAGCCGGCGGCGCTGCCGGTCGCGACGTCCTCAAGCAGCCCGTCATTGTTCCAGTGCCGCAGCTCCCGGGTGATCGCCAGCATCTGGCCGGCCCGCAGCGGCGGCGGGTCGAGGAAAACCGCCAGGCTGTTGCCGGTGTAGGCGGCATCGGCGAACACATCGACGTGGTGGTACCGGGTCATGCGAGCGAAGCTACCCCGCGCCAGGGTCATTGCATAAGCCAATTTCCGCGTAGAGCCCTGGGCGTGTCCGATCTGGCGGTGGTGGCTCCGACGTCTGTGAAGATGGCACCAACTGGGTGCCGATTCCGGAAGGACAAAGGCAGTGAAGTACATGATCTTGACCTTCGCTTCACAGCAGCAGTACCAAGACCTGGTCGGGCAAGCGTCAACGCAGCCCGCGTGGAGCCAGGAGGAGTGGGCGGCGCTTGGAGCGTTCATGCAGGCGTTCAACCAGGAGCTGCTTGACTCGGGCGAGCTGGTGGAGACCCGGGGCCTGAGCGCCCCGGTGCACACGCGGCGGATCCAGCTCAAAGAGGGGGTCCCGGTGGTGACCGACGGTCCCTACGCCGAGGCCGAGGAGGTGCTCGCCGGCTACTGGATCGTGGAGTGCGAGAGCTTCGACCGGGCGACAGAAATCGCCGCCCGCCTCACCAGCTGCCCTGGTCCCGAGCGGATCCGGGCCCGAGCGTACGCGGACGTGCGGCCGGTCGACGAGCACCAGCCGGACTTCGAGGGCTGATCATGAAGGCCGGCTGCCGATGACCGCGGCCGAGACCGAGGACCTGCTGCGCTGCCTGGCGCCGCAGGTCCTCGGCGCCGTGGTCCGCCGCTACGGCAACTTCGACCTGGCTGAGGACGCCACCCAGGAGGCGCTCCTGGCGGCCTCGGTGCAATGGCCCAAAGACGGGCTGCCCGGTAACCCCAGGGCCTGGCTCATCACGGTGGCCTCGCGGCGGCTCACCGACCTGCTGCGCTCGGAGCAGGCGCGCCGGCAACGAGAAGACACGGTTGCCCGGTGGGCGCTGACCGAGCCCAGCGCGCCCCGGCCGGACCAGCCCTCTGCCGGTGATAACGGCGACACGCTGGTGCTGTTGTTGCTGTGCTGCCACCCGTCGCTGCCGGCCGCCTCGCAGATCGCCCTCACGTTGCGTGCGGTCGGCGGGCTGAGCACGGCGGAGATCGCCCGGGCCCTGCTCGGGTCCGAGCAAGCGGTGACGCGGCGGATCACCCGGGCCAAGCAGGCGATCAAAGACAGCGGCCTCCCGTTCGCGCTCCCGTCCCGAAGTGAACTCGACGGGCGGCTGAACGCTGTCCTCCGGGTCCTGTACCTGATCTTCAACGAGGGCTACGCCAGCACCGCAGGAACCGCCTTGATCCGGGTCGACCTGGCCCAGGAGGCAATCCGCCTCGCGCGGACGGTCTACGCGGCCAGGCCTGGTGACAGCGAGGTGGCCGGGCTGCTGGCCCTGATGCTCCTCATCCACGCCCGGCACCGCGCCCGCACAGCTCCCGACGGATCACTCATCCCCATGGCGGAGCAAGACCGCAGCCTATGGGACCGGGGCGCCATCGAAGAAGGGGTTGCCCTCGTCACTGCGGCGCTTCCCCGCGGGCCGGTCGGGCCGTACCAGCTCCAGGCGGCGATCGCGGCTGTCCATGATGAGGCGGAGAACGCCGAAGCGACCGACTGGCGCCAGATCGCCGCCCTCTACGGCGTCCTGCTCCGCCTCGACGACAACCCGGTCGTCGCGCTCAACCACGCCGTGGCCGTCAGCATGGTCGCCGGGCCCCGGGCCGGCCTCGAACTGGTCGAGCGCCTCGGGGCCGACGACCGGATCAACACCGATCGCCGCTACCACGCCGTCCGCGGCCACCTCCTGGAGATGGCTGACGACCCTGGTGCCGCGCTCGAGGCGTACCGGGCTGCGGCCCGGGCGGCCACCAACCTTCAGCAGCAGCGCTACCTCAACCAGCAGATCAGCCGCCTCCAAGCCGGGTCGGAAGGGGCCCGCTGATCGCTTAAGAGACACCACTGGCCGTCCAGGCTAGATGCCCGTTCATTCGGTTGGCCCCATCCGTTCGGGCGGCGGCTCCGAATCTGAGGTGAAGGGTCATTCCGAGGCGAGGGATCGAGCGATGCGACCCAAGCGCGTTCACCGGCCGGCTAGGAGCACCATGGGCGAGGCTTTCGCGCGCCGAGCCCGTTGGTGGCACCTGATCCCGGCATCGGCGGTGGCCGCCGCCCTCGGCGCCGCCGTCGGGCTGGCCGCGCACGGGGCGACGGCGGCCGGCGAAGAGGCCGGCCGGGCGCAGCCGACGGGCATCGCGTCGCGGGCACTGGCCGCACTCGGCACTGGCGTCGTTGACCCGGCCGTGCAGCCGTACCTGGACCCGAAGCAGCTCAAGGCAGTTCCGGTCGGCGGCGGGAACGTGTCCGAACCCGTGAAGAAGGTGCTGACGAGTCCAGCGGTGACGACCGCGCTCGATGCCAGTGGAATCCCCGAGGTGGCGCTGGAGGCGTACCAGCGCGCGGCCGCCGCCCTCGCGGTCCGCGACGCCGCCTGCCACGTGCCGTGGCAGTTGCTCGCGGCGATCGGCCGGGTCGAGTCGGACAACGGTCTATTCGGCGGCGCCGTGCTGCTTCCTGACGGGTACGGCACCCGGCCCATCTACGGCATTCCTCTCGATGGCCGGAACGGTGTCGCTCTCATTCGCGACACTGACGGCGGCAAGCTCGACGGGGACCCGAACTTCGACCGGGCCGTCGGGCCGATGCAGTTCATCCCTTCGACCTGGGCCCTGTACGGCGCCGACGGCAACGGCGACGGCAAGAAAGACCCGAACAACATCTTCGATGCCACGCTCGCCGCCGGCGACTACCTGTGCGCGGGCGGCGGGGACCTGGCCAACCCGGCACAGGAAGCAGCCGCGGTGCTGCGTTACAACGACGCCGACGAGTACGTCCACGTCGTACTCGCCCTCGCCGCGAGCTACGAGCACGGGAATTTCGCGGCGGTGCCGACGGCCGGGCCCGTAGCCACTGGGGGGAGGTCCACTCCAGGTACGCCGTCATCGCCAACCGCAAAGGCACCCACGCCCCACAAGACGCCGATCCAGAGCGCGTCCCAGGTCCCGTCCCGGCCGCCAACACCGCAGGTCACGGCGCCGTCGAGCACGGCGACAGCAGCCGTCCCAACGGTCAACCCGACCGCGACACCGGCCGAAGGTCCGAGCGTGGGCACGGCTACGACGGCGCCCGCGACCCTGGCTCCCACGGGCACGACCGAAACCGGGCCTACGCCGTCAGGCCTCGTACCGTCCGCCACCCCGCCATCCCGCACCGGCCAGACCGCGGACATCGGCTGGGCCCCGGCGATGCGACAGGTGGTAGTCAAGCTGCTCAGCCGGGCTAAGGGCCGGTCACATTAGTCGCCGGCCGCCTGGCCGGGGTCGGCGCACCATCCGAACAAGTCGTGGTGCGTTCCAGAGCCCGGCAATGACGGTCGAGCGATGACTGGTGGCCGGCACCCTGCGTACGCTCACTTCGGCCCCCGCTTCGCGCATTGGTCCGAGGTACTGCTCGATGTCTCTCAACGGGGCAATGTCGTCGCGGCGTGAGCTCACGAAGACGAACCGGCAGCCGTCGAGCCGCCCGAAGTCCGGCCACTGGAGCTCGGCCCATGCTTCTTCAAGTCGCGGAAGCGACCATCCTCGCGCCACATGCGGCTGTCTCAGGTCAAGCATTTTCCACATGCCCTGGGCGATGTTGCCGCCAGTGTTGAATACGCCCCAGCGGAGTTCGGGGATCTTGCGGCCTACGCAGTTGTAGAGGATGAAGGATCCAAGGCTGCTGCCGAAGAATCCGAACTCGGTGACGCCCGCTGCCGCCAGCTTCGCTATCCGCGACCTGATGTCCTCCCTTACCTGAGAGATCAGCTCGGGAAGGATCATCGGGTCGGCGGCCGTGAAGACGGCTGCCGTGGTCTGGTACGCGACAACGTGATAGCCGGCCCTCAGAAGCCGTCGTATTGCGAAACTCACCTTCTGAATGGGAGTGCCGTACGGGCAGATGAAGATGATGGTGGCCGCAGCCTGCGCGGAAGTCCTGAATTCCTCAGCCTGGAACAGGCTGCCTTGCGTAGACACTCGCGGAAAGCCCACCTATGAAACCAACAGCACGCGTCCGGCCTGAGAACGGGCCTGGTACCCGGATTCTACGCTGCGGCGGCTTTGGTCAGCGGAGTCGCTTGACCAGGTGGATGATTGCCGGTACCGCTCTAGTGTTACCCGCATACCTCAGGCCGGGCCGGACTGTGCGGGCCGCGTACCTTGTTCGCTTAACGGGCGACACTGTACGCTGGTGAACGTACAGAACGTTTGCCTGCGACCGGCCGGCTGGATCCGGGGTCTTCTGGAACCCCGCGGCCGGCCAGTCGCGCGCCACGGCGAGGACGAGATCGGGGCTGACCGTGCTGTGGATCATCAGCATGCCGCCCTCCCGCATCACCGGCAGCACGGCATCGGCGCACTCACGGACCTGCTCACCGGTCCGGACACACAGGCCGACCACGTCGGCCCCGGCGCCGGTCTCGGCGACGCTGCCAGCCACGCGAGCCCGGCCGCGGAACGCCTCCCGGGACGGCTCATGGACGTCGTACACGGTCAGGTCACCGACGCCGACCAGGCACGAGGCGAGCCGGCTGCCCATATTGCCGAGTCCAGCGAACCCAATCTTCATGACGCGTTGCCTCCGGTCTCAAGCTCGGCTGGGTAGACGGTCAGCGCGGGTGGTTCGGTATCTCGTCAACCCGTAGCCGCTGGTTGCGTTTCGAGCTGATGCGCCACTTGCCGTCCTCGCACTTGCGGTAGGTCTCGTGGTAGTGCCCGTAGCCTTTGATGCCGGCCGGCCGGTCCGGGTAGAGCACGTAGTCGAACATCGCCCACACCCCGGTGGCCTCGGTCGGGCTGAGAAGGGTGATCTCGGGCATGTGGCCGTGATGGGTGGTGAACGCGTCCGCGAGCTGCCGGGGCACGAGTTCGAGGTACTCCGCGTTGGACTGCGGCGGCGCGTTCAGCTCGGCCGGCAGGTGATGGACGCAGTCCTCGGTAAACAGGTCCTTCCAGGCGTCCCAGTCCTTGGTGTCCATCAGCCGGAAGTACCGTGCCTTGAGCTGCTTGATCTGCTCGATCTCCCACAGCTGCCGTGCGAGGTCGGATGCGGAGTCACCCGCCGGGGAGGCATCCGGGGTACTCGATGTCAACGCGTTCCCTCCAGCCGTGCCTGTCATGACGCTACTTATTAGTCATATCAGATTACTAATGGCAGACGGGAGGGGCGGCCGTGCCCTGGCCGCACCGGGGCACGAACAAGCGCATCGGCACGCCGGACCGCGCTAGCAGGGGCCGCCGAGGTC
>CAZORE010000047.1:40042-50184 GCA_964581815.1 uncultured Streptosporangiaceae bacterium | reverse complement strand
ATCCGGGCGGCACCGCGCCTGGCGGTACCGATCCGGGCGGCACCGCGCCGGGCGGCACCGCGCCTGGCGGTACCGATCCGGGCGGTACCGCGGCGGCCAAGCCGATCGAGCTGGTGACCGGGCGGCCGTTCGCGTTGCTGCGCATTCCCGCGTTCGGCGCGCAATGGCGGTTCGCGGTCGTCGAGGGCACCACGCTCGCCCAGCTCGCCGAGGGCCCCGGCCATGTGCCGGGAACCCAGTTGCCCGGCGAGCCGGGCAACTTCGCCGTGGCCGCGCACGACATCACGGCCGGGAACCCCTTCCTGCACCTCGGCAGCCTGCGCAAGGGCGACGGCATCGCCGTCACGACGGTCAACGGCACCTACCAGTACCGGGTGCTCTCCGAGCGCGTGGTTCGCTACACCGACGTCGGCGTGCTCGACCCGGTGCCCGACGAGCCAGGTCAGCAGCCGGTCCGCCAGTTCATCACGCTGCTCACCTGCACCCCGGTGACCCTTGCCTTCACGCCCTGGCGGATCGTCGTCACCGGCGTGCTGACCGGAATGACCCCGGCCGCCGCCTCGTTAGGATGGCCGGGTGGATGACGCGCGGTGGATGCGGCTCGCGGTCTCGCTGGCCTGGCTGTGCCCGCCCTCGCGGACCGCGTTCTCCGTCGGTGCCGTGGTGGTGGACGCCGACGGCGTGGAGCTGTCCCGTGGCTTCTCCCGGGAAGGCGGGGACCTGGCCGTGCACGCGGAGGAGGCGGCCCTCGGCAAGGTCTCCCCCGGCGAGCCGCGGCTCGCGGGCGCCACCATCTACAGCACGCTTGAGCCCTGCTCGCAGCGTAAGTCGAGGTCGCGGACCTGCACCGAGCTGATCATCGCGGGCGGGCTGCGCCGGGTGGTGATCGCCTGGCGGGAGCCAGCGCTGTTCGTCGCCGACTGCCAGGGCGCTGAGCTGCTCGGCCGGGCGGGCATCGAGGTGACCGAGCTACCGGAGTTCGTGGCGGACGCCCGCGGGCCGAACCGGCACCTCGTTGGCTAGCGCACCGCAAGCACGGCAGCGGCGCACCGTCGGCCCTGTAGCCGCGCGTGTCACTCTGGTCACTTTCTGGTCGACTTCTGTCACTTCCTGGTGGATGTGCCGGAAGTAGTAGCTACCCGCCGGTAGATTAGAGCGGGTTACCGCGCGTGTGGTCACTGCGCGGCTGCCCGTCGATGAGTTGGCGACAAAGGGGCATGCATGGAAACGACGACCTTCACCGCGCTGTGCGAACGGGCAGGTCGCTGGTGGACCATCCACGTTCCCCAGGTCGAGGGCATGACCGCGCAGGTGCGGAGCCTGGACCAGGCCGAGGTCGTCACCCGGCAGCTCATCGCGCGCACCCTGGCCATGCCGCCGGAGGCGATCCGGGTTGACGTGCTGCCCGACGCGCCGCCCCCGGTGGCGGAAGCGCTGCAGAAGAGGCAGGTCGCGCGGCTGGCCGTGGAGGCGGCGAACCGCTCAACGCGCAGCGCGCTCGAGGCGCTGGCCCGCGAGGGATGCGCCTTCCAGGACGCCGCCACCATGCTCGACCTGTCGCCCGCCGAGATCGAGGCCTACGGGCCCGGCGCCGCGCCCGACCGGCCCGCGGCCAGCTCCGGCCCGCTGCAGATAGCCGGCCAGTAGCGCAGGATGAGTCGTTGTGGGTGGTGACGACGAAATCATCGGGCGGATCGACTGGTACTGCGACGCCGTGCCGAGACAGCGCGCCCGGGCTGAGGAAATCGGTTCGCTCGTGCTGTTCGTTCCCGTCGGCACCAGCCACCCGTACTATGCCAGGCCGCGGGCACTCCCGCGCGGCCTGGTGCGGGCGGCCGACGTGCGGTCGGTTCTGGCCAGGCAGCGGGAGCTGCTGATCCCGGAGTCGTTCGAGTGGATCGAGCAGGCGGCGCCGGAGATGGCGGCCGCGGCCGCGGCCGCTGGCCTTCTGGTGCACGCGCACCCGCTGCTCGTGCTCGGCGAGCTCGCGCCGCCCCCTGCCCTGCCGCCGCGCGTCTCGGTCGGCGTGCTCGGCGCCGATGACCGGGACGTGGTCCCGGCGTGGGCGGTGCCCGCGGTCGCGTTCGGGCACCCAGGGACGGCGATTGGCGGGGCCGCCGTCACCGAGCGGGACAACATCACCGCCAGCCACGACCCGCTGATCGTCGCGGCGCTGCGGGAGCGGCTGCGGTCCGGCCAGTCGGTGCTCGCCGCGGCCCGCGGACCGAACGGGCCGCTTGGCGCGGGAAGCTACCAGCTGGCTGGCGACGTCGCGGAGATCACCGGGGTCGGCGTGCTCCCCGCCAGCCGTCGCCGTGGCCTCGGCGCCGCGGTCACCCATGCGCTGGCGGCGCACGCCCTGGCCCGCGGCGCCACGACCGTGTTCCTGTCCGCGTCCGACGCGGCCGTGGCGCGTATCTACACGCGGCAGGGCTTCCGTGAGATCGGCACGTCCATGATCGCCGAGCCTGCGGGCGCCTGAACTTTCCGGCCGGGCCGGGTGGTGCCGCGGGCCCGATTTAGGCGGCGTGAGACGAGCCGCGGAGCCCGGCCAGGGCCGCCGGGGTAAGACCGGAGAGGGCGACGGACTCGCGGGTCAGGTGAGACTGATCGGCGTACCCCGCCATGGCCGCGGCGGCCGCCAGGTCCAGCGGCCCCGCGCTCGCGTCGACCGTGCGGACGAAGCGCTGGAAGCGGAGGATCCGCTGGAGCGTCTTCGGGCCGTACCCCGCGGCGGCGTGAGTGCGGCGGCGCAGCTGGCGCTCGCTGAGCCCCACCCGCCCCGCGATGTCCTCGGTGCGCGCGCCCGGGTCGCGCAACAGGGCCGCGGCCCGGGCGATGGCGGAGTCGGCCGAGCTGGCGGCCACGAGCCGTCCGGTGACCTCAAGCAGGGCATGCGCGGCGGCCGCCGGGCTTAGCGTGTCGCTGAGCGGCCTGGCCTGCGCGGGCAGCAGGTCGGCGAGGGGCACGCGCTGGTCGCGCAGCTCGCTCAGCGGCAGGCCGAGGGCCGGGCCGCCCGCGGCAGGCCGGAACCGGGCACCGACGATCACCGCGCCCGCGGCGGCCCGCGGGAAGCGGACCGGGCCGGTGTCCGGGCCCGCGACGTAACCGCCGGTGCCCTGCTCCCAGATCAGGTCGCTGCACCCGTCGGGTAGCACCAGGCTTTCACCCCGGTCGCCGTCCGGTACGACGCTGGCCCACAGGCAGGCCACCGCCCCGCGCAGCGCGGCGGGCGGCCGCCATTCCGCGTACGTCGGGGTGAGCCACGCGCCGTCCGGCACCCAGCCGACGGACTGCGGCCTCATGACCATGACTCAAGGATGCCATGCGTACCATCGAGGCGTGGAACTCAAGGACGCGACGCTGATGCTCCTGCGCGAATCCGACGGCCACCCTGTCGTGGCATCCCTGGCCAAGTCCGCGTACGACCGGCTCGCCCGCGGCGAGGAAGTCCACTATCTGCTGCTCGACGAGCTGATCGGCGAGGCCAGCGGCAAGGGCGTGCTCCGGGCGCTGCACGCCAGGTACAGCCCCGTCGCGTACGAGGCGATCATCATGCCGATCCTGGCCGAGATCGGGCGGCAAAAGCCGGTCCGGCCACGGCGGCGGCCCGACGGCGACGCCCCGCAGGCCGACCCGCTGCGGGCGAGCGTGTGGCCGCCGCGCTAGCGGGTGCGCCGCCCGGCCAGCCCGAACGGGCGGTGGCCGTTTCGTTCAATACGACGCCGGCTGTCTTTGGTGTGATGGCCTCATGAAGAAGACTCCAGACTTCGAAGCGGCGACGGACTTCCTGGCCGCGCGAGGACGGCTGCTCGACCGCCGGGTGTTCGAGCGGCTGTTCCGCGGCGGTGCGGCCGAGCCGGTGCGGGACGCGGTCGCCGCCTACCGGAACGCGGACGGCGGGTTCGGCCACGCGCTTGAGCCGGACTGCCGGGCGGCCGCCAGCCAGCCCGCCGCCGTCGAGATGGCCTTGCGGATCATGGACCTGGCCGGCGCGTGGGACGAGCGGCTGGTCCGCGACGCGGTCGACTGGCTCTCGGCTATCGCCCCGGCCGAGGGCGGCGCGGCGTTCGTCTTGCCCTCGGTGTCGGAGGGGCCGCACGCCCCGTGGTGGGTGCCCGCCGAGGGCGCCTCGCTGATCCAGACCGGCCAGATAGCCGGGCTGCTGTACGCGCGCGGCTTCGCTCACCCCTGGCTCGACCGCGCCGCCCAGGTCATGTGGTCGCGGATCGGGACGCTGACCGAGCCGAACGGGTACGAGATGTTCGGCGTGCTCGCGTTCCTCGAGCAGGTACCCGACCGCGACCGGGCCGAGGGGGCGTTCGAGCGGGCCGGGCCGCTGTTGTTCTCCTGCGATCTGGTCGCGCTCGACCCGGAGGCGGAGGGCGAGACGCACTCGCCGCTCGCCTTCGCGGCACTGCCCGGCTCGATCGCCCGCCGGCTGTTCGACGCGGACGTCATCGAGGCGCACCTGGACCACCTGGCCGGCGCGCAGGCCGACGACGGCGGCTGGACGTTCAACTGGCCGTCCTGGTCGCCGGCCGCCGAGGCCGACTGGCGGGGCTTCCTCACCGTCGACGCGCTGCGGGTGCTGCGCGCCAACGGCCGCGCTTAACCGGCCGGCTGCGCCCGGCCCCCGGCACTACCCGTAAAAGAGGCGGTCCATGACACTGCGGGCGCGGCGGGCGGCGCGACGGTAGTCCTCCTCGAGGGCGGCCGCGGGGGTGTCGGACCAGGATGAGGCGCCGCCGCGGCCGTCGCGCTCGGTCGCCTCGACGGCCGGCTTGTAGCCGAGCAGGCGGGCGACCGCGGTGAGCTCGTCGTGCTTGGCGGGCAGTGCGTCGCCGGGCCGGCCGCGGACCAGTATGATCGCATTCCTGGCCCGGGCCGCGAAGCGCCACGCCGCGCGCAGCGCGGCCGCGTCGGCGGCCTGGACGAGGCCCGCCTCCGTGGCCGCGTCCAGGGCCGCGAGGGTCCTGGTGGTCCGCAGGCCTGGCACGGCGTCGCCGTGCCGCAGCTGGAGCAGCTGAACGGTCCACTCCACGTCGGACAGGCCACCGGGGCCGAGCTTGAGGTGCAGTGCGCGGTCCGTCGCGCGCGGTATCCGCTCCGCCTCGACGCGCGCCTTGATCCGGCGGATCTCCCGCGCCGCCTGGTCGCTGAGCCCGCCGGCCGGGTAGCGGTACCGGTCGACGATCGCGACGAACTTCGCGCCGAGCTCCGCGTCGCCCACCGCGAACTCGGCGCGCAGCAGCGCCTGCCACTCCCACGCGGCGGCGCGGCGCGCGTAATACGCCTCGCAGGCGCCGAGCGACCGGACCAGCGGGCCCGTCTTCCCTTCCGGCCGCAGGTCGGCGTCCACCACCAGGGGCGGGTCCGGCGCCGGTATCTGCAGCAGGCGGCGCAGCTCGGCGCCGACGGCCTGAGCCGCGTCCGAGGCCTGCCGGTCGCCGGGCCCTCCTATCCCGCCCCCCCCGCCTATCCCGACCCGCTCGCCCATCTCGCCCATCTCGCCCATCTCGCCCATCTCGCCGGGCCCGGGCAGCGGCTCGTACACGAAGATGACGTCGGCGTCGCTGCCGTACCCGGACTCGTGCCCGCCGTAGCGGCCCATCGCGATGACGGCGAACCGGACCGGCAGCGGGCCGCGCAGCTCGGTCTCGACCTTCGCGATCGCGGCGGCGAGCACAGCGTCGAGCGAGGCGGTGGTGATCGAGGTCAGCGCCTCGCCCGCCTCAGCCAGGCCGATCAGGCCGAGGACGTCCGCGGCGGCGACCCGGAACAGCTCGCGGCGGCGCAGCGAGCGGACCGCGACCGCGGCCTGCTCGGCGTCGCCGCCATAGCGCCTGGCCGCGGCCATCATCTCGGCGCGCAGCGCGTCGACGGTCTTCGGCACCAGCTCGGCGTCGTCGGCGAACAGCGCGACCGCCTCGGGCGCGCGCAGCAGCAGGCCGGTCGCGTACCGGCTCGACGCGAGGACGCACGCCATCCGTTCGGCGGCCTTCGTCTCGTCCCGCAGCAGCCGCAGGAACCACGGGGAATCGCCCAGTGCCTCGCTGACCTGACGGAACGCGAGCAGGCCCGCGTCCGGTTCGGCCGCGTCGGCGAACCAGCCGAGCAGCACGGGCAGCAGGGTCCGCTGGATCGCGGCCCGGCGGCGCAGCCCGGAGGTGAGCGCCTCGATGTGCCGCAGCGCGCCCGCCGGGTCGCGGTAGCCGAGCGCCTCGAGGCGGGCCCGCGCCGCCTCCGGGGTGAGCCGCGCCGCGCTCGACGGCAGCCTCGCCACCGCGTCGAGCAGTGGCCGGTAGAACAGCTTCTCGTGCAGGCGGCGGACCCGCTGCGAAGTCCTTGTCCACGCCTCGGTGAACGCCTCCTCCGGCGGAATGGCGGTGCGCGGACGATACGGCTCGGGGCCGCGCGCCAGCTGGTCGGAGCCACGGGAGTCGGGGGGAACCAGCCGCACGTTCGGCAGCATGGGCCGCGGGCCCCCGCCGAGCGCCCGGCCGAGGCGGCGCAGCACGGCGGGGTCGGTCGGCAGCGTGTGGGTGCGGCGCAGCTGGTACAGCTGAAGCAGGTGCTCGGTCTGGCGCAGGAACCGGTACGCCTGCCCGAGGTCCTCGGCGTCGGCGCGGCCGACGTAGCCCTCGTCGGCGAGGGCGGCCAGGGCCGGGAGCGTGGCCGGGACGCGGAGCCGCTCGTTGGACCGTCCGTGCACGAGCTGCAGCAACTGCACGGCGAACTCGATGTCGCGCAGGCCGCCGGGGCCGAGCTTGAGCTCGCGGCCGGCCATGTTCTTGGGCAGCGTGTCGACGACCCGGCGGCGCATCGCCTGCACGTCCTCGACGAAGTTCTCCCGCTGGGAGGCCTGCCACACCAGCGGTGCGACCGCGTCCGCGTACCGCTTGCCGAGGGCCAGGTCGCCGGCCGCGGGGCGCGCCTTGAGCAGGGCCTGGAACTCCCAGGTCTTCGCCCAGCGGTCGTAGTAGGCCAGGTGGCTGGCCAGGGTGCGCACCAGCGGCCCCTGACGGCCCTCTGGCCGCAGGTTCGGGTCGACGGGGAACAGGGCGCCTTCCGGCGTGGTCCGCTCGCAGACCCGGATCAGGCCGGCGGCGAGCCTCGTCGCGGTCTTGAGCGCCGCTTCCTCGGGCGGCTCGCCCGCGTCCGGCCCGCCCGCGTGCGGCCCGCCCGCGTTTTGCGCGCCAGGGCGAGGCGGGCTGGCGCGGTGCGGCTCGGCCACGAAGATCACGTCGATGTCGCTGGAGTAGTTGAGCTCGCGGGCACCGCACTTGCCCATCGCCACGACTGCGAACCGCACCGGGACGGCGTCCGCGGGCAACTCGGCGCGGGCGACCGCGAGCGCGGCCTCGAGCACGGCGTCGGCGAGGTCGGCCAGCTCCTCGGCCACCTCATCCACGGTGGCCGCGCCGGTCACGTCCCGCGCCGCCAGGTGCAGCAGCCTACGGCGATAGGCAGCGGCGAGCCGCGCGGCCGGGTCGGTGCCATCGGCGACCGCGACGGCCATGACGGGGGCGGCGCGCACGGCGCGGACGGCGCGGGCCGTCGTGGCTGGGGAGCCGGCCGCAGGCGGCCCGTCCGGCTCTCCTCGCTGCCCGGCCCGCGGTTCCGTGTCGGCCGGATCGGCGGCCACGGCGCGGAGGAACTCCTCGCGGACCGCCTTCGCGCCGGGACGGCGGCCTGCCTCCTGACCGCGCAGCAGGGCGCTGTCCGCCGGGTGGCGGGCGAGATGGTCGGCCAGGGCCTTGCTGACGCCGAGGACAGCGGTCAGCCTGATGCGGAACGCCTGGTCGGCGGCGAGCGCCTCGATCAGGCCGGGGTCCCGCTCGGCGACCTGGGCCAGGCCGGCCAAGGCGAGGTCCGGGTCGGCGGCCCTGGCGAGGGCGGCAAGCAGCGGATGGGCGTCGGCGACGATGCCCTGGCCGCTGATGCCGAGGGCCGTGAGCTCGCGTTCGGCCCTGGGAACGTCGGCGAAGCCCGTCCTGGCCAGCCAGCCGGACAGGGAGGTACGCGCGCCGCTCACGGAATGAGCGTATACCGGCCACCTGACCTGCCGGGAAACACACCCGTAACCAGCGCAATCCACGCCAAGCTCCGGTGGCCGGTCATCAGGCACGGGGGTCGCTCCCCCGGGCGATCGCTGTGATAAGGATGACCCATGGTGGAACTCATCCCGCGTAGCGTACTTTTCGGCAACCCTGAGCGGACCAGTCCGGAGATCTCGCCTGACGGCGGATCGCTGGCCTGGATCGCGCCGCGCGACGGCGTGCTCAACCTGTGGGTCGCGCCCATCGGCGGGAAGGGCGGCGAAGGTGGGGACAGCGGCGTGGACTGGGCCGCGGCGCGGCCGGTCACCGAGGACACCGACCGCGGCATCCGCGCGTTCGCCTGGGCCCGAGACGGGCAGCATGTCCTGTACGTGCAGGACGTCGGCGGTGACGAGAACTGGCGGCTGTACGACGTCGACCCGCGCACGCTCGAGCGGCGGGACCTGACGCCGTTCGAGGGGATCCACGCGACGATCATCGGGACGTCAAAGCGGCGGCCGGATGAGGTGCTCGTCGGGATCAACGCCGACAACCCGCAGCTGCACGACGTGTACCGGCTGCACCTGGCCTCGGGCGAGCTGGTCAAGGAGATCGTGAACCCGGGATACGCGGGATGGCTCGCGGATGAGGACTTGCAGGTCAGGTGCGCGATCGCGCCGCTGCCCGACGGCTCGTTCAACGTGCTCGTCCGTGACTCCGGCGAGGGCGACTTCCGGCACCTGCTGACGATCCCGCCGGAGGACGCCACGTCGACCGACGTGGTGTCGTTCAGCGGTGACGGGCGGTCGATGCTCATGATCAGCGCCGCCGGGTCGGACACCGGGCGGCTGACCCGGGTCGACCTGGCGACCGCAGACGCGACGGTCCTCGCGCAGGACCCCGAAGCCGACGTGACCGGCGTCCTGCTGCACCCGGACACGCGCGACCCGCTCATCGTCATGGTGCTCAAGGACCGGATGACGTACGAGGTACTCGATGAGTCGGTCGCGGACGACCTCAAGGCGGTGCGGGCGCTGCACCCGGGCGACCCGAGCTTCTCCGGACGGGACGAGGCGGACAGGACCTGGCTGATCGCGTTCAACGTGGACGCCGGCTCGGTCACCTACTTCATGTACGACCGCGCGAGCAAGACCGGGCGGCTGCTGTTCGAGGCGCGGCCCGCCCTGTCCGGGTACGAGCTCGCCGCCATGGAGCCGTTCTCGTTTAGCGCGCGGGACGGCCTCGTCGTCCACGGGTACGCCACCTTCCCGCCCGGCCTCGGCCGGGAGAACCTGCCCGCCGTCCTCAACGTGCACGGCGGGCCGCAGGTCAGGGACGCCTGGGGATACCACCCGGAGGCGCAGTGGCTCGCCAACCGCGGCTACCTGTGCCTCCAGGTCAACTACCGGGGCTCCACCGGCTACGGTAAGGGGTTCGTCGCCGCCGGGGACCGCGAGTGGGGCGGCAAGATGCACGACGACCTCGTCGACGCCGTCGGGCACGCCGTGGCCCAGGGGTGGGCCGACCGGTCGCGGGTCGCCATCTACGGCGGGTCTTACGGCGGGTACGCGGCGCTGGTCGGCGCGGCGTTCACCCCGGATGTCTTCTGCTGCGCGGTGGACATCGTCGGCCCGTCCAACCTCAAGACGCTGCTGGAGACCATCCCGCCGTACTGGGCGCCGATGATCGCGCAGCTGTACCGGCGGGTCGGGAACCCGGAGACCGACGAGGAGTTCCTGTGGTCACGGTCGCCGCTGTCCCGGGCGCATGACATCAGGATCCCGCTGCTGATCGCGCAGGGTGCCAATGACCCCCGGGTGAAGCAGGCCGAGTCCGAGCAGATTGTCGCCGCGCTTACCGAGGCGGGGATCGACCACGAGTACATGCTGTTCCCCGACGAGGGCCACGGGTTCGCCAAGCCGGAGAACCGGATCAAGTTCTACACGGCGGCCGAGCGGTTCCTCGCCAAGTACCTCGGCGGCCGTCACGAGGAATAAGCCGGCCGCCACCAGCCCCGCAGGGGCGCCTGAGGAAGCGGCGGCCGCGGGGCGGGCCACGTGAAACGGGCCGCCGGCGCCGAGGTAGCGGCGCGGGCGGCCC
>CAZORE010000047.1:20297-39942 GCA_964581815.1 uncultured Streptosporangiaceae bacterium | reverse complement strand
GGGGCGGGCCACGTGAAACGGGCCGCCGGCGCCGAGGTAGCGGCGCGGGCGGCCCGTTTCTTTCGATGGGCTGGCTAGTGGGCCACAAGGCCAAAATTTGGCGGCCCGGTCTGCTTGACCTCGTGGCCCACTAGTGATCATTTTCCCGGCCGGGGCCGCCGCGGACCATGAGGACTAAGCGGCAGACTAGAAGAGTAACCTTCTGGGGCCCGGTGGCGCGGACGGCCGCCATAGCGCAACGAACCCTTCAGGATCATGGTCGGGGGGCCCTCATTGCGGCCGGCGCGCGGAGCGGAAACAATTTTGATATGTCCCCCGTCGCGCCATGCGCCGTGCCCGCCCGGCGGGCCGTACTGCCCCGTGGTCGCGCGGCGGCGGTTTCGGCGCTGCTCGCGCTGCTTCCGCTGCTTGCCGGGTGTGGTGCGCTCGGCCAGGTCGGCGCCGGCTCGCATTCGCCGGCCAAGGAGTTCACCGTGACCGGCCGGGTCACCAGCATGGTCATCCACGGCGGCAGCGGATCCGTCGACGTGACCGGCACCTCCGGGTCCACCGTGACCGTCTCGCAGCAGGCCTCGTACTCGAGCACGCCGCCCACGGCGTCCCATGTGCTGCGCGGCACCACGCTGACGGTGTCCTACAGCTGCCCGACCGAGCTCTTGTGCGGGATGTCGTACGACGTGCAGGTGCCGCGCGACGTCGCGGTGTCGGTCTCCACGACTGCGGGCTCGGTCACCTTGACGTCGCTGGCCGGCACCGTGTCCGCGCGGGCGGCCGCCGGGCTGATCACCGCGGTCGACCTGCGCTGCGGCGTCGCCTCGTTCAATTCCAACGCGGGCGGCGTCATCGCCACCTTCTCGACCGTGCCCCGGTCACTGACTGCCTCGACCAACGTCGGGCCGATCACCCTCACCGTGCCGGGTTCTGTCGCCTACCTGGTCGCCGCGCACACGGTGGTCGGGACGTCCACCATCACCGTGCGGCGCGGAGGGAGCTCCGCGCACTCGATCAGCGCGCACTCCGACCTCGGCTCCATCTCGATCAGCCCGTCGTGACCCGGATCCGCGTCCGGTGCCGGGGCCGCGCCGCCCGCTTACGATGGCTGTCATGACCATGACCGCCGAGTCCGTCGCCGCGGCGAGCGCGGCCTGGGTGTGGGTACCGGACAACGCCACCGTCGTTGAAACCGACGAGTACACCATCTTGCGGATGCCGGACTACTTCGACTTCCAGCTTTCTGTTTGCATGTTCCAGCCGGCCGGCCCGCTGGGCGAGGCGGTCGCCCGGGTGCTCGACCGGGCGCGCTCGTTCGGGCTGCCGGAGGTGCGCTGGCAGGTGCGGCTCGAGGACCCGGCCGGCCTCGCCGCCGAGCTCGAGGCGCGCGGCGGGGAGCTCGAACTCGTGCTTGACGTACTGGCCAGCGACCTCACCGCGGGCCGGCCGGCCCTGCCGCCGCCCGCCGCGGACGTGACGATCCGCTGGGCGACCGACTTCGAGACCGCGCGAGACGGAGCGGCGGTGCAGGTCGCGGCGTTCGGCGGCACGCTGCCGCCGGATGACAGGATCGAGGTCAACGCGGGCCGGGACGCCGCCACCGTCCCGGCCGGCGAGGGCGGCATGCTGGTCGGCTACGTCGCCGGCGGGCCGGCCGGAGCGGGCGGCGTCACCATGGCGGACGGCGTCGCGCGGCTCTGGGGCGGATCGGTGGTGCCGCGGGCGCGCGGCCTTGGCGTCTACCGGGCCGTGCTCGACGCGCGGCTTGACTACGCGGTCGCGAACGGCGCGGTGATGGCCCTGGTGAAGGGGAAGGTGGACACGTCGGGACCGATCCTGCGGCGGGCCGGCTTCGCCGCGTTCGGCCAGGAGCCACTGTACCGGGTCCCGCTGTAAGCGCCGCGGCCTACGGCTGGGCGCTTGGCAGGTCGCCGGTGATGCGCCAGATGGTCGGGGCGTGGTTGTCGATGGCGTGGGCGCAGCGCCTGCCGTCCGGCGCGAGCGCGGTTCCCGCGATCGGGCGGCGGATACCGCCGACCAACTCGTAGAACAGCTCAATGAAGTACCACTTGACCTCCTGGGCATCCCAGAGGATGACCGTGGAGCAGGTGGAGCCGCGCTCGTCGCGCCACGAGCCGCCGCGCGGGCGGAATTCGAGCAGGTAGCGGCCGTCGAGCCACTCGATGCCGGTGATCGTGCCGTCGGGGCCGCGGTCGCCCTCGCCGGTCGTCCAGGGGATAAGCGACACCTGCGCGCCGCCTTCCGCGTCCCAGACGCGGATCCTTGTCCCGTCGGCGACGGCGAGGGAGTTCCCGGGCCGGGCCCAGGCGATCGCGGTGGGCCGGTGGTCCTGTCCGGCGATCCGGCTGACCCGCCCGCCGGTGGCGGGGTCGCAGAGCAGGACGCCGGTCTCGTAGATACCGGCGAGGAGCCGGCCGTCGGGCCGCCAGGCGACGGGGCCCGACAGGTTGTCGAGCGTCCGGCGGACCGTGCCGCTCGCCGGGTCGAACAGGATCGTCTGCGGGCAGTCGGGGCCGCTCAGCGCGAGCAGGGTGCCGTCCGGCGACCAGGCGACCTGCGACACCGTCAGGCCGGGCGGCACCGCGTGCGTGTGGCTGCCGCCGGCCTGACTGCGGATGCCGACCGCGCGCTCGCCGCTCTTGTGATTCACCTCGATGGTGGCCAGACTCCTGCTGTCCGGCGCCCAGCTGAGCGACACGACCGCGCCGGTGACACCGTGCGTGAGGTGACGCATGCCGTGGCCCTCATGGTGTCCTGTGTTGCCGTCCCACACCTGGAGGACCCCCGCGCCTCCCCCGGTCTGGCCGCCGTAGGCCAGCTGGCTGCCGTCCGGCGACCACGCCTGTGACCGCCAGTTCGAGTTCGAGAAGGTGCCGTGGAACCCGGCCGCCTTCACGATGGTCACCTTGCCGGACGGCGCCGGGGTGTCATGCCGCTTGGCCATCTTGATCAGGTGCTTCTGCACCATGCCTGGATCGTCGCTCACCGTCGGCCTCCCCTAATTGCCCCATTCCGGCGGAATGACCGGATCATACCGAAGCGCGGTATTGCGTGCCAGCCGACGAAGAACTGAAGGCGCGGTCAGGCCAATTCGCATCCCGTGCTGACTCGCACCCAGGCCCTGTCTAAACGGTCAAATGTAGTAAATCAACCGACAGTTTGGTGCCTTGGCGCTCATAGTGGACATTTAGCCACACTCGGATGTGCCTAAATGTCCACTGTCATCGAACAAGGCCCCTGTCAGATCGGTTCGCAGCCTATTTCAGTCGGTGGATGGGTTCGTCCCTGGGGCACGGATACGCTTGACCAGGGTCACGGTGGTCTGGCGGCGGGAGCTGGGCGTGCTTGCGGTGAACTGGACGGACATCCTCGACGGTGAGATCGTCAACGCGGCCTGGGCGGTCGCGGGCATGGTCGCCAGGCCGCGAACCGCGCGGCGGGTGGCGGCAAGCCTGGACACCGCCGCCTGGGCTGACACCGAACGGCTGATCAGGGAGGCACTGGCGGAAATCGTCGTCGGCCCGGCGGTGCCGGACCTGACCGGGGACGAGGCCGCCGAGCTTACGGCAGTGGTCCGCAGGCCCGAGGTGCAGGGGGCGTTGCAGGCGCTGCTCGCCGTCCGGCTGACCGACGCGCCGGAGCTGGACGCGGCGCGGGCGCGCGAGGCGGTCCGGCTGGCGCTGGCCACAGGGTCGGCCGCCCCCCGGTACGCGGGCCCGCTGAGCGAGTACTTCGACGAGAAGATCTCCGCGCTGGTCGCGACGCTGGAGGGGCGGGTCGGGCTCGCCGGGCTCGCCCAGGTGCGGGCCGAAGCGTACAACGCACGGATCGTCGCGCTACTCGGCGCGATCGAGCGGCAGGTGGCGGCGCTCGCCGATCCCGGCCGCGGCGCGCGGGCCGAGGCGCAGTTCCTCGAGAGGTACCGGCGGCAAGCGCATCGGCGGCACGGCTTCCTGACCCCGCCGGACTTCGACCGCCGTCGCCGGGTTCCCGTCGCCGACATCTACGTCCCCATCGCGATCAGCGAGGAAGACGATCCCGAACGGGGACGGCTGGCCTCCGAGATGGAACCGGGCTCGCTGACGATCTGGGACCTGGGCGGTCGGCTCGATCGGACGGTGCTGCTCGGCGATCCAGGCGGCGGCAAGACCTCCGCGGCGAACGTGCTCACCGACCGCTTCGCGGCCGACGCCAGTCCCAGGATCGCGTTCCTCATCACGGTGCGGGAGTACGCGGCGAGGACGCCGATCGAGTGGTCCGTCGCCGAGCATATCGAGCACAACCTCAAGACGCTGTACCAGTCCCCCGCCCCGGAGGGCCTGGTGGAGCGGCTGCTGCTCACCGGCCGGGCGCTAGTAATCTTCGACGGGCTCGACGAACTGCTCGACACCTCACGCCGCCGTGACGTCTCAGACCGGGTCGAGCAGTTCTGCTCGGCGTACCCGCTAACCCCGGTGCTGGTCACCTCTCGCGTAGTCGGCTATGACCAGGCGCGGCTCGACGACACGCAGTTCGCCTGCTATCGACTGGGCGGCTTCGGCAACGCCGAGGTGGCGCGGTACGCGGGTAAGTGGTTCGGTACGCAGGAGGGCCTCACGACTGCGGAGGCGAAGGCCAAAGCGGAGGCGTTCCTCGCGGAGAGCGCCCACGCGGAAGACCTGCGGGCCAACCCGCTGCTGCTTTCGCTCATGTGCATCCTGTACCGCGGCGCTGGTTCGCTGCCCGGCGACCGGGCGGGCGTCTACGCACGGTGCGCGGAGCTGATGCTGCGCAAGTGGGACGAGCAGCGCGACCTCTACCGCAAGCTCGGCTCGGACCACCTGGTCGAGCCGACCCTGCGGTACCTGGCCTGGTGGCTGTTCACCCGGGAGGACGGACAGACGGCGGCCACCGAACGGGAGCTCGTCGCCAAAGCGGCCGGGTTCCTCTACGAGCGCGGCTACGAAACGGTAGATCAGGCCAGGGCAGGTGCGCACGAGTTCGTTGAGTTCTGCCGTGGCCGGATGTGGGTGTTCAGTGACGCGGGAACCACCCCAGACGGCGAGATGCTGTACGGGTTCACCCACCGGACCTTCCTGGAGTACTTCGCGGCGTGGCACCTCGCGGTGACGTCCGAGTCACCGGAAGAGCTCACCCGCATCCTCGCGCCGCGCATCGCGGCAGACGAGTGGGGCACCGTCAGCGAGCTCGCTATCAAGATCAAGAGCGAGGCAAGAGACCGCGGCGCGGACCGCGTCTACGCGGCCCTGCTCGGTTCCACGCTCTTCGCTGTCCGCGCGGAACAGATGCTCATGTTCCTCGTCACGTGCCTGCCGGCCGTCCGGCCGTCGCCCGCGACGGTGCGGAGCCTGACCCGCGCCGCCCTTGACCATGCGCTGCGCAGCGCGCAGAACATCCAGCTGCGCCTTGGTCCGCTTGACTCCCTGCTCCCCCGCGCAGGCGGCTACCGGACCATGATCGCCGAGGAGGTGAGCAGCCGCATCGCCAGCCTCGTCAACTCAGGCGATGCGGACCTCCGGGCCGGCGGCCTGCGGCTCGTCGCTTCGCTGCCATTGCCGAGCTCCGAGCTTGACGCATCCTGGCGAAGCTGGGCGCGAGACCAATGTCAGCTTTACGCGGCCGAGATCGTTTCCGCCGCCGTAAACGACGCGGACCTCCGGGTGCTCGCGATCTATGCAGAGGTGCTCACCCCGCGGGAAGCCATCGCCCTGCCCGGTGGCCTCACCGTACTCGCGACAGTAGCCCCGATCATCACGGTAACCCGGAGGGGAACTGTGCACTCGGTCGTCCCCACCACCTCCTATGTCGCTGCCCTGGCGCGTGCGATACTGACAACCGCGGTCGGCGTGGAAGTAACCAGCGGGATCACCGCCATCGGGCACCACCTGGCCTGTCATCCGGAACTCCCCTGGGCCATCGGCCCGGCGCGGCGTAGCCCTGGTCTTACACAAGTGGTCTGGGACTTCATGGTTCAGCCGAGGGAACTTCCCGTTCTCTCACACGATGGCAACTTCGGGATGGCCGCCGTGCTCTGCCTCGCCGTTGAAATGGAGCAAATACTTTTCATTCCAACTCTGCCCGGGCGGAAGGACCTGGAGGAACCAGACCCTGGGAGCATGCGGCCGCTGGTCTGGTATATCGCCAGACGGCTGGGCGGCCACACCGCCGAGCTGCCCGATCTGCCGGTTCCAACGGAATTCGGGCAGCTACTTCGTGACTGGGCCGACGGGCGCATCGACTTCGTCGAGTTTCACGATCGGCAACGGGGCGAAATCTGGTGAAACACGCGCACGTGTTGCGTGATGCTGGGTTTGAGCCTGGCCTTACAGCATGGGGAGGTAGCGGTCTAGTTCGAACCGCGTGACCTGGCGGCGGTAGTCGGACCATTCCTCGCGCTTGTTGCGGAGGAAGAAGTCGAAGACGTGCTCGCCGAGTGCCTCGGCGACCAGTTCGCTCTGCTCCATGACGCGGATGGCCTCGTTGAGGTCGGCCGGGAGGGGCTTGATGCCCATGGCGCGGCGTTCGGCCGGAGTGAGGGCCCATACGTCGTCCTCGGCGCCCGGGGGAAGCTCATAGCCCTTTTCCACGCCCTTGAGCCCGGCCGCCAGCATGACGCTGAAGGCCAGGTAGGGGTTGCAGGCGGGGTCGAGCGAGCGGAACTCCAGCCTGGTGGAGTTGCCTTTCTGCGGCTTGTACATGGGGACGCGGATCAAGGCGGAGCGGTTGTTGTGGCCCCAGCAGACGTAGGCCGGCGCCTCGCCGCCGGCGCCGGCGGTGCGTTCCGCGCCGCCCCACAGGCGCTTGTAGGAGTTGACCCACTGGTTGCACACGGCGGTGATCTCGGGTGCGTGCCGCAGGAGGCCGGCGATGAACGCGCGGGCGGTCTTGGACAGCTGGTACTCGGCGCCCGCCTCGAAGAAGGCGTTCTGGTCGCCCTCGAACAGGGACATGTGCGTGTGCATGCCGGACCCGGGGTACTCGGTGAACGGCTTGGGCATGAAGGTGGCCCACACGCCCTGCTCGATCGCGACCTCCTTCATCACGAGGCGGAAGCTCATGATGTTGTCCGCGGTGGTTAGCGCGTCGGCGTAGCGCAGGTCGATCTCCTGCTGGCCCGGGGCGCTCTCGTGGTGGCTGTACTCGACGGAGATGCCCATCGCCTCGAGCATGGTGATGCTGGTGCGGCGGAAGTCGTGGGCGATGCTGTGCGGCGTGTGGTCGTAGTAGCCGCCGGAGTCGATCGGGAGGGGGACGGAGCCGACCTCGGGACGCTCGCGGAGCAGGAAGAACTCGATCTCCGGGTGCGTGTAGAAGGTGAAGCCCATCTCGCTGGCCTTGCTCAGGTTGCGCTTGAGCACCCAGCGGGGGTCGGCGTAGCTCGACGAGCCGTCCGGCATGAGGATGTCGCAGAACATGCGGGCCACGCCCGGGTACTCGCCGCGCCACGGCAGGAGCTGGAACGTCGCCGGGTCGGGGCGGGCGATCATGTCGCTCTCGTGGACCCGGGCGAAGCCCTCGATCGCCGAGCCGTCGATGCCGATGCCGTCCGCGAACGCGCCCTCGAGCTCGGCGGGGGCGACCGCGACGGACTTGAGTGAGCCGAGCACGTCGGTGAACCAGAGCCGGACGAAACGAATGTCCCGCTCTTCCAGCGTGCGCAGCACGAATTCTTCCTGCCTGTCCACGGCTATCACCTTAAACGGTTCTCGCAGTTAACGCGTGGCCGGGCACCCGCAGCGGTGGACCCGGGGGGCGCCCGTGCCGTCACGGTACCAGCGGTGCCGCCCGGCCGGCGTTTCGCCGCGGTTACTTTCCGATGAGCTGACTGCGCGTACTGAACGAGACGGGCGGCCCGACTCTGACTGCCTGGCCGGGGCTACCTGGCCGCGCTACCGGCTGACGGGCGGGGGCCGGCCGCCGGGCGGGCGCCGGGCCAGGCGGCCGGGGCGCGGACGAGCAGCAGCGCCGCGTCGTCGTCCGGCGGGGCGCCAACGTACCTGAGCAGGTCGTCGCGGACGAGATCGAGCAGGGTCGGCGCCGCGCTCCCAGCGCGCAGCTTGCCGGTCCGCATGAGCCTGGGCTGTGCCTGCGACACGATCGCCCTGACCCGCTCGTCGAGCGGGTAGAACTCCCGGCTCGCGTCGCGCGCCTCGGTGACACCGTCGGTGTAGAGCAGCAGCTGGTCGTTGGGCTTGAAGGTGTAAACCTGCTTCGCGCCCGCGTCGCTGCCGAGGGTGAGCAGGCCGAGCGGCGGCGCGGGGGCGGGCACCTCGAGCACGGTGACGCTGCCGTCGCCCGGGGAGATGAGGATGGGCGGCGGGTGGCCGCAGTTCAGGATCGTCAGCTTGCCCCGGTCCGGGTCGATCTCCGCGAGCAGCGCGGTCACGAACTCCTCGTACTGGCCCCAGCGGCGCGACAAGCCGGCGTCGAGGCGGTGGGCGACCTCGTTGAGCGTGCCCACGCCGTGCGCCACCTCGCGGAACCGTCCGATGATGTCCGCCGCCACCTCGACCGCGCCGAGCCCCTTGCCGCGCACGTCGCCGATGATCAGCCGGATGCCGTGGCCCTCCGTGTGCGTGACCTCGTACAGGTCGCCGCCCACCCGGGCCTCCGCGGCGGCGGCCAGGTAGACGACGCCGAGCTTGAGCGGGCCGAGCTGCTCAGGCAGGGGGCGCAGCACGGCCCGCTGTGCGGCCTCGGCGACCGAGGTCATGTTGGCGATCTGCAGCTCTTGCGCGTCCGAGTCGACGGTCCCGGTGCGGTCGCCGATCTTCTGGCCGGCCACGCCGAGCGCCGTGGTGACCACCGCCGCCCCGGCGGCGGCCAGGGCGAGCTGATGCGGGCCGGTCGTGATGGTGATGCCGCCGGCCAGGATGACGTCGATAACGACCGCGGCGGCCACCGCGGCGGCGCCGTAGGCGAGCGGGCGCAGCACCGTGCTCGCGCCGATGGCGGCCAGCGCGGGCAGCGCGGCGAGCAGCGGGGCAAGCTCAAGCGGCCTCGGCCACGCGTGCGTGAGGCAGACAGCCGCGATGACGGCCGCGGCGACCACCACGGTCAGCTCAAGCCAGCGCGCCTGCCACCAGACGGCACGGTTTGGCGGCAGCGCCGCCGGGAGCTGGTCGCGGGCAGCGCCGCGGAGCTGCATCCGCATACCCCCTACATACCGCACAGGTGGCCCTCAAGACGATATGCCGACCGATCTCGATACCGTAGCGGTTAGGCGGTTACCCGGGCCGGTGGCGCGGTGACCCGCCTGCCGGGCCAGGCGGCCGGGGCGCGGACGAGGAGCAGGGCCGCGTCGTCGTCGAGCGGGGCGCCGACGTGCTTGAGGACGTCGGCGCGGACCAGGTCGAGCAGGCCCCGGGGGGCGGTGCCGTCCGCGGGGACGAGCGCCGGGGCACCCGCGGCGGCAGTGGCGGCGGCGGTGAGGGCGCTGACCCGCTCGGGCAGCGGGTAGAACACGCGCTTGGCGTCGCGCGCCTCCGTGATGCCGTCGGTGTAAAGGAGCAGCTGGTCATCCGGTTGCAGGGTGCAAGAGACCTGCGCGCGGGAGCAGTCGCCGAGTGAGAGCAGGCCGAGCGGCGGCGCCGGCGAGGGCACCTCGATGGTGGTCACGAGGGCGGCCGCGGCGGCGGCGGCGTGCGCCGCCGGGATGAGCAGCGGCGCCGGGTGACCGCAGTTGAAGATCGAGGTGCGGCCCGACTCCGGGTCGATCTCGATGAGCAGCGCGGTGACGAACTCCTCGTGCCTGCTCATGCTCCGGCCGAGCCCGGTGTCCAGCCGGTCCGCGAGCTCGGCGAGCGTGCACGCGTCGTGCGCCAGCTCGCGGAACATGCCGAGCACGTCGGCGGCGAGCTCGACCGCGCCGAGGCCCTTGCCTTGAACGTCACCCATGATCACCCGGATGCCGTGGTCCGCGGTGCGGGTGACCTCGTACAGGTCGCCGCCCACCTTCGCCTCCGCGGCGGCGGCGAGGTACACCACGTCGAGCCCGAGCGGGCCAAGGCGCGCGGGCGGCGGGCGCAGCAGGGCGCGCTGCGCCGCCTCCGCCACCGACGTGACGTCGGCGATCCGCTGTTGCTGCCGCACGCTGATGGCCGTGCCCACGGTGGCGACGGCCGTGATAGCGGCGACGGTGACCAGCGTGGTCACCGGCAGCCATCTGGCGAACTCGGTCGGCTTGAGCGCGACGACGAACGCGGCGAGGAGGCTGATCCCGCCGTAGGCCAGCGGCCGGCGCACCGAGGACGCGCCGATCCCCGCGAGCGCGGGGGGGACGGCGAGCAGCGGGTCGAGCATCGGCGGCTGGTCGTACGCGCGGTCCAGGCAGCTGATCAGCGCCACCGTGAGCAGCACGAGCGCGCTGAACTCGAGCCAGCGGGACCGCCAGGCAACGGGCCTGGCCAGGGCGCGGGTTGCCGCAGGCATGCCGAAGAGGTGTTGCCGCATACATCACCCCGATTAGATGTCTACTGAAAGTGACGATATATCGCGCCGATTAGTTCCCGCTGCGTTTTCCATGGACCGGTTAACTGTGTTTACCGTGATTGCGGCTGTACTGGCGCGAAGGGCTGATCGGGGCGGACCTAAGCTTGGGGTGTGGCTAAGGTAAGGATCGCGCTGGCGCAGGTGAACGCGACCGTCGGGGACCTGGCGGGAAACGCCGACATCATGGTGGAGTGGACGCGGCGGGCCGCGGTGCGCGGCGCGCGGGTGGTGGTCTTCCCGGAAATGGCGCTGACCGGGTACCCAGTGGAGGACCTCGCGCTGCGGGCTTCGTTCGTCGAGGCGTCGATCGCGGCGCTGCGGGACGTGGCCGAGCGGCTGAACGTCGAAGGTCTCGGCGGGGTGGCGGTCGTCGCCGGGTACCTGGACCGGCGGGCCGGCCTGGAGCCGCGGACCGGGCTGCCCGCCGGGGCGCCGCTCGACGCGGCGGCGGTGCTGCACGGCGGACGGGTGGTGGTCACCTCGGCCAAGCACCACCTGCCGAACTACGGGGTCTTCGACGAGTTCAGGTACTTCGTGCCTGGCAACACGCTGCCGGTGTTCCGCGTGCCGGTGCCGGAGACCGGCGAGGCGGTCGATGTCGCGGTCGCGATCTGTGAGGACCTGTGGCAGGACGGCGGCCCGGTGGCGGTGACGCGGCACGCGGGGGCCGCGCTGCTCGTGGTGCCGAACGCGTCACCGTACGAGCGCGGCAAGGACGACGTGCGGCTCGACCTGGTGCAGCGGCGGGCACGGGAGGCCGGGGCGGCGCTCGCCTACTGCAACCTGGTCGGCGGGCAGGACGAGCTGGTCTTCGACGGCGACTCGATCCTCGTGTCGGCGGCCGGCGAGCCCCTCGCGCGCGGTCCGCAGTTCGAGGAGGCGCTGATCGTCGCCGACCTGGACCTGCCCGCGGCGGGCACCGCCGGACCTCCATCCACGTCGACCGGGCCGGGCGAGGCGGTGGACGCAGGCGACGGCACGCTGATCACGATCGAGCGGGTGACGCTGCCTGACATCCCGCTCCCGGCGGGCGGAGACGGGCTCGCGGGCGGGGACGGCGAGCCTGCGACGTTCTGGCCGCGGCTCGATGACCTCGCCGAGGTGTACGCCGCGCTGTTGCTCGGCACGGCTGACTACGTGCGGAAGAACGGGTTCAGGTCCGTGCTGCTCGCGCTGTCTGGCGGCATCGACTCGGCGCTCGTCGCGACGATCGCGGCGGACGCGATCGGGCCCGAGAACGTGTCGGTGATCCTGATGCCGAGCAAGTGGTCCTCCGACCACTCGGTGAGCGACGCCGAGGACCTGGTCGAGCGGCAGGGAATCAACGCGCGGACGGTTCCGATCCAGCCGATCGTTGACGCGTTCCGCGACGGGCTCGGTGACTTCCCGGTGTCCGGGCTGCCCGCGGAGAACCTGCAGTCCCGGGTGCGCGGCGTGATCAACATGGCGGTGTCCAACGACGAGGGGCACCTGGTGCTCACCACCGGCAACAAGAGCGAGATCGCCGTCGGCTACTCGACCCTGTACGGCGACTCGGCCGGCGGGTTCGCGCCGATCAAGGACGTGCCGAAGACGCTGGTCTGGGCGCTGTCCCGGTGGCGGAACGCGGAGGCGGAGCGGCAGGGCCGCACTCCGCCGATCCCGTCGAACTCAATCGACAAGCCGCCGTCCGCGGAGCTCGCCCCCGGGCAGGTGGACACCGACTCGCTGCCGGACTACCCGGTACTCGACCTGCTGCTTGACGACTACGTGGAGAAGGACATGGGATCGGCCGAGCTGATCGGGGCGGGCCACGACCCGGCCCTGGTCGCGCGGGTGATCCGGCTCGTCGACCTGGCCGAGTACAAGCGGCGGCAGTACCCGCCGGGCCCGAAGATCAGCCAGAAGAACTTCGGCCGCGACCGGCGCCTGCCGATCACCAGCCGCTGGCGGGAGGCGCTGCCCCGGTAGCCGAGCAATCCCCGGGGGTCGTCCCCCGGGGGACAACAGCTTCACCCGGTTGGGGTGGTGCGGGCCGCGGCCGCGGCGTCATTTCATGGGCTCATGGAGGAAGGCCAGCGGTCCGGCTCGGTCGGCCGGTACGGCGTCCTGCTGGTCACCCTGATCGCCGCGTACCTGGTCTCCGCGGTGACCTACACCCGGTGGACCGGGCCGGTCCACGTGGCCTTCGTCGCCGCCATCGGCCTGCTCGCCATGCGCAATACCCGGCTGCGGCTCCGGGCCCGCCGACTCGCCGCCGTCGGCGTCGTGGTGACCGCGATCGTGGCCGGTTTCTGCCTGAACTCAGGCAACACGGCCGCCCAGGGGGCCGGCGACCTCTGGGGCGCCCTGGTGCTGCTGCTGACCGTGCTGGTCATCGTCGGCCGCGTGCTGCGCATGAGCCAGGTCACGGCGGAGAGCATTTACGGGGCGCTCAGCGCGTACATGCTGATCGGGCTGATGTACACCGAGGTCTTCGCCACGCTCAACGTGTTCGTAGCGGGGGCGTTCTTCGCGCACGGCCAGCCGGCGAACAGCCAGACGCTGCAGTACTTCAGCTTCACCACGCTGACCACCCTGGGCTACGGCGACTTCACCGCGGCAGGCAGCCTCGGCCGCGCGGTGGCGGTGCTCGAGGCGATCACCGGGCAGGTCTTCCTCGCCACGCTGGTCGCGCGGCTGGTCAGCGCCTACGGGACGGAGATCCGCCGTCCGCCGCCGCCCGGCGAGCGACAAGACCAGGTGAGGGGCTCGGGTGACGCGGGCGAGCGATGACGCGGGCGGCCAGTGACGCGGCGCGGGCCGGCCGGCCGGCGACGCGGGCGGGCGGCGCGCGGCCGCTCAGCGCACGGAGATGCCGCGCAGCAGCTCGTCGACGGCCCGGTCGACGAAGCCGGGGGCGGCCGGGGCCGGGTCGTGCTTGCCGCGGGCCATCACCGCGCCGGTGAGCAGCAGCATGGCGATATCGACGTCGGTGTCCGCGCGCAGTTCGCCGTCCTCGATGCCGCGGCGCAGCACGGCGCGGATGAGCTCGCGCCGCGGCTCGATCACGCGCTCCTTGTACCGGGCGACGAGGCGCGGGAAGCGCTCGCCCGCGCCGTGCAGCAGCGCGTACTGCTGTGCGTAGCGGGGGTCCTCCGCGTCTTCCGCGACGACGGTGAGCATGCGGATCAGGTCCTCGCGGGCCGACTCGCCGCGCGGCGCCGGCAGCGGGCGGCGCATCGCGGCGAACGCGGCGATCAGGAGGTCTTCCTTGCCCGGCCAGCGCCGGTACAGGGTCGCCTTGCCGACGCCGGCCCTGGCGGCCACGTCCTCGCAGCGCACGCCGTCGATGCCGCACTCGCCGATCGCCTCGATCGTGGCGTCGATGATGGCCTGCTCGGCCCGCTCGCTGCGCGGCCGGCCGGGCCGCCGGGCGGCCTCGTGGGCCTGGCCGTCGTGGGCTCTCCCGTCGTGGGCGCCGGTGTCATGGGCGTCCGCGTCCGCGCCACGGCCGTCGCTCGGGCCGTCGGCCGTGGCCACGTCGCAGTCCCAGCCGCCGGGACCCCGGCCGACGCCGGCGCCAGCTGAGGGGCCGGCGCCCGAGGCGGGCGACGGGGCCACGCGGACGTTCGGCGCCTGCTCCGGCGGGACGTCGGTGGCCGGGTGCCCGGCGAGCGCCTCGGCGGTCACGTCAGCGATGACGCGGCCATCATGAGTACGCATTGCGGGGACCCTCCTTCATTCCTTATCAGTGCCTGTGGACCAGTGTCCCTGGCTCATTGTCTCTTACCTGGACGGCGCGCCCGGTCCGGCGGCCGCCGGGCCGGGCGCGACGGTCACCGCTCCGACAGCTCGGGCCGCTCTTGCAGGCTGACCGCGAGGTCACGCTCGGCCGCCGCCACCTCCGCGGTGACGAGCTCCTCGATTTCCTCGATGGTAGGCCGCTTGCGGCCCGGCATCCAGCGCAGCACCGCGAGGCCGCCGACGACCGCGAGGGCCGCCGCCACGCCGGTGGTGACCCGCATCGCGTCCACGAAGGCGGAGTCCGCCGGGGCCAGCAGGAACTGGCCCGCGTGGCCGAGCTGGGCGGCGATCGCCTGGGTGGCGGTGATGGACGAGCCCGCCGCGTTCCGCAGGCCCGCGGGGAGCGCGGACAGCGTGGGGTTGAGCGAGTTGCGGTACTCGGAGGAGAGGATCGAGCCGAGGACCGCGACACTGAGCGCCACCGCGACCTGGCGCGCGGTGTTGGTCAGCGCGGAGCCGGCGCCGGCCCGCTCGCGTGGCAGCGCCTCCATGACGCTGAAGGTCGCGGCGGGCACAGCCAGGCCGAGCCCGGCGCCCTGGACGATGAACAGCACCGCGACGACCCAGACCGGCGTGGTCGCGGTCAGCAGCACCCAGCCGCCGATGGCGACCGCGTTAGCGAGCATGCCCGTCACCATGACGGTGCGGATGCCGAACCGGCGGACGAGCACGGTGCTGCGCGGGGCCATCAGGAACTGGCCGACCGCGAACGGCACGGCGAGCGCGCCGGTCTCAAGCGGGCTGTAGCCGCGGACGTTCTGCAGGTAGAAGCTGGAGAAGAAGTAGACGCCGCCCATGCCGAAGAACAACAGCGCGATCGAGCCGACGGAGGCCGACAGGGTGCGGTTCTTGAACAGCCGGACGTCGAGGCTCGGGTGCTCGATGCGGGACTCGTACCAGCCGAACAGGGCGAGCACCGCGAGGCCGCCGAACAGCGGGCCAAGGACGCCGAGGCTGCCCCACGACGCCCCGTCGCCGCCCTGCACGATGCCGTACACGAGCAGCACCAGGCCGACGATGGAACCGAGCACGCCGATGTAGTCGACCTTGCCGGGAGCGGGATTGCGGGACTCGGGCACCAGGAAGAGGGCGGCGATCACGCCGGCCACCGTCACCGGGACGTTGATCAGGAAGACCGAGCCCCACCAGAAGTGGGTGAGCAGCAGGCCGCCGAGCACCGGGCCGATGGCCACGCCGATGCCGACCGCGGAGGTCCAGATGCCGATGGCACGGGACCGCTCGCCGGGCTCGAAGACGTTGGCGATGATGGACAGCGTCTGCGGCATGACGGCCGCGCCGCCCAGGCCCATCAGCGCCCGGGCCGCGATGAGCTGGTCGGGCGAGTGCGCGTAGGCGGAGAACAGCGAGCCGATGCCGAACAGCAGGAGGCCGGCCATCAGCACGCGCTTGCGGCCGATCCAGTCGCCGACGACGCCGAACGTGAACAGCAGGCCGGCGAACACGAGGGTGTAGGAGTTGATCGCCCACTCAAGCTCGGACTGGCTGGCGCCGAGGCCGGTCACCGGGCTCGCGATGGTCTTGAGCGCGACGTTGAGTACGGTGTTGTCGATGACGATGGCTAGCAGGCCAACGACGAGGACGCCGAGGATGACCCATCGCCTGCGCTGAATCGTCTGAGTATCCATGAGCCCCTTCAAGGACTTGGAAGCGTGACACGCGGCCGGAACAGGCACCGTCCCGAGGAGGCACCCGGGCCGCACTATCGATACGGAACGCGACCGTATCGGAATCTATTCCGCTCGCGCGACCGATTTTTCCCGGTATGGGAAGGGGCCTCCCGGTTACCGGTGACGGCGCCGGTAACAAGGTCACGTCGGCCTGGCGCAGCGTGCCGGTGGACGGGTCGACCAGCAGGGACAGGGCCACCGTCGCGTGCTGGCCGACCAGCTCGACGGTGGCCAAGGACGTGCCGTCGCCCGCCTGGTACGCGCCCTGGGTCACCTGGCCCGCCCAGGCGGCGGCCATCCGCAGCCGCCGGGCGGTAAGCCCCGCGTCGGCCTCCGGGGATACCGGCAGCGCGGCGGGCCAGTCCGCGGCGCCGCTGTTCAGCCAGCCGGTCACCGCGTCCAGGGCCTGGGCCAGGACCGAGCCGTTGGCCGGCGGGACGGCGAACGTGAGGGACTGCACGCGCGGCGGTTGCTGCGGGCTGAGCTGGATGGCGACCGCGACCGTGCCGTGCTCGCCGGACAGCCACCAGCGGCGGTGCGCCGGGGTGTCGGACTCGGCCGGGCGGCTCTCGTCGACGGTGAACGCGCCGATCCGCGACTTGAGCAGCGCGAGGTCGGCGCGGCGCTCAGTGAAGGGCCGGTCGAGGGCCACGTTCGGCGAGAACAGCGCGCCCGCCACCGCGTCGTCCCAGTGGGCGAGCAGCCCGCTCACCAGCGCCGTCGCCGCCAGGGTGGCCGGCCAGGGGCCGCCGGCCGGGGCAGGAGAGGCAGCCGGGGCAGCCGAGGCGGCCGGGTCGTCAGGACCGGGCGCGGGGGCGAGCGCCACGTGGTGGGCCGCCGGCTTGCGCAGCAGCGACCGCAGGACCAGGTCAGCCAGGCCGGACATGGGCGCGTAGGTGCCGTTGCCGAGCGCGATGACGGCGAGGCCGGTCGCCGGGTGCCAGCGCATGTTCGACCCGAAGCCCGGGTAGCCGCCGCTGTGGCTCACGATCCGGCCGAGCGCCAGGTCCTCGTCAACGAACAGCCCGAAGCCGTAGTACGCGGGCGCGGCCGGCGGCCCGCCCGGTATCCGGTCCGGCGCGCGCCAGCCGGTCACCGCCTGCGGGAGCTGCATCTCCCGCCTGGAGGCAGCGGCGAGGGGATGATGCCCGGCACCCGCGGCAACGCTACCAAGCACAGTCCCGTCCGGCGGGAACGCGGCGGCGAACCCGCCCGTCCAGGTCGCGAGGTCGGCGACGCAGGAGAACACCCCGCCCATCGGCGCGAACGCGCCGTAGGGGTCGAACGGCAGATCCTGCCAGCCGTCAGGACCGTGCCGGTAGCCGACGGCGACTTCGCGGAACGGGAACTCGCCGTCGGCGAATCCGGTCCGCGTCATGCCGAGCGGCTCGAGCAGCCGGGTCCGCACGAACGAGTCGTACGGCACGCCGGACGCCGCGGTCACGATCAGGCCGAGGATCGCGTAGCCGAGGTTGGAGTACTCGAACCGGGTGCCCGGCGCCCAGTTGAACGTGACCCCGCCCGCCAGCAGCGCGCGGAAGTCATCGAGCGGCAGTCCCTGTTGCCGGTCGCCCCACGGGTCATCGGTCGGGAAGCCGGCCGTCATGGTGAGCAGCTGCCTGATCGTCAGCGGCCGGGCGTCCGCCGCCCCGTTGACCCAGCCGGCCAGCTCGGGCACGTAACCCGCGGCGGGGTCGTCGAGCCCGAGCGCGCCCGCGTCGCGCAGCAGCAGGATGGCGGACGCGGTGAACGACTTCGACATCGACGCGATGCGGAAGACGGTCTGCTCATCCGGCGCGGTCCCAAGGAGTGTCACCCCGCCGAAGCCCGCCGCGTGCAGGAGCTCACCGTCGCGAACGATCCCGTAGCTGATCCCGGGCGCCACGCCGCGGCGGAAGTAGCTACGCACGATCTCGTCGGCGGCTTCGAAGCTGGTCGGTCCTACTCCGTCGGTGGAAGCGGAATCACTCGGCACCCGGCTATCCTCCCACGTCGCTTGCGTGCGATGATCGAGGTGTCCGGGTACGCCAGCAAGGGCGCCTCGAGACTTTGGAGGTTTTTACCATGTCATCTGTGACCATGCCATCGGCCGGCCAGTCCGAGCCCCTCTACGGCGGCAAGAAGCCGGGCCGCGTCACCGTCAGGGACATCGCCGCGGCGAAGGCGCGCGGCGAAAAGTGGCCCATGCTCACCACGTACGATGCGCTCACCGCGGGCATCTTCGACGAGGCCGGGATCCCGGTGCTGCTCGTCGGCGACTCGGCGGGCAACGTGGTCTTCGGCTACGACACGACGATCCCGGTGACCGTCGATGACCTGATCCCGCTCACCGCCGCCGTCGTCCGCGGGACGAAGCGGGCGATGGTGATCGGCGACCTCCCGTTCGGCTCCTACCAGGCGTCGCCGACCGAGGCACTGCACAACGCCGTCCGGTTCATGAAGGAGGCGGGCGCGCACGCGGTCAAGCTCGAGGGCGGCATGCGGGTGGCGCACCAGGTCGAGGAGCTCACCGCGGCGGGCATCCCGGTCATGGGCCACCTGGGCCTCACCCCGCAGTCGGTGCACGCGTTCGGCGGGTTCCGGGTGCAGGGCCGCGGCGAGGAGGGACAGCGGCTGCTGCACGACGCGAAGGCGCTTGAGGCGGCCGGCGCGTTCGCCGTCGTGCTCGAGGGCATCCCGGCCCCGCTCGCCGCGAAGATCACCGCGTCGCTGCGCGTGCCGACCATCGGCATCGGCGCCGGCCCGGACTGCGACGCGCAGGTGCTCGTCTGGCAGGACATGGCCGGCCTGTCGCCCCGCTCGCCCAAGTTCGCCAAGCGCTACGCCGACCTGGCGGGGATCCTGCGCGCCGCCGCGGCCGAGTTCGCCGCGGAGGTGGCCGGCGGGTCCTTCCCGTCGGAGGAGTACTCCTACAAGTAGCGGCCTGCGGGGCGGGGGGCCAGCCAGGCCGCGGCACGAGTGCGGTGGCGGGCCGAGTGCGATTTAATGCATCTGGCTTCTCGGTTAGGACAAAGCGGATCGGGGGCGGGCATGGACAGGTCCGGGGCCTCAGGTCCGAGCCCCTCTGACGGAACCGGCTCGGGCAGCAACACACCACCAGGGTCGCCTGCGCAGGGCTGGCCGCGCGATCAGGCGCGGCCCGCGACGCCTGAGCAGGGCGCGCCGCCTGGGCTGGGGTTTTCGCCCCCGACCCGGGCCGACCTGGCAGGCGGCGACCTGCGGCTGACCCTTTCGCTGGACGGGAAGGACCTGACCGTCGCTCCGGGTCAGTCGGTGCGCGTCGGGCGTTCTCCGGACAATGACCTGGTCACGAACGCGCCGACGGTGTCGCGGCAGCACGCGGTGCTGAGCTGGGGCGCCGAGGGGTGGGAGTTCGCCAACACCGGGTCGGCCCCGACTTTCCACAACGGGCGGCAGGTCACCCGGGTGGTCGTGGACCGCCCGTTCGACCTGGTGCTCGGCTCCACAGACGGGCCGGTGCTGCGCGTCGCGCCGTCAGTGCCGGCCGTGGCGCAGGCGCCCGCCGGGGGGCGCGGGCCGGCCGGCTACCCGGCTGGCGGCGGTGGCTACGGCACGGACGGCTATCAGCCGGCCGCCGCGGCCGCCATGCCCGCCGGCTACCCGCCTCCGGTGGGGCCCGCCGGGCCCGCCGGCTACCAGCCGGGCGCGGGCTACCAGCCGGGCGCGGG
>CAZORE010000047.1:8118-20197 GCA_964581815.1 uncultured Streptosporangiaceae bacterium | reverse complement strand
GGCTACCAGCCGGGCGCGGGCTACCAGCCGGGCGCGGGATACCAGCCGGGCGGTTACCCGCCTGCCGCAGGGGCGGGCTGGGATGCCGGGCCGTCGCCCTGGCCGCCGTCCGCCGCCGCGGGCGCCCTCGGCGGCGAGAGCGGGCTGGCGACGGCGCTGCGGATCCTGTTCCCGATCCAGAGCTGGCTGCACGACCCGGGCTGGCGCCAGGGGCTGCGGCTGCTCGTCATCGCTTACGCGCTGCTCCCGCTGATCTTCCTCGCGCTGCTCAGCTCGTCGAGCGACCTGTCCGCGCCGGGCTGGGCGTACAGCCTGTACGTCGCGCCGCTGTGGGCCATGGGCTTCTGGATGCTGATCCGTCCTGGCCACGTCGGGAAGCGCGAGATCTGGGCCGGAGCCGGCATCGTCGTGTGGACGCTTGTCTGGATCAACGTGGTGACCATCCACGTCAACGCCGCGCTGCACATCAGCGGCTCCATCAAGCTGCTGCCGGCCCTGGTGATCGGGGTCAACGAGGAACTCACCAAGGCCCTGCCCGTGCTGCTCGCCGGCTTGTTCTTGCTCTATAACCGGAAGGTCAAGCTCGACGTCCGGATGTGGATGTTCCTCGGCACGGTCGCCGGGCTTACCTTCGGCATCGCCGAGCAGGCCTTCTATACCTCGACCGATATCGTCGGCATCCACGAGGCGCAGTCCAACAACGAGGCCGTGACCGGCGCGCTCGCCTTCGCCGAGCGCATCTTCGTCGACGGGTTCCAGCATGCGGTCTGGGCGGGAATCGCGGGCTTCTTCATCGGGATGGCGTTGAACTACGGGCGCCGCCGCGTACAGCTCATCATCCTCGGCGTCGCGGTCCCGGCCGTGCTGCACGCGCTCAACGACTTCCTCGCCTCTTCCTCGGTCTGGCTGGTCATCCTCATCCAGGCCGCGTCGCTGCTGCTGTTCCTCGGCTACACGCTGTCCGCGGCGTCGATCGAGCAGCGGGTCAGGGAGACGCCGTTGTTCCGCGGCCAATCGATGATGATGGAGGCCATCGTGGACCCGGACCGGCCGCTGGCCTCCCGGCGGGCGGGTTCGCCTGCGCCCGGGTCAGAATCGCCCGGGTCTGGTTCGCCTGGATCAGGGGGCTAGTGCACCTGCCCATAAGTTCGTCGGGGTTGTCCCGGCGTGCTTGCGGGCTCCTCGCGCTGGTGCGAGCGACTCCCCGAGTCGCCGCCGTTGCCGGGCGGCGGTGTGCGGGGCGGGCCGGTGCCGGCCAGGTGCCTGCGGGGTGCGGGCCGTGATGAGGGCCTGCGCCGCGGGTCACGCCGCGCCGGGTGCACACCAGGAAGGTGGGCTCCGGCGCGACGGTGCGTGATCCCCGCCCCGGCTGGGATGGCGGGGATGGTGCCGCCGCCCGGTCCGCGGGCGGCGATGCTGGCGGCCGCGACCAGGTCGCGGTGCCCTGCCTGCCCGCAGTGCGGGCAGGTGAAGTTCCGCCCGGCGGGCTTGGGTACCCGCCGGGCGCAGTTGGGGCAGGTGGAGGAGGTGCCCCGCTCGTCGGCCAGGTGCACGCTGATCCCGGCGGCCTCGGCCTTGTCGGCCAGGACCCGGATCAGGTGCCCGACCCGCCAGTCCCGGGTCCGCTGATTATGCCGCCGCCCTGCCTTCAGGTCGAGCACGCCGCGCGGGTCCCCGACCACCAGGGTCCCGACCCGGTTGCCCACGGCCCAGGAGATGACCTGTTTTGCGGCCTCGTGCTGGGCCTGCCGAACCCGCCGGGCGTGCCGAGTCGAGGCTTTCTTCTCGCTCCGGCGGTGCTGACGCCAGCGGCGGGAGCCGCGCTGCCCGGGCTTGGGGGCGCGGGCGGCGGCGCGGGTGCGGCGCTTGCGGTCGCGCAGGTGCTGCCGGCATTCGGCGCGGACGGCCCGCCCGGACACCAGCAGCCCCTGCCCGTCCGGCCCGGCGGCGGCGTAGGGGTGGATGATGCCCAGGTCGACCCCGGCGGTCCTGCCCGTGTCCGGCCCTTGTCCCCTGGGGTATCGCGCGACGGGCACCTCGGCGGTCACGTCCGCGTACAGTCGCCCGGCGTCATAGCCCAGCGTGACCGACCGGACCTGGCTGGGCGAGTAAGGGATGTCCCGGTCCAGGCGAACCTCCAGCGGGAGGCAGCCGCGCGCCACCGGGACCCGCAGTCGCCGCCCGTCCAGCGTGAACTTGCCCGCGTACCAGCGCACCGGCAGCAGGGGGCGCTTCCGGCGCGGGTAGCGGGCACTGGTGTCACCCTTCTTGCGGCGCTTGGCGGTGGCGAACCACGCGTCGCTGTAGCGGCGCAGCACCGACCGGGCGCCCGCGCTGTCCAGTTCCCCGAACGTGCCCGGCCCGGATTTCGCCAGTTCCCGGCACAGCTCGGCGTACCCGGCCAGCGGCGCGTCCTGCCGGAGCCGCCGCCACGCGCCCAGTTCCAGCACGCAGCACCACACGTCGCCGGCCGACCGCAGCAGCCCGAATACCCGCTCCCGCTGACCGCGGGTCACCCGCAGCCCGCACCGCGCGGTCCGGTACACCACCCGCGGCGCGCTGGGCTCACGCTTTCGAAGCATAACCTCATAATGCCGGAGCACACCGACAAAGCAGCGAACGGTCTGCCGACGACCAGCGACAGCCCTCCAGCGGCGCCGATTCCGCGCCAGTGCCGTCCACGGTGGGCCGGTGGCTGAACTTACGGTTCAGACCGCTAGCTCGCGGAGCCTGGGCAGGACCTCCTTGCCGATGAGCTCGATGGCGGCGAGCGGCTCGGGCGACATCACCTGGATGGAGACGATGTCCGCGCCGACGTCGGTGACCAGCGGGTGGTAGGCGTTGACCAGGCCTTCCGCGTCGGGCACGACCGTGTAGCTGGCCAGCACGTCGGCCGGGTCCATCTCATCGGCCCGCATCCGCAGCTCCTGCGGGTCGGTGGCCTCGAGACGGCCGGGTGCGCGCAGGCCGCGCATGGAGCTCAGCGCCTGCCAGGCCTCGTCCTGGCTGCCGGCCAGGACGGTCCACCGGGTGGCGAGGACGAGGTGCTCCTTGCCCGCCTCGGTCGCAGCCTTGCGGTAGGGGTCGATGACCTTGGCCACCGTGTCGGCCGGGTCTTTCACGCTCGTGATCAGGCCGTCGGCGTAGGTGCCCGCGAACGCGGCGGACTTGGGGCCGCCGGCGGCCATCAGGATCGGCAGGCGGCCCTTGGGCGGCGAGTAGAGCTTGGCGGTCTCCGTCGTGTAGTAATCGCCGTGGAAGGTCACCTTCTCGCCGGCGAGCATGCGGTGCATGATCTCCAGGCCTTCCTGCATCCGGGCCTGGCGCTCGGCGTAGCCGGGGAACGGGAAGCCGAGCGACCGCTCGTTGAGCGCCTCGCCGGTGCCGACGCCGAGCATGAGCCGGCCGCCCGACAGCCGGTCCGTGGTCGCGGCCATCTGCGCGACGAGCCCCGGGTGGTAGTGGAACAGCGGGCAGGTCACCGAGGTGCCGAGCAGCACGTTGCGCGTTTGGACCGCGACGGCGCCGAGCCAGGACCAGACGAAGCCCGCCGCGGAGGTGTCGTCGACCCAGGGGTGGAAGTGGTCGCTGCCGAGCACGGCGTCGAACCCAGCTTCCTCCGCCGCCACGGCCTGCTTGACCAGGTCTTCGGGCTGGTAAGACTCGTGGCTGCACAGCCAGGCGAACTTCATTTACGCCTCCATCGTCGCGTCCGTCATTCCCGATCCTCTCACCCCCCGCACGGGCACGGTGCAGGCGGCTAGCGCGAAAGGCGGCGGCCTGGGCCGTCGATGTCCGGTTAGCGGGCGAACAGCTGGGAGAGGCCGGCGAAGGCCTTGAACTCGAGGACGCGCGCGGCGAGTCACGTCAGCGCCACGCGCGCACCGGGCCGGGTACCACGGCCACGGCCAGTGCACCGCAATCATCCGCCCGCTCACCCTTGCCGAAAGTAGCGATAGAGCAATTACGTTGACAAAACCGTACAGTCGTGAAACTTAAGGCGAGCTCCGAGAAGTGGATTTATTCGCATTGTAGTTAACTTGTTGTCTTCAATTTGGCATTACCTGGGGTTAGTGCTAGCGTCCTGCATGCCGGGTCATGCAGCTCCCTTTCATTCTGATGTTTCCCGGCAGACTAGACCTTTTAGGGCGAAGGCAGGTGAAAGGCGTTCACCGGCCCATTAACTTTTCCTGCGATTAGTGCATTTCGCCCTGCCTGATGAGTTAGCAAGCGGGCCCATGGCACGAAATCAATGGGGAGGATAGTAAATGCACCTGAAAAGGAAAACCGTGTGTTTCGCGGGCACGGGCGCGCTGGTGGCCGCGCTTGGCGGCCTCGCCAGCCTGAGCGCGGAGGGGGCGGTGGCCGCCGCGGGAGCCGCGCCCGCAGTTGCCTCGCCCGCAGTTGCCGCACCCGCGGTTGCCTCGCCCGTAGTGGCCGCGTTCGCGGGGCAGCGGGCAGCGGTCACGGTCCATCCCGACATCGCCCACCTGGGGCGCGTGGAGAAGCAGCCGCCCACGACCGCGGATTGCGAGAAAGCCTTCACGGTCGCGTGCTACGAGCCTGGCCAGCTCGAGCAGGCCTACAACCTGTGGCCGCTGTACCAACAGGGCGTGAGCGGCCAGGGGACGACGATCGTGATCGTCGACTCCTTCGGCTCGCCGACGATCCGCCAGGATCTCAGTTTCTTCGACGAGACGTTCAAGCTTCCCGGGCCGGCCTCATTCAAGATCATCCAGCCGGCCGGCGCGGTTCACTTCGATGCGACTAATCCGAACGACCTCGGCTGGGCGAGCGAGACCTCACTCGACGTGGAGTACGCCCACAGCATCGCACCGAACGCCAGCATCCTCCTGGTCGAGACGCCGGTGTCGGAGACCGAGGGGGAAAACGGCTTCCCGCAGATCGTGCAGGCCGAGAAGTACGTGATCGACCATTATGACGCGGACGTGATCAGCCAAAGCTTCGGCGCGACCGAGGAGACGTTCCCCTCCAAGGACTCCGTCGAGGCGCTGCGCGACGCGTACCGCGACGCCGCCTGGCACGACGTGACCGTGCTCGCGGCCTCCGGCGACAGCGGTGCCGCGGACGTCGGGCCCGACGGGCAGACGTACTACCTCTCCCCGGTCACCAGCTGGCCGGCCAGCGACCCGCTGGTGACCGGCGTGGGCGGCACCCAGCTGCACCTGAACGCCAGCGGGAACCACACCTCGCCCGACACCCTGTGGAACGACACCTACAGCGTGCCGACCAACAAGTTCATCTTCGGCGACAACGGGCCCAATCCCCTCGCCAGCGGCGGCGGCGAGTCGACGCTGTTCCACCGGCCGTACTACCAGGAGGACGTGCGGGACGAGGTGGGCCAGCGGCGCGGTGTCCCGGACGTCTCGATGAGCGCCGCCTGCGACGGCGCGGTGGACGTCTACATGACCGTCCCCGGCTTGCTGGCCGGCTGGTACCCGACGTGCGGCACCAGCGAGGCGACCCCGCTGTTCGCCGGCATCGTCGCGCTCGCGGCCCAGTGGGGTCACCACTCGCTCGGGCTGATCAACCCGGCGCTTTACCGGATGCGGGAGTACAACGAGCCGGGGATCGTGAACGTTAACTCGGGCAACAACAACGTGTCGTTCTACCAGGGGGGCAAGCTCCGCGCCGTGGGGGGTTTCTCCGCGGGAGACGGGTACAGCACGGGCGCCGGCGTCGGCACGGTGAACGGCGCGCTGTTCGTACCGGAACTAGCGAGGTTCGCCGGATCCCAAGTTCCCCGGGGCTAACGACGGTGCGGGCTCGCCTTTCCCTGGCGGGCCCGCACGGCCGTCCCGGTCGGGCCGTCTCGCCTTCGGTGAACGTGCCTGCCGGTTAGCGCTCGCCGTCGGCCTTCCCATGTGGCTTGATATTGACTATCTTTATGTCGAGATACATGGAGGCCGCGATGATCACCGGACTCGACCATGTCCAGCTGGCCATGCCGCGCGGCCAGGAAGAGCTGGCGCGGTCCTTCTACGGGGGACTGCTCGGGATGACCGAGCTGGCCAAGCCGCCAGTCCTCGCCGCACGGGGCGGCTGCTGGTTCGCGTCGGGCGCCGCCGTGCTGCACCTGGGCGTCGAGGAGCCGTTCGCGCCGGCCCGCAAGGCGCACCCCGCGCTGCTCACCGACGACCTCGACGGGCTGGCCGCGGCGCTCGCCGCGGCCGGCCACGCCTGCGTCACCGCGGACGGCGAGATCCCCGGCGTACGCCGGTTCCACACCCGCGACCCGTTCGGCAACCGCGTCGAGTTCCAGCAGTCCTGAGCCGGGTCCGCGGTCGCGCGGCCGGGTACGCGGGCGGCGGCTGTCTCATTCGGGCGTTTAGACATTCGGGCGTGCATAACGGCGATGTTGCCTTCATGCTAGATGCGTGGACGCAGACCAGGTCGCTACGCTCCGTGCGCTGATGGCTGGCTCCAGATGGCTGGAGCAGGCCGGCTCGCTGGGCCAGGCGCTGCGGACCTCCCCCCGTTCGGCCGGCGGGCTACTCGTCGTCGGCACCCCCGACTACGAGCCCTGGCACGTGACGGCGCACCTCGACGACGAGGCGCGGCTGTCCGGCGTCGCCGAGCTCACGCCCACCCTCGTCCGCTGGTCTCCCCCGCCGGGCGCGCCTCCGCACCTCGCCGTCGGGCTCGCCCGCCTTGAGGCCGCCCGCCGCGGCGAGACGCTGTTCGTCGTCGCCGAGGGCACCGCCCCCGTTCCGCTGCTTGAGCGGGTCAGCGACGCGCGCAAGACCGGCGCCACCATCCTCGCCCTGGACAGCGACGACCCGGAACTCGACGCCCTCGCTCACGAGGCACTGGCCGTCCCGCGTTCCCTGACCTTCGACGCGGGCCAGCACCTGGTCTCCGCCGCCGCAGGCGACCGCGGCTCCGGAGCGCGCGGCCGCAGCCTCCGCGCCCGCCTGGCCCGCCTGCTGGACACGGTCAGCGGCCCCACCGCGTAGCGGGGTCAGGCTGGCCGGGAAGCGCTCGACCGGCCAATATCATGAAGGGTTGTGGTGTTGTGAAGGGTTGATAGCGTGATAGTGCTATCAACCCTTCATGATCATGGTCGAGCGGTTGGGCCTCAGGTTTCCGCCATGCGCCGGCAGTGCGGGTGGGGTTGAGGGGGCGCTTGGGACGATTCGTCGACGGCGCGGGCGGGGACGGCGCGCGGGCGGGCGGAGCTTAGGCTTGCGGGCATGGGGATTTCGCCGCATGTGGCGCGCCTGCGGGCCGCTGTCGGGCACGAGTTGCTCGTGCTGCCGTGCGTCACGGTGCTGCCCGTTGACGAGCGGGGGCGCATGCTCCTCGCCTGGCACGCCGGCCACACCGACGGCTGGGGCACGGTGGGCGGCGCGGTCGATCCCGGTGAATCGCCCGCCGAGGCAGCCGTCCGCGAGGCCCGCGAGGAGATCGGCGCCGGCATCCGCCTCGTCCGCCTGCTCGCCGTCCTCGGCGGCCCGGACTACGAGATCACCTACCCCAACGGCGACCGCGTCGCCTACGTCCCGGCGGTCTACCAAGCCGAGATCATCAACGGCACCCCAGCCCCGAGCGACGGCGAGCTAAGCGAGGTCGCCTGGTTCACCCGGACCGAACTCCAGACCCTCCACCTCAGCCGCTTCACAAGGGCCCTGCTATCCGCCACCGGCCACCTCAGCCCCGAGCGCTGAACCGCGGGCCGGTCTGCGGCGCTTAGAGAGCCCGCGGGCCAAGATGGTGGACATCTAGGTACATCGGAGTGTGCCTAAATGTCCACCATCTTGGGCGCGTCCCCTAACCTGGGCCGTTCGGCCGCTGCAGCGGGGTGCGGATGGTGCAGGCGGGTGGGATGGTGTCGGCGGGGTGGGACGCCGTCGGCAGGTGGAGACCGTGATGATCTGGGTCGCACGGACGTCAGCGGCAGCCGGCCGAAGAGCAATTCTTAGGCCGTAAAGCTCCGCAGACGCTAAGAGGAGGATGCGGCGGGCGACCGGGGTGTCTCAGCGCGCCTTCGGCCCGAGCCAATTGGTTTTCATTGGACCGGGCCGACGAGCGCGCGTGGACACCCGTCGCCCACCGCAACCCACCGCAATGCTTACGCGTCCAGGGACAGAACCATGGTCGGCCGCTCGATGACGTGGTCGTCGCGGAGCGGGCGGACCGCGGTACCGATCGCGAAGAACTCGGTGGTGTGCGAGCCCCAGGTGTGCGAGTGCTGGCGGAGCTGGACGGCGACGATGCCCTCGGCGTGCAGTTCCTCCGCCTCGGCCTGCATCCGGCTCATCGCCAGCTCGCGGGCGTCATACAGCGCCTGGGTGAACTGCTCGATCTCCACGTTGCGGCCGAGGTTGCCGAGGACGTTGCCCATCCGCTGGTGCGCGATGTGGTACACGCACGAGCCCATCACCATGCCGAGCGGCGCGTAGCCGGCCCTGATCAGCGTCCAGAAGTCCTGGCCGGACAGGTCGGAGGTGAACGGCTGCTTCTTGTTGTTCCGCCAGTTGCTCACCCCGCCGCCGCCGGCGCCCGGCTCGGCCTTCACCGCGGTGCCGACGGCGATGAACTCCATGATGTCCGCGCCGAACTCCTTCAGCTGCGTCTCGAGGCGGACGCCCACGATGCCGTCGGCGCCAAGCGCGTCCGCTTCGGCCTCCATCCGGGTCATCGCCAGCTCCCGGGCATGGTACATCGCCTGGGACAGGACGTTGAGCTCCTGGTTCTTGCCCCAGCGGCCGATCTGCAGCCCGACGTGGTAAATCGATGAGCCGAGCACGAGGCCAAGCGGCCTGAAGCCCACCTCGCGGACCAGCAGGAACTCGTTCACCGACAGGTCGGAGGTGAAGATCGACCCGGCCTTGCCCGGCTGCAACTCGGCGAGCCGCTTGATCGCGTCCTGCGGCACGCCAGCCGCGCCCAGGTCACTGATCTGCTGGTTGGTCATCGACGCCTCTTATCTTCTGTGCGCTAAAGCCTGTTTTGGCCGATGTCGACGCGCGCCGCCTGCCGCCGCTGCGGGTCGAGGGACATGATGGCGAGCGGAGACTGCTGATTCCGTTCTGCGTGACTGCTCTTGAACCGGACGACCGCGGTGCCGATGTTGACCGCCTCGATGATGTGGTCGCGGCGGCCCTCCTGGGCGGGGCACTCGCGCTCGCGCACCCGCATGTCCATGCTCGCGATGACGACTCCCTCGGCGCCGATGCGCTTGACGTCGGCATGCAGCTGCTCCCGGGCGTCGTGGCGGGCGTCGTTGACCAGCTCGGTCCAGCCGGCAACCTCGGCATTGCCCGCCGACCAGCGGGTCTGCCCGACGGTCTGCCAGTCGTCGTGCCTGGCGGCGACCGTGATGCCGAGGACGAGCGCGGCCGGCATCCAGCCGCTGTGCACCAGCTTGGCGAAGTCCTGGCCGGACAGGTCCGAGGTGAACGGGCGGCGCAACGGCGGGGCGTGCGGCGCGCGGACCGCCGTGCCGATCGCCTTGAACTCAAGGCCGCCGGTGGGGAACTGGCCGATGGTGAGCCGCACCCCGACCACGCCGTGCCCGCCGAGCTCAGCGCACTCGGCGACCATCCGGCTGATGGCCGCACGGCGCGCGTCGTACATCGTCTTCACCAGCGGGCCGAACGAGCCGTAGCCGCCTCTGCTCGACACCTCGGTGCGCCCGACCGGCCCCCAGCCGATGTTGTACCCGCCCCACGCTCCCGGGCAGCCGTAGCCGCCGGTGTAGCCGATGTTGTAGACCGCGGCGCCGAGCACCTGGCCGACGGGCTGGAAGCCCACCGAGCGGACCGAGGCGAACTCATCGGAGGTGAGCGCCGAGCCCCAGGTGCCACTGCGCCTGATCTCGGCAAGCCGGGCTTCCGCGGCCGGCGGGAGGTGATCGCTCACGCTGCCTAGCCTAGCCTGGCTTGGCAAGGAACGCCCGTGCGGATCTCGCATCCATGCGCCGGCCATGCGCGCTGCCCTGCGCGCCGCCCGGCGCGCCGCCGGCGCCGGCCGCGGGTGGCGGCCGGCGCCGGCGTTCCCGCTCGCCTAGTCCTGTACGTCCCAGGCCTCGTTGCGCTCCTTCACCTTGTCGAGCGCGTGGGCCGCTTCCTCCCTCGTCGGGTAGGGGCCGAGGAGGTCCTTGCCTGGGCAAGGAGTGTCAGCGGGCTCGACCCGCATGTGCCGTGTGCAGAACCACCATTGCTCGTCGGAGTTCGCCATGCCTACTAGACTCGCAAAACATGGCCACTCTGCTCTACCCGGGTCGGGTATCTCCCGCCCGGCAGGTTCCCGCGAACATCCCGCGCCCGGAGTACGTGGGGAAGAAGGCGCCCACGCTCGGCGAGGACGACGTGAAGGACGCCGACACCATCGCGCGGATGCGCGTCGCCTGCCAGCTGGCGGCGCAGGCGCTCGAGGAGGTCGGCCGGCACGTGCGTCCCGGAGTCACGACGGACGACCTGGACGCGGTGGGGCACGAGTTCCTTGTTTCCCGCGGCGCGTACCCGTCCACGCTCGGCTACCGGGGCTACCCGAAGTCGCTGTGCACCTCGCTCAACGAGGTCATCTGCCACGGCATCCCGGACGACACGGTGATCAGGGACGGCGACATCGTCAACATCGACATCACCGCCTTCATCGACGGCGTGCACGGCGACACCAACGCCACCTTCCTGGCCGGCGACGTGACGGAGGAGTCGCGGCTGCTCGTCGAGCGCACCCGCGAGGCGACGATGCGGGGCATCCGCGCCGTGGCGCCAGGGCGTCCCCTGAACGTGATCGGCCGGGTGATCGAGTCCTACGCCAAGCGCTTCGGCTACGGGGTGGTGCGCGACTTCACCGGGCACGGGATCGGGCGGACCTTCCACTCCGGGCTCGTCGTGCCCCACTACGACGACCCGCGCTCCACCCTGGCGATGGAGGTCGGGATGACGTTCACCATCGAGCCGATGCTCACGCTGGGCGTGGTCAGCTACGACGTCTGGCCCGACGGCTGGACGGCGGTGACGAAGGACCACAAGCGCACCGCGCAGTTCGAGCACACGGTCCTGGTCACCGAGGACGGGCACGAGATCCTGACGCTGCCCTGATGTGGGGCCCGGGCGACAAGCAGAGCGAGTTCGACGCCGCGATGGCCCTTTCGGGTGACGGCCCCGCCTTTGGCGCGGTGCTCGACGGGCGCTGGGACGGCCACGAGGGCGCTAACGGCGGCTTCCTGCTCGCCCTGGCGACCCGCGCCGTCGGCGAGGTGCTGCCGTTCCCCGATCCCCTCGTGGTGTCCGGCTTCTACCTGCGGCCGGGTTCGCCAGGCCCGGCTGAGGTTCGCACCGAGGTGATCCGGGCGGGCCGGACCACTGCGTTCGGCCAGGCCAGCCTGTGCCGGGACGGCAAGGAGGTGCTCCGGGCCACCGCCGCGTACACGGACCTGACGGCTGCGGCCGCCCGCGGCGGGCCGTCCTACGCGGGCCTGCAGCCGCCGGACCTGGCACCGCCCGGGCAGTGCCAGGAACTTCGCCGGGATGCGAATCCGCCGATCACGTTCTCTGAGCGAATCGAGTACCGGGTCACCGAGCTTCCCGGGTGGGTGACGCGTACCCCGCCGTCGGGCAACCCGGTTTACGAGGGCTGGATGCGGTTCGCTGACGGCCGTGAGCCCGACCTGCTGTCGCTGCCGCTGTTCGTGGACGCGGTGGCCCCGGCGGCCCTGGAACTCGGCCTGCGGCGGATGACCACCGTGGAGCTCACCGTGTACCTGCGGGCCCGTCCGGCACCCGGCTGGCTGGCCTACCGCATGCTGACCAGGTACCTGGCCGACGGCTACTTCGAGGAGGACGCTGAGCTCTGGGACTCCGCCGGGCGCCTGGTCGCCCAGTCGCGGCAGCTGGGCCTGGTGCTGCGCTAGGTCGCCGCTGCCAGGATTCTGCCTCGGCTTGAAGCGCTGCCCGCATATGGCGCTGTGACCGCGGTCAGCGTCAGGATGTACGAGTGATATCGAGTGTGATCACCCTGCCTGACGGCAGGTGGCTGCGCTGGCATGAGTTCGGCGACCTGGGCGGGGCGCCGGTCATCTACACGGCCGGGACACCCGTGTCGGGCT
>CAZORE010000047.1:3754-8018 GCA_964581815.1 uncultured Streptosporangiaceae bacterium | reverse complement strand
GGCTACGGCGGCTCCGACTACCAGCGGAAGCGCACCGTGGTCGGCTGGGCTGACGATCTCGCCGCGCTGGCCCGTCATCTCGGCTTGGAGCGGTTCGCGCTGGCGGGCGAATCCGGCGGCGGCCCGTTCACGCTGGCCGCCGCGCATCAACTCGCTGACTAGGTGAGCGTTGTCGCCCTCATCGCGCCATCCGGGCATCGCGACCCGGCCGAGCGGGCCGACCCGGCCGAGCGGGCGAGCGTGCTGGTGCGGCTCCGGGTCATGTTCTGGCTCGCCAGGTACGCGCCCCTGCTCAACGCGCTCCCGCTCGCGGCGATGCGGCGGGAGCTGCTCAACCCGGGCCGGCGGGGGCGTTCCCTGCAGCGTGAGCTGGCCGCCGCGCCGCCGGCCGCGCAGGCCGGCCTGCGCATAGAGTTCGAGGCCGTCGCTGACGCGCTCCGGCCGGGGACGCGCGCCGCGGTGCAGGAGACCGCGCTGCTCACCCGCCCATGGGGGTTCCCGCTCAGGGGAGTGAAGACACCGGTGCACCTGTGGCAGGGCGCTCTTGACCGTAACGTGCCGGTCGCCTCCTCGCGGCGCCTCGCGCGCGCTCTGCCGGACGCCACCTTGCACGTCAGCGACTCATCGACGCACGATGTCGGCCGCGACCGCAGCGGCGAGATCATGTCCGTACTTGCCACCTACGCGAAATAGTCCCTCGGGCTGACAGAGACTCCCGGAGCGCCGATTCGGTTATTGGGGGTACTTCCGACCAAATATGGGCGCAAAGTACCCCCAATCTTTTGATCCAGTGACGGGTGGGGCGGGAGATATTCCTGGGTAGGCCCACTGGGGTTTTTGAGGTGCGTGGGGCGCCGATCCGGCCGGTGGGCGCCAAGTACACCCAATGAATTGCCAGTCCGGGGCTGCTTCTTGCTGTTATCTTGCGAGCGCGACCTTGGGCCGGTCCGCGATAATGCCTGGTGCGGTGTCCGGCATTATCCCTGGAGGTGGCGTGATCGAGGCGGTCGTGTTCGACGTGGACGGGGTGCTCATCGACTCCGAGCCGGTCTGGGAGCGGGTGCGGCGGGGGTTCGTGGCCGGGCGCGGCGGGCGGTGGCCGGACGACGCGCAGGACCGGATGATGGGCATGTCCACCGCCGAGTGGTCCCGGTACATCAGCGAGGACTTCGGGGTGGGACTCGCACCGGGGCGAGTCGCCGAGTTCGTCATCGCGGCCATGACGGCGGAGTACCGTGCTCACCTGCCGCTGCTACCCGGTGCGGTGGAGGCGGTGGGCGAGCTGTCCGCCCGCTGGCGGCTCGCGGTGGCGAGTTCCGCCCCCAAGTCGCTGATCGAGGCGGTGCTCGACGCGTCCGGGCTGCGCGCGGCCTTCGCCGCCTCGGTGTCCAGCGAAGAAGTTGCCCACGGCAAGCCAGCCCCCGACGTCTACCTGGAGGCCGCCGCCCGCCTCGGCGTCCCGCCGGAGCGGTGCGCCGCCGTGGAGGACTCCTCGAACGGCCTGCGCTCCGCCGCGGCGGCCGGCCTCACGGTCATCGCCGTGCCTCGCCCGGAGTACCCGCCGGCCGCTGACGCCCTCGGCCAGGCGAGCGTCGTCCTCGACTCGCTCACGGAGCTGACCCCCGCCGTCATCGACGGCCTCTGACGGGCGGATCGACACCCGGTGGCTAGCGCCGCGCCGGTAGTACCAGAGCCGGGCGCGGTACGCCCGCATGACTGCGCGGCCCGCGGTGGGGGGACCGCGGGCCGCGCAGTGTTCGGGCAGGAGCTGGTGATTACATGCCGGACGGGTCCATCAGGCGGTGGTGGGTGCGGCCGGCGCGCTGGCCCATGGCGGGCGGCGCGCCCCCGGCCTGGGTCTTCGCCGTCTGCTGCGTGGTGCTGAGGGTCGCCGCGGTCGCCGCGCCGTTGCCGTCGAGCGTGACGGTGACCGGGTCGGTCAGGCCGAAGTTCTGGCAGCCCAGGTTGGTGAAGGACATGCTCAGCCGGTTCGCCATGAAGGTGAACAGGTTGCCACCGACTGCGGGCACTGGAGACGGGCCGGTTGACAGCGTGGCCTGGTTGGCCGCGAGGAACGCGGCCTGGATGTTGGCCATGTTCTGGCAGTACCTGGCCGGGCTGTCGAACCGGTTGTTCGCTCCGCTGATCGGCGCCTGGCCGAGCTCCTCCCGGTACAGGTTGGTCTTGGCCGCGTCGAGCTGGCCGTTGCCGCTCAGCGTCATCTCGTCGTTCTCCGGGACGAGCGCGGGCACCGCGGGCGGGTTCTTCTCCGAGAGCAGCTCGTCCAGCGCCTGCGACGACGTGAGCTGGCCGTTGTTGGCGAGGTCGGGGGCCTGGAACGGGGTGCAGCCGAGCGTCGGGTCGATGAACCCGTCGAGCAGGATGTTATCGCTGCCGTTCGCCAGCGTCTGGGAGCCGGGGATGTTGCCCGCGTTAGCCGCGGTGTCCTGCGCGGTCTGTCCGGTCGCCGGGTTGAGCAGGTACAGGCTGGTCACGTTGTCCGACTGGTCCTGGTCGACCATGTCGAAGTTCTGCGTGACCGGGCAGTTCTGGCCGCCGCCGAGCGCGCCGCCCGACGCGACGATCTTGGCGGAGGTGCCCTCCGACGGCACCTTGAGCCTGCCCGTGGCCTCCATCCGGTGCGCCACGTTGAAGAAGTTGATGCCGTTGCAGAACGCCACCTGGCCGAATATCGAGCCCAGGCCGTTGACGCACAGGCCGTTCCGCAGCGCGTTCCTCGTGGCCCCGACCAGGGTCAGGTTGGTGCCGTTGAACCCGAAGTCGATCGTGGCGATGTAACGGGCCGGCAGCCGCGGCACCACGGGCGCGACGGCCGGGGTGGTGCCCTTGGTGATGACCAGCGGGTCGTACACGGACAGCCGCCCGGTTTGCGTGTTCAGGATGGTCGCCTGAACGAAGGCGCCCAGGTTCGCCGCGTTGGCCATGGTGCAGCCGGACTGCGCCGGCGACATCCCGCCCGTGCCGGTGAGCTGGTAGGGCGTCGCCAGGCCCCGTGCGCTCAGCGGGTTGGCCGGCACGATGATGTCGCAGCTGACGTTGGCCACCGCCGTCGTGGTCGTGGTGGTGCCGGTTCCCGTCGTGGTGGTGGCGGCCGCCGACGCCGACGCGCTCGGCGAGGCGCTCGCATGCGCCCCGAGGGCCGTCTGGCTGATGTTCGCCGAGCGGCCACCGCCGGAGAACGCGAGGACGCCCACGACGACCAGCGCGAGCGCCACCGGGACGGCGATGGGCGCTGCCATGCGCGCGACGTGATTACGATTCCTGCGGCGTCGCCATGCCGATCGCTGGCCGGAAACCATGGGATTCACCTCTGTGTTCGCTCTGCTCCCGGGCCGTACGCTAGGGCAGGCAGCGGCCAGTCCGCCCGGCGTTCGCCACATTTAAGTTATTACGGTCACGAAATGACGTTGAGAGTTACCTGAATGAAATCTTTCCTAGTGCTAACGTCGCAGGTAGAGCGACTATCAAGATTCTGCGTTACCTGACGTAGATAGCCGGGAGATACGCATGATGCAGCCTGACCTGGCTAGAAACAGTTATTGCCAGCCAATCCCAATGGCCTGCACGCGTTTGACCAGGCAGCACTTATCAGGGAAATGCTTACGGCGGTATAAATAGCCAGGTAGACACGCGCGCGCGTCGCTAGCATCGCGGCCGTGCCCGTCTCTTCCCTGGCCGTGCCGCTGCCCGCCGCGGCCACGGCCGTGCGGTCGCGGCCGCAGCGCCGCGTGCTGGCCATAGCCGGGCTGTACTACCTGCTCGGCGCGGTCGTGGTGACCATCTGGCTGTGGCGGGATCCCGCGTCGCGGATCGTCGCGGGGAATCCCTACGACACCGACCAGTTCACCTGGTACTTCCGGTACGACGCCGCCGCGGTCGCGCACTTCCACCTGCCCGCCCTGACCACGGACGCGATGAACGCCCCGCAGGGCATCAGCGTCATGTGGAACACCTTCATGCTGCTGCCGGGGGTCCTGCTCGCCCCGGTGACCCTGCTGGCCGGCCCGCAGGCCAGCCTCACCGTGCTGATGACGGCTGGCTTTGCCGGGTCCGCGCTCGCCATGTTCGCGGTGCTGCGCCGCTGGGGCGCCGGCATTGCCGCCGCCGCGCTCGGCGGCGCGGTCTACGGGTTCTCCCCCGCCCTCGTTCAGTCCAGCCTCGGTCACTACGACCTTCAGTTCGCGGTCCTGCCGCCGCTGATCGCGGACGCCGCCCTCTGCCTGGTGACGGGGCGCCTGGTGAC
>CAZORE010000047.1:0-3654 GCA_964581815.1 uncultured Streptosporangiaceae bacterium | reverse complement strand
GCCTGGTGACGGGGCGCCTGGTGACCGGGCGCCTGGCTGCCGGACGGCTGGGGACCGGCGGGCGGTCCGCGGCGGCCTGCGGTGCCTGGCTCGGCCTGCTTGCCGCCGCGCAGGTGTTCATCGCGGAGGAGACGCTGCTCGATACCGCCGTCGCCGTGGCGGTCATGACCGCGGTCCTCGCCGCCTCCCGCCCGCGTGCGGTGGCCGGCCGGGCGCGGGAGGTGGCCACCGGGCTCGCGGCGGGCGTCGGCGTCGCCGCGGTGGTCGCGGGCTATCCGCTGTGGGTGCAGTTCCTCGGGCCGCTGCGGCAGGGCAGCAGCCCGTTCACGCCGGATTTCTACAAGGCCGACCTGGCCGGCTTCGTCAGGCCGTCGTCCTTCCTGCTGCTGCACACGGCGGACAGCGCCCGCTTCGCCGCGTCGTTCCAGGGCGGCCTGCCCGAGTACATCGCCTACCTAGGCTGGCCGATGCTCGCCGCGCTGGCCGTGGTGACGGCTTGCTTCTGGCGACTGCCCCGGGTCAGGGCCACCGCGGTGGCGTTCGCCGTCCTCGCCGTGCTGTCCCTGGGCGGAACCCTGCTCGCGGGCGGCCATGAGCATGCGGGCGTCAAACTGCCCTGGTACTGGCTGCAGACGCTCCCGGTGACCGGCTCGGCGCTGCCCGACCGGTTCGGACTCGTGGCCGACGGCGCGGCGGCCGCGGCGTTCGCGTTCGGCTTCGATGCGGCCCGCGCCAGGTGGCGTGGAGCGGGCCGGCTGGTGGCGGCCCTGGCGGCGGTCGCCGTCCTGCCGCTCATCCCCGCCCCGCTGCCCGTGGCGACTCCGGCGCCGGTCCCCGCGGGCTGGAGCACGGCGCTGGCGGCCCTCCGGCTTCCCGCCGGCGCCCACGTCCTCGTCGTCCCGATCCCGGTCTCCACGTTCACCGAGCCGCTACGCTGGCAGGCCGACACCGGCCAGCCGGCCTCCCTCGTGGGCGGCTACTTCATGGGCCCCACCTGGGCCGGGCAGGCGGCCACCGACGGCAACGGCCTCAGCTCGGAGGCGATGTACCTGAACCAGCTCTGGGCCAAGTCCGCCCACGTCCCCGTCGCCGCGCTAGCCACTCTCCCGCCCATCGGCATCTATCCCGACGCCCTGCAGATGCGGGCCCAGTTCCGCGGCTGGCAGGTCTCCGCAGTGGTGGCGGTCACCACTCCCGGCTCCCCCCTAGGCCGCTACCTCACGAAGCTGCTTGGTCCCCCAGCCGCGAGGTCCGGGCAAGTTCTGGGCTGGCGAGTCCACCTGCCCAGCTAGGGGAGGGACTGGGTCGCAGGCCGAAGGCCGCCAGCGTCCGCTGGCGGCCTTCGCTTTGACCCAGACCCCACCGCGTGGGTTTTGACGAGCTACGCGTCGCGCTTGCGGAACAGGTAGCCGCCGACGCCGACGAGCACGACCATCCAGATCACCGTCACCAGGAACTGCGGCCACGTCGACCACAGGTGCGGGTTCTGCTGCCCCGGCAGGGTCACCGAGAGCACCCGGCCGGCCGCGTCGGGGAAGAACCGCATGATGTCCCAGCGCCAGGTGTCCGGCAGGACCTGGATGATGATCGACAGCACGAACAGCAGGCCGAACACGGAGCTGATCGCCCCGGCGGTGTGCCGGATGATCGCGCCGAGGCCGAAGGCGATCAGCGCCACCACGGTGACGAACAGCGCGGAGCCGATGATCGCCATGAGCACGTGGCCCGAGGTGATCACGTCGGTGCCGACGAACGTGTAGTTGGACGGGCTGTTCGGGCCGCCCCCGCTCACGTTGACGTTCGCCGGGATCGTGACGTTGTGGAACAGCGACCCGGCCACGCCCGAGCCGGACAGCGTCAGCGAGCCGACGAAGAACGCGAGGAACGACGTCACCAGGGAGACGACCAGCGTTACCACGGTGAGCACGATCAGCTTGCCGAGGTAGACGGTGCCGCGCCGCGGCATCGCGGTCAGCGAGGTGCGGATCATCCCGGTGGAGTACTCGGACGTGATGACCATGGCGCCGATCACCGCGATGATCAGCTGGCCGATGAAGAGGAAGGGAGTCAGGATGCTCTGCGTGCCGTCCGTCCCCGCCTTGTTCCACGGCTGGTGCTGGATGCTGTTCGCGATGCCGAAGCCGATCAGGGCCGCGAAGCCGACGCCCACGACGACCAGCGCCACGATCGTCCAGTAAGTCGACCGGACCGAGCGGATCTTGGTGAACTCCGAGGCGATCACGCCGCGTAGCCCGGCGTGGCCGGAGACGGGCGGTAGTGCGGACAGCCGCACGTCGGAGGTTGTCATGGTTGCCATCGGTCAGACCCCGCTTCCGATCGTCGTGGGCGCTTGCGATGAGTGCGCGTCGGCGTGGTACTCCACGCTGTCCGCGGTCAGCTCCATGAACGCCTCCTCGAGCGAGGCCCGCACCGTGGTCAGCTCGTGCAGCCTGATGCCCTCGCTGAAGGCCAGGTCGCCGATCTGCTCGATGGTCATGCCGCGCACCTCGATCGCGCCGGCGGCGTCGGTGGTGGCGGTGGCGCCCTTCGCGGAGACCGCGCTGACCAGCTGGTCCGCCGACGGCGTGCGCACGCGCACGGACGCGCCGGAAGCGCTGGCCACGAATTCCTTCATCGAGGTGGCCGCGATCAGCTTGCCCCGGCCGATCACGATCAGGTGATCGGCGGTGTTTTCCATCTCCGACATCAGGTGGCTGGAGACGAAAACCGTGCGCCCCTCGTTGGCCAGGGCCTTCATCAGGTTCCTGATCCACAAGATGCCCTCGGGGTCGAGGCCGTTGACCGGCTCGTCGAACATCAGCACCTTGGGGTCGCCGAGCATGGTGGCGGCGATGCCGAGACGCTGGCTCATGCCGAGGGAGAAGCCCTTCGAGCGCTTCTTCGCCACCTCGGACAGGCCGACAAGCTCGAGCACCTCGCCGACCCGCCGCTTGGGCAGGCTGTTGGTCTGGGCGAGGCAGAGCAGGTGGTTGTAGGCGGAGCGGCCGCCGTGCACCGCCTTCGCCTCGAGCAGGGCGCCAACCTCGCGCATCGGGAAGGCCATGTCGCCGTAGACCTTGCCATCGATGGTGATCGTGCCCTCGTTCGGGTAGTCGAGCCCGAGGATGCAGCGCATCGTGGTGGTCTTGCCAGCGCCGTTCGGCCCCAGGAAACCGGTAACCCGGCCCGGCTCAATGCCGAACGACAGGTTGTCTACGGCGGTTTTGGCGCCGTACCGTTTCGTGAGGCCCCGCACCTCGATCATGGGAAATTGTTCCTCTCATCCGACCCGCTTCACGTCTGCTATACGTCCGGCGCCGCGAACCCCTTGATCGCGAATGAACAAGGCTGGGCTCAGACGTCCACAATTCTGGCGGCAGCCGACGGCTGCCCGCGTCGCCCCGTGTGATGATTTAAGGGTACTCCGTCAGGGTGATACGCCCGCCGGGCTGAGCCTGCCGTGCGCGAGCTGAGAATACGCTGAGCCCGGTGCGGTCAGGTTGCGGCGAGGCCGACGTAGCGGTGCGGTGCGGAGCGGTGCCAGCGGAGCCCGCCGACGTTCCGGATGATTGGCTTTTGACTACGCCCCGCCTTGAAAGACGGGGATCCCAGCCCTCACGGGCCGGGGTTCCTGTTTCACGGCCGATCGCACCC
>CAZORE010000046.1:27982-50210 GCA_964581815.1 uncultured Streptosporangiaceae bacterium | reverse complement strand
CGCTCGCCGGCCGCCCCGAGGCGGGTGCGCCAGTAGCGGTGCACCCCGCGCCCGCGCTCAATGCCAGCGCCGCGAGCAGGCAGACGGCGCCTCCGTGCCGTTTCGCGTAACCGCGTCCCATGGCAAGCAGCGTAGGTCCTCACACCCGGAGTATCCGACTAACCGGGCCATGCACTCTGTTGACGCGGCCGCGAATCCGGGCGACTCAGGACCGGAGCTGGCGGACCGTGGAAAGGTCGGTGACGCCGGCCAGCCGCCCGGAGTCGGCCAGGCAGCCGCAGGACTCCCGGCACATCAGCCGGGTGGGCAGCGAGATGTCCCGCTCGGCGGGCGCCTCCCTGCCGATCATGGAGTACAGCACCTCGAAGGCGGTCTCGCCCAGGTCGCCGATCGGCTGCCGCACGGTGGTGAGCAGCGGGTGCACGTGCCTGGCCATCGGGATGTCGTCGAAGCCGGTGACGGCCACCGTCCCCGGCACCTCCACCCCGGACCGGCGCAGCGCGTGCATCACGCCAAGCGCGGTCTGGTCGTTGGCGCAGACGATGACCCGGGGGAGCGGGATGCCTGACGCGAGGATCCGCTCGGTGACCACCGCCGCGCCCGCCGCGTAGTAGTTGCCCTGCCAGTGCGGCCCGGCGTGCAGCACCGCGCCCGCCGCGGCGGCCTCCGCCGCCAGGGTTTGCAGCCGCGCCTGGCTGTCCGGGCTGTCGCTGTACCCGCTGAGGTAGCCGAGCGTCGTGTACCCGTGGTCGTAGAGCAGGTGCCGGGCCAGGGCGCGCATGCCGGCCACGTTGTCGCTGCCCACGTTGGCCGTGGTGGGGCTCGGGATGCCCGCGAGGGTGACGATGGGGACCTGACGGGAGATCTGGTCGATCTGTGCGGGCTCGAGTACCCCGTCGTGCAGGATCAGCCCGTCGCTCTTGCGCGCGATCGCCAGGACCCGGCGCCCCGCCTCATGATCACTGATGTCCACCGAGCGCAGCAGCAGGTCAAACCCGCGGCGCTGCGCGGCCCGCTCCACGCCCCGGTTGAGCATGTCGTGAAACTGCAGGGAATCGGTCTCGTCGGCGAACGCGTCGTAGCCGAGCAGCCCGGCGGTGTCCCACGCGCCGCCGGCCCCGGCGGCCAGCACCGGGGCGGGAATCGGCGAGCCTGCCGACAGCGGCCGCCGCATGACCACCCCGACGACTTCCTTGAGCCGGACCGAGAGCGCCCTGGCGGCGCTGTCCGGCGCGTAGCCGAGCTCGCCCGCCGCCCGCTGCACCCGGTCCCTGATCTCGGGGCTCGGGTTGCGGCGGCCGTTGAGCACGCGCGACACCGAGGCGATAGATACTCCCGCCGCCCGTGCGACGTCGTAGATCGTGGGCGCGCCCGAGTCGGCCGGCTCGGTCTCGACGCTCATCGCACGTGCCTCCTCGTCCTCGGGTGGTGCCGCGCAGCGGGGTAAGCGCTTTCCGGGCACCGGGCCCACCATGGCCGGGACCCCGGTAAGCGCTTACCGGGTGCCGCGTGGAAGCAAGCGTACGTCCACGCTCACAGCGCCTCAAGGCCATAGGCGGGCAATGTTACAGCAATGTGACGCCGCAGACATCACGCCAGATATCCTTCGCCGGCTTGTGGAAACGCAGACATCGCGACACATTCACGAAACATCGGCGCATGTCTTACCTGCCACGTTACCGCCGGCGTAACAAACGGGAAATCCCTTCGAAACCCGCGCATGGGAAACATAAGACGTTGCGTAGAAGCACGCGGAGCGGCCGGGGCGGGACGCAAACCCGAGGGGTGACCCTATTACCCGAGTGGCCCCTTCATATCAGGCAGCCCTGGAGGAGTAAAGACAGTGATTCCATACCCTACCTGGCTGGGATCCGGAGATAATGCCTGGCAGATGACGGCGGCGACGCTGGTCGGGCTTATGTCCATTCCGGCCCTGGCCGTGCTGTACGGCGGTCTGGTGCAGAAGAAGTGGGCCATGAACACCACGCTCATGGTCTTCGTGACCTTCTGCCTGGTGCTCATCACCTGGGTGCTGTGGGCCTACAAGATGGGCTTCGGCACGCCGCTGATCCATTTCGGCAGCGCCAACATCCTCGGTGACCCGCGCACCACCCTGGGCGCCAACGCCTTGGAAGGCCAGGCGACCATCCCGCTTGTCGACCCCGCGATGCCCGGTTACGCGGTGTCGAAGGCGGGCGACATCCTCAACACCGGCTTCAAGCTGCCGAACGCGTCCGTGGAGTACTTCCAGTTCGTGTTCGCCGCGATCACCCCGATCCTGTTCATCGGGTCGGTGCTCGGCCGGGTCAGCTTCAAGGCCTGGATGGTCTTCGTCCCGCTGTGGATCACCTTCGCCTACGCGGTCAACGCCTTCCTCCTCTGGGGCGGCGGCTACTGGGCGGCCAAGGGCGCCCTCGACTTCTCCGGCGGTTACGTCATCCACCTGGCCGCGGGCGTCTCCGGCTTCGTGTCCGCGGCGATCATCGGGCCGCGCCTGAAGCGGGACCGGGAGAAGGCGGTGCCGAACAACCTGCTGTTCGTCGCGGTGGGCGCCGGCATCTTGTGGCTCGGCTGGAACGGCTTCAACGGCGGTGACCCGTACTTCGCGGGCTCCGACGCGGCCGCCGCGGTGATCAACACCAACCTGGCGACCGCCGTGGCCATGATGGTGTGGATCTTGATGGACATGTTCCTGTCCGCGGAGAAGAAGCCGACCTTCCTCGGCGGCCTCAACGGCATGATCTGCGGCCTGGTCGGCATCACCCCGGCGGCCGGCTACGTGAACGGCTTCGGCGCCATCATCATCGGCGTGGTCGCCTCGGTGGTCGTGTGGGTCGCCTGGTACACCCTGCCCAAGTACGTCTGGCCGTTCAACAAGGTCGACGACGCCCTCGGCGTCATCTACACCCACGGTATCGCCGGCCTGCTCGGTGGCCTGCTCGTCGGCGTCCTCGCGGACCCGAACGTGATCGAGTACCCGGCCGGGCAAGGGGGCGCCGCGTTCTACGGCGCCGGCTGGCTCTGGGGCCACCACCCGCACCAGGTGCTCGTGCAGTTCCTCGCGGCCCTGACGATCATCGTATGGGACGGCGTGATCACGGCCGTCATCTGGATGGTGATCAAGTACGTGCTGCGGATCAAGCTGCGGCTGACCGACGAACAGCTCGAGATCGGTGACGTCGCGGTCCACGGCGAGGAGGCCTACCCAGTGGAGGACGGCCTCTCCTCCAGGCTCAGCGTCACCGCCGCGGCGGAGGCCTCGCCGACGACGGAGGAGCCCGTCGGGGTCAAGGAGGAGTGACCGCTTAGCTCGCGCTACGTTGCGGCCGTAGCGAGAGAGGGCCGCGGTCTGGTAACCGGCAACGGTTACCGGACCGCGGCCCTTAGGCTTGTCCGGGGCCCGGAACGGGGCATTTAGACTTTTCCGGTCCCTGGCGAACTGTTTTCACCGCGCGCTTCCTGGCCCGAGACGATCGCTGGGACCAGGGACGGGGTAAGAGAGTTCGTTGGCTACCGTTATGGCTGGCGCTCGCGAGCTCGCGAGCCCGCTGGCCGGCGACCCCGGCGGCACTCACCAGGATGGAGCGCTGTGAATTCCGTCGTCATGACCGTTACGCTGGTCACCCAGGACGGCGTCCCGATCGACGCCGTGCACCTGCCCTTTCCCGGGCAGCCGGGTCCGGAGATGCTGGCCCAGGAGATGCTGGCACGGGCGGTGGGCCAGCGTGACCTCGCGCTCGTCATCGTGCACGGGTTCACCATGTCCTGGCAGCGGCCGATGACCTGGCGGCTCGTGCAGCGCTTCAACCAGCACGCCGGCGTGGTGACGTTCGACACCCGCGGGCACGGCCGGTCCGGCGGCCTTTCCACGCTCGGCGACAAGGAGGTCGACGATCTCGACGTGGCCGTCAGGTACGCCCGTGAGCTCGGCTACCGGCGCGTCGCGACGATCGGCTTCTCCATGGGCGGTTCCGTGGTGCTGCGCCACGCGGCGCTGCACGGCGGCGTCGACGCAGTCGTCTCGGTGAGCGGCCCGGGCCGCTGGTTCTACCGCGGCACGGTGGCGATGCGCCGCGTCCACCTGGCGGTGGAACATCGGCTCGGCCGCGCGTTCACCAGGCACGTGCTGAACACCCGGGTGTCACCGGACGGCTGGCCCACCCCCGACCCGATGCCGCCCGCTGAGGCGGCGGCCCTCATCGCGCCGACGCCTGTGCTTATCGTCCACGGCGACAAGGACATCTACTTTCCGCCCGACCATGGCCAGCAGCTTTACGACGCCGCCGCCGAGCCCAAGGAGCTGTGGATGATCCCCGGCTTCGGCCACGCGGAGCGGCACACCGACGAGGCCCTCGTCGCCCGCATCGCCGCCTGGACCGACACGGCCTCCGCGGCCGCGTCCCATGCCAAGGGACAGCCGGAGGAGACGGCCGCCAGCTAACCAGCTGGTCGGGACCGGCATGCCCTCGGTGTAGCCGGACGCGCTCTGCACCCCGATCACGGCCCGCTCGGCGAACGTCGCCAGGTCGCGCGCGCCCGCGTAGGTGCACGAGGACCGGACCCCGGCGACGACCATGTCCAGCAGGTCCTCCACGCCGGGCCGCAGGGGGTCGAGGTACATGCGCGACGAGGAGATCCCCTCCTCGAACAGCTCCTTGCGCGCCCGCTCGTAGGCCGAGTCGCTGGCGGTCCGCACCCGGACGGCCCGCGCCGACGCCATGCCGAAGCTCTCCTTGTACAGCCGGCCGCTCGGGTCGCGGAACGCGTCGCCCGGTGACTCGTAGGTCCCGGCGAACCACGACCCGATCATCACCGACGACGCGCCTGCGGCGAGGGCGAGCGCGACGTCGCGCGGATGGCGGACCCCGCCGTCCGCCCACACGTGCGCGCCGAGCGCGGCCGCCGCGGCGGCGCACTCGAGGACGGCGGAGAACTGCGGCCGCCCCACGCCGGTCATCATCCGGGTGGTGCACATCGCGCCGGGGCCGACCCCGACCTTGACGATGTCCGCGCCCGCCGCGACGAGGTCGGTGACTCCGTCCGCGGTCACCACGTTGCCCGCCACGACGGGAACCGACGGCGACAGCGCGCGGACCGCACGCAGCGCGGCGATCATCTTCTCCTGGTGCCCGTGCGCGGTGTCCACCACGAGCACGTCGATCTCCGCGTCGAGCAGCTGCTTGGCCTTGGCCGCGACGTCGCCGTTGACACCGACCGCCGCGCCGACCCGCAGCCGCCCGCGCGCGTCGACGGCCGGGGAGTACAGCGTCGCGCGCAGTGCCCCGGTCTTGGTGAGGATCCCCGTGCACTGGCCGGACGCCGACACCACGGGGGCGAGCCGGTGCCGCCCGGAGTGCAGCAGGTCGAACGCCTCGGCGGGCGGCGTGCCCGCGGGCAGCGTGAAGGGGGCGGCGGACATCACCGTCGACAGTTGCGCGAACCGGTCCGCCCCCGCGCAGTCCGCCTCGGTGACCACGCCGACGGGGGCGCCGCGGTCGTCGGTGACCACCACCGCGCCGTGCGCCCGCTTGGGCAGCAGCGCGAGCGCTTCCCCGACGGTGTCGCTCGGGCCCAGGGTGATGGCGGTGTCCACCACGAGGTCGCGGGTCTTCACCCACGCCACGACGTCCGCGACGACATCCCCGGGAATGTCCTGCGGCAGGATCGCCAGCCCGCCGCGCCGCGCGATGGTCTCGGCCATCCGGCGCCCGGAGACCGCGGTCATGTTCGCCGCGACGACAGGGATGGTCGCCCCGCTGCCGTCCCTGGTCGCCAGGTCCACGTCAAGTCGCGACCCGACGCTGGAACGCCCGGGCACCATGAACACGTCACTGTAGGTCAGGTCGGTCTCAGGAGACCGGTCATGAAGAAAGCGCACGTTCTTAATTCTTACCGCAACTTCGCACGAAGGAACCAGCCGCAGGCCCCAAGAAACCGTCACCGCGTCCCGGGCCCGCGCCCGCCCGGCGACCGCCCGGGTCGCGGCTAGGGGACCACCAGGCCGAAGGCGGCGAACATGATGTCGGCGATCTTGTCGCACATCATGTCTTCCGGCAGTTCCACCTCGGTGGTCATGACGAAGTTGACCCGTTCGATCATCATCAGGCAGGCGAAGGCGGTGAGCTCGGCGTTCTCCTGGTGACGTCCTGCCGCCACGGCGGCGGCGGTCATCCCCGTGGTCATCGCCTCGGTGAGGCTGAAGAACAGCTGCAGCCCGTCGGCGAACATCTCGCCAGGCGCGTTCGCCGAGCTGAGCGTGCGCAGCACGGTGCCGTGCGCCGCGTAGGCGGCGGAGAACTTCTTGACCCACTCGCGCAGGAGCCGCAGCCCGGTGCCGTCGCTCGTCACCACGGGGAAGTCGCCCGTGACGATCTCCATGTCATGCAGCGCGTCCCGCAGCAGGGCCTTGAACAGGTCCTCCTTGTTCGCGAAGTACAGGTAGAACGTCCCGTGTGAGATCCCGGCGCGCCGGACCACGTCATCGACGCGCACCCCGCTGAAGCCGCGCTCCTCGAACTCGATCGTGCCGGCCTCGAGCAGCTTGCGCACGGTCTCCCGGCCCTGCGCGCGCAGCTCGCGGTCCTGCGCGGGCGTGCCGCCGCCGAGCGACGGCCGTCCTTGCGGTTTGCGCGCGGGGCGGCCTGCCCCGCTCTTGCGGCCGCCGCCGTGCGTCTGAGCGGCGCCGCGCGCCGGGTCAGGGCTGAGCTGCTGGCCAGTACCGGGTGCCGCCGACGGCTTGGCCGCGCCGCGGACCGCGCTCGCGCTCGTCCCCGCCGGACTCCGGTCTGCCTCCTGCGTCATAGTCGAAGAGTAGCCGTACCTGGAGGAGTTGCTGCGAATACCGCCGGAAGCGACCGCTGTGCCGGCGTGGGGAACCGCGGGGAACGCCCGCCTGCGGGTCCGCGACCGCGCGGTGAAGCCGCCCAGGGCCGTGCGTAAGGTGCCAGCCGCGGCGCGCGACAGGCCGTTTTGTACAGTTGGGCACCGTGAGGCTGCTGACCGACCGCCGACGTGTACTGCCAGCCGCCGCCGCGGGCGGACTGGTAGCGGTCAGCGCGGCCGTCGCCGTGACCCTCGCCTTGCTCGGCGGTGGCCCTGACGGGCCAGACGGGCTGCTGAGCGGCCAGGCCCGGGCCGCCGTGGCCGCGAGCACCGCCACGGGCGGCGGCGCGTCAGGGGCCGCGGGGGCCCCGGACGGGACCGGCTCCGCGGCGCTCGCTGACGGTACCCCGGGTCCCGGCCCTTCCGCGGCGCCAGGCCTGGCCGGGGCGACCCCGACGCGCCTGGTGGTGCCCGACGTCATCGCCACCGTGCCCGGTGGGGTAAGCGCCGCGGACCTGGCCAGGATCAGGAAGCTCGGCGGCGTCCGGGCGGTGCTGCCCGTCGACGGCGCGCGGATCCAGGTCAACGGCGTGTGGCTCACCGTGCTCGCCGCGCCTGCCGCGGCGCTGCGCCCGTGGACCCCGCCGGACACGGCGGCCAGCCAGCGGACGTGGGCGGCCTTCTCCGGCGGCCAGCTGGTCACGACTGCCGCGGCCGCCAAGCAGGCCCGTCTCGCCGTCGGCGGCCGGTACCCGGTCGCCGCTGCGGCCCGCATGCAGGTCACCGAGGGCGGTACCGCGCTGCTCGGCGTATCTGGCGTGGACGGCGTGGTCAGCCAGGCCGAGGGAGCCAGGCTCGGGCTGGTCAGCAATGTCGCGGTGCTGGTGAACGCGCCGACCGTGAGCGTGACCGCGCTGGTGAGCGAGGTGCGGGCCGCGCTCGGCGGCGGTGCGCGCGTGGTCGGGCTCGTCCCGGTCACGGTGTCCACCCGGCTGCCGGTGGACCGGACGGTCCCGCCCGGCCGTCCGGCGAGCTACCTTGAGCTCTTCCGCGCGTCCGCCGTCATGTACTGCCCGGGTCTGTCCTGGACGGTGCTCGCCGCGATCGGCCAGATCGAGTCCGGCGACGGCCAGAACATGGGGCCGTCCAGCGCCGGCGCCCTCGGCCCGATGCAGTTCTTGCCGTCCACCTGGAAGGCCTGGGGCATCGACGGCTTCGGTGAGACCGGCCCGCCGGACGTCATGGACCCGTTCGACGCGGTGCCGAGCGCCGCCCGGCTGCTGTGCGCCGACGGCGCCACCACGGGCGGCCAGGGCCTGCGCCAGGCGATCTTCGACTACAACCACGCCAGCTGGTACGTCGATGAGGTGCTCACACTGGCCGCCGAGTACGCGGCGGAATATTAGCTCTGCTGCCCGCCGGGGGGACGACCCGGCGCAGGCCAGCCAGGTAGATGAGCGTCGCGGTCACGCCCGACGTCGCCGCGAACGCGTAGCCCCAGCGCGGGCCGAAGGCGTCGAGTATGAACCCCGCCGCCGTCGCGCCGAAGGCCAGGCCGACGGAGATGCCGGTGGACATCCAGGACATCGCCTCGGTGGCCCGCCCGGGCAGCGCGGTGGACTCGAGCACGCTGTAGCCGGCGATCAGCGTGGGCGCGATCGTCAGCCCGCACAGGTAGATCACGGGGGCGAGCACGAGCAGGTTCGGCATCGCCCAGAAGGTGCACACGCCGGCCACCGTCAGCGAGAGGGTGACCGCGAGGCGCCGCGCGGCGGGCGCGCGCCAGTTCCGCGACCCGTACCACAGCCCGCCCGTGGCGCTGCCGAGCGCGTAACCGCCGAGGACGAAGCCGGCCAGCGACTTGTGGCCGAACTGGGCCGCGAAGGCGACCGTGCTCAGGTCGATCGCGACGAACATCGCGCCGATGAACAGGTACATCGGCATCAGCACGACGAGGCTGGGCGCGGCGAGCCGGGCGCGCCTGGCCGGCCTGGCGCGGGCGCCGGACGGCGCTGGCGCGACGTGGTCGCTGACGACCGGCGGCTCGGTCGACCGCTGCGACGCGAACCACAGCGAGCCGGCCAGGGCGCACACGGCGGCGGTGCCGACGCCGGCCGCCGGGTACAGCTGGGTGGCGAGCACGGCTACCGCCGCGGGCCCGATGACGAAGCACAGCTCGTCCGCCACCGACTCGACCGAGAACGCCGTGTGCAGCCGCGGCGATCCGGCGAGCAGGGCTGACCAGCGGGCCCGCGCCATCGGCCCGGTCTGCGGCATGGTCGCACCGCCGGCGATGCCGCAGGCGAACAGCGTCCAGTCGGGGGCGCGGAGCGCGACGGCGGCCGAGAGCCCGGCGACCGACAGCGCGAAGGTCACGCACACCGGGATGAGCACGCGGTGCTGGCCGAGCCGGTCGACCAGCCGGCCGAGTTGCGGCGCGCACGCCGCGCCGCCGAGCGACCCGGCCGCCGACACGCTGCCCGCGAGGCCGTAACGTCCGGTCGCCGCGGAGATCAGCAGCACCGTGCCGAGCCCGTACATGGACATCGGCATCCGGGCGATGATCCCCGCGACGGAGAACCGCCAGGCGCGCGGGATGGCGAAGATCTCCGCGTACGGCGCCAGGAACCCCCGCGCGCCGCTCGTGCTGAGGCCCGCGCCGTCGGCACTCATAGTCGCGCGCCTTTCCCCCGTGAAACCAAAACAAAAGCTCAGAATACTCTCGGGCGCAACCGGTTTACCTCGCCGGCTGCTCCCGCAGGCGCTGAACGCCGCCCGCTTACCGCGGCGGGCACCGTCCCTGGTTGGATGGTGAACATGCCGGATTACGACGCGTTCCTGCTGCTGTCCTTCGGCGGGCCCGAGGGACCGGACGACGTCCTTCCGTTCCTTGAGAACGTCACCAGAGGCCGCGGTGTGCCAGCGGAGCGCCTCGCCGAGGTGGCCGCGCACTACTACGCCTCCGGAGGCGTGAGCCCGATCAACGCCCAGTGCCGCGACCTGCTCGGCGCGATCGGCGCCGAACTGCGCGAGGCCGGCCTCAGCCTGCCGCTGTACTGGGGGAACCGGAACTGGGACCCGTTCATCGAAGACACCGTGGGCCAGATGAAAGCCGATGGCGTGCAGCGCGCGATCGCGTTCGTGACCTCCGCGTACAGTTCCTACTCCGCCTGCCGCCAGTACCTGGACGATATCGACCGGGCGGTCGCCCAGGCGCAGACGGCCGCCGGGCCCCGTGCCTCCGGGTCCGGCCAGGCACTGCGTATCGACAAGATCCGCCCGTACTTCAACCACCCGGGCTTCATCGAGCCGTTCGCGGCCGGCGTCGAGGAGGCCCTGGCCGGGCTGCCCGCCGGGGCCCAGTCCGGCGCCCGGCTGGTGTTCACCGCGCACAGCGTCCCGACTGGCATGGCGGCCGCGAGCGGCAGCCCGTCGGCGGGCACCGCGGTCGCCGGCGCGCCGGGCGGCCGGTACGTGGCCGAGTTGCGCGAGGCCTCCCGCCTCATCGCCGAACGGGTGCGTGGCTCTGCCTTCCCCTCCCGACCCTCCCTTCCCTCCCGACCCTCCAGATCCTCCCTTCCCTTCGATCTCGTCTTCCAGAGCCGCAGCGGGCCGCCGAGCGTGCCCTGGCTGGAACCGGACGTGAACGACCACCTGGCGGCGTTGGCCAAGGGGGCGCTGCCGGACGGCACGCCGCTGCCGGAGGGCCGGCCGTCGGCGGTCGTCGCGGTGCCCGTCGGGTTCGTCAGCGACCACATGGAGGTCGTGCACGACCTGGACGTGGAGGCCGCGCAGACGGCCGCGTCGCTGGGGCTGCCCTTCGCGCGGGCCAAGGCGCCCGGTCCGACCGCCCGGTTCGCCGCGATGGTGCGCGAGCTTGTCGCGGAGCGGGTGTCGGGCGCGCCGGCCCTGGCCCTCGGCGATCTCGGCCTTGGCGCCTTCGCGGGCGGGGCCGACAGCTGTCCCGCCGACTGCTGCCTTTACCCGCCCGCCCGGCCTGCCCAGCCCGCCCGGCCGGGCCGCCCGATTTCATGAGACGCCAGATTCCATAGACGGAGGCAGGCATGAGCACGCCGGACGCGGCCAAGCTGTGCGACATCGCGGTCAGCGTGGCCCGGGAGACGGGGGAAATGCTCGCGTCGCGCGCGGGACGGGTCGAGGTCGCCGCGACGAAGTCGAGCCCGACCGACGTGGTCACCGAGATGGACCGCCGGGCCGAGGCGCTGATCAGGTCGCGCATCCTGGCCGAGCGCCCGGACGACGCCATACTCGGCGAGGAGGAGGGCCAGACCGGGGACACCGCCGGCGCGCCGGTGCGCTGGGTGGTCGACCCGCTCGATGGCACCGTCAACTACCTCTACGGCCTGTCCGACTGGGCGGTGTCGATCGCGGCTGAGGTCGGATGGGTGGAGGGCGGGGAGGTCGGCGGGGAGGCTGGCGCGGCGGAGGGTGGGGAGGTCGGCGGGGCGGAGGGTGGGGAGGCTGGCAGAAAAATCGTGGCCGGCGCGGTGTTCGTCCCGGTTCGCGGCGAGATGTTCAGCGCGTTCGCCGGCGGCGGCGCGTGGCTCGTGGCCGCGGGCGGCGCGACTGCCAGGCTGCGCTGCGGCCCCGGCGTGCCGCTGCGGCAGGCGCTGGTCGGCACCGGGTTCGGCTACCTGCCGGCCAGGCGGCGGGTCCAGGGCGAGGTGGTCGCCGCGCTGCTGCCCCGGCTGCGGGACATCAGGCGGATCGGCGTGGCCTCCGTTGACCTGTGCGCGGTCGCCGCCGGACGGCTGGACGGCTTCTACGAGCGTGGGCTGAACTACTGGGACTGGGCCGCGGGCGCCTTGATCGCGTCCGAGGCCGGCGCGGTCGTGGGCGGACTGCGTGGCGCGGCGCTGTCAAGCTCCATGGCGGTGGCCGCCGGGCCCGCCCTTTTCGCGCCGCTCACCGAGGCGCTCGCCGCGCTTGACCCCGAGCGCGACGCCTGACACCGCCGCCTCACTTAACGCCCGGCCGGATTAACGCCCGGCCCCCCGCGCCCGGCCCGGCCCGCCCCGCGCCCTCAAGGTCCAATCACGCGACTCAAGCCGGCGGCGCCCGCGTCCCCTGCGAGTGTCGGCGCCGCTTGGAACGGGTAAGACACGCACTCGTTGTGGATGCGCTCAGGGCAACCGCCGCCCAGCCCGCGCCGGCGCGGTGCCGCTGGGCGCGGTGATCTCGGTTTGCTGAAAAAACGATGGCTCGCTGCCGGAATAGATGGGCGGTATGTGGGGTTTACCAGCGGCCGGAATCGATCCCAGCGGGACACGTTCACGCCGGTTCGCGTGCTGCGTGCACGACGGCCTCGAACTGTGGCAGAATTCCCCGCCGGAATCGGGCACAACGAAGGCTTCCGGAGCGTTAAACCCGCGCAGCGACCGCGCGCCACTTTTTGGAGGGGGATGGGGTCACAATGGCTACCGACTACGACAGCCCGCGCAAGACCGATGACGACCTAGGCGAGGACAGCCTGCAAGAATTGCAGGCGCGCCGGATGGACAAGTCGTCGTCCACGATCGACCTTGACCCGGACGACGCCGCCGAGGGGCTTGAGCTTCCCGGTGCCGACTTGTCGAACGAGGAGCTCTCGTTCCGGGTGATCCCGCGGCAGGCCGATGAGTTCACCTGCTCGAGCTGCTTCCTTGTGCACCACCGCAGCCAGCTTGCCGAGGACAGGCACGGCCAGCTGATCTGCCGCGAGTGCGCCGCGTGAGGTGACCGTCCCCGCGGGCGTGACGCTCGCGGGGACGGTGACCGTTGCCGGCGGACGGGGTTACAACAGGACCCGGGCGCGCCGCGGCCTGACGGCCGGCGGGCCGGGTACGGTCAGCGGGTGCCAGCCAGGCGGCTGGATGGCGCGCCTGGCCAGCCGGTGACGAAGCCAGTTAGCTCGCTTCGGTTTCCGCGTCGGCGACCGACTTGCGCATCGTGCCGCGCACGATGAAGAACTTCGCCGCCTCCACGATCACGCCGGTCGCCACGGCCCAGAGCAGGACCTCCGGCAGCGTGACCTCGGGTTTCGCCAGGTCGGTCGGCGGCTCCTTCCCGGTGATCTTCGTCCACACGGTGGCAAGCACCTTGCGCAGCACGAACACCCCTCCGACGGTCGCCATGGTGGTGACCAGCTTGGCGCTGGTGCCGCCGTCGCCCTTCTTGCCCATCAGCAGCTCCTCATCTCCCCGAGGGAAGGCCCTGCCTGCCCTCGCGTGGGACAACAACCCTTCGACTGCCCTTCGACTGCCCTGACTGGGCGTCATCATCCCACGGACTCCCAGTCGCCGGCCTGATGCTCCGGCGCCTGGCCTTCGCCTGCGTGACTGTCGCCCACGCGCCGGTCATCTGACGGCCGGCCGTCAGACCGCAGGCCGGCCTCGATCGCGGCCGCGAGTTCCTCCGGGTGCCGGGTCGCGACCAGCCAGTAGGGCACGCCCTCGCCCGGGTCGGCGATGCCGACGTAGACGGCCCGCTTGAGGTAGGGCCGCAGCAGGAGCAGGGCCGCCGGGTCGGCCTTCGGCCCGCGCAGCTGCGCCGCCTGCCGCTCGTCCAGCGCCAGCACCTGGCCGGCCTCGCCGAGCGCGAGCGTGTCGTGGCCCGCCCGCAGCACGCTGCCCGTCACCTCGATCGTCGCAGCGCTCCAGTGCACGAGGAACACTCCGACGATCACCGCGAGCAGCCCGATGACCAGCGGCGGGATCCAGCCGTCCACGAAGAAGTACGCCTCGGCGCCGAGCGACACGACCACCGGGACGGTGAGCAGCCAGTAACTCACCGGGACGAGCAGCCGTTCGCGGTACGAACCCATCTCCGAGCCTCCAGACGCCTCCGCTGCCCGCGCGCGGCTGCCCGGGGCCCGGGACCGCCGCAGGGCGAGCGCACACACACCACGGTAGTTGGTTAGATGGTGTCATGATGGCGCGGGCAGCCAGGCGGGCCGCGGAAGGCGTAGCGCGGCTCCGTGCTGCCTGGGGCAGGGGTTCTGAGGATCAGTCCGTCGCTGACGGGTCGGGAGGTTCCGGGCGCGCCACGGCCGCCCGGGCGGAGTCATCCCTGGCCGGCGGCCAGGCTTTGCCTCCCGGCCAGGCTGTGCCCCCCGGCCAGCCCGACGCGGGGGCGAGCGGCGCGGACGGCTCGGCGACCGTGGCCGGCGCGGTGGTTCCCCCGGGCGGCGCGGCGGTCCCGCCGGGCACCGTGGCTGGGCCGGCCTGGCCCGGCGGCTACCCGGGCCCGGCCACTGACGTGCCCCGCTGGCTGCGGGTGAGCGCCGCCTGGGCCTGGCGGCTGCTGCTGCTCGCCGCGCTGCTCTGGGTGGCGGGGCGGATCGCCTCGCTGCTGTACGTCGTGATCGTGCCCTTCGCCGCCGCGATCTTGCTGAGCGCGCTGCTCCAGCCGCTGACCGCCCGCCTGCGGCGGGCCGGGCTCGGGCCGCTCGGCGCGACCTGGTGCACGCTGCTGCTCGCCTTCGGGCTGATCGGCGGCGCGGTGTGGCTGGTGACCGCCCGGGTGGAGGCCGAGTACCCGACGCTGGTCACGCAGGTGGGGCACACGAGCACGCAGCTCCAGTCCTGGCTGGCCAGATCGCCGCTGCACGTCAGGACGGGAAACCTGGCGAAGATCTCCGACAACCTGGTGAACTACCTCAGCCAGCACCGCTCGACGGTGGAGGGCGCCGCCTTGACCGGCGGCCGGATCGTGGTCGAGCTGCTGGCGGGCGTCGTGCTGTGCTTCTTCATCTCGTTCTTCCTGATCAAGGACGGCGAGCGGATCTGGTCCTGGCTGATCGGCGGGCTGACGGACGCCCGCCGGCGGCGGGCGGACCTGGCCGGCCACGCCGCCTGGCAGGCCGTCGTCTACTACGTCAGGGGCACCATGGCGGTGGCCGCGATCCACGCCGTGGTGATGGGGATCACGCTCACGATCGTCGGCTCCCCGCTCGTCGCGCCGCTGGCCCTGTTCATGTTCGTAGCCGCGTTCGTCCCGCTCGTCGGCGTGCTGATCGCGGGCACCGCCGCGATCCTCATCGTGCTCGCGGCCAAGGGGCTGATCGCGGCGGTGGTCGTGCTCGCGGTCATGGTCGTGATGAACCAGCTGGAGGGGCACCTGCTGCAGCCGCAGGTGGTCGGCAAGATGGTCCGGCTGCACCCGCTCGCGGTGATCCTCGTGCTCGCGGTCGCCGGCGTCACCGCGGGGATCGCGGGAGCAGTGGTCGCCGTCCCGGTCACCGCCGCGTTGACCAGCGCCGCCCGGGCGCTGCGCCACGATGAGGCGCCGCCGGGGGAGGGGATGCCGCCCGCTGACGCCGCGCCGAGATCTGACGGCGGGCCTTGACCTGGCGCCGCACCGTGACCTGACGCCGCACCGTGACCTGATGGCGGGCCTTGACGACGGCACCGGACGATAGCGTGGCGTAGTCTCGGGGGTAGTGAACCACCATGGACAGGCGAAGGAGACACGGCGGATGACCACCGGCGGTGCGGGCTTGCCCGCGGGCACCAGCCAGCTGGAGGTGCTGATCACCCGGCTGGACCCCGCGGTGCCGCTGCCGCGCTACGCGCAGCCAGGTGACGCCGGCGTCGACCTGGCCGCCGCCGAGGACGTCGAGCTGGCACCGGGGGAGCGGGCGGTGGTCCGCACCGGCATCGCGATCGCACTGCCCGACGGCTACGCCGGGTTCGTGCACCCGCGCTCTGGCCTCGCGGCCAGGCACGGGATCACCCTGGTGAACGCGCCGGGCACGGTGGACGCCGGGTACCGTGGCGAGATCAAGGTAATCCTGCTGAACACCGACCAGGCCAGGGCGGTCTCGCTCCACCGCGGTGACCGCATCGCGCAGCTGGTGGTGCAGCGGGTAGAGCACGTGACGTTCCGCGAGGTCCCGGCCCTGCCGGAGTCGGCTCGCGGCGACAATGGCTTCGGCTCGACCGGCGGTCACGCGGCGGCATACCCGCCGCCCATGCCCGCCGGGCGGTGACCGGGGCGGCAGCGCGACTGGAGGAGATGCGCAGTGTTCGGTCGGCGACGCAGCGACCGTGACCGTGACCTGGAGAGCCAGGCACCCGACCAGGCAGCGGAGACGGACCAGGACGGCAACCGCCCGGTCGGCCCGTGGGATGTGGCCGAGCCGTACCCGGAGCAATTCCGGGTCGACCTCGGCAGCCTCCAGGTCCCCGTGGTTGAGGGAACCGACATCCAGCTGGTCTTCGCCGAGCAGCAGGGGGCGTGGGTGCTTGTGCGTCATCAGCTCAGTGAGATGCACGTTCAGGCGTTCGCCGCGCCCAAACGGTCCGGGCTCTGGGATGAGGTGCGCTCCGAGATCGCCGCCGAGATCGCCGGCGCCGGCGGCCGGAGCGAGGAGCGCGAGGGGCCGTTCGGCGCCGAGGTGGTCGGGCAAGTTCCCGCCGAGCCTGGCAAGCCCGCATCAGGGCTGCGACTGGTCAGGTTCGTCGGCATCGACGGCCCGCGCTGGTTCCTGCGCGGCATGTTCTCCGGCGCCGCGGCGGCTGACCCCGCGGCGGCCACGGCGCTCGAGGCGGTGTTCAGTCAGGTCGTCGTGGTCCGCGGCGACCATCCGATGCCGCCCCGCGACCTCCTGGAGCTCAGGCTGCCGCCGGAGGCCGCGGCGGCCATCGAGGAGCAGGCCCGCGCACAGCAGGCGGAGCAGGAGCCGAACCGTTTCTCCACGACGCCCAGCCCGTTCAACCGCGGCCCGGAGATGACGGAAACGCGCTGAGACCGGGCTAACATCGCCGGCCTGCGCAACATGACCGACCGCCTCGCCGCGCTCGGTGGCAGCCTTCAGGTCCGCTCGGCGCCCGGCCACGGCACGGCCGTGACCGGGCGCTTGCCTGTGCTACCCGCGCGGGGTCGCTATTCGGCGGCGAACAGCCGCTCGAGTTCCTCCTCGACATCCTGCGAGGTGACGAAGAACAGCTCGTCGCCGGCCTGCAGCGGGTCCTGCGGCTGGGGCACGAGGACCCGTCCCTCGCGCAGGATGGCGACCAGGGCGACGTCCGCGGGCCAATCGATCGAGCCGACCTGCTTGCCCGTCAGCGGCGCGTCGACCGGCATGGTCAGCTCGACCAGGCTCGCCTCGCTCTGGCCGAACGACATCAGCCGCACCAGGTCGCCGACGCTCACCGCCTCCTCGACGAGCGCGGAAAGCAGGCGCGGCGTCGAGACGGCGACGTCGACGCCCCAGGACTCGTTGTACAGCCACTCGTTGCCCGGGTGATTCACCCGGGCGACGACCCGGGGCACGCCGTACTCGGTCTTGGCGAGCAGCGCCACGACCAGGTTGACCTTGTCGTCGCCGGTCGCGGCGACGACAACGTTGCACCGGTCGAGCGCGGCGTCGTCGAGCGAGCTGATCTCGCACGCGTCGGCGAGCAGCCATTCGGCCCGCGGGACGCTGTCCACCTTGATCGCGCTGGGCTTCTGGTCGATCAGCAGCACCTCATGGCCGTTCTCGAGCAGCTCGCGGGCGATAGACCGGCCGACGGCGCCCGCCCCGGCGATGGCGACCCGCATCAGTGACCCCTCCCATCGCGCTTGGCCAGCGCGCCGCAGACCCGGTCGAGGTCGGACTCCTTGACGATGACGTGCACCACGTCTCCCTGCTGCAGCACGGTGCCCGGCTGCGGGACGATGGCCTCGCCGAGCCGGTCGATGTACACGATCCGGGTGCTCGCCGACGCCTCGACGAGCTTCACCGGCTCGCCGATCCAGTCCGGGCACACGTTCACCTGGCTGAGCACGACCTTGCCGGTCGCGTCCCGCCACAGCGGCTCGGTACTCTCCGGTATCAGCTTGCGCAGCATCTGGTCGGCCGTCCAGCGGACGGTCGCGACCGTCGGAATGCCGAGCCGCTCGTAGACCTCGGCCCGCCGCGGGTCGTAGATCCGCGCGGCAACCTGCTGGATGCCGAACGTCTCGCGGGCCACGCGGGCCGCGATAATGTTGGAGTTGTCGCCGCTGCTGACGGCCGCGAAGCCGTCGGCGCGCTCGATCCCAGCCCTCGCGAGCACATCGCGGTCGAAGCCGATTCCGGTCACCCGGTCGCCCTTGAACGACGGGCGGAGCCTGCGAAATGCCTCAGGGTCACGGTCGATGACCGCTACCGTGATGCCGCGGTCTTCCAGGATGTGAGCGAGCGTCGAGCCGACCCGCCCGCAGCCCATGATGACGATATGCACGACCCGTCCTTTCAGGTCAGTCGCCGGGTCCCGGCGCCCATACCGGGTGCCTCGCCAAAGTTATGCCCTCACATGGGAGAATGCGACTCCGCAAGGGAGGAGAATCTGATGCCGGGTGTCGTGCCGTCAGCACAAGGTGGTCATCGCCCGGGGGGACGACCCCCCGTACCCCCCGGTGCGCGCGCGGCCGGGCCTGATCGCGAAGAGCGCGACCGTATCAGCCCCTCGCGCGCGCACGGCGACGGTCAGCCGGGCGGACCGGCCGCGGGGGACCGGCCGGTTAAGCCGGGCGGTTCGTCCGCCAAGCCGGCCAGGCCAGCCACGCAGGGCGGGAAAGCGCAGGCAGGCGGGCCAACACGTCGGCGGCCTGGAAGCGTCGGCAGTGCCGTCCTGCCGTCGGCTCTCCCGGCGGGGGCGGGAGGCAGCCCGTTCACCGTAGGCCAGGAGGTCGAGGTGGACATCGAGGACGTCGCGCAGGGCGGCTGGTGCGTCGCCCGGCCGGAGGGCCTCCCGGTGATGTTCGTGCGGCACGCCCTGCCCGGGGAGCGGGTCGTCGCCCGGGTGACGGAGGTCACGTCGAAATTCGCCCGCGCCGACGCGGTGGAGATCCTCCGGGCCTCGCCGGACCGGGTGACCGCGCCGTGCCAGCACGCCCGCCCAGGCGGCTGCGGCGGCTGCGACTGGCAGCACGCGTCCCTGCCGGCCCAGCGCGCGCTCAAGGCCGCGGTTATCGCACAGCAGTTGCGGCGCCTGGCGGGCATCGAGCATGAGGTCACCGTGGAGCCCCTGCCCGGTGACTCACCCGATACGGCGGCACCAGGCGCGGCACCAGGGCTCGGCTGGCGGACGCGCGTGCAGTTCGCGGTCGGCCCGGACGGCGTGGCGGGCCTGCGCGGGCACCGCTCGCACGAGGTCGTCGACATCGGCGACTGCCCGCTCGCCCACGCGGGCATCCGTGCGCTCGACATCACCGGCCACGACTGGTCCGGCGCGGCCGCGGTCGAGGCCGCCGTCGGCGGCGCGGACGCACCGGACAACGTGGCGGTCACCGTCATCGCCGCGGCGCCGCAGGCCGGCCGCGGTCAGCCGGGCCGCGGACAACACGGTCGCGGTCAGCGCGGCCGTGGTCAGCAGGCCCCGGGGCGGCCAGGGGCCGGCTTGCCGCACGGCAGCGGCCGGCTCCCCGGGCACAGGCGGACTCTCGTCGAGGGCCGGCCCTATCTCGCCGAGCAGGCGGCCGGGCGCATCTGGCAGGTGAGCGTAGAGGGCTTCTGGCAGGTCCACCCGGCCGCGGCGGGCGCGCTCTGCCAGGCGGTCATCGCGGCGCTCGCCCCCGAGCCCGGCGACTCGGTCCTCGACCTGTACTGCGGCGCCGGCCTGTTCGCCGGGGCCGTAGCACCGCGAGTCGGCCCCGACGGCGCGGTGACCGGGGTCGAGTCCGACCCCGCCGCGGTGCGGAGCGCCAGGCAGAACCTCAGCGACCTGCCGTGGGTCACCATCCGCCGGGCCGACGTCGCGCAGGCGGTCACCGACGAGAGCCTGCCGCCGGCCAGGCTGGTGATCGCGGACCCGCCCCGGGCAGGCCTGGCCCGCGAAGTCGCCGCCGCCCTCGCGGCCGACAGCCCGGCGGAGCGCTTCGCCTACGTCTCGTGTGATCCCGCCACGCTCGCCAGGGACCTGGCCCTGCTCGCCGCCGGCGGCTGGCGGCTGGCGGACCTGCGTGCGTTCGACGCGTTCCCGATGACGCACCACGTGGAGTGCGTCGCCACCCTCACCCGCTGAGGACCGTCCCGCCGTCGCCTGGTGCCGGGCGGCGCTACGGTGCGTCAGCCTGTCCCGCGCCGCTCTCCGGGTTGGCCGGGCGGGGGTCGCCGGGGCGGCCGGCTACGTAGTAGCCGAGGCCGGGATAGCGGATCAGCATGCCTTCCTTGACCAGCACGCCGAGCGCCTTGGAGCACGTCTGCCTGGCGTGGCCGTACTCCTGGCTGAGCGTGGTGATCGACGGGGTGGCGGTGCCGGGCGGGTACGTCCCGGCCATGATCGCTTTACGCAGGACCCCGGCGAGTTGCATATACGCTCTTGGGTCTGATTCGTCACCTATCGACATCCTTATACCATACTCGATTGGCAAAGTTGCCAATCGCAATGCTTCGACAGTAGTCGACTGTAGACGTGAGCGGTCATTCGGCGCTATCATGCATCGCATGTACCTATGGAAGCTGGTTGGCAACAACGCGTCACAGGACCGGATGTGGTCCGGCGTTGGCGACGATCTGCCTGCGGTCATGCGGAGGCTGGAAAGCGACCTGCTGGGCGGCAGCGCCTTCGTCGCCCGCGTCTTCGAGGTGGTGTTCCGCGTGTCGGTCTCCGATCTTGGCGAGATCCACGTGCCCACCGGCCGCGAGTGGCACGGCCGCCGGGACGGCCACGGCGGTGTGCACTGGGAGCAGCGGTTGAGCCCGGCCGACGCAGGCGCGGCAGGCCAACCGACGGCCGAGTTCGACCTGGATACCCTCGCGGGCTGAACGCCGCCGCGCCGGGCTGCCACTGCGGTGCCCGGCGCGGTGGCGGCATGCGAGAACATGGACGCATGCGCATGCGGATCTTCACCGAGCCCCAGCAGGGGGCCAGCTACACAACGCTCCGGCGCGTCGCCAGGGCCGCGGAAGACCTCGGCTTCGACGCGTTCTTCCGCTCCGACCACTACCTCAAGATGGGCAGCGTGTCGGGCGAGCCCGGCCCGTCCGACGCCTGGACCACCCTGGCAGGCCTTGCCGTCGAGACGAGCAGGATCAGGCTCGGGACGCTGGTCACCTCGGCGACCTTCCGGTACCCGGGCCCGCTCGCCGTCGCCGTCGCTGGCGTCGATGAGATGAGCGGCGGCCGCGTGGAGCTCGGCATCGGCGCGGGCTGGTTCGAGGCCGAGCATGCCGCCTATGGCGTCCCGTTCCCGCCGGTCAGGGAGCGCTTCGACCGTCTCGAAGAGCAACTCGCGATCATCACCGGCCTCTGGGAGGCAGCGCCAGGCGAGAAGTTCAGCTACCAGGGCACGCACTACGAGCTCACCGACTCCCCGGCGCTGCCCAAGCCGGTCCAGCGCCCGCGCCCGCCCGTGATCATCGGCGGCCACGGCCCGCGCCGCACGCCCGCGCTCGCCGCGCGGTACGCCGACGAGTTCAACATCGCGTTCTCGCCGCCCGGCGTGGTCGCCGCGCAGTTCGGCCGGGTGAGAGAGGCGTGTTCCGCGGCGGGTCGCGACCCGTCCGCGCTCGTCTACTCGACCGCCCAGGTGATCTGCTGCGGCAAGGACGAGGCCGCGCTGTCCCGCCGCGCGGCGTCAATCGGCCGCGAGGTCGCCGAGCTGCGCGCCAACGGCCTGGCCGGCTCGCCGGCGGAGGTGGTCGACAAGATCGGCACGTTCGCCGAGGCGGGCGCGCAGGTCTGCTACCTCCAGATCCTCGACCTCGACGACCTCGACCACCTGGCCGACATCGCCGCAGCCGTCCTGCCCCAGGTGTAACCGCAGCGCCGCCCGCCCGAACTGTCCTGCCCGGGCCGCATTGGCCGCGTGAGCATGATCACGTCAGAACCGCGGATAGTTGCCGGGCCGACGGGACGTTTTGTCGCCCGTTCGGGTGACTTGCGCCTTTCGGCGGGTGAGTGGCTGGCCTGCTGCCCCCTGCGCGGGCACGGCCTCTGAGGTGGTCCGTTGCCCGATGAGAGGCGCGCGGGACGACCGCGGTGCCAACGCGGGCTGAAGCCGTCATGGCGGCGACCCGGGTGGTGCCGGACGTGTGATTGCCCGAGCGGGCTGCCTGCGGTCGCGCGGGTGCTTACGATCGTTAGCGTGGCAATCTTCTCAGGGGGACGGCGCGGGCGATCGCAGCCCGAGGCCGGCGGCGGGGACGGCGGCGCGACCGGCCAAGGGGACAGCAGTTGGCCAGGTCACGACGGGAGCCACGGCTACGATGTCGCAAGCGCGGGCGGACCTGAGTTCGGCTGGGGGGCCGGGTCCGGTCAGGCGGGAGCGGCAGGGGTCGCTGGGGCGCCAGGGTTCACGGGGGTAACTGTCCCGCCGGGTGGCTCCCCCTACTCCGGCGGGCAAGGAAACGGGCCGGGCCCGCATGACCCGAGGGGCTTCGGTGGCGGCCCGGCTGCCCCCGCCTCTGGCGGCCGAGACTCCGGCGGCCGAGACT
>CAZORE010000046.1:13600-27882 GCA_964581815.1 uncultured Streptosporangiaceae bacterium | reverse complement strand
GGCGGCCGAGACTCCGGCGGCCGAGACTTCGCCGGTCCGGATTTCGGCGGACGGGAAGGTGCCGTCCCGGCAGGCGGGTTCGCCGGTCGCGGGCCGGCGCCTGAACGATCGCACGCGGGGCACTGGCACGGGGGCGCCCCGCACGACAACGAGTGGTACCCGGGCGCGGCCGGGCCGCCGCCTGGCCCGTTCCCCGGTGGCCCCGGGCCGGGACAGCCGGCCGGCCATCCGCAGGCCGCCGGGTACCCCGCGGCGGGATGGTCAGGGCCAGCCTCCTGGCCGCACGGAGACCAAGGTCAGGCGTACCCGGCGGAACCTTACGACGCCGGGCACTTCGCGCCGCCGCCCGCCCGGTTTCCCGGCCCGGCGGGCTTTCCCGGCCCGGCGGGCCCGGGGCCGGCCGCGGCTGTCGGCCCGTACCCGGCCGGCCCGCCGTCGGCCGGGCCATGGGGACCGCCGCAGGCGGCACCGTATCAGCAGTCCCCGTACCCGTCGGCACCACACCAGGCGCCATACCCGCCGTACCCCGGGGCACCGCCTGGCTACTACGACGCCGGCGCCGCGGGCATGGCTCACCCCGGACCGCCGGGCGCGGGCCAGTTCGCGCCAGGCACTCACCCGGCCGGCCCGTTCGCCGCCGGGCCAGACCAGTCCGCGCAGCCTGCCCCGTTCGGCCACGGCGCGCAGTTCGGCCCCGTGCCGCCGGGCCAGTTCGGGCAGCTCGCTCACCCTGGACAGCCCGGACCGTACGCTCCCTTCGGTCAGGCCGCCCCGTCCGGTCAGGCCGCGGAGTTCGGCCAGCCTGGCCAGTTCCCCGGCGAAACGGCCGGGAGCGCGCGGCCCAGTTACCCGCGGCCGGCGGATGACGACCCCGACCGGGTGCTGACGCCGACGACCATCTACGCGCCTGGCAGTCTCATCAACCCGCCCGGGGCCCCCGACGGCCACGGCCCGTTCCCTCCCGCTGCGGGCGCTGGCGCAGCGGGGCCTGGGTACGCGGGGCCGCCGCCCGGCTATGCCCCCTATCCCAGCCACGGGCCAGTGCCCGCGAGCGGCTACCAGGCCCCGCCCGGTTATCCGGACCATGGGCCCTACCAGGCACAGCAGGTGGCGCAGCCCCCCGGCGCCTTCGCAGGCCCTGGTGCCTCAGGCCCCGGTGCGTTCCCCGGTCACGGCGGCTTCCCCGCGCAGCCCGGGCCGGCCGACGGTGTGGGATACGGCCAGCCGTACGGCCCGGGCGGCTACCCGCCTGCCGGCTATGGCGCGGCTGGCTACGGCAGCCCGCCTCCCGGCTACGGCGCGCCCGCCTATGGCAGCCCGTACCCCGGCGGCGGAGCGGTGCCGGCGGCGGGCGGGCAAGGAGCAGCACCGCAGGGATTCCAGGGCGCCGCCGGCTACGGCCCGCCGGGCGGGCAGTTTCCCGGCCCCGCCTACGGCCAGGAGTTCACCGGGCAGTCGCCCGTGCCCTCCGGCCATGGCTACGACCACGGCGCCCAGCCCCGCCCGCCGGCGCCCGGATGGCCCGCCCAGGACACCTTCCCGCCGCCCGGCGAGGCGCGCCGCCCCGACGGGCAGCCGTTCTCGCCCGGGCCGGGCGGCCTCGGGCCGGCAGGCAGCGGCTGGCGCGGGCCCGGGCCGGCGGCCCACTCGTCACCGGCCTACCCGGGGCAGGGCATGCCTCCTGGTCCACATGGCTTCCCCGCGGCGCACGGCTTCGCCGAGCCGCCAGGCCAGGCGGCTTACCAAGCGGGCTACCCGGGAGCAAGCGGTTCCGCGGGCGCCGGCGAGCAGGCGGCCCCTTACCCGCAGTACCAGACGTGGCCGCCGTACGCAGGCCCAAGCGGCTACCATGGCCCGGCCGGCCAGGGCGAGATTTGGGGCGGCGGCGCCTACGCGTACGTCATTCACGAGGATGACCCGGCCGGGCCCGCGCAGGATCACCCGGCGGCCGCCGGGCCGGCTTCGCCGGCCAAGTCGGCGCCGCCCTCAGGCCCGCCGGCCCCGATCCGCGCGATCACCGCCGGGCAGCCCGTCGCGCGCGCGCAGCCAGCCGGCCGCCCGGCCACGCCCGCGGGTAAGGCCGGCCCACTGGATGAACCCAGGCATGAAGCCAGCCGGGAAGCCGCCGAAGAACCCAGGCTAGAAGCCAGGCCAGCGGACGAGCCCGCCCTGGCGGGCCGGGAGATGGCCGGCCGGGAAAGCGTGCCGGACGTGACGCCCGAGCAGATGTACGGCCCCGATGACCCGGCCTACGGCCCGCCCGGCCCCGACTGGTACAAGCGCGGCGAGGAGCGCGTGGCGGCCACGGCGGACGGCAGGCCCCAGGCCGGCCTGGGTGAGCAGCCCGCGGCCCGCGGTCCGTTCGAGCCGCTGAACTCCGGTGACGCGGGTTACCAGCCGGCCGGCGACGCGGAGGACGGCGAGGGCCAGCTCACCGGCGAGACGCCGGAGGCGCCCGAGCACGAGACACTGGACTTCCTGGAGTTCGACACCCCGACCGACCCGGAGGCCGGCCCGCTTGGCCAGGTCAAGGACCTGTACGTGGCCGCGGGCAGCATCAGCACGGACCGCCTTGAGCGCCACTTCGACCAGCTGCTCGAACGGCAGCGCAAGCTGATCAGCGACTACTTCATGGAGTCAAGCGGTCTCGGCTTCACCGAGTCAAGCGGTCTCGGCGTGGCCGAGACGCCGCCGCAGGTCGGCTTCGACTCGGCCGAAAGCCTGGTCGGCCTGCGCGGCGCCCTGCGTGACGCGTAGTGAGCGGAAACGAGTGACGAAAGGCGAAGCGGCCGATGAGCGCTGTCATCGCGGTGCTCGGCCTCGGCGAGGCCGGGTCGCTGCTGGCCCGTGACCTGGCGGCGGCCGGCGCGGGCGTCCGCGGCTACGATCCCCGGGTGCCCGCGCCGGCGGGCGTCACCGCCACCGGAAGTGACGCCGAGGCCGTCACCGGCGCCGACCTGGTGCTGAGCGTCAACAGCGCGAGCGACGCGGTGGCGGCGCTCGACGCCTCGCTCGCCGCGCTCCGCCCCGGCGCGGCCTGGGCCGACCTGAACACCGCCGCGCCGAGCGTCAAGCAGCGCCTCGCCGCGCTCGGCGGCGAGCGCGGCATCCCGGTCACCGACGTGGCGATGATGGCCCCGGTGCCAGGCAACGGGCTGCGCGTCCCGATGCTGGCGAGCGGCGGCGAAGCGGGGTACGTCGCGGCCACGCTGCGCGGGTACGGCGCGGACATCGAGGTGCTCGACGGCCCGGCCGGCCTCGCCGCTACTCGCAAGCTGCTGCGCAGCGTCTACTACAAGGGAATGTCCGCCTCCATCGTCGAGGCGCTCGCGGCAGCGCGGGCGGCCGGCCTTGAGGACTGGCTGACCGGGCACATCGCCGAGGACCTGGCCAAGCTGGACGCCGCGACCCTGGCGAGGATCGTCACCGGCACCCGGCAGCACGCGGTGCGCCGCGGTCACGAGATGGCCGCCGCCGCGCAGATGCTGGCCGACCTCGGCGTCGCGCCGGTCATGGCCACCGCGAGCGAGCAACTCCACGAGCGCCTCGCCGCGGAGTAACTACGCGAGCGGGGCGAGCGCCTCGGCGAGCGCGGCCAGCGACTCCGGCTTGGCATGCGTCGGCAGGCCGATGACGGCCAGGTCGGCGCCCGCGTCGCGCCACTGCGCCAGCGTCGCGAGCAGGGCGTCGTAGTCGCCGCCGTCCCAGCGCACCAGGCAGGAGCAGGTGATCTCGGAGAAGTCGCGCCCGATGTCCGCGCAGTGCCCGCGCAGGATCTCCTTCAGCTCCGCGAACCGCGCCGTGTCCTGGATCGTGCCGTTCCACTCCGTCGCCCAGCGGGCCGCCGCGCGCAGGGTCCGCTTGGGGCCGTTGCCGCCGATGGTGATCGGCGGGTAGGGGCGCTGCACCGGCTTGGGCTCGCACCGCGCGTCGGTCAGCGTGAAGTACTCGCCGGAGAAATTGGCGACCGTCGATGACAGCAGCCGCGTGATCACCTCAAGGCCCTCGTCGAACCGGTCGAACCGTTCCTTGAGCGGGGGCAGGGGAATGCCGTACGCGGTGCACTCCATCTCGTTCCACGCCGCGCCGATCCCGAGGATCAGCCGGCCGGACGAGATGTGGTCCACCGTGGCGGCCATGTTGGCGAGCACCGCGGGGTGCCGGTACGGCATGCCGGTGACCTGGCAGCCGACCCTGATCCGCGAGGTGAGCGCGGCCATCGCCGCGAGCATGGTCCAGCCCTCGAAGTTCGGGCCGGTCAGGTCGCCGGTCAGGGGGTAGAAGTGGTCCCAGTTCCATATCGACTCAAACAGCGGTACCTCGTCCGCCGCGACCCAGATGTCGCGCAGCTCATCCCAGCTCTGGTGCTCTGGCCGTGTCTTGACAGCGAAACGCATGGGGGCCTCTCCGTCGTAGCTCCTGCCCGAACCCCGCGCCAAGGCGGCACATCCGCCCGCCGCGGGCAGCCGCGCCTGCCCGGCGCCCGGCCGGACACGACGTTACGCCGCCGCTCCGGTCGCCGCGATGCCGGGGCAGCCGATGCCATCGCTCAGCAGCACACCGAACGGGAGCGGGCCGCCAGCGACGGGGCCGGCCCGGCAACCGCCCGGGCCGCTGAGTCAGGGCGCGGGGAGGAAGTACGTCACCAGCGACCGGGCCGGCAAGGTGGCGCCGAACGACCCGTGGACGACCGGCCGCGGCGGCTGCGCCGCGGTGTGGTGGGCGGCGTCGGTCAGGTAGGGGACCGCTGTCCCCCCGGCGCCGACCAGCGCGAACGTCGCGGACTTCGCGGTCGCCGCGGTGTTTAGCGCGACCACCGCCACCGAGCCGTCGGTGTTGCGGAAGGCGAGCACCTCAAGCGCGCCGTCCGCGCTCGACGCCCCGATCCTCACCGCGCCCGGGCGGACGAACCGGCTGTAGTTCGCGAACGCCCACAGCCGGCCGGACGGGGTGACCGTCCCCGCCGCCGTGTCCATCAGCAGCAGGCCCTCGTTGTCGCCGTTCTCCGACGGCGTCGTCGAGCCCCACCAGTAGAGGAACGCGCTCAGGTGCGCGGCGGTCAGGCCCGCGTAGACCTGCTGCGCCCAGGCGAACCCGGACGCGTCGGTGCCGTCGTCCCAGGCCGGGTCCCACGTCTCGAACGTGGACCACTCCGTCTCCCACACCGGCTTGGTCCACCCGGCAAGCGGCGAGGCGGGTGACTGCGAGTAGCCGTGACTGGTGAACAGCGGCGTCCACGCGCTGGCGGTCGGGTCGGCCTCGATGGCCGCTGCGTACTGCTGCGCGCGGTCCCAGCCCTGGCTGGCGCAACAGTCGACCTTGGCGCCCGTGCCGGAGCGGGCCAGCGCCGGGCCGAGGTAGTGCAGGAAGTCGGCGTTCTGCGCGGGGGACAGGAGCATGGTGTCGTAATTCCTGGACAGGTCCGCCTCGTTCTCCGGTCCGACGTAGGTCAGCGGGATGCCGGCCGCGGCGTAATCCTTGGCGTACTGCACCAGGTAGTTCGCGTACGCCTGCCGCCAGTCGCCGCTCGCGCAGGTCGCCCCGGGTACCCCGCACAGCGTGCCGCCGTTGATCGCCGAGTTGTTGGTCTTCATGAACGCCGGCGCGGTCCATGCGTCGGCGAACACGTTGGTGACGCCGTACTGCTTCCTGATCGCCTGCGCGAGCCAGAGCTGACCCTGGTCGTCGGCGATCGCCGACAGCGGGAGGTAGGCGGGCGTCGCGCCTGGCCGAGCCGGTGCTTTCGGCTCGATGGTGGTGCCGGAATCCGCGCTGATCTCGTTGCGCAAGATGGTCAGGCCAGCCCCGCTGACCGTGCTGTAGAGCAGGCTCAGCACTTTCTGCTGCAGGGCGGGCGGCGCTTGCCGCAGTGCCTGCGCCTGGCCGAAGGCCTCCGACGCGCCGAAGCCCGCGATCTGCTGATAGCTGACCTGGTCGTTCACCGTGACGGCCGACGCCGCGGCGCGGCCGGTGCCAGCTTGACCTGGGCTGGCCGGCGCGGTGCAGGCGGACACCGCGAGGGCGAGGGCCGCGGCCGGCCCGAGCAACCGTGGCCGCGGGAACGCGAGCCATGACCAGGGCGTGCGCCTGCGGGTCGGCCGGAGCCTGGAAGATGTGCCGTACACGCTGAACACCGTAAGGATGGGTTTCAAAACATTCAAGATAGTTTTGCTTCGAAAACGCGCAGATTATCGATTTTTTGGGCGAAAGTTTTCGAGTTGGCGCCTTCTAGGTCAAGGCGGGGCGGCGGGTGCCGGCGGATAGCTTGATATCGAGATACTGGCCCAGTAAGATAGCTTGATATCGAGATACTGTAGGGTTTAGTGCAGGCAAACCGGACGCTCTCCGGTACGCGCCTCTGCGGCGTAGCGGAGGCCTCATGGGCAGGGGAGCGGCGCCCGCCCGTTCGGGCGGCAACACGGGCATGAAGACGCGTGAAGAAATGGGCGAGGAGGCTCAACCAACGATGACTGCGAACAGCTTCGGCAGCCGCGCGACGCTAGAAGCGGGCGGTGCCACGCACGAGATCTACCGCCTGGACGCGGTCCCGGGCAGCGAGAACCTCCCGTACAGCCTCAAGGTGCTGCTCGAGAACCTGCTGCGCAACGAGGACGGCGCCAACATCACCGCCGGCCACATCACCGCCCTGGCGAACTGGGACCCGAAGGCGGAGCCCGACACCGAGATCCAGTTCACCCCGGCCCGCGTGATCCTGCAGGACCTGACCGGCGTCCCCGCGGTGGTGGACCTGGCCGCGATGCGCGAGGCCATGCGCGACCTGGGCGGCGACCCGACGAAGATCAACCCGCTCATCCCCGCCGAGCTGGTCATCGACCACTCGGTGGTCGCCGACATCTTCGGCGTGCCCGAGGCGTTCGAGCGCAACGTCGCGCTGGAGTTCCAGCGCAACAAGGAGCGCTTCCAGTTCCTGCGCTGGGGCCAGGACGCGTTCACCGGCTTCCGCGTCGTCCCGCCCGGCACCGGCATCGTGCACCAGGTCAACATCGAGCACCTGGCCCGCGTCGTGATGGTTCATAACGGCCAGGCCTACCCCGACACCTGCGTCGGCACCGACAGCCACACCACGATGGAGAACGGCCTGGGCATCCTCGGCTGGGGCGTCGGCGGCATCGAGGCGGAGGCGGCCATGCTCGGCCAGCCCATCTCCATGCTGATCCCCAAGGTCGTCGGCTTCCGCCTCACCGGGGCGCTCCCGCAGTCGACCACCGCGACCGACCTGGTGCTCACCATCACCGAGATACTCCGCAAGCACGGCGTGGTCGGCAAGTTCGTCGAGTTCCACGGCGACGGCGTGGGCCAGGTGCCGGTGGCGAACCGGGCGACGATCGGCAACATGTCACCGGAGTTCGGCTCCACCTGCGCCATCTTCCCCATCGACGCGGCGACCATCGACTACCTGCGCCTCACCGGCCGCCCCGAGGACCAGCTCGACCTGGTGGAGCAGTACGCCAGGGCCCAGGGCCTGTGGCACGACCCGGCCAGGTCGCTGCGCTTCTCCGAGGAGCTGACCCTCGACCTGTCCACCATCGTGCCGTCCATCGCCGGGCCCAAGCGGCCGCAGGACCGGATCGAGCTGTCCGGCGCCAAGCCGGCGTTCCGCGACGCGCTGCCGAACTACACCGGCGGCAACGGCCTCAACGGCACGTTCCCGGCCTCCGACGCGATCGACAACAGTGACACCCGCCCGACCCACCAGGTCAAGGTCACCCTCGAGGACGGCACGCAGACGACCCTCGACCACGGCCACGTGGTGATCGCCGCGATCACTTCCTGCACCAACACCTCCAACCCGTACGTGATGATCGGCGCCGCGCTGCTCGCGAAGAAGGCCGTGGAGAAGGGCCTGCACCGCAAGCCGTGGGTGAAGACCACCCTCGCGCCCGGCTCGAAGGTCGTCATGGACTACTACGAGCGGGCCGGCCTGATCCCGTACCTGGACAAGCTCGGCTTTAACCTCGTCGGCTACGGCTGCACCACCTGCATCGGCAACTCCGGCCCGCTGCCGACGGTGATCAGCGACGCGGTCAACGAGAACGACCTCACCGTGGTCAGCGTGCTGTCAGGCAACCGCAACTTCGAGGGCCGGATCAACCCGGACGTCAAGATGAACTACCTGGCGTCCCCGCCGCTGGTCGTCGCGTACGCCCTGGCCGGCACCATGGACATCGACCTGGACACCGAGCCGCTCGGCACCGACAGCGAGGGCAAGCCGGTTTTCCTCGCCGACATCTGGCCCTCGCCCGACGAGGTGACCAGCGTCGTGGCGAGCGCCGTCCGCGCCGAGATGTTCACCGCGGACTACGCCGACGTGTTCAAGGGCGACGACAACTGGCGCGGCCTGCAGGTCCCGGAGGGCGACACGTTCGAGTGGGCCGCGGACTCCACCTACGTCCGGCGCCCGCCGTACTTCGACGGCATGCCCGCGGAGCCGGCCCCGGTCCAGGACATCAGCGGGGCCAAGGTCCTGGCCAAGCTGGGCGACTCGGTCACGACCGACCACATCTCCCCGGCTGGCTCCATCAAGTCGACCGCGCCCGCCGGCCTTTACCTGACCGAGCACGGCATCGAGCGCGCCGACTTCAACTCCTACGGCAGCCGCCGCGGCAACCACGAGGTGATGATCCGCGGCACGTTCGCCAACATCCGGCTCCGCAACCAGCTCGCGCCGGGCACCGAGGGCGGCGTCACCGTCAAGGACGGCAAGGAGATGTCCATCTACGACGCCTCCCGCGAGTACATCGCCGAGGGCACCCCGCTCGTCGTGCTCGGCGGCAAGGAGTACGGCTCGGGCTCCTCCCGTGACTGGGCGGCGAAGGGCACCGTGCTGCTCGGCGTGCGCGCCGTGCTCGTCGAGTCGTTCGAGCGCATCCACCGCTCCAACCTGATCGGCATGGGCGTGCTGCCGCTCCAGTTCAAGCCGGGCGAGAACGCCGAGTCCCTCGGACTCACCGGCCAGGAGACGTACAGCATCGAGGGCATCGCCGCGATCAGCGACGGCACCGTCCCCGCCGAGGTCACCGTGACGGCCGACGACAAGCGCTTCACCGCCGTCGTCCGGATCGACACTCCCGGCGAGGCCGACTACTACCGCCACGGCGGCATCATGCAGTACGTCCTGCGCAGCCTGCTCGCCGCCAAGTAGGCGCGGCGTCCTGGCCAGGCAGCCGTTGACCCCGGTCACCGGCTGCCTGGCCGGCGCCTTTCTGCCAGGGGCGCGGGGTTTGCGGCCTTGCGGCCCACCGGGGGCCGATAGGCTCAGAGCATGGCCCACGACCATGACCATGACGTCAACGACGATGACTTCGCCTACGAGGACGTCGACATCAAGGAGGCGCTCGGGCTGCCCGACGCCCTCCCGCCGATCCGGCTGATGCCGCTGCCCGACCTCGCGGCCCGCGCCCGCACCGCGCCGGTCGCGCGTGAGCTTGCCCTGCTCGCCGACTGGGTGGGCAAGGACGGCCGTGAGGTCGGCGAGGATGGCGACCTGACCTCCGAGGGCCTCGCGGATGCCGTGATGACCCTCGGCATCTGCGAGGAGGACCTCACCTTCCTGTGGGAGTACGCCCTCGGCGTGGAGTGGCTGGTCTTCGACTCCGACGACGAGGACCGGGTGGTGGCGGGCGAGACCGCCGAGGACTGGGCCTCCGGTGACGACGAGCGGGTATTCGCCGCATGGTCCTCCACGCTCGCCGCCGTGCTCGGCGAGACGCTGATGCTGTACGGGCCCGAGTTCGACGAGGACGAGGCAGAGGACGAGGAGGACCTCGAGTTCGACTTCGCGGGCCAGGGGATGGCGCTGGCCATCCTGCTGTTCCTCGCCCGCAGGGAGGGCCTCGCCGTCGACGAGTTCGCCGAGGTGCTCTGGGAGAACGCGGCGGGCGGGCACGACGAGGACGACCAGGAGGCGCACGAGGAGATCGCCGAGGCCCGCGCCGAATGGGAGAGCACGTACGGCGACGCGGCCGGCCTGCTGCTCGACAAGCTCAAGGAAACGCTCGCGGTCACCGAGGAGGACGAGCTGATCCGGCTCACCCCGCTTGCCCTCGCCGCGCTGCACGAGCAGCTGGTCGAGGCCGGGGTGGAGATCCCGCTGCTGCCGCCGACCGCCGCCGAGCTGTCGGGAACCGAGCTGCTCGAGATGGCCGGCGGCGTCACCGACGCCGAGTTCGAGGCGGAGGCCGACGGGTGGACCGCGGCCCGCGGCGCCGACGCCGCCGCCCGTACGCTGCTCGAGCTCGCGGCCGAGGCCGAGCCAGGCGAGCGGATGCTCGCGGTGGCCGCCGTCACCAGGATCGGCGAGCCCGCCGAGCCCGCCTGGCGGGACAGCCTCGCGGTGCCGCAGGTCCGTGCCTACGCGAAGGTCGCACTCGCGCAGCTGTCCGGAGAGGACCCGGACGGTGACGAATCCGTCGACCTGCCGCCGGAGCTTGAGCTGACACCGGACGACCTCGCCTGGGTCGCCACCGACCTGCTCACCCTCGCCATCGACGAGGAGTACCCCGACCCGGAGTACCTGGCGGTCAGCTTCCGCGAGGCCGTGCCCGCCGGCCGCGAGCAGATGCTCTTCGACGGCATGGCCCGTAGCGACCACCCCGGCACCGCCGAGGTGCTCCACCACCTGGGCGAGTACCATCCGGACCGCCAGGTCGCGAAGGCGGCCCGCACCGCCGCGCACAAGGCGGCCTCGCGCCGCGGCTGAGCCCGCTAACGTTGTCACCGGGCCCCGCGGGGGAACGCCGGGCCCGGTGAGCCAACCGTGCGGTGAAGGGTACGCCGATGACGACGTCCAACGGGGCCGGGCTGTCCGCGATCGAGCACATCGTGGTGCTGATGCTGGAGAACCGGTCGTTCGACCACATGCTCGGGTACCTGTACTCAGGCAGCGGCAACGTGTCGCCTTCCGGGCAGCCGTTCGAGGGGCTGACCGGGACCGAGTCCTGCCCGGACGGCAAGGGCGGCCAGGTCGCCGTCTACCCGATCACGCCGGCCACGCCGAGCGCCTACTTCATGCCGGGCGCCGACCCTGGCGAGGGATACAAGGCGACCAACAGCCAGCTGTGGGGATCCGTCACCGCCCCGGCCAGCGGCACGCCGGCCACCATGCAGGGGTTCGTGAAGGACTTCGCGTACACGATCGGCTGGGAGACCACGGACAAGTGGACGATCGTGCCGGGCACCACCGCCAGCTGGATCATGGGCTGCTACACCCCGCAGACGCTGCCCGTGCTGTCCGCGCTGGCGAAAGGCTACGCGGTCTGCGACCACTGGTACGCGTCCGCGCCGACGGAGACGATGCCCAACCGCGCGTTCGCCCTGGCGGCCACCAGCCAGGGCCACATGGACGACAGCACCAAGACGTTCACCTGCCCGTCCATCTTCGGGTCGCTGACCACGGCTGGCCTCAGCTGGCGGGTCTTCGGCTATGACAGGCAGCCGCTGACCAAGGCCAACTTCCCCGACATCACCGGCGCCGACCCGTCCCACTTTGGCTTGTTCACCGACTTCCAGGCCGCCGCGGCGGCCGGAACGCTGCCCGCGTTCACCTTCCTCGAGCCGAGCTGGCCGTCCACCGGCAACAGCCAGCACCCCAACTACGACGTGGCGCTGGGTGAGCAGCTCATCCACGACACCTACGAGGCGCTGCGCACTGGTCCCGGCTGGCCGCAAACGCTGTTCGTGCTCACCTACGACGAGCACGGCGGCTGCTACGACCACGTGCCGCCGCCGTGGGGCGCGACCGTGCCGGACAACAGCGCGGGGGAGTTCGGCTTCGGCTTCGACCGCTTCGGCGTCCGCGTGCCGACGCTGCTCATCTCCCCGCTGATCGCACCGGGCACGGTGTACCGGGTGGCCGACGGCACCATCCCGCTCGACCATACGTCCGTGCTCAAGACGGTCGAGCAGCGCTGGAACGTCCCGCCGCTGACGGCGCGGGACGCCGCCGCCCCCGGCTTCGGTGACGTCGTCACGCTGAGCGTGCCGCGCACCGACGACGTGCTGGCCGGCATCACCGTTCCGGTGTCCGGGAGCGCCGGCCCGTCCGCCGGCCAGGTGTCCCACCTGCAGGCCATCCACGACGAGCTCTATGCCCGCTACACCCAGGCCGCCGTGGAACGGGTCGCCGCGCCGCCCGCTCCGGCCGCCGTCACCCAGGACCCGGACCAGCGCCCGGGTTAGGCCGCGCGGCGCAGACCGCGCCGTTGGATGGTCATCGCACCGGCGTGAAAAGCACTGGCTTCCCCCGGGGTTTGCTGGTTGGCTTGTCGGGTGCTGATTACGCGCCTTGACCCTGATGATCACGAGGCGCTGCGGGGCTGCCACCGGGTGGTCTCCGCGGCACACGACGTCGATGACCCGCAGGGACCTCCGGAACCCGCCGCCGCGTTCGCCGTCTGGCTGACGACCGGCTGGGGTGACACTCCCGGTGAGGCATGGGTGGCGCGGGATGAGCCGGGCGGTGAGGTGACCGGCTTCTACCGGATCAACCTGCCCGACAAGGAGAACCTGGACGCCGCGTTCTTGTTCCCCCACGTGGACCCGGCGCGACGACGGCGGGGCCTGGGCACTGAGCTGCTGCGGCACGCGGCCGCGCGGGCGACCGCGGAGGGCCGGACGGTGCTGCGCGCGACCACCTTCGCCGGCAGCGCCGGGGCCAAGTTCGCTGCGCACGCGGGCGCGAAGGCCGGGCTCGTCTCCATCCGCCGGGTGCTTCACCGGCGCCAGGTTCCTGACGGGCTGGTCGCCGAGCAGCGCGCCAAGGCCGTCGCGGCCGCCGCCGCGTACACGCTCGTATCCTGGGCCGGCGCCACGCCGCCGGAGTACTGGGAGGGACTCGCCGGCGTGCTCAACGCGTTCGGCGATGCCCCGGCCGACGAAGGCTTCGAGCGCGAGACCTGGGACGCCGACCGGGTCAGGGACGAGTTCGACAACATCACGCGCTGGGACGCGGTCCAGCGTTACTCCGTCGCGGCGTTGCACGCGGCCACCGGGGAAATGGCCGGGCTGACCCAGGTGTATACGACCGTCGAGGAGCCGGCCTGGGCACAGCAGGGGCTCACCGCGGTGGCCAGGGGACACCGCGGCCACCGGATCGGCCTCCTGGTGAAGACCGCGATGCTGGACTGGCTCGCTACCGCGGAACCGGCCATCGAGCACATCACCACCGACAACGCGGACTCTAACCAGTACATGATCGCGATCAACGAACTGCTCGGCTTCGAGGTCCTTTCCCCGCCTTACCAGTGGCACCAAATGCCAACGGCCGAGGTGCCCTGAGGCGGCACCGGCCAGCCCTCGCGCGAGGCAAATCCGTTGCCCGGGGCAAGACCACGGGCACGAAATTGAAATGAGCGGGTGCTATGTACCATTACGCGCCCTGGGCGGAACCTATTGCGCTGACAACGGAGTTTCACCGATGCAATTCCCTCTTTGCACGGGATTGCCGCGCACGGGGTTGCCGCGCCAATATTCCGGAGTTACTTTGAAAACGGAGGGTCGGCCGGAGATTTCCCGGGAGCAGGCATGGACGGGAACATGGCATCCCCGCCAGGCGTGGGGAGTGACAGCCCCGGCGCCGCGCGGGCACGGGTCGGGGGGCGGTGAGCGGCTTGGCCGCGCTAGTGCTCATCGCCGCTGCGGTTGTCGTCTTTTGGTGGTTTGACGTACAGCGTCATCCAATACGCCGCTGCCCGTCGTGCAACGGGAGCAAGAAGAATTCCGGCAGCACCGAGCTGCGCTGGGGCACCTGCGGCCGATGCGGCGGTAAGGGGGAGGTGCGCCGTATCGGCGCGCCGCCGGAACACTAGCCCGGCTGACGCCAGAAAGTGTTCCGGCTTCAGGCGCGACGAGACCGGAAATCCGGTCGCATCCCTCCGGGTATGACCGGGGAATTCTTCAATTCCGGACGAATGCGGCGCTCCGCTGCCGTGACCGAAAGTGCCGCCGCGTCCCCGCACGACCCCCGCTGAGCCGGCCGCGCGGTTGCCCCAGGGCACAAGGTGCTGCTGGGCGTGCTACGGTTTTACCGTTCGGTACAACTGAAGGGATGGACGCGATGGCACAGCGACCCCCGGTCCCGCCGTTTACACCGGAGACCGCCGCACAGAAGGTCCGCGCCGCCGAGGACGCATGGAACAGCCGCGACCCGGAGCGGGTCGCGGGCGCTTACACGCAGGACAGCAGGTGGCGTAACCGCTCGCAGTTCATCAACGGACGGGCGGAGATCATCGAGTTCCTCACCGGCAAGTGGGCCCGCGAGCACG
>CAZORE010000046.1:0-13500 GCA_964581815.1 uncultured Streptosporangiaceae bacterium | reverse complement strand
GCACGGCAACGAGAACTGGCAGTTCGACGCCGACGGGTACATGGCGGTGCGGCACGCGAGCATCAACGACGTGCCGATAGAAGACGCCGACCGCAAGTTCCACTGGGACCGTTCCGGCCCGCGCCCCGCCGGCCACCCGGGCCTGAGCGACCTGGGGCTGTGACGAGTGGCGCGGCTCATGACCGAACGGGCCGCGCACGTCCCCGCGCTCGCCGAGGCCTTTCGCGAGCACGGGTTCGCGGGGGCGAGCGTCACCGCGCTGTGCGCGGCCACCAGGCTCGGCAAGGGAAGCCTGTACAACTTCTTCCCCGGCGGCAAGGAGGAGATGGCCGCCGCGGTGCTCGCTGACGTCGACGCCTGGTTCACCGCCAGCGTCTTCGAACCGCTCGAAGCCGCGCAGGCCGGCGACCCGGAGGCGGTCAACGCCATGTTCGACGCCGTCACCGCTTACTTCAGGTCCGGCCGGCGCGTCTGCCTGCAGGGTGCCTTCGCGCTCGGCCGGGAGCGTGACCTGTACGCCGAGACGATCGCGGGCTACTTCGAGCGCTGGATCGCCTCGCTAGCCGCGGCGCTGCGAGCCGCCGGCCACAGCGAGCAGGCGGCGCGCCTGGCCGCCGTCGAGACGGTGGCCGCCATCCAGGGCGCCATCGTGCTGTCCCGTGCGCTGGCGGGCCCCGAGATCTTCCAGCAGGTGCTCGGGACCAGCCGCGCCCGCCTCGGCGCCGCGCCCGCCGCCTGAGTCGGCCGCGCGCCGTGGACCGTGCCGCGCCCGCCGCCCAGCCCTTGACGTGCTCGTGCGCGGTGCGGGAGACACCCGCCTCCGTAGTAATAGGACGTAGCCCCGGGAGGCGCCTGATCTGCGGGTTCCGCTTGTGAAAGGGACGTCCTCCTGGTGCGGTAGTGCGGGCTTGGTGTCCCAATCGCATCCTGGGAGGACGTCCTGATGAGCAAGGGTAGCGGTGTGTCGCGGTCGGAGCGGCGCCGGAACGCGCGCAAGGATTCGTGGTGATTCTGGTGCGGAACCTAGCAACGGCCCGCTGCGCTCCGGAAGCCGGCATTTACGCATAGGTGCCATACGGCTTGGTTATTTCTCCACGGCCGGCCGACGTTGTTAACGTCGCGTGGGAACGGCTGCGCTGCGGAGCGCACCGGGGAAGGCTGCTAATCCGATGGGACGGCTTGACGGGAAGGTCGCGCTGATCAGCGGGACCGCGCGCGGCATGGGCCGGGCGGCGGCGCTGGAGTTCGCGGCGCAGGGCGCGGCCGTGTTCGGCTGCGACCTGGACTCTAAGGCCAGCGAGGAGACCATCGACCTGGTGACCGCGGCGGGCGGCACGATGGCCGCGCTCGCCCCCGTCGACCTGGCCAGCGCCGACGGCGCGCGCGCCTGGGTGGACGCGGCCGTCGCCGAGTTCGGCGGCGTCGACATCCTCTACAACAACGCCTCGGCGCTGCGTAACGGCCAGCTGCTCGAGCTGTCCGACGACGACTGGCACTTCACGATCAAGAACGAGCTGGACATCGTCTGGTACAGCGTGCGCGCCGCCTGGCCGGAGCTGGTGAAGCGGGGCGGCGGGTCGGTCGTCAACGTGGCGTCGATCGCCGCGAAGCTGGGCGCGCGGTTCGTCGGCCAGGTGCCGCACGGGTCGGCCAAGGGCGGCGTGCTCGCGATGACCAAGCACCTGTGCGTCGCCGGCGGCGCGCACGGCATCCGGGTCAACGCGATCCTGCCCGGCCTGATCTACACGCCGGAGACGGCCCGGTTCATCGATGACCCGGACGGCCCGCTGCCCGGCATCCTGGCCAAGATCCCGCTCGGCCGGTACGGGCACGCGCACGAGGTCGCCAAGCTCGCCGCGTTCCTGGCCAGCGACGACGCCGCGTTTATTACCGGCGCGGAGATCGCGATCGACGGCGGCGACGGAGCTGTGGCAGCTTGAGGGGGGCCGCCTGAGATGAAGTTCGCACGCTACGTTTCCGGCGGTGTCACCCGCGACGGCGTGCTCGGCCCGGGCGACCTGCTGCACGAGCTGGCCGCCGGGCAGGACGTCGACTCGCTGATCCGGGACGGCGGCCGGGCCGCGCTGCTGGCCGCCGGCTCCACCGCGCTTTCCGGCACAGTTTCCAGCACGGGCCCGGGCCTGGCGGTGGCCGGCGTGCGGCTGCTGCCGCCGCTGCACCCGGCCTCGATCCGTGACTCGGTCTCGTTCGAGGCGCACGTCGAAGGCGCCCGCAAGTCGCAGGAGGGCGCCACCGACCCGGTGCCGCCGCGCTGGTATGAGGCGCCCTGCTTCTACTTCACCAGCCCGCACGCCTGCGTCGGCGCGTTCGACGACGTGGAGCGCTTCCCCGGCTCGGAGCTTTTCGACCTGGAGCTCGAGGTCGGCGTGGTCTACGGCGCGTACGGCAGGAACCTGAGCATCGAGGAGGCGGCGGCGGGGATCGTCGGGTACACGATCTTCAACGACTGGTCGGCGCGGGACATCCAGCGGCTTGAGGGCCAGCTGCCGTTCGGCTTCTTCAAGGGCAAGGACGGCGCGCACACCCTCGGTCCTTACCTGGTGACCGCCGACGAGCTCGAGCCGCACAAGACGTCGGACGGCCTGCTCGACCTGACCATGCGGGCCTGGATCAACGGCGAGCTGCTCGGCGAGGACTCCCTGGCGAACTGCGCGTTCACCTTCGAGGAGCTGATCAGCTTCGCGTCCCGCGGCTCGGTGGTCGCCCCCGGCGACGTGCTCGCCTCCGGTACCTGCCAGCGCGGCTGCCTGACCGAGATCTGGGGCCGGGCGGGCGAGCGCGTCCCGCCGCCGCTGGTGCCAGGCGACGTGGTGACGCTTGAGGTCGAGGGCCTCGGGCTGGTCCGCAACAAGGTCATCGACCCGGCCCCGGGCCCGCCGGTCCCGCAGGCGCGCCGCGGCCAGCCGCGCGGCCCGCGGCACTGATGTCGCTGTCCCTCGCTTTGCTGGCGCTCAGCTTCCTGAGCTCCGGCCGGCCCGCGGCGTGGCGGGCCGCGGCCGGTTTGGAGGCGCCCGGCACCGGCACTCGCCCGGTGCCGGGCGTCACGCGCCCGCCCCGCGCGGCACGGCATGCACTCCCCGTCGCCGCGCGGGGCCGGGCGCGTCCGGCGCCGGTCAGCCCGCGCGCAGTGCCTCCGCGGTCTGCGCGGTGTCCTCGGTCCCCCGGTAGAAGTAGATCTTCCCGTCACGGAACCGGAACCAGTGGTGGATGTCCATGGTGAGGGACTTCCCGGTGGCCGGCGCCGTGGCGCCCCACCGCGTCACCGTCATCACGTCGGTCTCGTTCGACGCGAACGACAGCGGCGTGAACTCGGTGATCTGGCCGATGAGCGTGCTCGCCGCGGGCGGTACCCCCACGACGCCACTGTAACGGGGTGCTACCGCCCGGGGTAGCGGCAGCTTTCAGCGGCATCACAGAGCGGCCCGGGCGAGCGCATCCGAGATCGACTTGGCGCCGCCGTGCGAGGTGTGCCCGCCGTCGACCGGGATCTCGGCGCCGTTGAGGTAGGAGGCGCGGGCGGACAGCAGGAACACCACCACGTCGGCGACCTCTTCGGCCTGCCCGAACCGGCCGGCTAGCGTCTGCTCGATGCTCGCCTGGATGAACACCGGGCTCGCGTTGTCCAGGATCGGCGTGTCGATCGGTCCGGGGTGCACGATGTTGACCCGGATGCCGCGCGGCGCGAGTTCCAGCGCCGCGGCCTTGGTCAGCCCGCGCAGCCCCCATTTGGAGACCGTGTAGGCGAGCGCGAAGTGCGCGGTCAGCCCGGCGATCGAGCCGATGTTGACGATCGACGCGCCGTCGTGGTCCGGCATGAGCGGTGTGAGGGTCCGCATGCCGAGCATGGTGCCGGTCAGGTTGATGCCGATGACACGGTTCCAGTTCTCCAGGTCCATGTCGTGTAGCTGCGCGCGGTAGGGGATGCCCGCGTTATTGACCAGGCCGTGCAGTCCGCCACCATCCGCTCGCAGGTGCGCGGCGAGTTCGGCCCACTGCTCCTCGCTTGACACGTCGAGGTGCCGGTACTCCATCGTTCCGGGGCCGGCTGCCGTCAGCCGCTCGGCGAGTGCCTTGCCCTCGTCGTCGAGTAGGTCGGCGCCGATGACCCGCGCGCCCTCGCGCACCAGGATCTCCGCTTCCGCGGCCCCCTGGCCGCGCGCGGCGCCGGTGACGACGATCGTCCGCCCCGCCAGTCCGTAATCCATCTTGTTCTCCCTCTGGTCAGCTCAGCTCAGCTCAGGTCAGGTCAGGTCAGGGTTGGCGTGGGCTGGCTCAGGCCTGCGGCCCGTGGTTGATCGGGTCCTGCAGCAGGCCACCGAGGACGTCGCGGCCGAGCGTGTCAAGCAGCCCTTCCGTGAACGCGCCGTCGATGAGGATGAATGCCATCCGCGCCGTCTGGTCGGTCCGGTTCTCCCAGCGGTGGTTCGTGCCCCGCTGCACCGCCACGTCCCCGGCGCGCAGCACCGTCTCGCTGTCGTCAAGGACGAGCACGACCTCGCCGGACAGCACGATCCCGTAGTCCACCGACTGGGTGCGGTGCACCGGGGAGGCAACGCCAGGCGGGAACTCGTTGATCCGGATCTTGGTGCCGTTCGGGGACGGCGGCACGGTCAGCGCGCTCAGCGTCGGGTCGTCCTCGGTGGCGGCGACCGGCGCCGGCATCGCGCCCGTCGACCAGATCTCGCAGAAATACGCACCGTCCGGTGCGGTGCGGACCACGGGAACCGGCCCGTCCGACGTGAAGACCGAGACGCCGCGCTCGTCATGGCCGGTGACGACCCGGCGGGGAATGATCGGCATGGGCTCCATCGAAGCACCCCTTCGCCCTCCGGGGCACCCCCCAGGTGATCGTCTCTGTGAATGTCAGGTATCAGCCCCGGTGAATGACGGCCGGGCCGAGATGACTGCGCTCGTGTGCCCCGGTCTCACCAGCGTTGAATGCGTCACTTCTGCGCCGGCTGGCCGTTGGCGACAGGACGGCGGGAAATCTCCACCAGAGATGACATACGGTCGGAGCATGGGTTGGGGTTCGGAGCAAGCGCAGGCTGTTTTCGAGACTCTGGACCGGGCGCTTGACGGCGACGGCGTCGTCATCGCCGTCACCGGGATCGACGCCGGCGGTCCGACGTTCTCGAGCAGCGCGCGGCTGCCGCAGGACGCGCGGTTCGAGGTCGGGTCGATCACCAAGACGATGACGGCGACGTTGCTTGCCAGCCTCGTCGGGGACGCCGTGGTCGCGCTGGATGACGAGGTCGGCCGCTGGCTTGATGCCGGGCCGAACGCGGACATCACGCTGGAGCAGCTGGCGACGCACACCTCCGGGTTGCCGCGCCTCGCGCCGAACCAGCCGACCGATGAGACCAATCCTTACCGCGACTTCACCGCCAAGCGCGCCGAGGAGGGACTGCGGGCCGCCACCCGGACGTCACGCGCCGAGCACGTCTACTCGAACTTCGGCTACCAATTGCTCGGGCTCGTGCTTGAGCGGGCCAGCGGCGAGCGGTATCAGGCCTTGCTGGCGGAGCGACTGCTCGGGCCGCTGGGGATGACGTGCTCGGGGGTTGGCGCGGCGGGCGGCGGCACCCGGATGACCGGCCGCGCGGGCGGCAAGGCGGCCAGGCACTGGGACTTCGCGCTGCCGGGGCCGGGTGCCGTCGAGGCCACCATCGGCGACCTGGCCCGCTACCTGTCCGCCTGCATGGCACCGCCGGCCGGCCCGCTCGGTGCCGCGATCAAGATGTGCGAGCAACCGCGGGTCCGGATGGGCGGCGGAAACGCGGGCGGACTCGCCTGGATCATCGCCGGCGGGCTGCTGTTTCACAACGGAGGGACCGGCGGGTTCTCGGCGTCCGTGGCGATCGACCAGGCCGCCGGCCATGCCGTGGGCGCGCTCGTGAACACGCACGGCGGGTCGGTCTCCCTGCTCGACACCGCCGTCATCACGGCAGTCAAGGGCGGCGGTCCCCGCGTCCGCAGGCAGTAAGCCAGCGGCGAGGCTGCGGGCGGGCCTCCGCTGCGCAGCCCCACGATTGGCGAGACCGGGTCATTCGGGTATGAACTGGTAGGAGCCGACGATGGCCGCGTCCGCCGCGGCGGGCCCCTCGACGCAGCGGTCTTGGATTCCCGCTTGGAACTTGCCGAACGCGGCCGACGCCGACAGCGGGTTCGTCGCACCGTCGATCACGGCGACGTGAACGAAGCTAACCCCGTCGTCGAGGCGGAAGGCGGCGTAATGCAGGCCTGGAGGCTGCTGCTCGGCCAGTTCTGCGAACACGTCGCGGATCAGGCGCGCGTTCTCGTCGGCGCTCTCTGGGCGTGTCTTGTATCGGATCACCTTGGTGACTGTCATGATCAGCTCCGTATCGCCCGCATGCTGTTGCTGCGGGGCTGGTGGGTGACTTCGGCGAGCCCGAGTACTTCCAGCAGAGGCGGGAGGTACATCCCGAACCGGCCGCGGTAGCCGTTGCGGAGGCCGTACCAGCCTCCGACGGGGTTGTCCGGTGATCGTCCCCATGCCTCGACGGTGCCCGGCGCGGCGGCCTTGTTCTCATCGGCCGCGCCGAGCGGCACCCAGTCGCCATGCCCGGCAAGCCAGGCCTGCAGGTCTTCGACGGCCCGGAGGTGGTACTTCAACGTGGTGGAACCCACCTGGCAGACGAGGGCGGGCGGCTCGCCGTGCTCGTCCCTGTACATGGTGTAGTGCGAGGTGCCCGGCGCGGTGGTGAGCGCCCAGGGGTCCTCTTTCGTGCCAGCGGTCATCGGCTGCCTTCTTTCCCTGTCGCGACTCGTTTCTCGATTTCGGCCAGGTAATGCGGCAGCAGGCTTTGCCAGCCCGCGCGATTCCGCTCGCGCCATTCCCCGGCCGCGCTGCCCAGCCGCTCCCAGCCGCGGTGCTCGATCTCAATGCGGGCGGCGGCGGCGCCCTGGGCGATGAACCGGATCTCCACCTCGGTGGCGTCCGACCGGTCGCGTCGCAGGTGCCACAGGTAGACCAGCCGCGCAGGAGGTTCCCAGACCGTCACCTCGCCCCAGTCGTGCTCGACGCCGTCGGATGTTCGCTCGTAGATCCGGCCTCCGACGCCGCCCTCCAGGACGATGAGGTCGGCCTGCCCCGTCGCCGTGTGGTCGGGTGGCCACCAGGTGCCGATCCGGTCGGTCCACACGTGGAACGCGTGCTCGACCGAGCAGGCGACCTCGAAGGATGTCAGCAGCGGGGCCGTCACCGTTCGAGCCCCTGGTCAGTGCCCTCGGCCAGGTTCTCGGCCAGCAGCCGGAACCGGACGGCGGCCTCGCCCCAGATGCCCTCAAGATAGGCCTGCACATCGCGCATCCCCTGCTCCTGCAGGTGGTAGATCCTGCGTGTGCCACGGGCTTGCTCGGCCACCATCCCGGCGTCTTTCAGCACGCGCAGGTGGCGTGAGACCGCAGGCCGGCTGATGGTCATCGCGTCGGCGATCTCCCTGACCGGCTTGTCGCCGCCGCTGAGCAGCCGCAGGATCTCCCTCCGGTTGGGGTCGCCGAGGGCCTCGAACGGGTCGCCGGCCGCAGGCACTTGGGCCACTTGCTCAACCGCCCGACTCGACGCGCAGCTTGAGCCCGCTGGCAAACCGCTCGAAGGACGGCCCCAGGTCGGGCATCGACCGCCAGATCAGTCCAAGAAGCGGGCCGGTGTACTCCTCGCGCACGCGAAACGCGGTACCGCCGCCTGCGGCCGGCGTCAGCTCATAGGTCCGTACACCCCGGAACAGGCCGAGCGGCAGGCCGCCGCTGAACCGCAGCCGCGCGGACGGCTCAAACGCCGTGACCTTCACCCGGAAGGCCCGGCCCGGGGCGGCCTGGCTGCGGATCTTCACCGTCTCGCCCGGCGCGATACGGCCTTCGACCCCGTCGACGCCGGAATCCCAGGTGGCCCAGCCCGGCCCGTCGCTCAGCACTGCCCACACCGCCTCCGAACCAGCGGCGATCGTCGACGAAGCCTCGAAGTACCGCATCCCGCTCCGCTCTCCAGTATCGGTAACACCAACGCTACCGTAACACAGAAGTTACCGATACGAGGAACGCTTCGTGCGTCGATCGACCCATCACGCAGGATGTCTTCGGCGTCCTTTGGTCCTGCAGGCCGTCACCTCCCAGCCGAGGACCCACCCGGCGCGGAGCAATGGCGCACAAGGGTAGCTTCAGTTTTGCGTCGTGGATTTCAGCGGCGGGCGTCCCGGGTTCGCGGCCGTCGCCGAGGCCGGGCCTGCGGCCGCGTCCTGCTCCGCGCCCGCGTGACCCGGCGGGCCGGCGCGGCCGGGCAGTGCGCATCCGCCTCACCCGTCTCACCCGTCCAGCGGGAAAGGCCGCGCTGCCCGGGACCGGCCCACTGCGCCAAGGGTTCCCGGTTAGCACGTAAATCCCGCTTATCAGGTAAATAAAGCACCGCTCACACGTGCGGAATTTACGTGATAAGCAGGGCTTACCCGTTAACTGACGGAAAGGCAGGCCAGCAGGCGGCCCTCCTGATAGGACAGCGCCGGCAGAGGCGAGAGGCACAGCTCACGCGGCTGCCACCCGCTTGGGGACCACGCAGACGCGGGGCCGTGACCCCCAGGGGTGATTCCACTTTTGCGTCGTGAAATTACTACCAGCCAGCTGCCGATGAGTTCCCTGTCGCGAGGGTGTCTACTTCTCCGATAACAGGAGGACATAATGCTCAACGTTGAGACCTCGATGTTCGAGGAATATCTTGCGGCGGATCCCGGCCGGGACGCCGGCCTGCGCGCCGTTGAACGGCGATCCGGAACCGCGGATGAGCGGGGGGCGCTGTGAGCGGCACCAGGGTGCTGGTGGCGGGGGCGAGCATCGCGGGGCCCGCACTGGCCCACTGGCTGCGCCGGCGGGGGGCCGAGGTCACCGTGGTGGAGCGCGCCCCCGGGCTGCGTCCCGGTGGGCAGGCGGTGGATGCACGCGGGGTGGCCAAGGAGGTCATCCGGCGGATGGGGCTGGACGCGGCGGTGCGCGCGGCCTGCACCGAGACCGCCGGCGCGCACACGGTGGATGCGGACGGGAACGTGCTGCAGACCTTCAGCGCGGACGACGAAGGCGGCGACGGGTACATCTCGGAGATCGAGATCCTGCGCGGGGACCTGTCCCAGGTGCTCCACGACGACACCCGCGACGGTGCCGAGTACGTCTTCGGCGACCGGGTCGCTGAGCTCACCCAGGACGCGGACGGGGTCGACGTGGCCTTCGCGGGCGGCGGCCGGCGGCACTTCGACCTGGTAGTCGGGGCGGACGGGCTGCACTCGTCGCTGCGTGCGATGGTCTTCGGCCCGCGTGAGCGGTTCGTCCGCCACCTCGGGCACGTGCTGGCCTTCTACAGCGTGCCCAACGAGTTCGGGCTGGACCGCTGGATGATCGAGTACCAGGAATCCGGGTCCGGGCGCTCTGCCCTGTTGCGGCCCATCCAGGACGGCACCCGCGGGATGGCCATGTTCTCCTTCCCCACTTTTTGCGTCGTGGATTAGCGGAATGGGTTGATCACGCGGACTCCGGCGTAGTCTTGGCCGTCTCCCAGGTCTTCGGACAGGACTTCGGCGCATCCCATGGCGCGGGATGCCTCGATGATCGCGGAATCCCAGTACGAAAGCTGGAACCGCTGGCGCGTGTCCAAGGCCGCCATCACGATCGCGCTGGTGATGTCCTGGACGGGGAAGCGGCGGAATGACTCGATCAGCCGGACGGCCTGCTGGTGCGTGATGAGGTCGGGTCGGCTGGCGCGGGTGGCCTGCACGTAGAACTCCTGCAGCACCTGGACGGACAGGGCCAGCTCACGATCGGCCAGGATGTCGTTGGCCTGCTTGGCCTTGTCCTGCTCGGCGGGGTCGCGTGAGATCGCGTAGAGCAGGACGTTGGTGTCAACGAACCGCACGGTCGTGAACCTCATCGCGGCTAAGCCGGTCAGCTGCGCGGAACTGGCCGATCTCGGCCTGCACCTCGTGCTGCAGCGCCTCCAGCCGGGCGAACTCGTCCATCCGCCCGGACAGGCGCTCAAGGTAGTTGACGACCAGCGCGCTCAGCGAGGTGTCGCGCTGCGCGGCGGCGACCCGGGCGTTGCGGTACACGTGATCGGGAACGGAGACCGTAATATTCTTCACAGTCTCACAGTAACACAGTTTCTGTGAATCTGCGTCAATAGGCCGCGTGGGTCTTTACCGTCGCGGGCGGGTTGACGTCATTAGTTCGCCCGCGGCATTAGCTCGCCCGCGGCCATTGACTGGAGGTGTCAACCCGCGTCCTCGGTGCGGGCCAGCTTGCTCGTCGTCCGCCGGTGCTGCGAGAAACTGATACTGGCTGTTGGAGGATATCTTGGTTTCCAGTATATTATTGGCATGGCTGCCAGGAAGCCCATGACGGGGCAGGCGTTCTTCGTGCTCACCGCGCTGGCCGATGCTCCGCGGCACGGGTACGGCATCGTGCGCGAGGTCGCCGATCTGTCGCACGGGCGGGTCAAGCTGAAGATCGGCAGCTTGTACGGGGTGCTGGACCGCCTGGCGGCTGAGGAGCTGATCGAGCCGGACCGGGAGGAAGCGCACGACGGCAGGCTGCGCCGCTACTACCGGCTGACCCGGGACGGCCGGCGTGCTCTGGCCGAGGAGGCGGAACTCCGCGCTGCGACCGCCCGGGTGGTCCGGTCGAGGCTGGGCCTGTCCGGTGCGGAAGCAGCCGGATGAGCAACGGCTTGGACCTGGAGCAGCGGTACCGGCGGGTACTGCGGCTGCTGCCTGGCTACTACCGGCGCGCCTGGGAACAGGACATGGTGGCTGCCTTCCTGGAAGGCTCGCTGACCGGCGATCCGGACGAGGACGAGTGGGTCCTCGAGTTCTCCAAACCCCCTTGGCGGGAGGTCGCCAGTGTGGCGGGCTTGGCCGTCCGGCTGTACCTGGGTGGCTCCGCCGCCCCCCGCCGGTACTTCGCCTGGGGCCAGGCTGTGCGGCGCGCGGTCCTCGCCCTGACCATGCTCCAGGCGGTACGGGGCCTTGAAGTGCTTCTGCTGACGGCCTGGAGCCGGCGTTTGTTCAGCTGGCTCCCCGTGCCGCCCGTGAGACTGGCCGCGGGCACACCGGCCGGTATCTTTCCGCCCGCAGTGTGGTGGCTGGTGGCCTACGCCTGGATCGTGAGCTTCGTGGCGCTGGCCTTCGGGCGTTATTACCGCACTGCCCAGGTCATTGCGGCGCTGGCCATCGTCCCGGACCTGGTCTGGCTGCTGCAGGGCGATTTCACCCGCGCCTTCCGGGGACCGTCTCTGGGGCCGTGGGCTTTCTGGGTGCTGCTCAACCTTGCCCCGGTCCTGGCAATGACCGCGTTCCGCCGTGACACCCCGCCGGCTGCGCGCTGGCCCTGGCTCCTGGCGCTGGCCGCCGCCTACCTGCTGGTGGCCGTGCCGCTGACCGCACTCCAGACGACAGGTCACTCCGCCTGGGTGCCGGACACCGCCGGGCTGTACTGCGTCCTGGCCGCCCTCGCCTGCCTGGCGCACGTGCCAAGGGCATGGTCCCGGCAGGCCGCTGGCCCGGGCGTGTGGTCACTGACCTTGACCCTGCTGGCCGCCGAAGCCGGGGCCTACCGGGTTCTGTCCCTCACCGACTACCTGCACGACCCGCATCAGGTCCAGGTGAGCCTGGCGGAACTGCTGATCCTGGTGCTCGCCGTCACGCTGGTCGTCCCCGATGCCATCCGCGCGCAAGCAGCCACGCACGCGCCACCGCGTCCGCACGCGGGATACCCGAGATGACGGGACGACGGCGGAGACCCGGCGGCGGTCCAACTCCAGCGCATGCGACTCCGCTTAACCAAGGAAGTAGGAGGCATCATGGTCTACCTCGGTGGCCCGGGGCGAGGCGTACGCCGACCGCGGCTGCACGACGCACCCCCTGGCTACCGCCCGCCGCGGCTGCCGCCCAAGCAGCAGCGCCGCCAGCTCCGCCAGGACTACATCCTGCTCCGGGTCGCCACCGTCTGCGCGGTCGGCCTGGTCGCCGCGCTCGTCGTGATCTTCCTGATCATGATCGCCACGCACGTGTGACCGCACTGCCCGCCTACCCCGGGCGCCACCATGTCCCGGATGCCCGCATGTGCCCGACCGGCCGGTGGTGCCCACGCCCGATCCAAGAGCAGGCAGACGCGGGGCAGTAGTGCGCAGGGGTGGTTCCACTTTTGCGTCGTGAAGTTCACCGCGCCTGGCCGGGGGCCGTGCGGATTTCCTTAGTCCGCCGGGCTGGGGATGGTTTCGTCGGGCTGGTCGCTCATCAGCCAGTCGCGGGGGTGGCGGCCGTTGACAAAGCCGAGGTAGGGGGTCGGCTGGTTGAAGCCGAGCAACTCCTGGAGGCGTTGCGGGAGCTGGCGGGCTTCGGCGTGGCTGGCGCTGAGGGTGTGGGCCTCGCAGGGGCGCAGCCAGGGCTGGATGTAGTCAATCACGACCCCTAGCCGCGGGCGGACGGTGGTGTTGGCTCCCCCGCCGTGGTAGAGGCGGCCGGAGAACAGCAGCACCGACCCGGCGGGCATTTCTGCCGGGACTGCTTCTGCCGCGGCGGGCTTGCCGGCCGGTCGGAGGTGGCTGCCGGGGACGATACGGGTGGCGCCGTTGGCGGCGGTGAAGTCGTCGAGTGCCCATAGTGCGGTGACCATCACGTCGCGGTCGCGGGGCAGCGGGTAGATGCCCTGCTCGCAGTGGAGTACCTGGGCCTGCTGGCCGGGATGGACCTGGATGGCGCAGGTGTTGCCGAACTGCGCGCCGGGGCCGATCGCCTGCTCGACCGCGTCCAGGACCACGGGGGCCAGCGCGACCTGGTCCAAGCAGCGGGTCACGGCGAGGGGAGCCCAGACCCGCTTGGTCCTCGTGCCGTCGAAGCCTGAGCCCCACCGTGCGCCATCAAGCAGAGCGCCGAGTTCTGCCTTTGCCGCAGTCACGGCCTGCTGACTCATCAGCCCGGGGATAACGGCGTAGCCGCTGTCCTGTAGCTGCTGCGCGATTCCGTCTGCAACCGTCATACGGGCAGTATCGGCCGGGCCGGACGGGGCCGCCATGTACGCTGCCTGGTGGGCTCCGGTCAGGGGCCGGCAAGCAATCGAACGGCGCGCCCTGCATCGGGCTCGGCCTACTTCGCTGACAAGCGAAGCAGCAGCCGGCGGACCGAGCGCCATCCGGGTGATGGGGCACAGGGGTGACTCCACTTTCGCGTCTTGAATTGTGCTAGCACCCGGGCGGTCCGTTCCCGCCAAGCCCGCCCGTCACAGCCGTCACGGCCGGAATTTACTGGGGGTACTTAGCACCCATATTTGGGTCTTAAGTACCCCCGGTAATTCCGTGCCGAGGCTGGCGGGGCTGTTGCGGCGGATGAGGTGGCGCGACGCGGACAAGGGGCGGCTGGTGCGGCACCCGGGCAGCTCGGGGACATGGGCGCGGGGCTGCGGCGCACAGGGCTGGCTCCAGTTTTG
>CAZORE010000045.1:0-52011 GCA_964581815.1 uncultured Streptosporangiaceae bacterium | reverse complement strand
ACCGTCGGCGCAGCCGGCACAATCGGCACCGTCGGCGCAGCCGGCACAATCGGCAGCGTCGGCGGCGAGGTCCACCTGGCCCGGGGTCACCGCGGGAACCGCGTTGGCCGCGGCGTTCAGCGCGATCGCCGTCAGGGCGTTGTCGTCGATGTCGGCGGCCAGCACGCTCCGCGCGCCCGCCTTCGCCGCGGCGATGGCGACCAGGCCGGAACCGGAGGCCACGTCGAGCACGGCGCGGCCCGCCACCGTTTCCGGGTGGTCGAGGATATAGCGCGCCAGTCCCTGGCCGCCGGCCCAGGGGAAGGCCCAGAACGGGGGCGCGTCAAGCGCGGTGCGGTCCCACAGGCCGAACGGCTCGGCGGCGGTGAGCAGCGTGACCTCGGGCACGAACGGCACCGCCGCCCACCGGGTGGCGGACCGGACCAGGTCCTCCGTCTCCGGTGTCATCGCCCGAGCATACGCCGAGGTAACCGAACTGCGTGAATGTGCCATTGGTGTCGCCAGGGCAGCACCGATGGCACATTCATGCCAGCGCGGGAGCGCGGGAGCGGGCTGGTCGGCTGGCGGAGGCGAGCCAGTTGCGGGGAACGGCTGGCGGGACGCGGCGCGCCGCCCGCCCGGGGAGAAGCGGCTGGCTGGGAGGCTAAGAGACGCCCTCGTTCGGGAAAATCTTTACATCAACCCCTTCTCTGATGTATTTTTTTCTGTTCAACTAGGGTATAACGACAAGACTGTTGGTTATCAGTGCAGGAGGCGGGATGGTTGAGCAGCCGTATCAGTACCGTCGGCAGGAGCTGTCGGAGCCTGACTGGCGGCGGCTGCCCGGCTGGGCAGGGGTGACGCGGGAGGACTGGGAGTCCGCGCAGTGGCAGCGCGCCCACTCGGTGAAGAACGCGCGCCAGCTGCGGGACGTGACGGGTGACGGGCTGTCCGATGCGTTCTACGCCGACCTGGAGCGGGACCAGCGGGAGCGGGCCACGATGTCCATGCTCATGCCGCCGCAAATGCTGAACACGATCGCGCCGTCGGCGGCGGCGTCCGATCCCGGGTTCACCGACGCGTGGTACGCCGACCCGGTGCGCCAGTACATGCTGCCGGTGTTCAGCGACCGGCGACCGGACTGGCCCTCCCACCCCTACGCGGCCCGCGACTCACTGCACGAGGCGGAGATGTGGGCGGTCGAGGGACTCACCCACCGCTACCCGACGAAGGTGCTCGCCGAGCTGCTGCCGACCTGTCCGCAGTACTGCGGGCACTGCACCAGGATGGACCTGGTGGGCAACCCCACCGCGTCGTTCGACAAGCACCGGTTCGCGGTGTCGCGCGACGACCGGCTGGCGGCGATGCTCGCCTACCTGCGGTCCACGCCGTCGGTGCGGGACGTGGTGGTATCCGGCGGCGACGTCGCCAACCTGCCGTGGCCGCGGCTGGAGGCGTTCGTGGCGGCGCTGCTTGAGATCGAGTCGGTGCGCGACATCCGGCTGGCGTCCAAGGCGCTGATGGGGCTGCCGCAGCACTGGCTGTCGCCCGACGTGACCGCGGGGATGGAGCGGCTCGCCGCGACGGCGCGGGCCAGGGGCGTTTCGCTCGCGGTGCACACCCACGTGAACGCGGCGCAGTCGGTGACGCCGCTCGTCGCCCGGGCCGCGCGGGCGCTGCTCGACGCCGGGGTGCGGGACGTGCGCAACCAGGGGGTGCTGCTGCGCGGGGTGAACGACTCCGCCAACGCGCTGCTCGACCTGTGCTTCGCGCTGCTTGACGGGGCCGGGATCACGCCTTATTACTTCTACCTGTGCGACATGATCCCCGGTGCCGAGCACTGGCGTCTGTCGGTCCGCGAGGCGCAGGCGCTGCAGTCGGCGATCATGGGCTACCTGCCCGGGTTCGCGACCCCGCGCATGGTGTGCGACGTGCCTTACGTGGGCAAGCGCTGGGTCCACCAGGTGACGCGGTACGACGAGGAGCTCGGCATCTCCTACTGGACAAAGGGCTACCTCACCGCGATCGAGGCGGACGACCCGCTGGCCCTCGACCGGGAGTACCCCTACTACGACCCCATTTACCTGCTGCCCGAGGCCGGCCAGCAGTGGTGGCGGGCCCAGGCGGCCCGGTCTGCGGGCCGCCTTCCAGCAGCAACCACAGCGTCTTAACCGGCACCACCGTGTGGGGGCGGCGCGTTTTCTGCGCCGTCTCCACCGCGGGGGGCTATGGGGGGCCGCGCAGGCCCCCCATGATTGGGGGGGTCACCGGGGGGGCATCCCCCCGGGGGTTAACTCCGCCCGCCGCGCAGGGCCGGCGAGAGCACCTCGCCGGCCGCCTCGACGAGCAATGACATCTCGTAGGAGACCAGCTCGATGTCGCAGTCCGGTGCGGCGAGCACGCACAGGCTTGACCCGTCGCTGATGGCCTTGACGATCATCAGGCCGCCCTCCATCTCGACGAGCGCCTGGTTTGGCAGCCCCGCCTCGAAGATGCGGGCGGCCCCCGCCATCAGGCTGGCCAGCCCCGCGGTGATCGCCGACAACTGCTCGGCGAGGTACCCGGGTATCCCGTCCGACATGGCAAGCGACACCCCGTCCGCGGACACCACGGCCGTGTGGGCCGCATCGGGCACGCGCGCGTTGAAGTCGCTCACGAGCCAGCTCAGGTCCTGAAGATACGGTCGAGTCAACGTCCTGTCCCCTCCCCGGACTGCGGCGCCTTGCCGCCGGTGCCCTGCCCTTCCGCCCGGCGCGTTCCGCGCTGGAACCCGGCCAGGCGGCTGCGCGCCTGGTCAGGTGACCGCTGCGGCAGCGGGTTGCCTCCAGTTCCCGCCGCCGGGACGCCTGGCGTCCGGCCGGGCAGGGCCGCACCCTGGCCGTCTGGCGGGCCGCCACCCGGACCACGGCTGGCCCTGGGAACGCGGAGTGGCAGCCCGGCGGTGCTCTGGTCACCGTTGGCCCGCTCGGCGTACGAGACGGCCGTGCCGTCCTCGCCCGGGCCAGGCACGCCGTTCAGCCCGGCCCCGGCGCCGGCCAACATGGCGCCTGCCTGGCCGCGGCGGAACCAGCCCGACGGCATCCTGGCGCCGGTCGCCCCGTACCCGTTGCCGTTGCCGTTAGCGGGGCTGCCGTTAGCGGGGAGGGCGTGGCCGCCGCCCGCGTAGGCGGGTACCTCCGCGGTGGCCGGCCGCGCGCTGACCTGCTGCCCCGACCAGCCGCCACTGACGGAGGACGACGGCTTGATGCTCCGCTCGATGAGGCTGTCCGGCAGCCATACCAGGGCCGACAGCCCCTGGGGCAGGGCGGGCCGGAGCCGGACCCGGACCCCGTGTCGCTCGGCCAGCCGCGCGACGGCGAACAGGCCCATGTGCCGGGAGACGGACACGTCGATCGTCGGCGGGTTGTCCAGCCGCCAGTTCATCTCCTCGAGCCGGGACTCGGATACGCCGATGCCCTTGTCGCTGACCTCGATGAGCACGCCGCCGCTCGCCAGGTACTGCATGGCGACGTGCACCTGGGTGTCCTTGGGCGAGAAGATCGTGGCGTTCTCGATCAGCTCGGCGAGCAGGTGCACCACGTCGGAGACCGCCTGCCCGGCCAGCGAGATGTCCGGCGTCATGCTCAGCGTGACCCGGTTGTACTGCTCGATCTCCGAGGTCGCGGCGCGGGCCACGTCAGCGAGCCCGATGGCCTCCGACCACTTGCGCGGGTTGTCGTGCCCGGCGAGCAGCAGCAGGTTCTCCGAGTTGCGGCGCATGCGGGTGACCAGGTGGTCCATGGAGAAGAGGCTGCCGAGGCGGTCGGGATCGTCCTCGTGCTGCTCCAGGGTGTCGATCATCCGCGCAAGGCGCTCGATGAGGGTCTGCGAACGGCGGGACAGGTTGACGAACATCGCGTTGAAGCTGGAGCGCAGCACCGCCTGCTCGCCGGCCAGCCGCACGGCCTCGGAGTGCACCTGGTCGAACGCGCGCGCCACCTGGCCGATCTCATCCCGCGAGGTCACGTTGATCGGCGCGACGTCCATGCTCCCGGCCGATTCCGGGTCCTCCGACAGGAGGCGGACCCGCTCGGGCAGCTGCACCGAGGCGATGTCAAGCGCTCCCGCGCGCAGCCGGCGCAGCGGCAGCACCAGGGACCTGGCGACGAGCAGCGCGGCGACCAGGACGATGAGCAGCACCGCGACGGTGATGATGATGTACGTGAGCGCGGTCCGCTGCGCGGCCTGCTGCAGCTGGGTGGCCCGGGTGACGATGTTGTCGGCGACGAACTGCTCGGTGGCCTGCATCGCGTCGAGCTTGGCGCCGTTGCCCTTGTCCCACGCCGCCTTCAGCCCGAGGCTGGTGGTAATGCCGTCCTGCCTGGCCGTGGTGGGGTTGCTGGCCAGGGGATCCAGCTGCTGGTTGTTGATGAACAGCGGGTAAGAGATGCCCAAGGCGCCGACGATCGGCACCGTTTTAGCCGAGGATTCGTTCAGCGTGCCGCCGGCGACCGCGAAGATGGCCTGCTCGATGTTGTCCGACTGGGTCTCGCCGTTCAGCTTCGCGGCCTGCGGGCCGAGCAGGGCGTCGTACATGGCGTTCTCCGCCGGGGTGGCCGATGACTGGAACGCGGCCTCGTCGTTGAATTCCTCGGCGTAATCGACCTGCAGGTTCGTCTCCGTCGCGAAGTCAAGGAACCCGGCGGTTCCGAAAACGGAGTTGTTCGACATGGACTGGTCGAGCAGGGCAAGCTGCTGCGAGGTGAGGTCCTTGGCCTGCGCGAGCGCGTTGAGCGTCTGCACGTCACTGGTCAGCGCCGGGTCGGTGGTACCCAGGGAGACCTGGGCCTGCAGGGTGATGATGTCCTTGATGACGCCGCCGTACTCCGGGGACACCACGGCACCGGTACCGTACGCCGTCTGGAACAGCTTGTGCAGCTGCTTGTCGACGTTATCCGGCGACAGGTCGGTGTTCACCGCGCCCGCGGCCCTTGCGATGGTCGCGGGATAGCCGCCGTTCACGATCCGCTGGATCTCGGGCCTGACCGGGCCGAGATCGCTGTTCGTCTTGGCCTGCACCTGCGCGAGCCCCGCGTCATTGTTGTTGATCAGGGCGACGAGCGTCGCGTCCCGCTCGTTCTGCAGGTCGTCCACGACGGTGACGAGCTGCGCGCTGAGCTTGGCCAGCTGCTGCGTCCTGCTGAACTGGCTCGCGCTGTTCTCCGCGTCCGTCACCCGCAGGCCGCCGAAGACGAGCCCCATCAGCAGGGCCGCCACGATCACGGCGAACAGCCGGCGGGCCACCGGCCAGTCGGTCAGCGACACATCCATCCGCCCGGCCTGGCTGGAGCGCACATTGTCCGGTCCGGCCGCCCGGCGGGCCCGTGCGAGCGCGCGCGACCGCGTGCCCGCAGCACCATGGGTTCCCATAAATCAGTGTCCTCGCTGGAAAGCGATGTTCTCGCACGCCGCATTACCGCATACCGCAACCACATACCGCATGACCGGCAGGGGAGGCCGCGAGGTAAGCCAGCGGCGCCTTGTCGCCGCTGGCGCCGCTCGCACCTGTCGATCTTAGGTCGGCCAACCCCGCTATTTCTGGCAAATGCCGGCTAATGATCATCGTGTTGTTATGTGTTATTCGAAGGGGGCCCGGCCATCGCGAAAATCTCCGCGCCGTCGTGACCGGCACCGAAAATTTGCGATTTCTGTAAGGGACCTCAGGGTTTCTTCTTCACTGAGCCGCCTAGGTACAGTTCGCCGATCTCGGGGTGCTCGAGGACCTCGCGGCCCGTGCCGGCCAGCCGGACGATGCCGTTCTCCATCACGACGCCGTGCTGCGAGAGCTTGAGGCCGGCCCTGGCGTTCTGCTCCACGAGCAAGACGGTCGCGCCGTTGGCGTTTATCTGCCGGGCGGCGTCGAACACCGACTTGAGCACCAGCGGGGACAGGCCCATCGACGGCTCGTCGAGCAGGATGAGCACCGGGTCGAGCATCAGCGCCCTGGCGAACTCGACCAGGCGCTGCTGGCCGCCGGACAGGGAGCCCGCCTTCATCTTCGCCCAGCCCCGCACCTGAGGGAACAGGTCGTAGACCGCGTCGATCCGCTTGCTGACCTTGGCGCGGTCCCTGATCGTGTAGCCGCCGAGGTCGATGTTCTCGTGCACGGTCATGTCGGTGAACAGGCTGTGGTTCTGCGGTACCTGCACCACGCCGAGGTCGAGGATCTGCCGCGGCGACCGGCCGTTCAGCCGCTCGCCGCGCAGCGTCACCGTGCCGAGCCGCGGCCGGAGCAGCCCGCTGACCACCCGCATGACGGTGGACTTGCCCGCGCCGTTCGGCCCCACCACGCAGGTGATGCTGCCCTGAGGCACGGTGAAGCTGACGCCGCGCAGCACGTCGCCACCGCCGTAGCCCGCCACCACGCCGTCCATGGCAAGCAACGGCTCACTCATCGGGTGCTCTCCTGTCCCTGGCCGGCGGCGTGCTGGCCGTCGTCTGGCGGGCCGTCATCCTCGTCCAGGTCGGCGCCGAGGTACGCGTCGAGGACCCGCTTGTCCGTGCGCACGATGTCCGGCGGGCCGCTCACCACCGTGGCGCCCGACTCGAGCACCGTGATGACGGAGCACAGCCCCATGACGAATTCCATGTTGTGCTCGACGAGCAGGAACGTCTTGCCCTGCTCCTCGTTGAGCTGCCTGATCCGGTCGGCGATCAGGTTGATCAGCGTCGGGTTCACCCCGCCGGCCGGCTCGTCGAGCAGGATGACCGCCGGGTCAGCGACGAGCACGTAGGCGAGCTCGAGGAGCTTGCGCTGGCCGTAGGAGAGCGACCCGGCGAGCACGCCCGCGTGCCGTTCGATGCCGACGAACTCAAGCAGCTCCGTCGCGTGCCTGCGGTGGTGCGTCCAGGCATCCCGGCCGAGCCGGGCCAGCAGGTTCTTCGGCCGGTCCCGCGTCTGCGCCGCGACGAGCATGTTCTCGATGACGGTCAGCCGGGGGAAGATCCGGGTGAGCTGGAAGGTCCGGCCGATGCCGGCGGCGAACACCTTGTCCGGCGCGTAGCCGGTGATCGCGTGGTCGCCGAACCAGACATCGCCCGCGTCCGGCCGCTCGTAGCCGGTGATGACGTTGAACAGGGTGGTCTTGCCCGAGCCGTTGGGCCCGATCAGGCCGGCCACCGTCCCCTCCTCGACGGCGATCGTCGCGCCGTTCAGCGCCTGGACGCCGCCGTAGGCCTTCGTGATCCCCTCGGTGCGCAGCAGCGCGGTCACCGGGCACCTCCCGAGCTGACCGGCGGGGTGGCCGACGTCGCCGCGGCCGGGCCCGCCCCCGCCGCGGCCGGGTTGACCGCGGGGCGGCCCCGCGTCCTGAACCTGGTGATGAACTCGCCTCCGGTCGGGACGATGCCCCGCGGCAGGAAGAGGACGACGAGCAAGAAAATCCCGCCGAGCATGATCTCGCTGACCGACCCGCTGAACGCCGGCTGGGTGTTCAGCCAGAGCGTGAGCGGCTCGATGATCAGCGCGCCGAGCACCGGGCCGCTGATCGAGCCGTAGCCGCCGAGGAACGCCATCAGCACCAGGGTGAGGTCGAACAGCGGGTTGAAGGCGGTCTGCGGCTCGGCCTGGCCGATGAAGAAGACCCAGACGCCGCCGATCAGCGCGGTGATCGCGCCGGAGATGACGAACGCGGCCAGCTTGACCCGCATGGCCTTGACGCCGAGGCCGCGCGCGCGGTCCTCGTCGTCCCGTATCGCCCGCAGCTGCAGGCCGAACCGGGACTGCCTGACCAGCCAGGCGATGGCGATCGCCCCGGCGGCGCAGCCGAGCGCGATGTAGTAGAACGGCGTGTTGAAACTGGCGGCGGGCCAGTTGAGGAACGGCGCGTCCAGCCCGCTCGAGCCGCCGGTGAACCAGAAGTTGAACGCCATCAGCTGGAAGATGAAGAAGATGGCGATGGTGATCACGATGAAGGTATGCCGCCGCACGCGCAGCGCGATCAGCCCGAACGGCACCGCGATAAGCGCCCCGACCGCGGCGCAGAGCGGGAGCAGCGCGAAGGCCGCGGCGCCCTGGATGTGCCAGTCCCGCGTGGCGATCGCCAGCGCGTAGGCGCCGCTGCCGTAGAACACGGCCTGGCCGAGTGCGATGTAGCCCGTGTTGCCGGAGAAGATGTTCCACCCGGTCGCCGCGGTGACGTAGATCAGCGCGAACACGCCGTACTGCGTGACCGCCGGGTTGGTGTACACCTGCGGGAACGCGACGGCGGCCGCCGCGAGGAGCAGCAGGCCGCCGCCCTTGGCCGCGGTGCTGGCCGACACTGGGCCGAGGCCGCCGGGGACGTCGAGCCCGGCCGGCGAGCGCCGGGTGGACGCTGCGTTGCTCATTGGGCGCGCACCGCCTTGCGGCCGAAGAGGCCGGTGGGCCGGTAGAGCAGCACGATGACGAGCGCCGCGTAGTAGACGGCGACCGCCCAGGTCGGCTGCCAGATGGTCACCAGCGACTCCAGGGTGAGCATGAAGACGGACGCGCCGAGCGCCCCGCCGACGCTGCCCATGCCGCCGAGGATGACGATGGACAGCAGCCGGGAGATCAGGTCGTAGCCGCTGTTGGCGTTGAAGGTGTTCGTCGCGCCGTACACCAGGCCGCCCGCCGCGGTAACCGCCACCCCGATGCCGAACGTCAGCGCCGAGACCCGGTTCACGCTGATGCCGACCAGCCTGGCGGCGGTCTCGTCCTGCATGGTGGCCCGCACGCTGCGCCCGAACCTGGTCCGGTAGAGCAGCGCGTAGACGGCCGCGACCCCCGCCACCGCCAGGACGAAGCCCCAGATGTAGATCCAGCCGACGTAGAAGCCGAAGACGTGCACGGTGCTGTTCACGTACGAGGGGCTGATCTGCACGTTGTTGGCGCCGTAGATCTTGAACAGCGTGCCCTCGATGATCAGCGCCACCGCGTAGGTGACGAGCAGGGTCATCGATGTTCGCTCGGTGCCGCGCAGCCGCCTGATGAACGCCCAGTGGATGATCACGCCCACCGCGAACATCGCGGGGATGGTGATGAGCAGACCGAGGAACGGGTCGATGTGCAGCTTGTTGAACAGCGAGTAGGAGAGGTAAGCGCCCAGGATGACCAGGACACCCTGGGCGATGTTGATGATGTCGAGCACGCCGAAGATCAGCGTCAGGCCCACCGCCATGAGAGCGTAGACGCCCCCGGTGAGGATGCCATCGACGATGGCCGTGGCGACCTCTCGTCCCATTCGGACTCCGTCCTGGTCGGAATTAAGCCGCCCGGGGGGTGTGTCCCCCCGGGCGGGTGACTGGCTACGGCGCTGGCTTGGTCAGCTGGCCCAGTTCGGCTTGGTCGCGAGGATCGGCACCGAGCCGGGCGAGGTGGCCGGCAGCACCTGGACGAACTTGGTGCCGTTGTTCTGCCACTGGAAGATGAACCCGTCCGCGTTGGCGTTCTCGCCGAGCGCGTCGAACTTCGCCGTGCCCTGCACCGTGGTCAGCGTGACGCCGCTGTGCAGGTAGGTGATGATCTTGGCGTTGTCGACGCTGCCGACCGCGGTGATCGCCTGCGCGACAACCTGGCCGACCGAGTAGGCCTCGGCCACGTCGGCGTTGACGCCGGAGGCGTTGCCGCCGTACTGCGCGACGTACTCGGAGACCATCTTCTCGCTGGCGGTGTCGGCGTAGCCCGGGTACCAGCTGTTAGGCACCATCATGCCGGTGGCGTTGCCCGCAGGCGCGACCGCCTTGATGAAGGACGCGCCCTGGTCGGGGCCGGCCGCCGCGATGAACAGCTTCGGCGTGTAGTGGTCCTGCGCGAACTCGGACATGAACGCGGCGACGGTCGGCACGTCCGTCGAGCCGAGCACCACGATGTCCGCCTTGTGGCTCGCCACGAGGTCAGCCTGCGGCTTGTAGGAGGAGCTCTCCTCGGGGAAGACCTTGGAGTACACGGTCTTCACGCCGAGCGCCTCAAGCTTCGACTGCGCGAGCTGCACCGGCGGGGTCGCGAACGGGTCGTCCGCCGACGGGTACGCCGCGGTCAGCTTGTCGCGCGTGGCCGCCGGCAGCGACGCGATGTAGTTCACGAACGGCATGAGCTCGTCCGCGACCGGCAGCGACACGTCGAAGACGTTGTGGTCGGTCTGGTTCCACGCGGTGTCGAACACGCTGGGCGCGCCGCCCGCGCCCTCGACGAACGCGTACCCGTTGCGGGCCGCCACCTGCGAGGCAGGCGCGGTCAGCAGCGAGGAGAACGGGCCGAAGGTCAGGTCGACATGATTGGTGTTGATCAGCGTCTGGTAGTTGGTGACCACCTGGTTGGGGTCGCTCTTGTCGTCCAGGATCGTCAGCTGGACCTGGCGGCCGAGGATGCCGCCCGCCGCGTTGACGTCCTTCACCCACAGGTTGTAGCCCTGCTTGAAGGCCTGGCCGTCGGCGGAGAAGTCGCCGGTCAGGGAGAGCGAGGCGCCGACAGTGATCGGCGTCGAGTTGGCCGTCGCCGAGCTGGCCGCGCCGGATGAGCTGGCCGGGCTCGAGCTCCCGGACGAGCTGCTGCTGCTACTGCTACTGCCACCGCTGCTGCATGCGGCAAGAACGCCGACGGAGAGCGCGACGGCGCCCAGCGCGATGGCATTCCTGGAGAACCAGGGGAGGGGTGCGCTCACGCCCGGTTCCTCCTTCCTCATCGGTCATGATTGTTGGGGTTTGGGTCCAAGGATGCCTCCTCGGAACCCGCCCTCGGTGGGTTATGCAGGCATGTCAAACGCCGCGCGTGAACGCGGCGAAACAGACGCCGCAGGGGTAACCGCGCGGCGTCTTATCTAAGCAGATCTAACAATCGTTTGCATGAGAGACTGGACCGGCGCGGGATACTTTGTCAATCCTCAATAATCAATATCTAGTTAAGGTAGCTGGTGGGGCTTTCAGCGCGGTTGTGGGGATGTATCAAGAGTTAACATAGAGATAGATGATTATCTATGAGGAGGCGGGTGGCGCGCAAGAGGCCAGCCGGTCAGGTGCCCGCGCGGCCGTGGTCCAGCGGGATCGTGGTCCCGGCCCGCGGCAGGCCCGACGGCCGGGTGGTCGAGCCGCGGGCGACGAGCTCAGGCGCGAGCAAGAGGACCTTGACCGGGCTGTCCTGCGCCTCGATCCGCTCGATCAGCAGCGTGGCCGCCTCGACGCCGAGCTGGTAGTGCGGGAAGCGCACCGACGACAGCGGCGGCCGGAGCCGGTCGACGAACGGCATGTCGTTGAACCCGATGACGGAGATGTCTTCCGGGCAGCGCAGGCCGAGCTCATCGAGCGCGCCGTAGCAGCCGATCGCGAGCATGTCGTTGGCGGCGACCACCGCGGTGAGCCCGCCGCCCGCCTCGAGCAGCTCCCGGCCAAGGCGCGCCCCCTCCTCGAGGGAGTAGGCGGTGGCCTTGACCACCTGGGCGTCGGGCACCGGGAGGTGGTGCGCGGCCATGCCGTCAAGGAAGCCGCGCAACCGGGCGGCGCCGGTGGAGGCGTCCTGCGGGCCGGCGATGTGCCCGATCCTGGTATGCCCGAGTGCGACCAGGTGCGCGACCGCCGCCCGCACCCCTTGCTCGTTGTCAACGGAGACGGCGGAGAACGGGTAGCCCTGCGCGGTGCGGTTCATCAGCACCAGCGGGACATCCGACTGGGCCGCCTCGGCAAGGACGGGGCTGCCCGCGGTCGCGGTGCCGAGCACGAACCCGTCCACGTGCCTGGCCCGCATCTGGTCGAAGACCAGCTGCTCCTTGGCCAGGTCGGCGTCGGTGTTGCCGAGCAGCGCCACGTACCCGTGCTCGGCCAGCCGGTCCTCGATGCCGCGTACGATCGGCGGGAACAGCGGGTTGTTGAGGTCAGGGATCAGCACGCCGATGGTGTTCGAGCGGCGGGTCCGCAGGCTGCGCGCCACCGGGTTGGGCCGGTAGCCGAGCCGGTCGGCCGCCTCGCTCACCCGCCGCGCGGTTTCCTCGCTGACCAGGAGCCTGGTCCCGGGGTTGAGCGCGCGCGACGCGGTGGCCGGGTGCACTCCCGCGGCCGTGGCCACGTCCCGCAGCGTAGCGGGCCGGTCAGTGTGCGCCATTACGTCCTTGTCTCTGCGATCGTCAGCACAGGTCAATAGGGTGGGAAAACGCTGCCCCCGCTCCGTTTGCTCACAGTACTCACCGGGCGCACCCCGCCGCCAGGAAACCCGCCCGGCGGGCGCGCCGCTCATCGCCGCGGGCCGCATACGGGGGGCTTACCGAGTGCGAGTGGCAGAGATGACGATGACCAGGGAGCGGGCCCGCCGCCGGTCGGCCACGGCGGCGAGCGTGGTGCGGGTCCAGCTGACGTGGAAGCGCGGCAGTGCCCGGCGGCGGGCGTGGTCGCGGGCGGCCGGCGATCGGCGGGGGACGGCCGCCATGGCGGTCAGGTCTCGGCGGCGCTCGGCGGCCACGGCGGAGAGCAGTTCTGGATGCACGACGTACTCCTTGGGTGATCGTGCGTGACCGCCCTCGGGCACTGCCACGCTAATTAAGATGTATCGCGTTTCTTCAAGACTGACAAGATATATCGCGAATCTCTAAGCGGCCGGGCCCCGGCCGGGGTCGTCCTTGCGCTTCGCCGCCGCGCGGGCCTGCGCCTCGGTGTACTCGGCGAGTTCGGGGACCGGGGCGGCGAAGACCGTCCACTCCACCGGCAGCGCGCCAGGCGGGCGCAGTGCCGGGTTGGACTTGCGCGACTCGTACTTCTCAAGCAGCCGGCGCATTTGTCCCCGCAGGTCCGCGGTCTCCTCGGGAGTGAGGAACACGGCGCTGCGCGACCACCCGGTCGCGTTCTCCCAGCCCGGCAGGTAGTCGCTCGACCCGAAAATCTGCCTGGCTCGCTCCATCCAGTGGTCCAGCCAGGTGAGGCTGAGCGCCCCGGCCGCGGTGGCGGCCCGCGGGTCGTCCTGCTTCGTGGTGATCGTGATGTGCCGCTCGGCCGACTTCCACGGCCGCTCCCGACCGCGCCCGCCGCCCGCTTCCTGGACGAAGCCGTACTTCGCCAGGGTGCGCAGGTGGAACGCGCAGTTCGCCGGGCTCTCGCCGAGCAGCTCGCTCGCCTGGGTCGCGGTAAGCGTGTCGACCACGGCGAGCAGCTCGATCAGGGCCACCCGCACCGGGTGCGCCAGTGCGCGCATCGCGAGTGAGTCGGTAAGCGGCGCGGAGTCGCTCACCGGCAGGCCGGGCGCCTCCCCCGCCGCGGCGGGGCTCACGGCGGGCTCCGGCTGCGGCGCCGGCTGTGGCGTTGGTTCGGAACTCATGTTTCGAAATACTACGCTCGAAAGAGTTCTTTCCACAAGTCTTCGGAAGGGATCTTTCGGAAGAGTTCTTCCGAAAGATCATGCGGGCCAGACGGCCAGCGCTGGCGGGGGGATAGCGGCGGGGGGCGGGGGCGGGGTGGCTGGCGGGATGGTCCCTGGTCATCGCGGCACGGTTTGGGCGGCGGCGGCGTCCCTGAGCGGTCCGGCGTGGGACGATTAGGGCATGCGGATCACTGGGGTCGAGTCGACGGATCTGTTCACCGGGAGCGGCGCGACGTCCGGGCGCGCGCTGCAGGTGGTAAGGGTCACGGTTGAGGCAACGGAGACGGGCGAGGCGGGGGCGGCCGCGACGCTGCGGGTCATGGGGGCCGGGTCGGATACCCCGCACCCGTTCGTCGTGAGCCTGCCGGAACCCGGGCAGAGCCGCGCCTGCGAGGTGAGCGTCGCCCTGACCGGGCCGCCAGGAACCCGGCTGCCGGTCACCGTGATCGCGGAGCCAGTACTAGCCGATGGTGTGCTGCCGGACGGCCGGGCCGGGCGGGCCGAGCTCGCCGCCAGCGTCACCGTCGCCGAGCCCGGCTGGACGATGTGGATGGTCTCCCACTTTCACTACGACCCGGTGTGGTGGAACACGCAAGGGCAGTTCACCGAGGCGCGGATGGTCCTGCCGGACGAGGACGGCGACCTGCCCGACACCAGGACCGCGTTCGACCTGGTGCGGCTGCACCTGGAGAAGGCGCGGCGGGACCCGGACTACAAGTTCGTGCTCGCCGAGATCGACTACCTCAAGCCGCACTTCGACGCTTTCCCGGCCGACCGCGCGTTCGTCCGGTCGCTGCTCGCAGAGGGGCGGGCCGAGCTCGTCGGCGGCACGTACAACGAGCCGAACACGAACTTGACCGGGGCGGAGACGACCATCCGCAACGCCGTGTACGGGGTGGGCTTCCAGCGCGGAGTGCTCGGCGCGGATCCCGCGTCGGCGTGGATGCTCGACGCGTTCGGCTTCGACCCGGGGTTCCCCGGGCTGATGGCGCAGGCCGGGCTGACCTCTTCCTCCTGGGCGCGCGGTCCGTTCCATCAGTGGGGGCCCGCGGAGAACACCAGCATGCAGTTCCCCGCGGAGTTTGAATGGCTCTCCCCGGACGGCGCCGGGCTGCTGACCGCCTACATGGCCAACCACTACGGCGCGGGCTGGAAGCTGCACACGGCGAAAGACCTGCCAAGCGCGCTCGACGACGCGTACGCGCAGTTCCGGTCGCTCGCGCCGGTCGCGGCCACGCGCAACGTCATGCTGCCAGTCGGCTCGGACCACGTGATCCCGGCCCGCTGGGTGACCGACGTCGCCCGCGAGTGGTCGGCGCGCTACCGCTGGCCGCGGTTCGTGCCGGCCATACCGCGCGAGTTCTTCGCGGCGGTGCGCGCCGAGTCGGAGGCGGAGCCGGCCAGGTTCTGGATCATGCCGCAAACCAGGGACATGAACCCGGTCTACACCGGCAAGGACGTCTCCTACGCCGACACCAAGCTCGCCGCGCGGGCGGGCGAGGTGGCGGTGCTCGAGGGCGAGCGGCTCGCCACGCTTGCCTGGCTGCGGGGCGCGCCGTACCCGGCCGAGTCGCTCGACAAGGCGTGGCGGCAGCTCGCCTACGGTGCGCACCACGACGCGATCACCGGCACCGAGTCCGACGAGGTGTACCTGGACCTGCTCGCGAGCTGGCGGGAGGCGTGGCAGCGCGGCGACACGGCGCGGCGCGGCGCGATCGCCTTCCTGACGGGGGCAGTTCCCGGCGGGGCGGGCGCCGCGGTGACGGGCACCGCGGACACCGCGGACACCGCGGACACCGGCGCGGGCGGCGACGGTGACGACGCGGGGCTCGCGGTCACCGTGGTCAACGGGCTGGCGCGCGAGCGCGACGGCATGGCCACGGTGACGGTGCGGCTCCCGTCGCCGGGCACCCCGTGGCTGACGGTCATCGACCCGGAGGCGGGCGACCCGGTGCCGGCCCTGACCGACGGGGTGCGCAGGCATCCCGACGGGTCGCTCGCCGAGGCGACGCTGACGTTCCGCGCGCGGGGCGTGCCACCGCTCGGGTTCCTGCGCTACCCCGTGGTCGCCGCGGCGGTGCCGGCCGGCCCGGGCGGGCCCGCCGCCGACGGCTGGACGGACGCCGAGGGCCTCGCGATCGAGAACGAGGCGTTCCTGGTGACCGGCGCGGACGGGCACGGCGGGCTCGCCTCGGTCTTCGACAAGGCCGCCGGGCGGGAACTGCTCACCGGGCCGGGCAACGACCTGGTGCTGCAGGAGGAGTACCAGCAGCACCCGCGGTGGAACGAGGGGCCGTGGCACCTGTCACCCAAGGGACCGGGCCTCGCGTCGTGCGCCGTCGCGGCCAGCGTGCGGGCGCAGCGGTCGCCCGCAGGCTCACGGCTCGTCGCCACCTACGCACTCGGCGACCTCATCGTCACCGCGGAGACCGTGCTGTGGGACGGCAGCGACCGGGTCGAGTTCCGCACCCACGTGTCCGGGTCGATCGGCAAGGAGCACCTGCTGCGGGTGCGGTTCCCCGCCGCGCTGCCCGGCGGGCTGCCGGTGTACCAGACGGCGACGGCGGTCATCGGCCGGCCGTTCGGCGCGCCGGAGGCGGACGTGGCCGAGCACTGGTGGACCCTGGACAACCCGGCGAACCACTGGTTCGGCATCGGGTCGGTCGCGCGGGCCGCGGTCGCCGCCGACGGCGGCGACGTCTCGGTGGCCCTCGGGGTCGCCGAGGTCGTCTCGCCTGACCAGGTACCCCGCGAGCTGCAGCCGACGATCAAGGACCTGGTCACCTGGCTGGGCCGGGCCGGCGTCACGGCCACCTGCTCGCGCTCGTCCGGCACCAGGTACGGCTCGGCCGACGTGGACTCGAACCTGCCCGACTTCCGGATATCCCTCGGCGGGCCATCGGAGAACGCGTTCACCGCGGAGGTGCTCGCGGCGTGCGACCCGTCGGTGGCCAAGCGGCTCGCCGGGCTGGTCAGCGACGCCGGCGGGGCGCGCCTGTGGGTACCCGCGGCCAGGAACCGCGCGGCCGCGTTCGCGGCGGGCGCGGACCTGCGCGGGCCCCGTGACCTGCCGGTGCTCATCGTGGCCACCGCCGAGCCCGGGGCGCTCGCCGCGGCGGTCGGCGAACTGGAGCGCGACCTGATGTTCGAGGTGATCCCGGCCGACGCGTCCGGCTCCGACGTGCTTGCGCCGGGGGACGCGCCGCTCGGGGACGGCGCGGTCGCGCTGTTCAACCGGGGCACCCCCGGCTGTGCGGTCACCCCGGACGGGACGCTGTGGATGTCGCTGTTCCGCGCGTGCTCGGGATGGCCGAGCGGGGTCTGGATCGACGGTGACCGGCGGACCGCGCCCGACGGCTCCTCGTTCGCCTGGCAGCACTGGTCGCACACGTTCTGCTATGCCCTCGCCGCGACTCCCGCGGCCGGCGGCTGGCGGTCGGCCGGGTTCAGCGCCGCCGCCGAGGAGTACAACCACGACCTCGCCGCGCTGGTGACCGCCCAGGCTGACCCGTCGCCCGCGCCCGGAGGGCTGCTCTCGGTCACCGGCGCGCCGAACGTCACGCTGTCGGCCGTCAAGCCCGCGGGCAACCCGCTCGCGGCGGGGCGGCCGGGGACGCCGTCCCGCACGCCCTGCGAGGTCACGGTCCGGCTGCGGGAGACCGACGGCCGGGCGGCCGTCGCGGAGCTGCGGCTCGCGGCGGGAATCGAGGCGGCCTGGGTGAGCGACCTGCTAGAGGAGCGGTACGGCGCGGCGCTGCCGTCCGGCTCAGGGCCCGGGCAGCCGGCTGGGCCGCTCGCGATGCGCGACGGCGCCGTGCTCGTCCCGGTGCGGCCCTTCGAGACGGTGACGCTGCGCGTCCGGCCGGCGCCGACGGACCAGGCGGCCGGGCCGGCGGACGCTGCGGCCGGCGAGCCGCCCGAGCCGGCGCAGCCCGTCTACACGCGGTACTGGCTGCACGGGAAGGGGCCCGCGCCGGCCGGAAACATGCCGGCCGCGGTGCACTTCTCCCCGACCAGAGCCACCCTCCGCGGTGACGGGAGCGCAGGCGCGGCGCCGGGCCCGGCCGACGACCAGGACCGGCTGACGCTGACCGTCGCGTGCGGGCCGGCCGGCGGCAGCGGCGAGGCTGAGCTGATCGTGCCGCCAGGGCTCGCGGCGGTCACCAGCCCGGGCGGGCCGCTCCGTTACGACCTCGGCCAGAACGAGTTCGCGTCCTGGGACGTGACGGTCAGCGCGCTCCCAGGCACCGCAGGCGGGCGGTACTTCCTCACCGCGCGGATCGGCGACGGGCCCGGTCAGGCGCTTGAGGACACCGCGCTCGTCACCATCGGGGAGGCGGGCGCGCCCGACCCGCACATGGAGCCGGACGAGCTGTTCGCCCGGCTACAGTCCGACGTCACGGCCCTCGCCGACGAGGCCGAGGTCACCGTGCTCACCCCCGCGGTGCGGCTCGGGCCAGGCGAGAGCGGCGAGCTCGCGGTGCGCGTCGCCAGCCGCCTGGCCTCGCAGCTGCGCGGCGAGATGCAGCTCATCTCCCCCGTCGGCACCTGGCCCGCCACCGCGCCGTGGACGCAGCCGGTCACCGTCGAGCCGGGCGAGGAGGCGACGCTGCGCTTCACCGTATCGGTCCCGGCGACGGCCACACCCGGGTGGGAGTCGTGGCTGTTGGTGAAGCTGATGTACTTCGGGCGCGTGCGCTATTCGGAGGCCGTCCCGCTCACCGTGGTCTAGCCGCGAGGCCGCATAGTCCGGGGCTGCCGGGGACGGTGAGGCGTGTGAGGTACCAAGGTCGGCCGGGCGGCCTGAAGATCGTGGAGGGTTGTGGGGTTGTGAAGGGGCTTTGTGGCGTGGGGACACTATCAACCCTTCATGATCATGCTGGTGGACCGCGGCGCCGGTGCCTTTGAGGCCGGTGGTGCGGACGGCACGACGCGCGGCGAGCGGCACACGGGCCAGCTGTCCCGGGCGCCGCTCGCTGCTGCTATCACTAGTCGCCGACCGCGGTCGCGGCGACCTCCGTGCCGTCTGCCAGCGCCGCGGGGGTGTCGGGCACCGTTGGCCGGCGGGGGCGCAGCAGGACCGCGATGACCGCGAACGCGGCCAGGTCGAAGATCGCGGCGAGGGTGAACGCCGTGGACATGCCGTGCGCAAGGACCTGCCGGCGGAACGCCTGCGCGGTCAGCCCGGCGACGGGATGCGCCAGCGAGGCCCGGGTCGCGGTGCCGTACACCGCGACAAGCACGGCGAGGCCTACCGAGCCGCCGAGCTGCTGCATCACGTTGACCATGCTGGACGCGGCGCCGGACTCGGCGGGGCGCACCCCGGCGAGCGAGGCCGTGGTCAGCGGCACGAACACCACGCCCATGCCCACGCCGAGCAGCACCATCGGGCCGAAGACGCCGGACCAGTAGTCGGTGCCAGGCGACACCCGCGACAGCCACGCCATGCCCGCCATCACGGGGATCATGCCGGCCAGCATGAGCCGCCAGCCGCCGACCAGCGGGATCAGCCGCGGCGCGAGCCTGGACACCGCGAAGAGCAGCAGGGTCATCGGCAGGAACGCGAGCCCGGCGCGCAGCGGGCCGAAGCCGAGCACGTCCTGCAGGAACTGGGTAAGGAAGAAGAACATCCCGAACATGCCGGCCACCACCAGCAGCCGCGCGGCGAACGAGCCGGAGCGGGCCCGGTCGGCGAACAGCCGGAGCGGGGTGATCGGCTGCGCCGCGCGGGTCTCGTTCAGTATGAACGTCACGAGCAGCACGGCGGCCGCCGCGAACGCGGCGAGCGCGAGGTGGTTGCCCCAGCCGTCGGACGCGGCCCTGATGAAGGCGTAGACGAGCGCGGCGACGCCGGCGGTGGAGGTGACCGCGCCCGGCAGGTCGAACCGGCCGCTCTGCCGGGGCGTCTCGGTGACGAACCGCGGCGTGAGCAGCAAGACGGCGATGCCGATCGGCACGTTGACGAACAGCACCCACCGCCATGACGCCCACTGGGTGATCAAGCCACCGAGCACGAGGCCGAGCGAGCCGCCCGCGGTCACCACCGCGGAGTAGACGGCGAGCGCCTTGATCCGCTCGCGGCCCTCGGCGAAGCCGCTGACCACGAGGGCGAGAACGGCCGGCGAGGCGAGCGCGCCGCCGACGCCCTGCACGGCCCGGGCCGCGAGCAGCACGCCCGCGTTCGGCGCCAGGCCTCCGGCCAGCGACGCGAGGGTGAAGATGGCGATGCCGGCCAGGAACATGCGCCGGCGGCCGAGTATGTCGCCGGCCCGCCCGCCGAGCAGCAGGAGCCCGCCGAACGTGAGCGTGTAACCGTTCATCACCCACGACAGGCTCGTCGCGGAGAAGTGCAGTCCGGCCTGGATGTGCGGAAGCGCGATGTTTACCACCGTGGCATCCAGGATGATCATTAGCTGTGCGCCGAGCATGAGCGCGAGCGCCACGCCGGGACGGGTGGGCCGCCGGTCACGAGCGGCCCGTCCACCCGTTCCCCGATTCGCTACGCCCGAGGTACCATGAGGAAATATACGGAGGTTCACTCCACTTACTATACGGAGGCATCCTCCGCTTTGCAAACCGATTGTGTGCGCTGACCGATGGACATGACTGAAATCCCCCGCACCGAGGCGGGCGACGAGCCGCGGATGCGCGCCGACGCGCGGCGCAGCCGGGCCAAGCTGCTTGAGGCCGCGACCGCGGCGTTCGCGGAGCACGGCGCCGACGCGCCCCTGGAGGACATCGCCCGCCGGGCCGGCGTCGGCATCGGCACGCTCTACCGGCACTTCCCCACGCGGACCGACCTGCAGGCGGGCGTGTTCCGCAGCCAGGTGGACGCGGTCTGCGCGACGGCCGACGAACTGATCGGCGCGGTATCGCCCGAGCAGGCGTTCGCCGGCTCGGTGCGGGCGATCGCCGGCTACCTGATCACCAAGCGCGGGCTCGCCAGGGCGCTCATGGACTCGCTCGGCAAGGACTCGGAGCTCATCTCCGCCTGCTCACTGCGGATGCGCGACACGCTTGACCGGCTGCTCGAGCACGCGCAGCAGGCCGGGGTGCTCCGTCCCGACGTCACCGCCCATGACGTGCTGCGGCTGGTGCACGGCATCGTGATGGCGACCGAGACAGCGCCGCAGGACACCGACCGGCTGCTCGGCATGATGCTCGACGGCCTGCGGGCGGGGAGCGTCAGAACCCCGGGGACCGGTTCTCGTACGCCGTAGAAAGCACCACCGTGGTGCGCGTGGAGACGTTGGCGAGGGTACGGATCTGCTGCAGCAGGTCCTCCAGGTCGTGCGGTGAGCCGACCCGGACCTTGAGTATGTAGTTCTCCTCCCCCGCGACGCTGTGGCAGGCCTCGATCGCCTCGAGGTCCTTCAGCTTGTCCGGCACGTCGTCGGGAGCCGCCTGGTCGAATGGCTTGATTGACACGAAGGCGGTCAGCGGCAGCCCGATGGCGTCGGGGTTACAGAGCGCGACATAGCCGGTGATGACCCCGTCGGTCTCAAGCCTGCGCACCCGCTGATGCACGGCGGACACCGAAAGGCCTGCCTGCCTCGCCAGCTCGGTGAAGCTCATCCGCCCGTTACGGGACAGCAGGGAAACAATCCGACGGTCGATCTCTTCCACTACGACAACTTAACGTGCCACCTCGGTGAATCGTGACCGCATGCGGTAACGGCTTCGTCTCGGGAGCGCTCGCGCGGGCATCCGGATACCCGCCCAACTGCCCGGTCCTCCCCCTGGGAGAAAACGGTCGTCCGTGGTGAGAGACTGGAAGCATGCAGCCGGAAGAACTCTACGAACTGGACACCGACTCGACGCAAGCGGTCGAGGGAGCGGCCCTGCTCGTGCACCTGGAGGGGTTCATGGACGCGGGGGCGGCCGGGCGCCTGCTCACCGAGCACCTGCTCGACGCGTTCGAGCACACCACGGTGGCGCGGTTCGACACCGACCGACTGCTCGACTACCGGTCCCGGCGGCCGCTGATGACGTTCGACGGCGGCAAGTGGGAGAGCTACGACGCGCCCGAGCTGGCGGTGTTCAAGCTCGCGGACAGCACGGGCAAGCCGTTCCTGCTGCTCACCGGGCCGGAGCCGGACCACGAGTGGGAGGCGTTCGTGTCCGCGACGCAGAGCCTCGCCGAGCGCCTCGGCGCCGGGCCGATGATCACCTACTTCGGTGTGCCGATGGGCATTCCGCACACCCGCCCCCTCGGCGTCATCACGCACGCGACCCGTCCGGGCCTGGTGACCTCCAAGGTGCCGCTGCCGTCGAAGCTGCAGGTGCCCGCGTCGGCCTCGGCGCTCATGGAGTTCCGCTTCGGCGAGGCGGGCAAGGACGCGATCGGCCTGGTCGTCCAGGTTCCGCACTACCTGTCCCAGGCCGCCTACCCGACCGCGGCGCTCACCCTGATCGACGCGCTCACCGAGGTGACCGGGCTCGACCTGCCCGCGCTCGAGCTGCGCGAGGCGGCGGACCGGACCAACGAGCTCATCGACCGGCAGGTCGCCGAGTCCGCCGAGGTCGCCGAGCTGGTCCAGGGCCTGGAGGCGCAGTACGACGCGGCGGTCGCGCACGACGGCGAGAACCTGCTCGCCGAGGGCGAGGAAATGCCGACCGCGGAAGAGCTCGCCGCGGCGTTCGAGCAGTTCCTCGCCGAGCAGGGCGGGCCGGAAGACTAAGCGCTAGACGATCACCAGGTCGCGCGGCGCGTTGTTCAGCCGCTGGACGCCGGCCCCGCCCGTGGTTGGGTCGCCTGTGATTGGGTCGGTTGCCGGGTCGGCGCACACCACGATGTCCTCGATGCGCGCGCCGTGCGGGCCCGGGTAGATGCCGGGCTCGATGGAGAAGGCCATCCCCGGCTCGAGCGGGACGACGTTGCCCTCGACGATGTAGGGGTCCTCGTGGGACTCCAGGCCGATGCCGTGCCCGGTGCGGTGGATGAACCACTCGCCGTACCCGGCGCCGGCGATGATCTCGCGGGCCGTCCGGTCGACGCTCTCCGCGGTGACGCCGGGCCGGACGCTCAGCGTCGCCGCGTCCTGGGCGAGCCGCAGCACCTCGTAATAGGCGAGGAACTCCTCCGGGGCATGGCCGACCGCGTACGTCCGCGTGCAGTCCGAGCAGTAACCGGACGGCATCGTGCCGCCGATGTCGACCACCACCACGTCACCGTGCTCGATGACCCGGTCGGAGACCTCGTGGTGCGGCGACGCGGCGTTCGGCCCCGAGCCGACGATCACGAAGTCGACCTGGACATGGCCCTCGGCGAGGATGGCCTCGGCGATCCGCGCGCCGACCTGGCGCTCGGTCAGCCCGGGCCTGAGCCAGCCGGGCACGTTGGCGTGCACCCGGTCGATCGCCTCGCCCGCCTCGAGCAGCGCGCCGACCTCGGCGGCCGACTTGCGGATCCGCAGCGGCGAGAGCACCGTGCTCGCCAGCCGCTGGCTGGCCGTGGGGAAGATGTCCGCGAACTGCAGCACGTGCAGCGCCCACATACGGTCAGACAGGCCGATGGACCGCGGGTCGCCGACCTTGGCCTTGATCATCCCGAACGGGTGCGCGGTCTCCCCCCACGTCACGGTCTCCAGGTCGAGCGCGCCGGCCGGCGAGGCCTGCGCCGCCTTCAGCTCAAGCTGCGGCACCAGCAGGAATGGGGCTTTGTCCGCGGGGACGGCGAGGCAAGTCAGCCGCTCGAGCTGCTTGGCGTCGTAGCCGGTCACGTAGCGCAGGTCGGGGCCGGGCGTCAGCAGCAAGAGGTCAAGGCCGACCGCCCGGACGGCGTCCGCGACGCGGGCCAGGCGCTCGGTCGGGTACAGGGCGGAGTCGTGGGTCACGTCTGTCCTTCTCTCTGCTGGGTGCTCGTTGCGCTTCGCGCATGTTGCGCTACGCGCTTCTTGCTGTTATCCCAAAATCTTGGCGGCTCATCGGGTAACGGCGGCGCGGAAGCGGGTGAGCGAGGAGCCGAGGCCGAGCTCGGCGCCGATCTCGGTGAGCAGTTCCGGGTCCGGTGGCACGGCGGGCAGGGTGCCGTCGATGTCGTCGGGCAGCGGCACGTCGGTGGCCGTCGCCACCACCGCGGGGGCGATGTCGAGGTAGCCGCGCGCGGCCTCAAGCTTCTTCCTCGTGCCCGTGGGAAACCCGCCGTACCCCTTGTCCAGCGCGTTCTTCAGGCTGTCCAGGTCACCGAACGCCCTGATCAAGGCCGCGGCGGTCTTCTCACCGATACCGGGGACACCGGGGAGCCCGTCACTGGGATCGCCGCGCAGCACGGCGAAGTCGGCGTACCGGTCCCCCGGGATGTCGTACTTGGCCGCCACCTCCGCCTCGGTGACCGGGTCCAGCTTGCCGAGGCCCTTGATGGTGTAAAGCACGCGCACCTGCCGCGCGTCGTCGACGAGCTGGAACAGGTCGCGGTCGCCGGTGACCACGTCGACGGGCTGCCGCGCGGCGGCGGCCAGGGTGGCGATCACGTCGTCGGCCTCGTAGCCGTCGTGCTCCGCGATGGCGATCCCCGAGGCGATCAGCACCTGGGTGATCAGCGGGATCTGCACCGCGAGGCCGGGCGGGGTCTGCTCGGACCCGTCGGGCTCCGCACGGTGCGCCTTGTACCCGGGCAGCGCCGCGGTGCGGAAGGCCGGCCGCCAGTCCGCGTCCAGGCAGGCCACCAGCCGGGCCGGCCCGTGGTCCCGTACGAGCCGGGCGATGGCATCGAGCAGCCCGCGGATCGCGTTCACCGGCGTCCCGTCCGGCGCGGTCACCGTCTCCGGCATCCCGTAGAACGCGCGGTAGTACAGCGACGCCGTGTCAAGCAGCATCAACGAGCCCACGCCGGTAATACTGCCACCTTCGGTGGTCTTACGCGGCGACTGCCCCTACGGGACCGCCCTGCTCCGAGTCGGCGCAGGTCGGCGGCATGCGGCATAATCTGCGCATGCCCATCCAACGCTGGCGGTGCCCGGTTGTGCTGCGGGTCAAGTCGGTCATCACCGCGGCGGCCGGCGTGGCAGTCGCGCTCGTGTTCTTCCCCCTGTGGCTCGCGGTCCCGGTCGCGGTGCTGCTCGGCGTGTGGGGTCTCGGCATGGCCGCGTTCGGCGCGTCCGTCACGCTGGACACCGGGGCGGGCCTGCTCCGGATGCGGACGGGGCCGGTCTTCCAGCGGATCAGGATCGCGGACGTCACCGCCGTGCTCGTCGAGGCGAACAAGGTGTCCATCGGGCGGGCCAAGGGCTGGGAGGTCTCGCTGTACGCCTGGGGCAAGGGCCCCCTCGACCGGCTGCTCCGTGTCCCGGCCGTGGCCGGCGACATCGGGCACGCGATCGCGGCGGCCGTAGCGCTCGCCGGGGCCGGCGCGGAGCCGGGCGCCGGCCCGGACCCGGGTACCGACACGGGCTCGGGCGAAGCCCCGGGCGAGCGGCGGGAACCGCCGGCCGGGCGGCGGCATACGCCGTCCCGCCACCGGTCCAGGCTGGCCGTAGCGCTGCTCGGAGCGAACGGCGTGCTGGCGATCGGCTGCGCGCTCGTCGTCCGCGTCCAGTGGCAGAACCCGGCGCTGACCGTGCTCGGCGTCATCATCGCGCTGGTACTCGGCGTGTCCGGCCTGCTCTACCTGCTTGTCGCGCTGTGGCTCCTGCTGACCGGCCGCGCGCCGCGCACCAGCCTCACCTCGTGAGGCTGGCGCCACCGGGGCTGGCGCGGCCGGGGCTGGCGCGGCCTGGCTGCGTGGATGTGCCTTTGGTGTCGCTATAGCAGCACCTATGGCACTTTCACGCCGCGGGCAGGGAGTCGCGCAGCGAGCTAGGCATCGGCGGGGTCGGCCGCTAGGCCGGTAACTGGAGGTAGATCTTGCCGCCGGTCACGGTGACCGTGGCACCGGCGAGCGGCGTGGTGGCCGGGCCGGTGACGACCGAGCCGTCGGTGATCTTGAACTTCGCGCCGTGGCAGGGGCAGTTGATCGTCCCGCCGGCGACCTGGTTGCATATGCACCCGACGTGGGTGCAGATGGCGCTGAACGCCTTGTACTGCCCCATGACCGGCTGGGTGACCACCACCTGGGCGGCCGTGTAGACCTTCCCGCCGCCGACCGGGACGTCCGCGGCCAGGCCGAGCACGGTGCCGCCCGTCGAGCCGCCGCTGCTCGCGCTGCTCATGCCACCACTGCTCATGGGGCCGCCGCTCGGGCTGCTCATCGACCCGTTGCTCATGGCGCCGCTGCCGGCGGCCGAGGGTGCCATCGTCGCGGTCGTCGGCATGCCCGCCGGGGCGGGTGCCTGGCCGGCGCCGTTCGCGTCGTACGGCACGGCGGCGGTGCTGCACGCGGACAGTATCCCCGCCGCACCTAGGACTCCCGCGCCGAGCAGTACGCAGCGCCGGGTGGCGCAGTGATCATGCTGGGACTCGTCGGTCAACTGTTTTCCTTCGCTCGTGGTTGCCGTCAGCATCTCTTCTACGGCAAGAGGACAGGCCGGCATTGGTCACCGTGACGCCCGTAAGAACCCGGTAACCGCCGGCGGTCGCTCGCCGGACGCGAAGCCCCCAGGACGATTACGTTAGCGTTTCGTGACCCATATCGCGGCGATTTCGCCGGCTTTGCGGCGGTTACCCGGCTGTCCGCGTGGCATTTATCCTGATGGCATGAACGAGCCACGGACCGGGGTGAACGGGCGGTGACGGTGACGGGACACCAGCACGGGCCGAACGGGCACGGGCCGAACGGGCACGGGTCCCACGGGCACGCGCACGGCGCGTCACCGGACGCGGACTGGCGCTGGCTCGCCGCGGCCGCCGCGCTCATCGTGGCGTTCATGGCCGGCGAGGTGGTGGCCGGCCTCGTCGCACATTCCCTCGCGCTGCTGTCCGATGCCGCTCACATGCTGACCGACGCCGCGGCCATCGGGCTCGCCCTGCTCACCGTCCGGGTGGCGGGACGTCCGGCCAGCGGCGGTTACACCTACGGGCTGCGCCGGATGGAGATCCTGTCCGCCCAGGCGAACGGCATCACGCTGGTGCTGCTCGCCGTCTGGCTCGGCTACGAGGCGGTGCGCCGGCTGGTCACGCCGCATCCGGTGGCCGGCGGCCTGATGCTCAGCGTTGCCCTCATCGGGGTGGCCGTCAACCTGGCGGCGAGCTGGCTGCTCGCGCGGGCCAACGGCGCGGGCCGGCGGCGCAGCCTCAACATGGAGGGCGCGGTCGCCCACGTGCTCACCGACCTGTACGCGTTCGCGGCCACCGCCTTGGCCGCCGTCATCATCCTGGCCAGCGGGTTCAACCGCGCCGACCCGATCGCCACGCTGGTCGTCGTGGTGCTGATGCTGCGCGCGGGCACGGGGCTGATCCGCGACTCCGGGCGGATCTTCCTTGAGGCGGCGCCCGCCGGACTCGACCTGGCTGCGCTCGGCGCGGCGATGGCCGCCCGCCCGCACGTCGCCGAGGTCCATGACCTGCACATCTGGGAGATCACCACGGAGATGCCGGCCGCGTCCGCCCACGTGCTCGTGCAACCACGGCAGGACTGCCATGCGGTCCGCGCCGACCTGGAGGAGTTGCTCGCCCGCGAGTACGGCATCACCCACCTGACCCTGCAGGTCGACCACCTGCCCGACCCGGCTCGCGGTGCGGAGGCCGCGCAGGCCGCGACCGGGCGCCCCGGGCCGGTGCCTGAGCAGGACACCGATGACCACCACCGGGCCGACGAGGCCCGCGATTCCCACTGCGAGGACTCTCACGGCCCGGCGTACCGGCCATCCCGCGACCGCTGAGCCGGGTGCCTGGTATGACCCGCCCTCGTTCTGTCGCCATCCGCACCTGATGTGGGGGCACGGGCACGCTGAGCGCGGTCAGATGCTGCGGAACTCCGGCGACCGGCGCAGCGCGTCGGCAACGATCCGCGCCGTGCCCAGGCTGACCACGGGCACGCCGACGCCGCGGACCCGGAACACGGTGGCGCCGGGCACGCGGGTGATCCGCACCACGGCCGCGCTCAGCGGCGACCGGCGGGCGATGACCTCGCCCGGTTCGTCGCCGCCGACTTCGAACCCCGCGCCCAGCCGGCGGCTGAGCACCCTGGCGACCTCCACCTGCGTGACGCCCGTGCGCGGCACCCGAACCTTAGCCACCTTGGTCCTCCCGTAACCGGTTTCACCTGGCTCTTCGCACGGTACCGCAGCCAGGCCGGCGGACGCTGTCAGCGGCCCCGGTAACGCTGTGCGTTCCCTCAGCATCCGCGGCGCGCGGCTCTCCAGGCGCGCTGGCGGCCAAGCTCCCCGCGAGTCCCGACCGCGAGGTGGCGTTCTTACAGTCGGAAGATCCCGAAGGAGAACGGGCCCGCGGTGATCGTGGCGGGGTCTAGCGTGACGCCCGTGTGCCGCACCGCCGTCGCGCCCGCCAGTCCGGGGCGGTCGTGGGGCAATGCGCGGGTGCGGTCGCTAGGGTTGACGACGACAAGGAACCGCCCGCCGCGCAGGTACGCGAGGGGATAGGCGTCGTGCAGGATCTCCAGGCGGCCGTCAGGTCCGAGTTCCGGGTGAGCGCGCCGCAGCGCGATCAGGTCCCTGACGGTGTGCAGGAGCGAGTTTTCCGCGGCCCGCTGCGCGCTGACGGTGGGCCGCTGCGGGTCCGGGTCGGCCGGCAGGTAGAGGGCCTCCGCCGGGGCGACGGAAAATCCCGCGTTGGGGCTTGAATCCCATTGCATGGGGGTGCGTGACCCGGCGCGGTTGAAGGTGGAGGCCACAGAGACGCTGCCTTCGACGTCCGGCAGGCCGGAGACATAGCGCATGCCGATCTCGTCGCCGTAGTAGATGGCCGGCAGGGTCGGGAAGGTGAGCTGGAACGCGAAGGCGCACGGCAACTGCTCGGTCGTGCGCGTTCCGGCGTGCAGCCGGGCGAAGTCGTGGTTGGCGGTGGGCAGCGCGACGTGCCCTGGCTCGCCGATCGCCGCGAGCGCGCCGGCGTAGGCGGACAGGAACGCGGTGGGGTCACCCCGGCCGTCGGCGTCGAAGAAGGGCGGCCCGTCCGGGCTCCACTCCCGGGGGCCGGGGGCGATGCCGTTGCTCCAGAGCGAGCGCAGCGGCCTCCCGTTGGCCTGGCCGCCGAAGTGAAGGAAGAAATCGGCGTGGAACCCCGCGGGCACGGCCACTGCCGGGTCGCCCCATTCGGACAGCAGGACCGCGTCCGGGTACGCCCGGTCGAGCCACCCGCGCTCCTCGCGCCAGAGCCGGCTGGTCTCGGCAAAGCCCGGATCGTCCTTCACCAGCGAAGAGGCCATGTCGACGCGGAAGCCGGCCACGCCGAGCCGCAGCCAGTAGTCCATGATCGTGCGCAGCGCCGCGCGGTTGGCCCGGGGCCCCTCGGCCTCCGGGCTCTGGCGCCAGTGCTCCCCCGCCTTCTGGCGGGCGTAGCCGAAGTTCAGCGCGGGCTGGAAGTCGAAGAAGTTCGGCAGGTACCCGCCCGGGCGGACACCCGGCGAGGGGACAAATCTCTGCGGCAGCCGGCCGTCGTCGGCGGCCGGAGCCCAGATGTAGCGGTGATCGCCCGGGTCTTGCGCGGACGTCGTGAACCACGGGTGGGTGTCGGATGTGTGCCCCGCTACGAGGTCAAGCAGGAGCCTGATGCCGCGTGCGCGGGCCTCATCGGCCAGTTTGGCCAGGTCGTCGTTGTCTCCGTAGCGCGGGGCGATCGTGAGGTAGTCCGCGACGTCGTAGCCGGCGTCGCGCATCGGGGAAGTGAAGCAGGGGTTGAGCCACACCGCGGTGACCCCGAGCCAGGCCAGGTAGTCCAGGTGCTCCGTGATACCGCGCAGGTCGCCGATCCCGTCACCGTTGGAGTCGGCGAAGCTCTGCGGGTAGACCTGGTACAGGACGGCGTCGCTCAGCCAGGCCGGCCCGGTCATGCGCGGACCGCCGCGGCCGCCGGGCCGGGCCCGCCGCGGAGAAGACTGCCGTTTTCGCTCACCCGATGCCCCTTTCCCTGTGATCTTGATTATTCACACAGGGTGGCGCCATCAGTAAAGTCGTGCGCGGAGGCGTCTGGGTTCCTGGTGGTCCCCCTGGTCTTCAAAACCAGAGAGCGGCGTGCCGCGTCGCTGGCGGGTTCGATTCCCGTCCGCCTCCGCCACCAGCACTGACCCCAGGTGAAGGGCGACCTGGGCAGGGCGACCCGGACTGCATCCTGCTCAGCCTTGATTTCCGCGGAGGCCCGGCTGAGGATGGTGGCGCTGGCCGCGGGCGGCTGGCCGGTGAGGAGGGTTCGTGACCAGCCTGCTGTCATCAGCGCCGGCCGTGGAGGCGTGGGCCGCGCTCGGCGGACGGCCGGCTGACCTCGAGCGGGTGCAAGTCGCGGGGGACCCGGCCGGGCTGCTGCCCTCGCGGCTGCCGGTGCAGGAGCTGATGACGGCGGCGGTCGGCTCAGCCCTGCTGGCGGTCGCCGCACTCGACGCGGCCCGCAACCAGGCCCCGCTGGCACCGGTGTCCCTCTCAGCCGAGCACGTCGCCGTCGCCGCCCGCAGCGAGCGCTACGCGCGGCGCGCCGGCTCGGACGCCGGCGCGCAGATGGCCCCCCTGTCACGGTTCTTCAAGACCGCCGACGGGTGGGTCCGCCTGCACGCGAACTACCCATGGCACCTGCGGCGGGCGCTGGACGTCCTGGGCTGCCAGGACCACCCCGGCCAGGCCGGGCAGGCGATCGCGGCGCGAACCACGGCCGACCTTGAGGACTCCTTCGCGGCGGCGGGCGCCCTCGCCTTCGCCGTGCGCAGCCTCGGCGAGTGGACCGGGCACCCCCAGGGCCGGGCGGTGGCCGACCAGCCGCTGGTCCGCACCGAGACCGGGCCGGCCCCCGGCCGCAGGCTCTCCGCCGGCCGGGCCTTGCACGGGATCAAGGTCCTGGACCTGACCCGGGTCATCGCGGGGCCGGTCGCCACCCGGACGCTGGCCGCCTGGGGCGCCGACGTGCTCCGCCTCGACCCGCCGCACCTGCCCGAGATACCCGCCCAGGCCACCGACACCCTGCTCGGCAAGCGCAGCGCCCTGCTGGACCTGGCCTCCCCGCCAGGCCGGGCACAGCTGGAAGAACTGCTCGCCGAAGCGGACCTGCTGGTCCAGGGCTACCGGCCCGGTGCCCTGCTCCAGTTCGGCCTGGGCACCCAGGCCCTGGCCGAACGCCACCCCCACCTCAGCGTGGTCACCCTCTCCGCCTGGGGACCCGCCGGCCCGTGGTCACAGCGTCGCGGGTTCGACTCGCTCGTCCAGTGCCCCACCGGCATCGCCGCCATCGAAGGCAGCCCCGGTCAGCCCGGGGCAATGCCCGCCCAGGCCCTCGACCACGCCACCGGCTACCTCGCCGCCGCAGCCGGCGTCATGGCGCTCGCCGCCAGCCAGGCCGACGGCCGCGCCCGCTACCAGCAGCTGTCACTAGCCCGCACGGCCAAATGGTTCACCGACACCGGGCCCTCCCGGCCATCGCAGCCGAGAGAACCCCGGGCAGAGCCGCTGCTGGCCGACGTCCCCGGCAGCGGGTTCGCCGTCCGCGTCGTCCGGCCACCCGGACAGATCGGCGACCTCACCCCCACCTGGACCCACACAACCGACCTCGGCGCCGACCCGCCCTCATTCGCCGCTTGAGCTTTCCCGGCCGTGCGCGTCCACTGCTGCTTGTTCGAGCAGCCGGTAACTCACGTCAGTGCTGACGGTCAGAGGGAGGCGACCGAGTCCCTGATGATGAGCTGCGGTTCCACGACCGGGGAGATGCTCGCCTCCGGCGCCGCGGGATTCGTTTCCCGGCCGATGGCGTCGAGCATCATGGCGACGCATCGCACGCCGAGGCTCCCGAAGTCCTGGCGCACCGTGGTCAGCGGCGGCCAGAAGTGCGCCGATTCCGGGATGTCGTCGAACCCGACGACGCTGATGTCGCGCGGCACGTCGAGGCCTGCCGCGCGGAAGGCGTGAATCAGCCCGAGGGCCATCTGGTCGTTCGCGGCGAACACCGCGGTGAACGGCAGCTCCGTCCGGGAGCAGCTCGCCGTGGCGCTAGTCAGCGCGCGGCCGATCTCGAAGCCTGAATCCGCGGTCCAGTCACCGAACAGCGGCGGTGACGAGGGAAGTTCCGCCTCCTTGAGCTGCACCTGATACGCGCGCAGCCGCAGCTGCGCGTCGTTCCAGTCCGGCGGCCCCGCCACGTGCAGGATCCGCTGGTGCCCTCGTCTGATGAGGTGCTCGAGCACCATCCGGGCCCCCGCCTCCTGATTGACGGAGGCGACCGGGATGCCGCTGGCGCTGCGCGGGTCGCCCTGGGCCGCCACGATCGGCACGTTCATCGGCAGTTCGGCCACCAGCGACAGGACGGTGCTGCGCGGCGCGACGATGACGATTCCCTCGACATCCTGACTCAGCAGGTCCTCGATTGCCGCCGAGATCGCGTGCGGGGCGACGGACGCGATTCTGGCGATGCTCGCGTAGTAGCCCCGCTCGCGCGCGGCATCCTCGATCGCGTTCACGCACCTCGCGGGACCGTAGTGCGGCCCCACCGCGGCGGCGAGTATCCCGATCGTCTGCGACCGCTGTCGCGATAGTATCCTGGCCGCCCGGCTTGGCCGGAACTGAAGCTCGTCCATGGCGGCAAGCACCCGGGACTTCGTCACGTCGCGGATGCTCGGATGCCCGTTCAGCACGCGCGAGACCGTCTGATGCGAGACGCCGGCCAGGCGCGCGACATCGCGGATGCTCGACGGCCGCCGACGAGGCCACGCCTGGTCGGCGTTGGGTTCGGTCACCGTCATGTCCGGTAACTCGCCCTTCCGCCGAACACGCCTGAAGGGCCCGGGAGGGCACTCCCCACGGAAGATGGCTGCACGCATTGAGCATCGCACGTCGCGGGAGCTTGCTGGAGAACTCGGTACCCCGGCTCGCCGTGCGGTGCGGCGAGCGGCCCGGGGACGGAGGCGAACGTAATGATGTTGTGACTCCGGGCTGTTGACGTCGGGCGGGGCGCAGGTTCAGTATCAGCGGAGATGTTAACGGTCACATTAGTGTGGCCGGTGGCTCTTTCCAAGCGGGAATGTGACCGTTAACATCACGATCCAGGGAGGTCAATGGTGACTGGTCACGCTGGGCGGGCAGAGCCCGCTGTCCAGCGCGAGCAGGGACTGCGGGCGCTAACGGGCACCGATTACGAGGCTCGTGGCGTCAGCAAGAGCTTCGCCAACGTCACTGTACTTCACGATGTGACCGTTCACTTTCACCCGCGCGAAATTCACTCGATCATCGGCGAGAACGGCGCGGGTAAGTCGACCCTGGTCAGGATCCTGGCCGGGATGTTCCCCGCCACCCACGGCGAGCTCGTGCTCAACGGCAAGAGCCTGCCGACGCTCACCCCGCGGGACGCGCAGCGGCACGGCATCTACCTCGTGCCGCAGGAGCCCCGCCTCATGCCCGACCTGTCCGTCGCGGAGAACCTGTACCTGGGCGCGCTGCCCAGGCGCGGGCTCGGCGCCGTGGCCTGGCGGAAGATGATCGGTACCACCGAGGAACTCATCACGAGCGTCGGCCTGCGCGCCGACCCGCGCCTGCCCGCCGGGCGGCTATCCCTGGCCCAGCAGCAACTGCTTGAGTGCGCGCGGGCGCTGTCGCACGGCTGCGGGACGATCTTCTTCGACGAGCCGACCTCGCCGCTGACCGCGCGCGACGCGGAGCGGCTGTTCGAGCTCATGTGGCAGATGCGCGACCAGGGGCTGACCCTCGGGTTCATCAGCCACCGCCTTGATGAGATCGAGGCGGTCAGCGACCGGATCACGGTGCTTCGCGACGGCTCCGTCGTCGCACGCGCGGAGCGTGGCACGTATACCAGGGAGAACCTCGTCACCGCGATGATCGGCCGGACGCTTACCATTTCCCGCCGCTCCCGGCGCACCGCCGAGCTCGGCCCCGTCATGCTTGACGTCAACGAGCTCGTCGCGCCGCCCGAGGTCAGCGGGATGTCCGTCCGCGTCCGGGCGGGGGAGGTCGTCGGCCTGGCCGGGCTGGTGGGCAGCGGGCGCACCGAGTTCGCCGAGGCGCTGTTCGGTATTCACCGCCCGGCGAGCGGCACCGTCACGGTGAACGGCCGGGTCATCACCGGCGCCAGCCCGCGCAAGTGCATCGACGCAGGCCTCATCTACCTCGCCGAGGACCGCGGCCGCAACGGGATATTCGCCGATGTCGACATCGCCCGCAACGCCACGTCGGCGATCGTGCGCCACTTGCCGAGGACGGCGGGCTCGTTCATCCGGCCACGGAAGGAACAGGAGATCGCCCGGGCGGCCGCGCTCGAGATGGACGTGCGGGCCAGCTCGGTGGCCGCGGCGATGAAGACGCTGTCCGGCGGTAACCAGCAGAAGGCGCTGCTGGCCCGCTGGATGCTGGCCAAGCCGCTGGTGGCGATCTTCGACGAGCCGACCCGCGGCGTGGACGTCGGCGCCAAGGAGAGCATCTACGCCACCATCGAGTCGCTCGCCGCCAGCGGTCTCGCTACCCTGGTGATCTCCTCCGAGCTCGAGGAGCTTGTTCGCATCTGCGACCGCGTGTACTCCGTCTACGAGGGCCGCGTCACCGGCGAACTGGCCGGCGAGGCGATCACCCTCGGTGCCCTCGGACAACTCGCGGTAGGTGCGTGATGACGACGGCACGGAACGTTCAGGCCGGGTCATCCGCCTGGCGCGAGCTGTACATGCCGCCCCGGTGGGCCATGCTGCTGCGGCGGCGGGAGATCCTGGTGACCGCCGCGATCGTTATCGTCGTGGCGGCGAGCACCGCTGCGCACCCGTACTTCTGGTCGTCGGGCAACCTGGCCTTCATCTTCGCCGACTCCGTTGTCATCACCTTCCTGGCGCTCGGCGAGTCGTTCGTGATGATCGGCCGCGGCATCGACCTGTCGGTCGGTGCGATCATGGGACTGTCCGCGATCGTCGTCGGTTTCCGCATCCAGAACGACGGCATGACGCTGCTGCCGGCCGTCCTGCTCGGCGCGGCGGTGGGCATCGTGTTCGGCGTCGGCAACGCCGTGCTCGTGGGCCTGGTACGGCTCCCGCCGATCATCGCCACCCTTGGCACGCTCAGCGTCTACTCCGGCCTTGAGTTCGTCGTGACCAACGGGAACCAGGTCGACACCATCCCCAGCTCCATCACTAACCTCGGCAGCAATACGGTCCTGCCCGGCGTCCCGGTGATCCTCCTGCTCACCCTGCCGTTCGTGCTCGTCTCGGCCTGGGTGCTGCGGTACACCGTATTCGGCCGCTCGGTTTACGCGGTCGGCGACGACGCGGAGGCCGCGTACCGGGCGGGCATCGGGGTGCAGCGCGTCCAGTTCCTGACCTACGTCATCTCTGGGCTGTTCGCGGGCCTGGGCGGCGTGGCCTTCCTGGTCTACACCAGCGGCGCCTCCTCCACCACGGGCGTCAACGACAACCTCACCGCGATCGCGGCGGCGATCATCGGCGGGACCGCGCTCACCGGCGGCGTGGGCGGCGCGTTCGGGGCGCTCGTGGGCAGCGTGTTCCTCACGGTGACACTCACCGCGATGAGCTTCGCCCACGTCTCGGACGTGTGGCAGCCGGCCGGCGTGGGGGTGCTCGTGCTGCTCGCGGTCGTCTACGACAGCCGCTCGCGGGCGGGCCGGACCCGGCGCACGGCCAAGCGGCAGCGAGGTGCGCGATGACGACCCTTCTTGCCCTGCCCAGGCGGTACCGCGTACCAGCCTGGGGTACCTGCCTGGTACTTGCCATCGTCGCCGAGCTCGTCTACTTCACGCTGACCACCCGGCAGTTCGCCGGGCACGGCACGGGCATGCTCGACCTGACCGAGCAGTTCGCGCCGACCGGCGTCATCGCGCTCGGCCTGGCGATGGTGATCCTCACTGGCAACATCGACCTCTCCTGCGGGGCCAGCGCCAGCCTCGCGGCGGTCATCGCGGGAACCGTGCTCGCCAAGGGCGGCAGCCCGGTCCTGGCCATCGTGGCCGCCATCGCCGTGAGCACGCTGTTCGGCCTGTTCAACGGCCTCATCGTGGCCTTCGTCGGAATCGACTCGCTGCTGGTGACGCTGGCCACGCAGTTCATCGTCACTAGCATCGCGACCTCCGTAGCCGGGGCGTCGCCGCCGTTCGGGTTCCCATCCGCGTTCACGCTGATCGGCCAGGGGAGCGTCAACGACGTGCCGTTCGCCCTGCTGATCTTCCTAGTGATCGCGCTCGCCGTGATCGTGACCGTCGGTTACACGAGCCTTGGCCGCTCGCTGACGCTCATTGGTTACAACCCGCGGGCCGCGCTGTACTCGGGCATCGCCATCCGCGGCTCGCTGACCGCCGTGTTCACCCTGGGCGGCTTCATGTCCGGGGTGGCAGGCGTGCTGCTTGCGGCCTACTACAACTCGGCCCAGCCCCAGATCGGCACCGACCTGCTGCTGCCGGCCATCACCGCGGTCATTCTCGGCGGAATGGACATCTTCGGCGGCGCTGGCCGCATCGGAGAAGTGGTCCTGGCCGTGTTCCTGCTCGGCTTCCTGAGTCAGGGGATGCTGATTGAAGGGGACAGCTCGCTGTCCGTCACGATGGTCACGGGCCTGGTGCTGATCGGCGCCCTGGTCATCAAGTTCGCATTCGAACGGAACCTCAGGCAGCGGTTCGGCGCGAGAATGCAGCGCCTGCGCACCCTCGACCGGGACACGCATGAGTAGCCCCGCGTGCGGGTGAGCCGCACTCCCTGACCGCCTGCCGCGGAACCCCGAACTCCGCCGGTGAGTCAAGCACACCCAAAATTTGCCAGAAAAACGGTCAGTTAGTTACAAAGGAGGACAATATGTCAAGGAAAGTCTCATTGGCGAGACGGTGCGCCCAGGGGACCTTGCCGCTGGCGGCCGTCGCCGCGCTCGCGCTCGCAGGCTGCTCGGTCAGCAACGGCTCGTCGAGCAGCTCGGCCAGCTCGGCCCCGGCGTCGTCGGCCGCCTCGTCGCCCGCGACGTCATCGTCCGCAGCCGCGTCATCCTCGTCGTCCTCGTCGACTTCGAGCACGCCCATCACCGTGGCCATCGTGCCGAAGCTGCTCGGCCTTTCGGTGTTCGAGGCGAACGTCAAGGGGGCCAAGGAAGTGGCCCCTAGCCTCAACGAGACGATCGACTACACGGCCTCGGTGGACGCCAGCGGCCCCGACCAGGCGGCGGTGATCATGGGGCTGGTGCACAGCAACAACCCGCCGAAGGTGATCGCGTACTCCGCCAACGACCCTACGTCCGAGGTCCCCGCGCTTGAGGCCGCCGCCAAGGCGGGCATCAAGGTCATCGGCTTCGACTCCGACGTGACCGCGAGCGCCCGCTCCTACTTCATCCAGGACACGGCGTACCCGGCGATGGCCCAGGGGCTCATCGACGCGGTCGTGGCCAAGTTCGGCTCCAAGGGCGTCATCGGCATCCTGTCCTCGACCCCGGACGCCACCATCCAGAACGCGTGGATCGGCGCCATGCGCACCTACATCGCCCAGAAGTACCCGAACCTGAAGATCGGCCCGATCGGCTACGGCCAGTCCAACCAGGCGACATCGCAGACGCAGGCCACCAACCTGATCAACTCCAACCCCAACCTGCTGGCGCTTATCCCCATCGACGGCGCCGCGGTGCCGGGGGCGCTCGCCGCCGTCCAGGCGCTCGGCAAGGTCGGCAAGGTCGGCGTGTTCGGCATCGGCGACCCCAACCCGAACCAGAAGTACTTCGCCAACGGTTCGCTGACCGGCCTCTTCCTCTGGGATGAGGTCAAGGAGGGCGAGCTGGTCGCTTACGTCGCCCGGATGGTGGCGGACGGGCAGATGCCCGCGGCCGGCGCCACCTTCACCGCGGGCAGCCTCGGCACCTTCACGGTGAGCGACAGCCCGGCGCCTGGGACGATCATCTTCTCCGCTCCGCTGGAGTTCACGAAGGCGAACTACCTCCAGTACAACTTCTAGCCGCAAGAAACGCCGGGGTGCGGTGCCGACGGGACCCCAGGCACGGTGACGCCGGAGCGCGGGACACCCCTTCGTCCCGCGCTCCGGCGTCACGATCCGCTAGAAGGCCACGTCGTTCGCGTCACCGACGACCTGCTTCGGCAGCGGGGTGAAGCGGCCGTCGGTGATGACGCCGAACTGGTCGGTCGCCGCCATGTTAATGCCTTTCTCAGATAGCGCCAGGAAGGCGATGACCCGGCTGGCGGTGGGGTCCGTCCACACCACAACGGACACCGCGTACAGGCACTGCCCGTGGTACTGGTACAGGACCTTGAGCCGTTTGCCGGTGGTTCCCGAGTAGGTGACGAACGACGGGGGGACCGTCGAGCAGACCTCCTGGAACGAGTTGCCCGTGCTGAGCGTCCCGCAGACCACGGTCCCGTTGCCGGCGGTCAGCGAGGTGTAGCAGGGCCAGGAGCGCGTGGTCTTGGTCACCGCGACAGTGTTCGGCAACCGCACGGCGACTCGGCTGTCGGCCAGCAGGTCGCCTCCCGGGGCGGTCACGTCGATCCGACGTATCAGGGTCGTGTAGATCCCGGTCCCGTCCTTGAGGACGCTCCAGCGGAAGTCGATGCCCTCGTCGCCGTTGACCCAGGACAGCCCCTGCTCGTTGGCCGCTCCGCCGATCGCGTTCATGTTGTCGCCCCGGGTGATCCAGGTGCGCAGCGCGGCACCGGACGTCATCGAGTAGACCGCCAGGTAGGTCACGGCGTTGGCCTGGGTGGTGCCGGTCCGCCACATGACGGCCAGCTCCCGGCCGTCCGGGGACAGCGCCAGGCCGGCCACGCGGGCCGCCACCGGCTTGATGGGGAGCCTGGTCAGCTGGGCGGGATTGGCGGCCCCCGGGGTGAGGCGGAGCAGGTACCAGGTCGTCTCCGTGCCCGCGTAGCTCGTCACCACGAAGGTCCGGTCGTCGGCGGCACCGGTCACGCCGTAGAAGTTCTGGCCGGCGGACGGGTTGAGCACCGCGACGGTGCGGCCGGTCTGCTCGTCGCCGACCACCGCCTTCAGCACTCCCGGGCGGGAGCGGCCGACGCCGGCCAAGGCCACGTAGTACCGGGGAATCGACGCTAGCGGCGTAGCGGACCCGCTGGTTGCGGGCGTAACGGGGGGCGGGCCTTCGGCCTGGCGGACCAGCGCCAGGGACACGGCCACGGCCGCGACCAGCGCCGCGGCCGCGAGGGGAGCTCCCCAGCTGAGCCAGCGGCGGGAACGCCGGCCCGCCGGGACGCGCGCGGGCTGTTCACCAGGAAGTTCCAGCGGGCGGACCGGGCGCATCGCGTCCGCGACGGCCTGGTTGGTGGCGCGGAGCCGTTCTTCGATGGTCACTGGTCCTCCTTCAGGATCTTGGCGAGCGCGGCGATGCCGCGGTGCGCGGCGGACTTGACGGTGCCCCGGCTGACCTTCATCGCCACCGCGACCTCGGCTTCCGGCAGCCCCAGGCAGTGACGCAGGACGACCGCCTCGCGCTGCCGGCCCGGCAGGCGGCGCAGCGCGGCGAGCACCTCACGGTGCTCCTCGGCCAGCAGGACCTGTGCCTCGGGCGAGGCGACGTTCGGTTCCAGCAGCGCCGCCGGCACCGTGCGGGACTGCCTGCGCAGCACGTCGCGGCAGCCGTTGAGCACGCTGGAGCGGACGTAGGCGACCGCGCGGCCCTGGTCGCTGAGCTTGCCCCACTGGCGGTACAGGCCGAGGAAAGCTTCCTGGACCACGTCCTCGGCCGCGGACTGGCCGGACTGGCCGCCGAGCATCAGCATCGCGAGCCGGACCAGGCCGGCCGCGTGCGCCTGGTAGAGCGCGGCCACCTGGCTCCCGGCCCCGGCCGGCGGGGCGGAGGTCTCCTTCACTGAATCCACGTACCAGAGACGCAGCGCATGCCCAGAAGTTTGCCTGGCCGCCGGAAGATGCAAGCGGTGGTCCGGTAACCGGCCCCGGGCCCGGGCCCATAACAGCCGGCGGCGCTCGTTTAGAGCCAGTCTCTCCGGAATTGGCCCTTAAGGGGACGGTCCAATTCATGGTGTGCTTGGCTCGTGATCCACCTCGCTCCCGATGCCCGCCGACGCCCGCCGGCCGCCCGTCAGCACGACTGCGCGACCCGGCGGCTCGGGCCGCTTGAACAACTGCGGGCCGGCCGGCTCGCGCGGCGCCTGCCTCAGCTGTACGCGGGCCTTGTGCTGTACGGCATCACGCTCGCCTGCCTGATCCGCGCCCACCTGGGCAACGCTCCCTGGGACGTGCTGCACCAGGGCATCGCCGGCCACCTCGGGGTCAGCATCGGCGTCGTCACGATCGCGGTCAGCCTGGTCGTGCTGCTCGCGTGGGTGCCGCTGCGCGAGATGCCCGGGCTCGGCACGATCTCGAACGCGTTCGTGATCGGCCTGGCGACCAACGTGGGACTGGCCTTCCTGCATGAACCGCACGCGCTGGCCGGCCGGGCCGGGCTGATGGTGGGGGGCATCGCGGGCAACGCCGTCGCGACCGCCATGTACATCGGCGCCCAGTTCGGCCCGGGCCCGCGCGACGGCCTGATGACCGGCCTGAACCGGCGTACCGGACGGCCGATCTGGATGGTGCGGACCTCGCTCGAGGTCAGCGTCGTCGTGCTCGGCTGGCTGCTCGGCGGCGTGTTCGGCGTGGGAACCCTGCTGTACGCGGTCCTGATCGGCCCCCTTGTCCAGCGACTGCTGCCCCTGTTCACGGTCAATTGAGACCGCGCGCGACCGGAGGGGTCTATGCCATCTTGTGATGGCTTGCGGACGCTACGTAAACCTATGCGCCAGGATGGGCGTCTCTTAAGCATGTGCTGACGCGTAGGCGGGGAGCGGCACGGGTCAAGGGGGATGCGATGACGTACGGGCAGTGGCCTGAGCAAGACGGGCAGCAGGGACAACCGGCACAGCAGGGGCGGCAGGAGCGGCAGGAGCGGCCGGGTGGCGCAGCAGCGGTGCCACCGCAGTGGCGGCGCGAGCGGCAAGACGGCACGCGGCAACTCGCGTGGTACGGGCAGCCGGGATACGAGCAGGGCGGGCCGCAGGCAGGCGGCAACGGAACGTGGCAGCCGCCCGAACCGGGCTACGGGCGGCAACAGCTTGAGCGAGGGAACGGCCAGCCGGGATACGAGCCTCAGCCGCCCCCGTCTCAGTTCCTGCCTCCATGGCCCGCTCAGCCCGGACGGCAAGGTGCCGGCCCGCCGTCCCCGCCGCCACCTTCCGGGCCGCCGCCGCGCGGCAAGTCCTGGCCAGCCCGCCACCAGGCGCTGACCGCGCTTCTCGCCTTCGTCGCCCTCGTCATCATCGTCGCGGCGGCGGCGAACTCGGGCCGATCAGCCTCGTCGCCGGGAAGGGGCACCACCGCCAGCCTGACGATCTCTGCCTCGGCGACGGCCACCGGGACGCCCGGCCACCAGGCCACGCAGGCCGCGGCGGCCGCGCGAAAGACACAACCGGAGAAGACGCCGCCGACCGTCCCGGCGACGGCCCTGGCACCGGCACCGGCACCGCCACATACGACGGCACCGTCCGCCCAAGCACCGGCACCACCCGCGCCCGCGCCGACGACACCCGCGCCGACGACAACCGCGGCGGCGGCCCCGCCCCCGGCTACTTCCGCGGCGCCGGCCGGCTGCCATCCGCTGACCAACGCGGGGAACTGCTACGAGCCCGGCGAATACTGCCGCGGTTCCGACCACGGTGTTTCCGGTGTGGCCGGAGACGGCGAGCCAATCACCTGCGAGAACAACGACGGCTGGCGCTGGGAGCCGTCCTGACCGGGCATCAGAACCGGATGTGGTCGCAGGGAATGGCGTAGTCGTGGTGGTACAGCGTCGAGCTGATCGCCTTGGCCCGCAAGACCTGGCAGTCACGTTGCCACGCGGCCGCGACCGGAGCCCACTGATGGGCGGAGATCCCGGTGCGCCCGCTGGGGTAGCGGAAGTCGGCCACCCAGTTGCCGGCCAGGAAGGCGAGGAGGAGAGTCACCGCGAGCGCCGGCCAAACCGCCGCCGGGTCATCCCGCTGACCCGCCGGATGCCGCGTACGCGTGTCCCGCCGGCGGCGCAGGGCGCAGTCAGCCCCGATAATGAGCGAGGCCTCGACCAGCAGGATGGGCAGCGCCGTGTAGCGCGCCGCTACCTCGCCCTGGCCGGTGACGGGACGAGAGACGTACCACGGCGTCAGGATCAGGGAAAACATGACGACGACCAAGCCGGTCGACACCGCGGCCACGAGGAATGGCCGGGCCTCGCGCTGGGTCGTGAAGACCACGCCAAGGACCGCCACCAGCGCGACGCCGACGATCAGCGTGGCCCAGTCGGTCGTCGTCCGCGACTGAAGCCACCAGGACAGGTGCCAGCCGACCGACCGGAGCACCACGTCGTGCAGGTAAAAGAGGAGCCAGTCGTCCCACCGGTTGTACCGGCCCAAGGCCGGCCCCCCAGCGCCCACCAGCCGGGACTGGCCGGCGACGGCGGCGCTGACCACGAACGGCGCCTGGAGCAGGCAGCCTGCCAGCCAGCCAGCCGTCACCGCGTGCTCACGGGGGCGGCGCAGTACGAACAGGCGCATCGCGAGCAGCGGCGCGAACAAGATCACCAGGCTGCTCGTGGCCGCCACGAAGAAGCCGACGAGCCCGGCCACCGTCATCCCCGCCCCGGCCCGGGGGCGCCACAGCACCGCCCAGAACAGCGCGGGCAGCAGGTACCAGACGAGGTTGACGTCGCTGTCGGCTATCTCCACCGGCGCGCTCGACAGCAGGATCACGGCGACGGCGAGCAGGACCCGCAGCGTTACTGACCTGATGTGCCCGGCGGCGGCATGGAAAATGAACAGCGCGCAGCAGGCCGCGACGAGCGCACCGCTCACCGCCGCTCCCTTCGCGGCATCCGCCAGCGGCAGGCAGGTCACGAGCTGGACGACTAGCCGGGTCACGAGCTGCAGGTACCCTTCCCATCCGCTGAACAGGTGCCAGGGATTCTGCAGCGCCTGGGGAACGTACAGGTAATAGTCCTCCGCGTACAGGCTGTCCCAGGGGCGCCCGGGGACGCGCAGCAAAAGCACCACCGCCCCGAGGCATACCGCCAGGACCTCGGCGAACGCGATAAGCATCCGCCGCTTCCAGCGCAGCGGGACCGGCGCGGGAGCGGCGGGGAACAGACCGCTAAGGACGTCGCGGTGGCCACCGCCGTAACCCGGGCGCCCCGGAGCCGACTGGCCGCTATCAGCAGCCAGTGCGGACTGCCTGGCCTGGTAGATCATCGTGAAAGCCCCCATCGTTCGGCTCTGGTGCGCGCAAGTGCCGGCCCGGCCTCAGGCCCGAGCGGAAGGCCGGGTAAGAACCGGATGTTGCCGCAAGGAATCGCGGGCCGGACGCCCTTGCCCACCGCCGGGCTGATCACTCCGTTGGGAGAGACCTGGCAGTCGTGCCGCCACTCGGCCGCTACCGGAGCCCACGGATGAGCGGCGCGCCCGCTGCGGATGCCGTCGTACCGGAAGTCGGCCACCCAGTTGCCGGCCAGGAACGTCACCAGCGCCGCGACCGTGAGCGCCCGGCGCCGCGCTGCCCCGGCGTCCCGCCGTCCGGCGCCGGGCCGGACGCGGGTCGCGCGCCCCTTGCGCAGGGCGTAGTCCACCCCGACGATGAGCGAGGACTCGATCGCCATGATGGGCAGCGCCGTGTAGCGCGCCGCCACCTCGTTCTTGGCGGTGACGGGGAAGACCACGTCCCATGGGTCCAGGTAGACCGCGAACATGGTGAAGGCGAAGCCGGTCGTCAGGGCGACGGCGATGAACGGCCGGGCCCCGGGCTGCGTGACGATGATCAGGCCGAGGACGACGGCAAGCGCGACGCCGGCGATCAGCGTGGCCCGGTCGATCGTCGTGAACGACTGCAGCCGCCACGACAGGTGCCAGCCGGCCCACCGCAGCACCACGTCGTGCAGGAAAAAGGTGAGCGAGTTGCCCCACCGGTTGTCCCGGCCGAAGGCCGGTCCCCCGCCGCCCACCAGCCGGGATTGGCCGGCGACCGCGGCACTGACGACAAAGCGCGCCTGGAGCAGGCAGCCCGCCAGCCAGCCCGCGGTCACGGCGTGCTCGCGGGGGCGGCGCAGTGCGAACAGGCGCATCGCGAGCAGCGGCGCGTACAAGATGACGATGATGGTGGAGGCCGTCACGAGGAAGCTGACGACCGCGGCCACGGCGATCCCCGCCGGCGTGCGCGGCCGCCAGAGTACCGCCCAGAACATCGCGAGCCCCAAGTACCACAGGGTGTTGACGCCGCTGTCGGCGATCTCCATCGGCGCGCTCGACAGCAAGATCACGCCGGAGGCGAGCAGCACCCGCAGCGCCACCGACCGGATGTGCCCGGCGCTCGCGTGAAAGATGAACAGCGCACACAGGGCGGCGACAAGCGCGCCAGCGACCGCGAGTCCCCGCGCGGCGTCGGCCAGCGGCAGGTAAGTCACGAGCTGCGCGATCAACCGCGGCACGATCTGCACGTACCCGTCGAACGCGACGAGCAGGTGCCAGGGGTGCTGCAGCGCCCAGGGCAGGAACAGAAAGTAGTCTTCCGCGTACACGGTGCGCCACGGGGGAATCCCCGGGACGCGCAGCAGGAGCACAACCGTGCCGAGGGCAACCGCCGCGACCTGGGCCGCCGCGGCCAGCGCCCGCAAGCTCCACGCCCGCGGCGGCGCGGACGGGGCCGCGGGGAACAGGCTGGCGAGCAGGCCGCGAGTGCCGTCGACCGGATCCTGACCATTCGGAGTCGCCTGGAGACTCCCTGTAGTCGTGGAATGGCCGGCCTGAGGGACCATCGGTGAAAGCCCTCTCCGTTCGGCACCGGCGCGCGCAGGCGCCGGACGCGACGAGAACAAGAACCAAGACAAGGAACCAGGGAACCAGGAAACCGGAAAGCTCACCCCGCTACACGCCCCCGGGGTGCCGATCATAACACTCAGCAATCAATTGAGTACTTAAAGTGCACCGAATGCCGGCGCTCAGGCCACGGCCAGCGCTTGTCCCCTGATCGCAGCCGGTACCGCTGTGCGCGGGGCACATGGTCCCCGCAGCGCCGTCGCGGTAAGGTCGGTCCCCTGGGCGGGCCGTCACAGCCAGTAGGCGGCGTGCCGCGTCGCCGACGAGCCGGGTTCTCGTCCGTGATCACCGGCGCGTGTCGCCTCGGTGTCACAGAGTTCCCGCAACCAACATGAGCGCTGCGCAACCCCTGGTAGCACCGTTTTTTTACTGCACATTGGCAACGTAGGCTGGGTAAATGCTCACTGACTCCTATGGGCGCGTAGCGACGGACCTGCGGGTCTCGCTCACGGATCGCTGCAATCTGCGGTGCTCCTATTGCATGCCGCCCGAGGGTCTCGACTGGCTGCCCGCGCCCGAGGTGCTGACCGGCGACGAACTGGTGCGGCTGATCAGGATCGGCGTGGAGACGCTCGGCATCCGCGAGGTCCGGTTCACCGGTGGCGAGCCGCTGCTCCGCCGCGACCTGGTGGCGATCATCGCGGCGACGGCCTCGCTCGCGCCGCGCCCCGATATCTCGCTGACCACCAACGGCATCGGCCTTGACCGGCGGGCCGGCGCGCTGCGCGACGCCGGGCTCGACCGGATCAACGTCTCACTCGACACGCTGCGCCCCGAGGTCTTCCGTAAGCTGACCCGCCGCGACCGGCTCTCCGACGTCCTGTCCGGCCTCGCCGCCGCCGCGTCCGCCGGGCTCACCCCGGTCAAGGTCAACGCGGTGCTGATGCGCGGGCTCAACGAGGATGAGGCCCCCGACCTGCTGCGGTACTGCCTAGAGCGAGGCTACGAGGTGCGATTCATCGAGCAGATGCCGCTCGACGCCCAGCACGGCTGGAAGCGAACCGAGATGATCACGGCCGGCGAGATCTTCGACTCGCTGTCGGCCGCGTTCGATCTCTCCCCGGACACCGAACGTGCGCGTGGCGCCGCCCCCGCCGAGACCTTCCTCATCGACGGCGGGCCGGCCCGGGTCGGGGTGATCGCGTCCGTCACCCGCCCCTTCTGCGGCGCGTGCGACCGGGTGCGGCTCACCGCCGACGGCCAGATCCGCAACTGCCTGTTCGCCCGGTCCGAGAGCGACCTGCGCGCGTCGCTGCGCGGCGGCGCGTCGGACGAGGAGATCGCCGACCGCTGGCGCGCGGCCGTCGCGTCGAAGCTGCCGGGGCACGGGATCAACGACCCGACCTTCCTCCAGCCGGACCGCCCCATGTCCGCCATCGGCGGCTAGCCCCGCCCGCTGCCGGACAGCCGGTCCCGGCAGGCCTGGCGCTGCACGCTTGTTGCTGTTATCACGAGCGTGACGCTCCCGCCGCCCTGCTGGCGGGTCAGGGGCGGATGCGGCGGAGGTCGCCCGGGAGGCGCTCGGTGACGCGGGCGCGGTCTAGGTACTCGAGGAGTGGGATCGCTACCCGGCGGGAGGTGTTCAGGGCCTGGCGGGCCTGGGACGTGGTGAAGGGCTGGTCGAGGCCGGCCAGCACGCGGGCCGCCTCCTTGTCGGCGCCGGGGGCGAGGACGACCAGGTCGGCGACGCGCAGCAGCAGCCCGACGCGGGCGGCGGCGGCGAGCGCCCTGGCGTCCAGGCCGAGCTGGCGCAGCCGCTCGGTGTCGGGGGCGGCGAAGGGTTCGGCGGCGAGGCCGTCGAGGACCGCCTGGACCGCTTCGGCAATCCGCGGCGGAAGCTGGCCGGCCGCGGCCGCGGGGCTCCTGGCCGGCGCGAGGCGCCCCGCGGCCGCGGGGCTTTCCCCTCGCGCTGGGCCGGCCGCGCCGGCGGGACTATTGCCTGGTGCCGTGGCACCCGCGCCGGCCGGGCTCCTTCCTGGCGCCGCGGCGGGCGCGCCGTTCTCCAGGCGGGTTGCGCCGGCCGACGGCGTCTCGGGTTCCTGGGCGGCGTGCTTGGTAAAGATGCGCAGGTAGGCGCCGTCTAGCAGGACATCGCCGCCGACCAGTGCGGGCACCAGGTCGCGGGACGGCAGGCCGAGCGCGGCGCGCGCGGCCTCGGCGGGCATGCCTTGCGCGAGCGGGTCCCTGGCGCAGAAGGCGGCAACGACCTTGGGCAGTTCCGCGCGCAGCCAGGCCCAGTGCTCGGGGTCGGCGAGCCAGTCCCGCGCGGCCGGTTCCGGCAGGCCGGTGACTCCTGCGGCGGTAAGCTGCGCCGCGCGCAGCAGCTTGTGCCTGCGGAGCAGGTCGGCGGCGCGCGGCCCGTCCGGCCAGCCGCCGAGTTCACGGACCGCGGCGGCGCCCGCACCGCGGCGGGCGAGCGGCGGCGGGAACGGGTCGAGGACGATCGCCCCGTAGATCGCCAGGCCGGCCGCGCCTGGGTCGCGGAGGATCACTCGGTCGCCGGCGTGCAGGGGCAGCGGGTCGCGCAGTCGCAGGCGCGCGTAGATCGCGGCCGGCGAATGGCCCGCGTCCGGGCCGACGGTGCCGAGGATCCGTACCCGGGCGGGGGTCCGCGCGGAGCCGATGTGGACGAGCAGGTCGGCGGGGAGCCTCGGTTGCGGGTCGGCGGCCGGCGGAATGATCCGGACGTCGATCTCGCTGGTGATGGTCCACTGGCCCGGCTCGATCAGCGCCATGCCACGGGCGGGCAGGTCCGCGGGGATGCCGCGCAGGTTGAGCGCGACCCGGGCCACGCCGGTGACGGTGTCGGCGGGCTCGCCGAGCGCCTCGAGGCCGCGCGCCCGGACGGGCCGGCCGGCCGGGGCAAGCAGCAGCTCCTGGTTGTTCCGGACGGTTCCGGCGGGCAGCGTGCCGGTGACGACCGTGCCCGCGCCGCGGATAGTGAACGACCGGTCGATCCACAGGCGTACCGCGGCGGGCCCGGCCGGCCGGGCCGCGCCGAGGGCGGCCGCCAGGCGGGCGAGGGCTGCCCTCAGGTCGTCGAGGCCCTGGCCGGTGACGGCGCTAACCGGGACGGCCGGCACGCGCCCGAGGCTCGTGCGGGAAATCTCGGTGAGTGCCTGCCTGGTCACCTGGGCGGGGTCGGCCAGGTCGCAGCGGGTCACCACGAGCAGGCCGTGGCGGACGCCGAGGGCGTTCACGGCGGCCAGGTGCTCGGCGGACTGCGGCATCCAGCCGCCGTCGGCGGCCACCACGAACATGACCGCGGGCACCGGGCCGAGGCCGGCCAGCATGTTGGGCACGAAGCGCTCGTGGCCGGGGACGTCGACGAAGGCGAGCTTCTCCCCCGCCGGCCCGGTGCCCCCCGCCAGCCCTGGTTCCGCCGCCAGCCCCGTGTCTCCCGCCAGCCCCGGTTCCGCCGCCGGCCCCGGTTCCGCCGCCGGCAGCGTCATCCAGGCGTAGCCGAGGTCGATGGTCATGCCGCGGCGGCGCTCCTCCGCCCAGCGGTCAGGTTCCATCCCGGTCAGCGCCCGGACCAGCGTCGACTTGCCGTGGTCCACGTGGCCGGCGGTCGCGATAACGTGCATCAGGCACCCGGCCGCGGCAGCAAGCGGTGAGCCCGGGAGTGAGCTAGCAGCGTCACCGGGGACCCGCCGCTGCGGACATGCCCGCGTTCGCCGGCATCCGGGTCATCCGGCACCCGCTGCGAGCAGGACGGCGGTGACGAGCCGCTCGTCATCGGCCGGGTCCACCGCGCGCAAGTCGAGCAGGAGCACGCCGCCCGCGATCCGGCCGGCCACCGCGGGCGACTCGCCCCGCCGGACGGCGGGGCCGTGCCGCAGGACGGGCGCCAGGTCCTCAGGCAGCGCGACGGCCGCGCTCGGCAACGCGACGCCGGGGGCGCCGCCGCCGCCGACCGCCGCCTCGGTCACCGCCACGCTGGCGGGGACGGCGTGCGCGGTCAGGGTGGCGGCGATTCGTTCCGCCCGCTCGGACAGGTCAGCCGGGGCGGCGGTCAGCGCGCGGGCGACGGGCGACGGCGGGCCGCTGAGCGTCGCCTCGAGAGCCGCGAGGGTCAGCTTGTCGACCCGCAGCGCGCGGGCGAGCGGATGGCGCAGCAGCTGGCGCACCAGGGGCTCGTCGCCGAGCAGTATCCCCGCCTGCGGGCCGCCGAGCAGCTTGTCGCCGCTGGCGGTGACCAGGTTCGCCCCGTCGGCGAGCGACGTGGCCGCGTCCGGCTCGTCCGGCAGCAGGGGGTGCGGGGCGAGCAGCCCTGAGCCGATGTCGTGCACCAGCGGCACGCCGAGCGAGGCGAGCTCGGCGACGGACGCCTGCCTGGTGAACCCCTCGACGCGGTAGTTGGAGGGGTGCACCTTGAGTATGAAGCCGGTGTCGGCGGTGACGGCCTGCTGGTAATCCTCAACGGTCGTCCGGTTGGTGGTGCCGACCTCCCGCAGCCGGGCGCCGGTGCTCGTCAGCAGGTCGGGGAGGCGGAAGCGGTCACCGATCTCGATCAGCTCGCCGCGGCTGATGACGATCTCCCGTCCGCCGGCCAGCGCGGTGGCCGCGAGGACCAGGGCGGCCGCGTTGTTGTTCACCACGCCGGCCGCGGCCGCCGCGGGAACCGCCCGCCGCAGCGCCTCGATGACACCACGGCCCCGCTGCCGGGCCCGCGCCCCGGTGTCCAGGTCGAACTCGACATCGCAGGTACCCGCCGCGGCGAGTAGCGCGTCCGCCGCCGCGCGGCTGAGCGGCGCGCGGCCCAGGTTGGTGTGCACGAGGACGCCGGTGGCGTTGATGACCGGGGTGAGGGACGCGGCGATCGCCGGCAGTTCCGCCGCGGCGGCGTCGGCCACCCGGTCCGGTGCGATCTCCCCGGTGCGCGCCCTGTCCTGGGCGCGGGTGATCGCCGCCTTCACCAGGTCCCGGCCGACGCGGTGCTCCGCCGCCCGCATGCGCGGGTCGGCGAGCAGCTGGTCGGTCCGCGGGATCTGCCGCAGCAGGGCCTGCCCCGGTGCGGCGCCGCCGTCGCCGCGCGGCGCACCGCCGGGTACGCCCTGGCCGAGATCGTCCACGTTGGTGACCATACTCCGCGCGCCGTCGGCCGGACACCGCCGCCGGGCCGCGGCGCACCCCGCCGGCGATGGCCCGGCGCATCGAATTGCCCGGTCACTGAATAATTTGCATACGCGACAGATAACACTGAGCGGGCGCACGCGGGATACGGTTATATGGTCGCCGAGTAGAGCGGACCCGCCTGTTATTCATTCATTATCTTCGTAAAGATGCAAAATCAGGGCGGAACGGCCGCGGTGACCGCAGTGACCTTATAAGGACGCTCACCCGCTCCACGTTAAACGGGCGCTACAGCTTGCGCAGCGCGTTGAGCACCTGGCGCAGGACCTCGACGGACGGCGGCCGGGCCGGCCTCACGGTCCGCCACGCGGGGTCGCCGGCCAGGCGCACCTGCAGGCGCTCCGTCACCGGCGATCCCGGTGACGCCGTGGCCGTCGGCGCGGCGGACGGCCCCTCCGGCTGCCCGGCGGGCAGCGACGCCGACGGCTGCGTGACGCGCGGCGGCATCTGCGGCGCAGGGGCGGGCGGTGCCGACGGCGCGGGGCCGTACGGGTACCGCCCGCGCCGGGCGGGCGCAACCGCGACGCACAGGCCCGCCCGGACGAGGCTGCCCAGGCACTGGACCATATCCGCGAGGGACGCGCCGCGCCGCATGGCCAGCTCGCGGGCTGAGACGCGGTCGCCGATCTGGCAGGCGACCGCCCACTGCTCCGGCGTGAGGACGGCACCTGGCCCGATGAGGTCGCGCGGCGCCACCGCGGTCGTCGGCGCCAGCCCGCAGGCCGCCATCCACCCGGCCCGGCTAACCGCCTCCCCGCGCACCACGTCGATGCCCAGCCGCGGGAACAGGTCGGACCAGTAGACGGGGGTGGGCGTGAAGCGGACGGCACCGACCGGGGAATCCGCCGCCAGCGGGATCGTCAGCACAAGGAAGGCCTCAACGGTGACGGACCCGATGAGCTCGTGCAGCTCGTCCGTGGTCAGGTAGCCGTGCCGTACCGCGAGCGCGGCGACGGCGGCGTCGGCGGCGTCCTCACCGAGCCGCGGCTCTCCGGTGCCGGTGAGCGACGGCACGATGGCGCGCAGCCGGATCGCGAGACCGGGTACCCAGGACGCCCGGGCGTAGGCGATGCGGCCGCCGTCCAGGTAAATGACGCCGGCCGGATTCCCGGCGACCTCGAGGATCCCCGACGCCTCCCTGGTCACCAGGTCGTCGATCACGGCCATGACCTCCGGCCTGGCAAGCTCGTCCTGCACCGCTGTCACCGAATTCCCCCCGTTGCGCGGATATGGAAATCAAGAGATTTCCCGAAAAGTACGGTCCCGCCTGTATGCCCGATTCTTTGCATATTGCTTAAATCAGGCATACCCCCATTGGCGAGACCTTGACCACAATGGCGAGCGTACCGTTCGCGCACCCTGAATAAAGTGACAACAGGTTACTTCTAGCAGTCTTATGCGAACTATTTTCAGCGGCGCGCACGCCGCGGCGCTTTCCGGGTGCCGCCGGGCTTACTCCTCCCGGCGGCGGCGCTGTACGAACTCGAAGCCGAAGCGGCCCTTGACGCACAGGTGGCCGTGAGTCACCTCGCTGTCAAGCGGCGAGGTGACCTTGACGATCGTGTTGTCCTGCACGTGCAGGTCCACGTTGCAGCCCACGCCGCAGTAGGGGCAGATCGTCGAGGTGACGGTCTGCGCGGACTCATCCCAGGTGCCGGCCTGCCGCATGTTGTACTCCGAGGCGGGCATCAGCGCCCCGGTGGGGCACACGCCGATGCAGTTGCCGCAGTACACGCAGGCGGAGTCGGGCAGGGTCACGTCGTACTCGGTCGAGATGCGGGCGTCGAAGCCGCGGCCCGCGACCGCGATGGCGAACGTGTTCTGCGCGTCCTCGCCGCACGCCTCCACGCACTTGTAGCAGAGGATGCAGCGGGAGTAGTCGCGGACGTAGGCCTCGTTGTCGACCTTGACCGGCTGGCCCACCGTCGCCGCCTCGCCAGGCACGTGCGGGGCATGGTGCTCGCCGGCCCGGGCGGCGTCCCGCTCCCCCGCCACGTGGTCTGGCGCGGGCGACCCGTACCTGGCGGGGTCGACGCCGTACTCGGCGATCCACCGCTGCACGTCGGGCGAGGCGAGGGACACGTCGGCGGAGGAGGCGAGGAATTCGAGCACCATCTTCCGCGACGTCTGCACCCGCGCGGAGTCGGTGTGCACCTTCATGCCAGGCTCGGCCTTCCGCGAGCAGGCGGGCACCAGGGTGCGGGAGCCTTCCACCTCCACCACGCAGACCCGGCAGACGTTCACCGGGGTGAGGTTTTCCAGGTAGCAGAGCGTCGGCGTGTCGATGCCCTGGCCGCGGCACGCCTCGAGCAGGGTGGCGCCCTCGGGCACGCGGACCTGCCGCCCGTCGATCTCCACGTCCACCAGTCGCTTGGGCGTCTCAAGGAACACCGAGGTCATCGGCTGCTATCCCCTTCCGATGAGGCCGAGCTTGACCGCGGACTCGACCGCGGACAGCGCGGTCTGGCCGAGACCGCAGATCGACGCGTCGCGGGCGACGTGACCGATGTCAGACAGCAGCGCCAGCTCCGTGGCCACAGAGCCGAGCGGCGAGCCGTCAGCTAGCCGGGCCACCAGTTCCTCCTGGCGGACCGTGCCGACCCGGCACGGCACGCACTGGCCGCAGGACTCGTCGCGGAAAAACCGGGTGATCCGGCGCAGCAGGGACGGCACAGCGACCGTGTCGTCGAGGACCA
>CAZORE010000044.1:0-52654 GCA_964581815.1 uncultured Streptosporangiaceae bacterium | reverse complement strand
CTGGGCGGTAAGAACAACTACGCGGTGGACAGGGAAACAGGCGACGAGGCAATCCGCGTCTACCCGGACATGCGCTCCTCGGTGCAAGCCAACCGCGCGTTCCTCAAAAGGTCCGTCCGGTACCTGGCCGAAGAGGCAGGCATCCGGCAGTTCCTTGACGTCGGGACAGGGCTGCCGTCAGCGAGCAACACCCATGAGGTCGCCCAGGCGGCCGCCCCGGAATCACGGATCGTCTACGTCGACAACGACCCGATCGTGCTGACCCACGCCCGGGCGCTGCTGACCAGCGACCCGCAAGGCGCCACCGGGTACCTCGACGCCGACGCCCGCGATACCGGCACGATCCTCGCCGGAGCCGCCGAGCTGCTGGACTTCAGCGAGCCGATCGCCGTGATGCTCATCGCGATCCTGCAGCTGATCACCGACGACGATGACCCATACCGGCTCGTGGCCGAGCTGACGGCGGCCATCCCGTCCGGGAGCTTCCTGGTCATCACCCACGTGGCCGGCGACATGGGGCGCATGACGCCGGGCGCCCTGGAAGCCGCGAGGCGGCTGAGTGAGCTGCTGCCGCAGCGCGTCAACCCCCGCAGCCAGGCGCAGGTGACTAAGTTCTTCGACCACCTGGAGCTCGTAGAGCCGGGCGTGGTGCCAATCCAGCGGTGGAGGCCCGCCAGTGACGACGAAGCGGCCGCACCGGCCGCCCTGTGGGGCGGCGTCGCCCGGAAACCATGATGCCCCACGACGCGCTTCGCCGGTCCCCGGATACCGGGTTCGGCGACCTCACTGACTAGAGATACTGCCCGACCGCCTCGGGGGCCCGGTAGATGTCAGCCGCGCCCTTCCTGCCGCTGCGCAGCGCGTACAGCTCGGCCAGCGTCACGGGCGAGGCGAAGGCCACGTTCTGATGACGTGCGCCGGAATCTCGCAGCCACTGGGCCGCTTCGGCGGGCGGGAACGGGCCGACCTCGATTTGGGCCAGGCAGCGGCCGGGGCGGATCACCGCCGGGTGCAGCCGGTACAGGTCCTCGTTGGTGGTGATCGCGATCAGGACCTTCCGGCCCTGGCCGAGTATGCCGTCCGTCAGGTTGAGCAGGCGCGACAGGGCCTGCCCGGTCAACTGCTTGGCCTGCCCCCGGATCAGCTCATCGCAGTCCTCAAGCACCAGCAGCCGCCAGCGTGAATCGTCGTCGTCATCCTCCTCGTCCCCGTCGCCGAGCACCACGTCCATCAGGTAGCCAGGGTCCTCAAACAGCTTCTCCGAGTCCAGCACGCAGTCCGTTTGACACCAGGCGCGCCATTCGCGGGCGAGGGTGCGCAGCACGGTGGTCTTGCCGGTGCCGGGCGCGCCGTGGAGGAGCAGCAGGCGCCCGTCGATGTCCGAAGCGGTCGCGGTCACGAGGTCCGCCAGCCCCCGCCGCGCTGCCGCCGGATAGTTGGCCTCGATGGCCGCCCACGGCTCGGCGGTCACCTGGCGCGTGCTGCGTACAAAGCCGCGCCGGGCTGACCGGTGCCAGAAGCCCATGCTGACGACGCCGGCGTCGGGCTGGGGCGGTGGCGCGGCGTCCTTGGTGGCGAGCTCCAGTATCTCCTTGGCAAGCTCGGCGGTCTCGGCGGTGACGCTGACGTCGGCCCCGCCGCCCCGCCAACGCGAGACACGGATGGTCCAGCCCGGCCCGCTGGCGAGCAGCGCCTCGCGCCACTGGTCCCGGGCGGTGCGCGCGATGACCGCGCCGGGCGGCAGCAGAGACGCGTCCGCCCGCACCGCATCGAGCCGGGTCCCGTTCGAGTGCGGCTGCGTGCCCGCCGTGAACGCCGCAAGCGACAGCGCGTCGATCATGTCCGCCGCAGAGTCGGTGTCATCGACGTTGATCACGCACGGGACAAGCCGCACCGGGTCGAGGGTCACAAGACCATGGTCGCGGGGACGCGAACGTCGTGTACACCGATTTTCTGCGCCCAGTGCGCGGCCGGGGACCGCACATCCGTCACTCGGGCGAGTTACGCCCGGCCGACGGCCAGTACCCTGGTGTGATGACGGCCAGCCAGACTCAAGCTGGGACACGCCAGCCTGAGCGGCGGCGCCGTCCGCGGGGCGCCGTCCGCGACGGCCTCGTCGCCGCGGGGCTCGAGCTGGCGCGGGCCGGCGGCCCGGACGGCGTTGTGCTCCGCGAGGCGACCCGCATGGTGGGGGTGGTCCCCAACGCCGCCTACCGGCACTTCGCCGACCGCGACGAGCTCCTCGCCGCGGTCTGCGCGGCGGCCATGCGCGAGCTCGGCGACCGGATGGCCGCCGAAGTCGCCCGCGTGCCAGGAAGACACGGCGACCCCGACGCGGCCCGCCGTCGGCTGAACGCGATCGGCCTGGCGTACCTGCACTTCGCCCGCGAGGAACCCGGGCTGTTCGCGACGGCGTTCGCCGTGCCTGAGCAGCACCCGTACCGGGTTCCTGACGCGGGGGCGGGAGCGGAACGCACGCCCCTGGGCCAGCTCAGGGCCGCGCTCGACGAACTGGTCGACGCCGGCGTGCTCGATCGCGGGCGCCGCGACGGCATCGAGTACCCCGTCTGGTCCGCGGTGCACGGGCTGGCGGTGCTTTTCGGCGAAGGCCCGCTGCGCGATGCCGACGACGCCGCCCGGCGCCACCTCGAGGAACTCACGTTCACTTTCATCGGCCGGGGCCTGTCGTAAGCAGCTTGCCGGGGCTTGGCTCCTGGCTCGCATAGCAGCGGACCCGCCGGCTGCGCGGGCGACGCAGCCGGCGGGCCCGTGCACGCCGGCCGGGATTGCCTGGCGGTTAGGCGTACCGGGTGTCGATCATCGTGGTGACGCGTCCGGTCTCAAGGTCGTAGACGTGACCGGAGACGCCCACCCTCGGCGGGCGCAACGGCGACGCGAGCAGGCGCTCGACGTCGGCGACGACGGTGACGCGCGGGTCGCCGACGGCGGATACCTCCAGTGCCGCCTCGTCCACGCCCGTTGCCTCGGCGGCCTCATGGCGGAAGCCGGGGTCGGCAAGGAAGCCCGTCCCGCACTGCGTGTGGTGGATGACCGCGACTTCGAAACGCGTGTCGTCCGTGGGCTGCATGCCGAACAGCCTCCGGCCGAGGAAGGCAAGGTAGGCGACTTCTTCGATGACGGACTGGGTGACGCGCCCCCCCGCATTGCGCAGGACGGGGGCGTCACCGAGCTTGAGCCCGAGGGTGATCGCGGGGTCGACGCGGTGATCGAGGCAGGTGATGACGATCACCTGCGCGCTGGGCAGGCCGAGCGGCGCCGGGCTGTAGGTACGGGCGAACTGCTCATTGCGCTCAAGTAGCGGTGTCATCCTGCTGGTCATGGTGGCTCCTCCAGCCGTTTAGTGGATGCTGTCCACAATACTTGGCGTTAGTGGATGCTGTCCACTAAAGCGCGTGGCCCGATGCCGAAGGCGGCCGCGGGCTTCAGCTGATTGAGGGTCTCGCGGCGAGGTGGGCGGTCGGCCGGTCTCACCCGATCGCTAGTTCTTGCCGGTGATTCCGGAGTAGTCGGCGACGACGCGGGGAGTGCCGCCGCCGGCGGGCGGGTCGTAGGCGGCGAACTGCTCCAGGTAAGAGATGTCGGCCTGGGTCACGGCTTGGTCCGGGGTGTAAAAGCCGGGAACGTTCAGGCGGAGGGTCGAGCCGACGGGCGGAGTGATCGTCAGCCGGGCCGCGTCGGTGTAGAAGACGAGCGCGCCGCCGTCGGTGGTGCGCAGGGCGAACTCCTGCCCGTCGGCGCCGGCCGCCGGCGCGCGCGCGTCGGTGACCGTCCCGCCGGGTACCTCGGCCTGCCATCGCTTCTGGTCGGATCGGTCGGCCAGGTTGCCAGGGACGGCGACGGCCGCCTGCCCCGCGACCGCCGCGTCGAGCGAGGAGGCGGTCGCCGCGGGAAGCTGGCTTGGCGCGACCGCGACCGCGGCGGAGTCGGGGCTGACCGCGGTGGCCAGGCCGTCGCTGCCGACCGCGACCTGCGGAGCGCTCGCGCTGGCCAGCAGGTAGGGCTCGATCGTGTCCTGCCAGGCACCGCCCGGGGCGGACTGGGTGAAGAGAAGGTACTCGTCCGACGTCACCGTCGCCGGGCTGGACTGGAAAGCGTTGGCGACCTGGACGACGAACCAGCGCGGGCCGCGGCCGGCTGGCTCATCGCGCGGGATGTAGTACGTGGCCTGGACCGGGCCGAACGCCGGGTAGTGCGTTCCGTTGGCCAGCTGCTCCTGGTACAGCCCCGCGTCGATCGCGTAACTGGACCCCGACTCGACTCTGGCGAGCATCGCGTCGCTGCGCTGGGCGTTCGCGCTGTTGTTAGTCGTGGTGTAACGGGAGAGTACAGCCGGGGCCTGCGTCAGGGTGAGTGGCGCCCCGGCTCCTGCACCCGGCGTCGGCGACCCGGTCGCCCGCACCGTCATGCCGGGAGTCATGGGCGGCGGGATTACGTTCGTGACCGCCGGGGCCGGGTGGCCGCCGGTCACCAGCACCGCGGCACCGCCGACGGCGGCGGCCCCGGCTACGAGCCCGGCCAGGATCAGCCAGCGGCGGCCGCTGTGCTCGCGGCCACCGCCCGCGCTCGCTGGATCCCCCGCGTCCTGGCGGTCCCTGGCCCAGGAGGGAGGTGGCGCGGGCGGCCACGGATAGGAGGACTCGTAGGGCCGGCCAGGCGGCTGGGACGACCCCGCCGCATACTGGTCGGGCTCGCGCGTGAGCGGTTGCGTGGGCGGGCGATCGTCGTCGACCTGGTCGTCGGGCGGCCTGCTGGCCGGGGGTGACGCGAAGCCGCCGGCGGACCCCATCTCGTCGCCGGCGACCGCCTGAGCCAGCGGAAAGGGAAGCGGGTAGGGGTAGGTGGTGCCATCTGGCCAGGACGGCCGCCGCGCGCCATACCGCTCGTTCGCTGGGCGGCCGTAATTCCAGTCGCTCATCAACATCCCCCACGCCGCCGGTCAACTCCAGTCGTACATGCAACGCTAACCACAGAAGAGCAAGGAACGACGCGGGAGTCTCAGATGTAATGGAAAGGAAAGACATAGCGGAGGGGCTCCGTCGGGGCGGGCACCCCCATCGCGCTGCTGGCTTCTTCGGCGATGGCCGCGGCGCTGCCTGGTGTTCGCCGCGCTCTTGAATACATTTCATCTTTCATTAGGCTCCGGAGGTGAGGCCGGGCGACGGCGCCCCGGCAGCGGACGGCAGGGAGGCCGCCATGACGGCCGAGAAGGAGATCCTTCAGAAGTCAAGCCGGGACCTCGACCAGACCCGCGCGGGCCTCGCGGCGTGGCTGGCCGGGAAGCTGCCCAGCGGGTCGGCGCCTGAGGTGACCGAGCTGACGGCGCCGTCCACTGGCCAGTCGAGCGAGACCTTGTTCTTCAGCGCCGCCTGGCATGACGGCAGCGTCCGCCAGGTCCGGCGGCTGGTCGCCCGGGTGGCTCCGCGGCCGGTGGACATGCCGGTATTCCCCAGCTATCAGATGGAGCGGGAATTCCGGGTGATCCGCTTGGTCGGGGAGCTCACCGGCGTCCCGGTGCCCGAGGCGGTCTGGGTCGAGCCCGACCCGGCGGCGCTCGGGACGCCGTTCTACATCATGAGCCGCGTTGACGGAGACGTCCCCGACGACATCATGTACAGCAGCGAGGGCTGGCTGTTCGAGGCCAGCCGCGTAGAGCAGCGGCGCGTGCAGGAGGCGACCGTCAGCGCGCTGGCCGCGCTGCACGCCGTGCCCGACCCGGAGCGGAACTTCGCCTTCCTCCAGTACCCGCAGGCGGGGGAGGATGCGCTGCGCCGGCATGTCGCCCACGCCCAGGCATGGTACGACTACGCGGTATCGCTTGGCGGCCGCTGCCCGCTCATCGAGCGGGGGTTTCGCCACCTGGCGCAGAACTGGCCGGCCGACCCCGGCGAGACGGTGCTGAGCTGGGGCGATGCCAGGGTAAACAACGTGATCTACCGGGACTTCGCACCCGCCGCCCTCCTGGACTGGGAGATGGCCGGGCTGGGCCCCCGCGAGCTCGACATCGCGTGGCTGGTGGGCGGCCACCGCGTCTTCCAGGACATCGCAGGCCTGTTCGGCTCCACCGGGATGCCGCACTTCCTGCGGCTGGAGGACGTCGTGGCCCAGTACGAGGCGGCGACCGGGCACCGGGTTTGCGATATTGACTTCTACCTCACGTACACGGCGATCCAGTGGGCCGTCGTGTTCGTCATCGCGGGCCTGCGCCGCGTGCGCTTCGGCGAGCAGCCGATGCCCGACGACGTCCATGACCTGATCATCAACCGCGGCCCGCTGGAGCAGATGCTCGCCGGCGGCCCCGGTCCCAGCTGAGGCACAGTCCCGTGTGAGGCACCGAACCTGAACCGCGACGGAAAAGAAGGAGAGACCCGGCCGTGCCCGTGCCGATGGACGAGTACCCGATCCACCAGCTGCCGCTGTCGCTGGAGTACGTGGGAACCGGCGACCGCAACTTCTACGACCGCTGCTACTTCGCCGGCCACGACCGCACCGGCGACATCCTGCTGATCACCGGCCTGGGCGTCTACCCCAACCTGGGCGTCACTGACGCGTACGCCACCGTGCGGCGCGGGGACCGGCAGTGGGCGGCGCGGTTCTCCGACGCGCTGGGCACCGACCGGCTGAATCAGCGAGTTGGCCCGTACCGCATCGAGGTGATCGAGCCGCTGCGGCGGATCCGGCTGGCCTGCGACGGCGATGAGCACGGAATCGGCTTCGACCTCACCTGGGACGGCTCGTTCCCGGCGGTTCACGAGGCACAGCACGTTTCCCGGAACGGGCCGCGGCTCTTCCTGGACGCGTCCCGCTTCGCGCAGCTGGGTACCTGGGCGGGCGTCCTGCGCGTCGGCGGTGACGAGATCGCCGTCGACCCCGCCCGCTGGACCGGGGCACGGGACCGGTCCTGGGGCCTGCGCCCGGTCGGGGAGCCGGAGCCGCCGGGCCGGCCCCCGGAGCCGGGCTTCCAGGGATTCTGGTGGGTGTACAGCCAGCTGCGGTTCGACGACTACGCCATCGTCTTGCTGGCTCAGGAGGAGACGGATGGCTACCGCACCGTCAACGACGCCGTGCGGATCTGGGGTGACGGCCGCCGGGAACAGCTGGGCTGGCCCGAGTTCGACATCCGGTACCGCCCGGGCACCCGCCATCCCGAGCACGCCGCCGTCCACCTGCGGACCCGGGGCGGCAAGCAGCTGACGATCGAGATGGAGACGCTGACCTCGATCGCCTTGCACGTCGGGGCCGGCTACAGCGGCGACCCGGAGTGGAGCCACGGACAGTGGAAAGGCCGGGACTGGGCGTCGGGGGCCGTGTACGACCTGACCGACCCCGCCGTCACCGGCCGCGTCCCGTACGGCGTGATCGACCACGCGTGCCGGGCCGCCTGCGACGGGGCCGAAGGGTGGGGCATCTTCGAGCACGCCACCATCGGCCGCCATGAGCCGAGCGGCTTCGACGACGTCATGTCCGTCGCGCCGTGATCCGCCCGGCCAGGATGCGGTCCCGGCCCGACGGACGCGGACCTGCCGCCCAGTCACCGGGCAGCAGGTCCGCGGACTCGCTTGCTAGCTGGCGGGTTCCTTGACGGCCGGCGGCGGTCCCGTGATCTCCGCCTGGGCGTCACCGGCTGGTGCCCGCCAGATCAGCCGGTGCACTGGGATCAAGCGGGGGATGTCGCGCAGGCCGGGGATGAACGGGATGAGCAGCAGCAGCAGGGTGCAGATGCTGGTCAGGTAGATGGCCCAGACGTCGACGCTGGCGGAGCTCTGGAACGGTGAGACGTGGTACCACATCTGGTACAGCCACAGCCAGGGCTGGCCGGGGTAGCTGCCAGTCTCGTTCATGACGCCCCACTGGTCACCGGTCAGGTGCATGTCCGAAGCGAGCTGGTTGTAGTAGCCGCCGTCAGCGATGAACAGTAGCGGCTTGGTGTAGTCGCTGCCGTAGAACTGCCGCTGGGCGAGCAGGTCAGAGTCCAGGGCGCCGCTGCGGGCCATCTTCAGCTCGCCGGCCATCATCACCGGCACCGGCCCGGCGGCCGGGAGGTTCAGCTCGCCGTCGTTGAACGGCACCTTCGTCGTGCCGGGCGCGGTCGCCGTGTCGTAGGCGGTGGCCCACTTCAGTTGCTGCGCGGCCGGCGCGCCGTTGTAGGTGGCAACCGCCGCCTTCAGGGCCGGGTCGTTGGTGGCCTGGATCGCCAGCGGGTCGAGCACGAACAGTTTCGCCGAGTCGACGGGCTGGGTGATGCCGAACAGCGTCTGCCAGTTGACCGGGCCGACCTGCTGCACCGAGCCGGTGCCGTTGTTGTAGGGCTGCCCGTAGCCGGCGGACGTGCTGTTGCCGTCCAGTTCGGTGGCCGCGGTGTTCACGAAGCCCACCGGGTCCACGGTGCCCCATGTCTTGATGGACAGCGACGGGACGTCCGGTGACGAGAGCACCCCGGCCATGATCGCGGTGAGCGCGCTCACGATGACGACCGCGATGGTGCCTTCCTTGAGGATGTCGTAGCGGCGGTTCGGGCCGCGCCAGGGCGCGGCGTCGGCGGCGGCCGCTTCCCGGCGAGCGGCCCGGCCGCGGGCCGGCCTGGCCGGCAGCGGGTGGCTGACCCCGCGGACGCGGACCAGCAGGATGTGCGCGCCGACGACCGCGACCAGGATGAGCGGCATCAGCACGATGTGCCACATGAACATCTGGCCGAAGTTCAGGACGTTCCAGAAGGAGCCGATGCCCACGGCGTTGAACGCGTCCTTGCCGTTGGTGGCGATCCACTGCGAGTCGAAGTTCTGCTGCGACAGGTAGCCGGTGAAGCACGTCACCACCGAGGCCCCGAACGCCAGTCCGCCGGTGATCCAGGTCATCGCCCGGCGGCCGCGCCAGGCGGCCATCCAGAACTTGCCCCACAGGTGGATGACCATGAACGCCATGAACAGCTCGACCGACCACAGGTGCAGGCTGTTGAAGAAGTGCCCGACCGGGTTGGTGTGCCACCAGTCCGCGCCGCCGAGAGCCAGCGCGAATCCGGAGGCGATCACGATGCCGAGGGCAGCCAGCGAGGCGACGCCGAACACGTAGATCCACGACGCGACGTACGCCGGCTGCCGGTCGGGGAGCAGCTTGCCCGGCGGGAGTACCGCGAGCGCCCGCCGCCTGACCCGCGCCGTCCACATGCGGGCGTCTGGGTCGTCACCGGGCGCCTCGCCGGCGGGCTCGGCGGGCGCGGGCTCTGGAGCTGGCTCGGGTTCCGCCGCGTGCCCGCGGCCTGGGAAGGGAAGCAGCAGCGCAAGCCCGAAGATCGCGACCATGACCGCGATGAGGACCAGGTTCGCTTCAGAAATCGTAATGAATGACCAGTTCAGGTATGCGCTAGGCGAGTTCATGAGGGTCTCCGCGGTACCGCGCTGGGGATGGTACCTGGAGAATGCGCCCGTCTGTCACCAGGGAGTCAGTGCAGACGGTCACCTCCCGCAGGGACTTTGGTCCCGCCCTGAGCCCGGCGACGGACGCTGGACGGCTGGCCCGGGCACATGACCGCGCAGAGCGCTTCCGGGCCGGACGTGGATTGTTTCTGGCTATGGCATTCCATGTCGCTCCGGTAATCATCAGGCCTAAAATCCAAAAATCTATGAAATAGTCGGCAATTCTAAAATAGCCCGGCAAAACGGACAGTTAAAACGGACATGTTAACAGGGCGGGTGGCCGGGTAGAGTGGAAGTTCACCGTCAGGTTGCCTTAATTAAATAGATTCCCGTGAATACCGTTTAGGTGGAATTGTTTCAGGGCCTTTCCACATTCGGCATTCAGGAAGGCTTCAGGATGCAAAAGTAGTCTCAGGGGTGATGGGTGATCCGGCATAATGCAAGTGTGAAGAATGTGCTACTGGCTGGACTTGCCGGAACATATCTGATGCAAGACGGATTCGGCCGATATGGCGCCGGTGTGCAGCCAGGGCTAACCCTGGCCTGCAAGGGGAGGCACACGGATGGTCAAGCGTGCGATCATAGCGAAGGATCGGGTCAACGAGCAGCTGAACGGGATCGGAGAGCTCGCCGAGTCTCATATGTCCGCCAAAATGGTGACTAGGGCGGGCGTAAGGCAATTCTCGCCCGGATGCCTTATGGTCATCGGCGGTGCCGAAGACCGGGCGAGCGACTGTTGGCTGTTGCAGTCTTTCGCTGAGCTCTGCGGGGGGGCTGGCGCGCGAATCGTACTAATAACGACAGCGTCGGGCAGGCCGGCGCAATCATTCGCCACTTACCTGGCGGCGTTTCGTCGGCTCGGTATCGGTGATGTCCGCGAGCTAAGGCTGGACAGTCATGAGCAGGCTAATAGTGAGCAGACCCATCGGGCGCTCGCCCAGGCGACCGGGATTTTCTTTACCGGGGGAGATCAGGCCCGTCTCCAGTTCCTCGCGGGGTCGCGGGCGATCCTCACCCTCCGCGGCCGGGTGGCGGACGGCTCGCTGGCCATCGCGGGAACAAGTGCCGGCGGGGCGGCACTTGGCCCGGTGATGATCCTCGGCGGCGACGTCCGGATGAGCGGCGATGACGACCAGGACGGCGATGACCCCGGTGACCAGGAAGCGGCCGATGAGCGGCTGCGCATGGGGCCAGGGCTTGGCCTGCTGCCGGCGTCGGTTATCGACGTGCACTTCACGCAACGGGAAAGGCTTCCGCGCCTGATCGCCGCGGTCCGCCGCCATCCGTCGCACCTTGGCATCGGCATCGACGAGGACACGGCCGTTCTCGTCCGGTCCGGCCGTTTCGACGTCCTTGGCCACGGCGAGGTGGTGACCGTGGACGCGGCGCCGGCGGCCGATTCCCCCGCTGAGCCCGCCGCGTCCGGCGAGCGAGCGCCGGGCATGCGGTTGCACCGCCTGCGATCGGGCGACGCGTTCGATCTGGAACGCAGGCGCCCGCTCCGGTAAGGCCGCCACGGCAGGGATCGGGCCCGGCACGCTCAGCTCACTCAACCACGGGGCAGGCACCCGGACCTGGCATGCCCAGAGTCACCCGGATGCAATCCCGTCACAAAAGTCACACGCATTAACTCTAGAAACAGGCAAGGGAGAACGATCATGCGCATCGTAACGCTACGCCGGCTACGCGGCCCCAACATCTACTGCTGGCAGCCGGCGGTCTTGGCGCTTGTCGACCTAGAGGAGCTCGCCGGCCGCGAGACCTGCGAGGTCCCTGGCTTCGCCCAGCGGCTGCTCGCCACCCTGCCCGGGCTGGCCGATCACCACTGCGCGGCGGGCAAGCCAGGCGGCCTGGTGGCCAAGCTGAACGAGGGCACGTTCTTCGGGCACGTGCTTGAGCACGTGGCCCTTGAGTTCTCGCACCTCATCGGGCGCGAGGTGTACTTCGGCAAGACGCTGTGGGCGGGCGAGCCGGGACTGTTCCGGCTGATCATCGAGTGCCCGGAGCACGAGTGGGCCGAGGACCCCATGGCTGGTGACCTGCTTGACCTGGCCGTGACCGTGGTCACCGATCTGGTCGCGGGCCGCGTCCCCGACGCGGTTCTCCACACCGGCCAGGCTGATGGCCAGCTGGTTCCCGGCGCTGAGCTGCAGCGCCTCGCCACGGCCTATGACGAGAACCGGCTGGGGGTAACGGCCGCCGCGCTTGCCCGCGCCGCCCGGTACCGCGGCATCCCAGTCCGCAGGCTGACGGACGTCGGGCTGCTGCAGCTCGGCTACGGCGCCAACCGCCGGCTGGTCTGGGCGGCAAGCACGGACCAGACCTCGGTCATCGGCGTGGACATCGCCTGCGACAAGGCGGTCACCAAGCAACTGCTATCCGCTGCGGGCATCCCCGTGCCGCAGGGCATCGTGGCGCAGGACGCGGCCGGGGCAGTCGCGGCCTACCACCGGCTCGGCGGCACGGTGGTCGTGAAACCGGTGTTCGGCAGTCACGGGCGAGACGTTTTCATCGCCGAGACGGTGGAGGAAGCGAGCGCCGCGTTCGCCGTGATCACCGGAGAGGGCGGGTCGGCGCTGGTCGAGGACTACGTCCCCGGCACCGATTACCGCGTCCTGGTGATCGGCGACCAGGTCGTCGCGGCGGAGCTGTCTCCTGCTCAGGTGACCGGGGACGGGGTCCTTGACATCGCCGGCCTGGTGGAGCGGGTCAACGCGGACCCCAGGCGCGGCGTCGGGCACGACCGGGCGCTTACCAAGATCACCTTGGATGAGACGGTAATCGGCTACCTGAACCAGCAGGGCCTGACGCCCGCCTCGGTGCCCGAGGCCGGCCAGGTGGTCAAGCTGCGCCACAATGCCAACCTGTCCACCGGCGGGACGAGCAAGGACGTGACCGACGACGTTCACCCGGCGGTGGCCCGGATGTGCGCGCGCGCCGCGGCGACCATCGGACTCGACATCTGCGGTATCGACCTTCGCCTGCGCGACATCACCCAGCCTCCGGCCACCCTTCATGAGACCGGCGGCATCATCGAGGTCAACGCCTCGCCCGGCCTGCGCATGCACCTGGAGCCGACCGAGGGCAAGAAACGCGATGTGGCCGACTACATCATCGACAAGCTGTACCCGCTCGGCATGCCGTCCCGGGTGCCGATAGTGTCCGTGACCGGCACCAACGGGAAGACGAGCACGGTCAGGCTGACCGCGCACCTGCTGCGCCACTCGGGCCTGCTTGTCGGCATGACCTCGACCGAAGGTGTCTACATCGGCCACGACCTGGTGCATGATTCCGACGCATCAGGCCCGCGGTCGGCGGATATCGTGCTCAGCGACCCGGCGGTGCAGGCCGCCGTCCTGGAGACCGCCCGGGGCGGGATCGTGCGGCGCGGGCTGGGCTACGATCGCGCCGACGTCGCGGTGGTCACGAATATCACCAGCGATCACATCGGCACCGACGGCATCGACACGATCGACGACCTGATCGGGGTGAAGGCGCTCGTCGCCGAGGAGATCAAGGATTACGGGCACCTGGTGCTGAACGCCGACGACCGGCACAGTGCCGGCCTGGTTCGGCGCCCAGCCGTGCGGGACCGGCAGCCGGTCATCAGTTACTTCAGCGTCTCGCCGGGAAACCCGGTCATCGCCGAGCACCTGCGCCACGGCGGCACGGCCTACCTGCTCGACGACGGAGACCTGGTCGAAGTCACCGGCAGTGCCCGGGCCACGCTGGCCAGCGTGAGTGATCTCGCCCTGTCCGTGGACGGCCAAGCGAGGTTCATGATCGCCAACGTGCTGGCCGCCATCGCCGCGGCCCGCGCGCTCGGCGTGTCCGTCGCGACCATCCGCACCGCGCTCGAGTCAATCGAGCCCAGTCGGGACAACCCAGGCCGGCTGGACACGTTTCGCGTCGGCGAGGTCCCGGTCGTACTCGACTACGCGCACAACCCCGCCGCCCTGGCGGCCGTCGGCCAGTTCATTCACGAGCGGTGGGGCCGGGACGGCGTCGCGGTGCTCACCCTGCCAGGCGACCGGACCGACGCCCAGGTGACGGAGAGCGCGCAGGCCGTCGCCGAGGCGTTCGACCGGGTCGTCATCTACGAGGACCTCGACCTGCGTGGCCGCGAACCGGGTGAGATGACGAGCCTGATCAGGGCGGCGCTGGCCGAGGCCCGGCCGGGCAGCTACTGCGAGTCCGCCGCGAGCATGGAGCAGGCGGCCGCCCGCGGCCTGGCCCTGGCCGCGCACGGCGACCCGGTCCTGGTCGTCTACGAGAAGCTGGCACCGGTTCAGCAGCTGCTCAGTGATCTTGGCGCGGAGCGCGGCGCCCCGCTGCTCGCCATGGTGCACGGAGGGCGCTGACCATGAAGCGCGCCAAGCACCGGCAGGAGAAGTCCACGGCCGGCGGCCCGGCGGCGGCTGAGAGCGAGCTCGTCGACCGGGCCTGGGAGGCCTTTGACGCCGAACTGGTCGGCTCGCGCTCCTTCTCGGGTATGACCAGGCGACTGCCGTTCCTGTTCGGGTACTTCGCGCGGATCGCCTGGGAATCCAGCCGGCTTAACTGCGTCTCCATGGCCACGGCCGACCTGGTCAGCGGCCTGATGAGCGCGCTCGGGCTGCTCGGCACAACCCAGGTGCTTACCGCCCTGTTCGCCAGCGCCCCAACGCTGAGCCGGCTGAAGGCCGCGCTGCCCGCGCTGCTGTTCATCCTTGGCGTCACCATCTTCCGGACCCTGATGACGCTGATCGCGTACTGGAACGAAGACCGGCTCATGCCCGACGTGAGCCGGACGGTCGAGCGGCGGCTGTACGCCGCGACCACCCAGGTGGAACTGGCGGCATACGACACCCCGGGGTTCTACGACTCCCTGCAGCGGGCCCGCGGCCGCGGGCAGTCCGAGGCAACGCACGTCGTCCAGCTCGCGATCACCATGCTCACGGGGGTGGTGACCCTGGGCGCGGCGATCACCGTGCTCGGGGTGCTGTCCCCGGTGCTTGTGCCGCTGACACTGGTGGCCGCGCTTCCCGACGCGTGGGCGGCGCTCCGCACCGCCCGCATGCGCTACCAGGTCAGCTACGAGCTCGGGGTGCGCCGGCGGCGGAAGCTGATCCTGGCCGACCTGATGGCGGACCGCTGGGCCGCGGCCGAGGTGCGGTCGTTCAACATGCGCGACTTCCTGCTTCGCTCCTACGACGTGCTCGCGGCGTACGAGCGCAGCGTACGGCTGCGCCTCGCCCGCCGCCAGTCCCTGGTGCGGCTGGCTGGCGACGCGGCGGGCGGGGTTGGCATGGGCATCGTGTACCTCATGCTCGGCGTGCTGGTGATTACTGGCTGGATCGGGCTGCCAGCGGCGGGGACGGCGATCCTGGCGATACAACTCGCCGTGTCGGCGATGTCCGGACTGCTCGTCACGGCCAACCAGTGCTACGAATCCGGCCTCTACGTGAACGACTACCTCGAGTTCTGCCGCCAAGCGGAACGCGCCACCGCCACAACACCCTCCGGGGTGCTGCCCGCCCCGGAGGGCTTCTCGGTCATCCGGGCCTCGGGGGTCAGCTTCACCTACCCGGGCATGGACAAGCCCGCGCTCACGGACGTGTCGGTCGAGATCCGCCGTGGTGAGGTGGTCGCTCTGGTGGGGGAGAACGGCTCGGGCAAGTCGACCCTGGCCAAACTGCTCGCCGGCCTGTACGAGCCGACCAGTGGCGATATCCGCTGGGATGAGCTGTCCATCGCCGACATGGATCGCGAGCAGTTGCGTAACCGGGTCGCGGTGATCATGCAGGATTACACGCGATGGCCCATGACCGCCCTGGAGAACATCACGATGGGCCGGCCGCGCGATGACCGGCTGCTGACTAGGGCGACCGCCGCCGCGGGCACGGACCGCGTCATCAAATCCCTGCCTGACGGGTACGACACCCCGCTGGACCGGCGGTTCCGCGGCGGCGTCGAGCCGTCCGGCGGCCAGTGGCAGCGCATCGCGGCCGCTCGCGGCTTCTACCGGGACGGGGACCTGCTGATCTGCGACGAGCCCACGGCATCGCTTGACGCTCGCGCCGAGCACGCCCTGTTCGAGATGATCCGGGAGCACTCCGGCGGGTCTACCGTGCTGCTGATCACCCACCGGCTGGCCAGCGTCCGGTATGCCGACCGGATCTACGTGCTGGATCACGGACGGGTCGTCGAGCAGGGCGACCATGACTCGCTGCTCGCCAGCGGTGGCCTGTACGCCGACTTGTACACGCTGCAGGCCTCGGCCTATGCCCCGGTCTAGGCGGCCGCCGCGAGCCGACGGTCTTGCGGTTTACTGGCAGCATCCGGAGGCCGACGAGCGCACCGCAGGAGGTACCGTTCATGCCCTCCCCGCCCTCCCCGCCCGATCCGTTCGCCCCGCCCCGCCCGCCGTTCGCCCTCGTACGCCGCCCCGCCGCCTCGCTCGCCAGCGGCTGCGTCAGCTTCATCGAGCGGCAGCCCGTTGACACAGAACGCGCGCAGCGCCAGTGGCAGGCGTACATCGATGTCCTGCACGCGCACGGCTGGCCCACGGTGGAGGTGGCGCCGGACGACAACCTCCCCGACTCCGTCTTCATCGAGGACGCGGTCGTGATGTTCGACGAGCTCGCGGTCATCACCAACCCGGGGGAGCCGACGCGCAAGCCGGAGATCGCCGCGGCGGCCGAGACGGTCCGGCGGCTTGGTTACCACCAGGCGCACATCACCAAGGGCACGTTCGACGGCGGTGACGTGCTCAAGGTCGGCCGGACCGCGTACGTGGGCCTTAGCGGGCGCACCAGCCAGGCGGCCGTCGACGAGCTGCGGGAGCTACTCGCGCCGCGCGGCTGGCAGGTTGCCGCCGTGCCGCTCACCAAGGTGCTCCACCTGAAGAGCGCGGTGACGGCCCTGCCGGACGGTACCGTCATCGGCTACCGCCCGCTCGTCGACGACGAGAGCGCCTTTCCCGCGTTCCTCGGCGTTCCAGAGGAGGGCGGCGCCCACGTCGTGGTGCTCGGTGACGAGACGGTGCTGATGAGCGCGCACGCGCCGGGCACCGCGGAGACCTTCCGTGAGCGCGGCCTCACCGTCGTCACTGTCGACATCTCGGAGTTCGAGAAGCTCGAGGGCTGCGTAACCTGCCTGTCCGTCCGTGTCCGCAGCTGACCCGTCCGGCCGTTAATCTCATATTTGAGATATCCTTTGGAGTATGGACGAGCTTCCGGTCCTGCCCGGGTTCCGCGAGATGGCGCTGCGCCGGATGGCGGAGCAGCGGGCCGGCCTGGTCCGCGAGCTGGTCGCGGAGCGCCTGAGGGCGGGCCTGTCGCAGACCGAGGTGGCGGCGCGCATGGGCACCTCGCAGTCGGCGGTCGCCCGGCTTGAGGCCGGCGCGACCGACGCGCGGGCCTCCACGCTGGAACGGTACGCGGCCGCCGTCGGCGGCGAGATCAACTGGAGTCTGCATGAGTAAGAGGAACGGATTCGGCATCCTCCGCGACGTCCATGACCCCCGAAGCGGTGGCGGTCCGCAGTTCCCGTGGCCCGGCCGCCCGTTCCCTGGCCAGCCCCTGCCCGGCCAGCCCCAGCCGGGCCAGCCCCAGCCCGGCCAGCCGCCGATCCCCGGCCGACCGGGGCCGGAACCCGCGCAGCCGGCCCGGGTGTGGATCGACCCGCACGCCGGCTGGCAGGACAGGCTCTTCGAGCGGCTGCTCGAGCAGCGCATCGTGCTAGCCGCTGGCGTGCTCGACGACGCCGCGGCGACCCGGCTGTCGGCGCAACTGCTCACCCTCGACGCCGAGGGCGACGGGCCGATCCGCCTTGAGCTGCAGAACCTCCGGGCCGACCTGCCCGCGGCACTCACCCTCATGGGGGTGCTCGACGTGATGCGCGCGGAGGTCCACGCGTTCGCGAGCGGCGAGACCGGCGGCGCCGCGCTCGGGCTGCTCGCCTCGTGCCCGCGCCGCCTCGCGTATCCCAACGCCTCGTTCACGCTCTCTGAGCCACGGGTGCGGTTCGCCGGCGGGACCGTCACCGCGGTGTCCAGCTTCGAGCAGCAGGCGAGCCGGATGATCGACTCGCTGTTCTACCGCATCGCGGAGGCGGCCGGACGCCAGGCGGAGGACGTCCGGGAGGACGCGCGGCGCGGGCGCGTGCTCACCGTGGCCGAGGCCGTCGGCTACGGACTGATCCACGACCGGGCCACCAGGCGGTCTTCCTGAGCCGGCGGGCATGGGCGAGGATGGGCTCATGACGACAGACGACGACGTGACCGCGAAGCAGATCAGCGCGCTTGAGGCCAGGCGCTACCAGGCGATGACCGACGCGGACATCGCCACGCTCGATGAGCTGTTCTCCGCGGACCTCGTGTACACGCACTCCGATGCCACGTCGGACAGCAAGCAGAGCTACCTGGACAGGGTGGCCGCCGGCTTCTTCAGGTACGGCCCCATGACCCATCCGGAGCACGGCATCGTGGTGCGCGGCGACTGCGCCCTCGTCTTCCATGACATGCGCGGCGAGGTGCTGGTCAACGGTGAGACGAAACGGGCGCTGAACAGCCGGTCGCTCGCGGTCTGGGTACGCGAGGACGGCAAGTGGGCGCTCCTCGCGTTCCAGCCCACCAAGTATCCCGCCTAGCCGCGAGGCCCGGTTACGGCGCCTGGACCTAGCGCCTAGCCGTCCCCGGCCGGGGCGGCCGTCGCCTGGTCGAGGGTGGCGGCCCAGGTGGCGAGCAGCTTGAGCGCGTCGTCCGACGGGCTGCCCGGCTCCGCGGTGTACGCGGAGATGCGCAGGCCCTCGTCGGCGGCCAGGTCGAGGGCCTCGAACGCGAGGGTGAGGTCGCCGACGGCGGGGTGGTGGAAGCGCTTGACGCCGCTGCGATGGAAGCGCACGTTGTGCGCGGCCCACCAGCTGCGGAAGTTCTCGCTGCGAGTAGACAGCTCGCCGACGAGGTTGGACAGGGCCCGGTCGTGCGGGCTGCGCCCGGCCTCGGCGCGCAGCACCGCCACCACGTCCTGCGCCTGGCGCTCCCACTCGGGGTAGAACAAAGGCGCGGCGGGGTCGAGGAACAGGAACCTGGCGCTGTTGGCCGGCTGTGCGGGGCTGGCCAGCACCGGCGCGAAAAGCGCCGCGCCAAGCCGGTTGGCGGCCAGGATGTCCATCCGTGTGTTGCGGACGTAGGCAGCCGTCGTGGTCATCGAGTCGAGGATGCGCCGCACGCTCGGGCGTACACCCGGGCCCCGCCCTGGCTGGCCGCCGGCCCGGCGGGGCGAGCGCGGCGCCGAGGGAGCGGCGGCGGCCCGCGCGAGGTCGAACAGGTGGGCGCGCTCGGCCTCGTCCAGGTGCAGGGCGCGGGCGATGCCGTCGAGGACGCTTTGCGACGCGCCGTGCGCCCGGCCGCGCTCGAGCCGGGTGTAGTAGTCGATGCTGACCCCGGCCAGCAGCGCGACCTCTTCCCTGCGCAGTCCCGCCACGCGGCGGTTGCCGCCGTAGGCGGGCAGCCCGGCCTGCTCCGGGGTGATCCTGGCCCGGCGGGAGACCAGGAAGTCGCGCATCTCGTTCCCGTTGTCCATGACCCCAGGCTACGGTCCGGCTGGCCGGGCGGGAGGTCCTGTCAGTACCCGGAACGCCAGGCCGACGCTAGTCGGCGGTATCGGCCGCGACGGCCTGCCGGGCGTCCCACTTCTGCTCGATCTTGCCGAAGTGCCAGATGGCCAGGGCGGCGGCCCAGGTGAGGACGAAGATGCCGACGATGACGAACCCGGCCTTGTTGATGTCGAAGTTTCCCATGAACGCCCAGAACCCGCCGTTCAGGTCGTACTCCTGCCCGATGAGGCCGAGGATCTCGATCGTGCCGATGAACATGGCCACGAAGACCGAGAGCCCGGTGATGGTCATGTTGTAGTAGACCTTGCGGATCGGCTTGGCGAACGCCCAGTCGTAGGCGAAGTTCATGAAGCAGCCGTCGATGGTGTCGAACAGGCACATGCCCGCGGCGAACAGGATCGGCAGCGAGAGGATCGCGTAGAACGGCAGGCCGGACACGACCGCCGAGCCGGCCAGGACGAGCAGGGCGACCTCGGTCGCGGTATCGAAGCCGAGACCGAACAGCACGCCGATCGGGTACATCTTCCACGGCGCGTCGGCGCGCCGGGCGATGGGGCCGAGGAACCGGTTCATCAGCCCGCGCTTGTCCAGCATCTCCTCGAGCTGCTCGTCGTTGTAGCGGCCGGCGCGCATCTCACGGAACACCTTCACGATGCCGACCAGGATGATCACGTTGAGCAGGGCAATGAGGTAAAGGAAAGTTCCCGACACGCCGGTGCCGATGATGCTCGTAACGCTGTGCAGCCCGGAGTTGCCGTTCTTGACCTGCTCGTCGAGTCTCCTGATGCCGAAGTTGAGCAGCAACGCCAGGACGAACACGATCGTGGAGTGGCCGAGCGAGAAGAAGAACCCGACGCTCAGCGGCCGCTTGCCCTCGTTGACGAGCTTGCGGGTGGTGTTGTCGATGGCCGCGATGTGGTCGGCGTCGAACGCGTGCCGCATGCCGAGCGTGTAGGCGAGCGCCCCGGTGCCGAACCCGAAGATCTCGTTGTTCGTGATGTGGTAATGCCCGCCCACCGCCAACGCGAGCAGCACCCAGCCAGCCACGTTGAGGCCGATGACCACCGCCACCATGACGCCCGCTCGCGCCCACTCGCGAGGCGTCAGGCCGTCCCTGACGCGGGCTAGCCGTGCGCTCACGTTCGCCATCAGCGGCCGCCTTCCCTCGAGAGCCTGGTCAGAGACCAGTCTAGGAATAATTGCGAATAACTTGCAATAACGACTAGCAGGTAAGTGCGGACGTGACTCAGGTCACGTGCGCCTGGAAGAGTCCGGGCCGGAGGCGGCGGCCGAACCCGTGACGGCAGGCCGGGGGCCGAGCGAGAAGGCCGCGGCGAAGGCGGCGACGAACATGCCGGCGATGAGCCACAGGGCATTCAGCAGGCCGCCGGACTGGGCGAGCGCGCCGATGGCGGGTGGCCCGGCGAGGTTGGCGAAATAGCCGATGGATGCCACGACGCTGATCCTGGCGGCCGGGTCGGGTCCGCTGTCCGCCGCCGCCGACATGCCGAGCGGGAAGCCCATGGAGACTCCGACCGCCCAGAGCACCACCCCGAGCAGGACGATCCACCGGTTGCCCGCCAGGATGAACGCGGCGATACCGATCAGGCCGAGGGCGGTGGTGAGACGTATCGTCGCGACGCGCCCGAGCCGGTCGACGACGGGGCCGGCGAAGATCCGGGTGAGCCCTTCGCAGGTGGCGAACGTGGTGAAGAACAGCGCGGCCACCGCGGCGGTTTGACCGTGGTTGTTGTGCACCGCCAGCGTGAGCCAGCTGTTGGCGGAGCCTTCGCCGAGTTCGACGCCGAGCATGACCAGGCCGATGAGCAGCAGCCGCAAGTCCAGCCAGCCGTGCAGCCACTGGCGGAGCTTAGCCGCCCGGTCCTGCGCGGGCGCAGCGGCCGGCGCGCGCCGGCCGGGCGGGATCCCGGCTGCCGTGCCAAGGGCCGACGCCGCGATGAGGACGGCCTCGCCGATGAGCTGCGCCGCGGGACTGATGCCGAGTGCCGCGCACGCCGCGCCGGCCCCCGAGCCGATAGCGGCCCCGATGGACCAGGCGGCGTGCATCATGGGCATGAGGGTGCGCCCGGCGCCCTGCTCGACCGCGGCGCCCTCGACGTTGATCAGCACGTCGAGGGTGCCGATCCCCGCCCCGATGATCACGAAGGCGACGGCGAGCAGCGGGACCGAGCCGAGGATGAGCGCGAGGCCCATGACCGCCATCGCGGCGGCGATCAGCAGGATCGCCCCGCCGACGGCCCGGCGGCTGCCCAGCCGGTGCAGCACGGGGGTCGAGGCAAGCAGCCCGAGGATGGCGCCGACGGTCACCCCCGCGAGCATCAGCCCGATCGTGGCCGTGCCGACGCCGAGGTCAGCCTTGATGGCGGGCAGCCGAGGGCCCCAGGCCGAGACGGTGATTCCGCCGACCCCGAATGCCGCGGTAATCGCCAAGCGCCAGCGTGACAGCCCGGGCCCGGGCACATGCTGACCGCTCACGGCGCCTCCGCTCAGAAAAACCTTCCGGTGGAAGGTATCATCCGCTGAGGCTTCCTGGGAGTAGCCGTTCGAGTAGCGCAAGCGAGCGGCCGACGTCCACCGCGTCGGGGTCGAGAAGCCACTGGAGCTGCAGGCCGTCGGACGCGGCGATAACCAGGGCCGCGGCGTCAAGGGGGTCGATGCCCGCCGCGATGGTCCCGGCCCGCTGCCCGGACTCGATCCGCGAGGCTAGGTCCGCGCGCAGCGACTGGAACCGGCCGCGCACGAATTCCCTGGCCGCCGCGTGCTGCTCCTGGAGCGCATCGGTCGTGAGCGTCGCATAGAGCTCGACAAGGCCCGGGATCGAGCGGTTACGGGTGGCGGCCTCCATGATCAGCCCGACGGCGGACTCGTCCGTGGGCGGCGTTTCGGCGGCCGCCCGGGCCTCGTGGGCCCGGTACGCCTCGACGAGCAGCTCGTCCCGCGAGGAGAAGTAGTGCCGCAGCGCCGTGTGGGACACCCCGATCGCCTCGCCCATCGTCCGCAGGGACGTCCGGTCCACGCCGCGCTGGGCAAGCAGCGCGATCGCGCTGTCCAGGATCTGCTGGCGCCGCCGCACCCCTTTCGGGTACGAGCGGCGCCCTGGCCTGTCTGCCTGAGCCTGCTCCGTCATCCCGCCATCGTAGGAGCTTGCAGGTCAGGTTGCCCTGGGCCGTCGGCCCTGTTGGCTGAGGTAGCGCTTTTCCGCGGCATTGGTGGCGTACCTGGCGGCGGTGTCGTAGGCCGAGGCGGCCCCGGCGAGGTCGCCGGACATCTCGAGCAGGTGACCGCGGACCGCATGGAAGCGATGGTGCTTGGCAAGCTGGCCGGCCAGCTCATCGGTCGCGGCGAGGCCGGCCGCCGGACCGTGGACCATGGCGACCGCCACTGCCTTGCCGAGGGAGACCATCGGGCCAGGAGACACCTGAGCAAGCAGCTCGTACAGCCCGAGGATCTCCGTCCAGTCGGTGTCCGTGAGGGAGGCGGCCTCGTCGTGCACGGCAGCGATGGCCGCCTGGAGCTGGTACGGGCCAAGTGCTGTGGTCGTGGTGAGGGCTTGCTCGATGAGCGCGGACCCTTCGTCGATGAGCGCCCTGTCCCAGCGGGCACGGTCCTGCTCGGCCAGCGGTATCAGCGCTCCGTCCGGCGCCGCCCGCGCCGCCCGCCTGGCCTCGGTGAGCAGCATGAGGGCGAGCAGGGCGGCCGTCTCCGCGTCGTCGGGCAGCAGGCGGCGCAGCAGCCTGGCCAGCCGGATCCCCTCGGTGGACAGGTCAGTACGCTGCAGGGACTCCCCGGCGGATGCCGTGTACCCCTCGTTGAATATCAGGTAGGCAACCTGCTGAACGGCGCGCAGGCGCTCGTCGCGGTCGGCGGCGTCCGGCGGGGCGAAGCGGGCTCCCGCCGCACGGATCTGCTGTTTCGCGCGGCTGATCCGCTGCGCCATGGTGGACTCGGGCACCACGAACGCCCGGGCGATCTCCGCGGTGGTCAGCCCGCCGACAGCGCGCAGGGTGAGCGCGACCTGGGAGGACGAGGTGAGCGCGGGATGGCAGCAGAGGAACAGCAAGGTGAGCGTGTCGTCGCCGTCCCGCGGGCCGGCCAGCCCGGTGCCGACGAGTCCCGTGTCGGACAGCCACGCGTCGGCGCCCGGTCGCCCGGCCGGCGGCGTCGCCAGGTAGTCGGCGTCCTCGCGCCTGCGCCGCGCCGCCTCGCTGCGCAGGATGTCGGCGAGCCGCCGGGTGGCGACCGTGAGCAGCCAGGCCCGCGGGTTCTCCGGCGGCCCGGAGGCGGGCCACTGCACCGCCGCGTCGAGCAGCGCCTCCTGCACCGCGTCTTCGCAGCTGTCGAGTCCGTCGTAGCGGCGCATGAGCACGCCGAGGACCTGCGGTGCGAGCTCGCGCAGCAGGTCCTCGGTGCTCTGGCCGGTGGTCACCAGGGTGACGGCGGTCAGGCGACGCCCATGTCGGCGCCCGTCTCACGGGACGCCTCGTGCAGGATCGGCCAGACCTCCGTTGGCTGGTGGACGGCCGAGGGCAGCGCCGCCGCGATCTCAAGCGCGCGCTGCTCGCTGTCGACGTCGATCAGGTACCAGCTGGCCAGGTATTCCTTGGTCTCCAGGTAAGGGCCGTCGGTGACGGCAGGCTGGCCGTCGCGCAGCCGGACCAGCTTGGTGGCCGCCGCGTCCGCCACCCCGTACGCGCCGAGCAGCTCGCCGCTCGCGTAGTGCGTCTTGTTGAACTCGTCGAACGCGGCGAACATCCGCTGCTGCTCGGCCGGCTCAACCGAGTTCCACAGCTCTTCGTTCCCGTAGATGATCAGCATGTACTTCACGGTTATGCTCCTGCCGTTTGCTGGTGTCGTGCCCTGCCGGGCACCCTTTCGCTATCTGGTACGGAGCCGTCCCGCGGTCCTCGACATGGCGGGCCGGTTTTCTACGACAGAGATTCGTCCAGGTCGCCGAGGGTGCGGATGAGCTCGGCGTTGGCGGTGTAGTCGACCGGGCAGGCGATCACCGAGACGGTGTCGGCGGCGAGCGCGGCCCGCAGCGTGGGGAGCAGCTCGCCCGCGGAGGCGATGCGGTATCCCTTGGCGCCGAAGCTCTCCGCGTACTTGACGAAGTCCGGGTTGCCGAACCGCGTGTCCACGTTGTGCCCGATCTCCATGTCCATCTTCCAGCTGATCAGGCCGTACGCGTCGTCCACCCAGACGAGGATCACGATCGGCAGCCGCAGCCGCAGCGCGGTCTCGATCTCTTGCGAGTTCATGAGGAACGAGCCGTCGCCGGTAGCGACGAGCACCTTCGCCTCGGGCTTGGCGATCTTGGCGCCGATGGCGCCGGGCAGCGTCCATGCCATGGTCGACAGGCCGTTGGATATCAGGCAGGTGTTGGGCGCGTAGGTCGGGTAGAGCCGGGCCATCCACATCTTGAGCGCGCCGGTGTCCACGAGCACGATGTCCTCGCGGCCGAGCGCGGCCCTGGTGTCGGCCACGATGCGCGCTGGGTGCACGGGGAACCGGTCGTCCTGCTGCCCCCGGCCGAGCTCGGACGCCAGCAGCTCCCTGATCCGCTCACCGCCGGCCGTCGCGGCGGGCTTGCGCCACACGGCAGCCGCGAGGGCGTCAAGGCTGCGGGTGATGTCGGCGGTGATCCCGACGGCGACGTCGTAGTGCGCGTCGACCTCGGCGGGGAACCGGTGCACATGGATGATCTTGGTGGTGCCCGCCGGGTTGATCCTGACCGGGTTGAACTCCTGCAGCTCGTAGCCGGCCGCCACGATGACGTCGGCCTGGTCAAAGCCGAAGTTTACGTAGTCGTGCCGCATGAAGCCGACCGTGCCGAGCGCGAGCGGGTGGTCATCGGGGAACACGCCCTTGCCGTGGAAGGTGGTCGCCACCGGGATGTTCAGCGCCTGCGCGAACCGGATCAGCGCCTCGCTCGCCCCGGACCGTGCGGCGCCGTGACCGGCGAGCACGACCGGGTTGCGCGCATCGCGCAGGAGCTGGGCGGCCCGGGATACCTGCTCGTGCGAGGGGTCGTCCGCGCGCGGCACGTTGACCCGCAGCGGGACGAGCGACGGCGGGACGGTCGCCACCTCGACGTCCTCGGGCACGGCCAGGTAGACGGCACCGGGCCGCTCGGTCTGCGCCAGCTTGAACGCCTTGCGGATCATCTCGGGCGCCGCGCCTGGCGTGGCGAGCAGCGCCGACCACTTGGTGACCGGGGCGAACATCGGCACGAGGTCGACGCCCTGGTGCGACTCCTTGAAGCTGCGAGCCATGCCGACCTGCGCCGACAGCGCGATGAGCGGCGTTGAGTTGGTCGTCGCGTCGGCGGTGCCGAGCAGCAGGTTGATCGCGCCGGGCCCGAGCGTCGCGGAGCACACGCCGGCCTTGCCCGTCAGCCGCCCGTAGGTCTCGGCCATAAATGAGGCACCCTGCTCATGCCTGGTCAGCACGTAGGTGATTGAGGACCTGGACAGCGCCTCCATCAGCCGGATGTTCTCTTCGCCCGGGATGCCGAAGACGTGCGTCACGCCCTCGTTCTCCAGGCACTCAACGATCAGCTCTGCGGTAGAACGCGACTGCTCACCCATGCCGACAAGCCTAACGGCGGCCGGAGAGCGGCTCCTGCTCTCGGTCAGGCGAGTTCAAGTACGGCTTGCGCCGCGTTATGGCCGCCGAGGCCGGAGACCGCGCCGCCGCGCCTGGCGCCGGAGCCGCACAGCAGGACCCGCTCCCGGCCGGCATCCACGCCCCAGCGGGCGGCCGGCGTGCCGAGCGCGGCGTCATCGGCGGCCCACGGCCAGCTCAGGTCGCCGTGGAAGATGTGACCGCCCGGCATGCCCAGGTCGGCCTCGATGTCCTGCGGGATCTTCGCCTCGATGCACGGCCGGCCGTCCGCGTCGCGCGCCACGACCGACTCGACCGGGTCGATGAGGTGCTGGTCGAGCACGGCGATCGCGCTTCTGACGGCGAGTTCCCTGCGCTCCGCGCGCGTCGTCGGGTCCTCGAACAGCGTCGCTGGAAGGTGCAGGCCGAAATAGGTCAGCGTCTGGGTCCCGTCGGGAACCTCACCGAGAATTGACGGGTCGGTCAGCGAGTGGCAGTACACCTCGCCGGGCAGGAGCGACGGAATCCGCCCGGCGGCGGCTTCCGCGTACGCCCGTTCCAGGTCGGGGTAGTCCTCGCCGAGGTGCAGCGTCCCGGCGAACGCGATCCGTGGATCGATGCCCGACTTAAGCCGCGGGAGCCGGCTGAGCAGGAAATTAACCTTGAGCTGCGCGCCAACCGGCTTGTCCGCCGGGTCGCGCTCGTCGCCGAGCAGCCCGGCGAGGACCCAGGGAGCCACGCATCCCAGGACGAAGCGGGCCCGCAGCGTCCGCGTGCCGCCGTCGCCTGCCACGTCGACCTCGGCGCCGTCGCAGCCGTCCCTGATGGCCGTGACCGAAGCGTTCACGATCAGTTCCGCGCCCGCATCGCGGGCCGCCGCGGCGAGGGCGCCGGTGACCGCGCCCATGCCGCCGACGGGCACCCGCCACTCGCCGGTGCCGTTGCCGATCAGGTGGTACAGGAAGCAGCGGTTCTGGACCAGCGACGGATCGTCCATCCGGGCGAACGTGCCGATCAGCGCGTCGGTGGCGACCACGCCCCGCACGGTCTCGTCGCTGAAGCGCCTTTCCAGCGCCTCACCGAGCGGCCGCTCGATCAGTTCCCGCCACAGGACCGGGTCGGCCTGCTGGCGCACTTCCGCCTCCCGCGGGAGCGGCTGGGTGAGTGTCGGCGCGATGGCCGCGGCGAGCTTGCCGATCTGCCCGTAGAACTCATGCCACGCTTCGTACTCGGCATCGGAGCCGGTCAGCGCCCGCAGGCTGTCCCGTGTCCGCTGTCCCTCCGGCCGCTCTACGAGCAGGCCGCCCGCGACGCCGCTACGGAGCACCGGGGTGTAGGACGCGGTCGAGCGCGAGGCAAGCCGGAGGTTAAGTCCGAGCCCGCTGATGACCGATTCTGGCAGCAGCGACACCAGGTAGGAGTACCGCGACAGCCGGGTCGGGAACCCAGGGAACGCCTGCGCGGAGACCGCGGCGCCGCCGGTGTGGTCAAGGCGCTCGAGCACCGCCACCGACAGCCCCGCCCTGGCCAGGTACGCCGCGGCGGTCAGGCCGTTATGGCCGCCGCCCGCTATCACCACGTCATACGCACCGTGCCGCGTCAGGGATATGCTCATGCGTCGATCCTACGAAACGGCCGGTTCGTCCTTGGTGCTTGCTACTGTCATTGACCGGGGGTGACCAACGGTGCTGGTGATCCACACGCTCTGGGCGTACGGCGCGCTCCAGGTCTGGGCGGAGGACTCCACGCTGCCCGCGTACGCTCCGCCGCGCGCCGGGCGGCCGTCACGGGCACCGCGCCCGCACCCGTTCGCCGCCGCCCCGGACGCGCTCGCCGACGCGCTCGCGGCCGCCCTCGCCAGCACCGGCGCGGGCGACCTGCCTGGCAAGGCCGTCGACGACGAGATCACGCTGCGCCTGCCGTCCACCGCCGACGGTCCGCTCGCCTCGCCGGAGCTCGCCCGCCCGGCGGCCGCGGACGGCGACGACACCGGGGCCGGCCGCAGGCTGTCGCTCACTGGCTGGCGGGTCCCGGTGCTCGGGGTCGAGCCCGCGGACGCCGGGCCACTGCTGATCGCACTGGCCGGGCTGGCGCCAGGTGACGTGGTGACCGGCGGCTCGGCCGGCTACCTCGCCGCGGTCGCCCGGTTCGCCGCGGACCTGGCGGCGCGCGGCCGGGTGCTGCCCGTGCTCACCGACGAAGACGGCGGCTACTGCGCCCGCTGGCGGCCGGTGCTCTCCGCGGGCGACGCGCGGCACGCCCGCGAGCTCGCCGCCGCGATGCCGCCCGCCTGCCGTGCGGTTGCCGACGCCGACGCCGGCACCGCGGAGCCCGGCCCGCTGCTCGCGGACATGCTCGACGCGCTGGCGGACACGGCAGTGCGCACCCGGCTGCCTGGCGCCCTGCTGCCCGCGCGCCGGGGCCGCCCCCCGGCCCGGACCGCCGTTGCGGAACGGATGCTGGTTGCCCTGACCGCCTCGCAGCCTCTCGTCGAGGTCGCGGACGCCGCCGACGAGCGCGAGGCGCGGGAGCTGACCGCCGCGTTCGCGGACTGGCTGGTGAGCGCGGCCCGGCCCGGCGGCTCGGTCCGCACCTGCTTCCGGCTGGTCGAGCCGTTGCCGGCGGCGGACGCGGCCGGCCCGGCGGAAGCGGTAGCGGCCGGGAATGCGGAGGAGGCGGGGGACGAGGAGAAGGCAGGGGAAGCCGCGGGCGCGCGGCAAGGAACGGCGGCCGTCGCCGCCGCTCCCGACGCCTGGCGGGTCGAGTTCTCGCTGCAGTCGGCGGAGGACCCGAGCCTGATGCTGCCCGCCGCGGACGTGTGGGCGGGTACCGGGTACGGCCGGCTGCGCGCCGCCCTGCCGCGGCGCGCTGGCCACCCCGAGGAGGAGCTGCTCGCCGGGCTCGGCACCGCGGCCAGGCTGTTCCCCGCGCTCGACACCGCGTTGCGCGAGGCCGCGCCGGCCGAGGTCACTTTGGACACCGCGGGCGCGCTCGACTTCCTGCGGGAGACCGGGCCGCTGCTGTCCGGCGCGGGATTCGGCGTGCTGATGCCGGACTGGGCGCGCAAGGCGCGGCTCGGCCTCAAGCTGACCGCCAGGTCCGCGTCGGCCGGGACGTCGCCGTCTGGCCGGCCGAGCCAGTTCGGTATGCAGGACCTGGTGTCCTTCCGCTATGACCTGGCCCTCGGCGACGATGTGCTGTCCGGGGAAGAGCTCGCCGAGCTCGCCAGGCTCAAGGTCCCGCTCGTCCGCGTCCGCGGCCAGTGGGTGGAGCTCGACGACCGCCACCTCAAGGCCGCGCTCAAGTTCCTCGAGGCGGGACGCTCCGGAACGATGACCGCCGCCCAGGTGCTCGGCGTCGCGCTCGGCGCGGGCGCGCCGGCCGGTGACCTGCCGCTTGCCGGGGTGGCCGCCGACGGGTGGCTCGGCGACCTGCTGTCCGGCGAGGCGGACGAGCGCCTCACGCCAGCGGAGACGCCGGCCGGCTTCCACGGAACCCTCCGGCCCTACCAGCAGCGCGGGCTCTCCTGGCTGTCCTTCCTCGGCCGGCTCGGCATCGGCGCCGTCCTCGCCGACGACATGGGCCTGGGCAAGACGATCCAGCTCCTGTCCTTGCTGTCGAGCGAATCGGCCGGGCCGACGCTGCTTATCTGCCCGATGTCGCTGACCGGGAACTGGCAGCGGGAGGCGGAGCGGTTCACCCCCGGGCTGCTCGTGCACGTTCACCACGGCGCCGACCGGCTGGCCGGCGATGAGCTCGCGGCTGCGCTGGCCGGCGCCGACCTGGTGATCACCACCTACCAGACGGCAGTGCGTGACCTGCCGGCGTTGTCGCAGGTGCGCTGGACGCGCCTGGTCTGCGACGAGGCTCAGGCGCTTAAGAATCACTTGAGCCGACAGGCGAAAGCGGTCCGCTCCCTGCCCGCCGCGTCCCGGATCGCGCTCACCGGCACGCCGGTGGAGAACCAGCTGTCCGAGCTGTGGTCGATCATGGAGTTCGCTAACCCCGGCATGCTCGGCGCGGAGAAGGCGTTCCGCGAGCGGTACGCGGTGCCGATCGAGCGACACGGTTCGGAGGAGGCGGCGCGGGAGTTGCGCCGGGTCACCCAGCCGTTCGTGCTGCGGCGGCTCAAGACCGACCGGTCGATCATCTCCGACCTGCCGGACAAGCAGGAGATGAAGGTCTGGTGCAACCTGACCCAGGAGCAGGCCAGCCTGTACGCGGCGACGGTCGCCGACATGCTGTCCCGGATCGACGACGCGTCCGACGACATCACCAGGCGCGGCCTGGTCCTCGCCACCATGGCCAAGCTCAAGCAGGTCTGCAACCACCCGGCGCACCTGCTCGGAGACGGCTCGCGACTGCCCGGACGGTCGGGCAAGCTAGCCAGGCTCGAGGAGCTCTGCGAGGAGATCGTCGCGGAGGGCGACAAGGCGCTGTGCTTCACCCAGTACGCCGAGTTCGGCCGGATGCTCCAGCCGTACCTGGCCGCGCGGACCGGCTGCCCGGTGCTGTTCCTGCACGGTGGCACGGCGAAGAAACAGCGGGACGCGATGGTCGCCAGGTTCCAGGAGTCCGGCGAGCCCATGCTGTTCCTGCTCTCGCTCAAGGCGGGCGGCACCGGGCTCAACCTGACCGCGGCGAACCACGTCATCCACGTCGACCGGTGGTGGAATCCCGCGGTCGAGGACCAGGCCACCGACCGGGCGTTCCGTATCGGGCAGCGCCGCGACGTCCAGGTACGCAAGTTCGTCTGCGTCGGCACCCTCGAGGAGCGGATCGACGCGATGATCGAGCAGAAGAAGGCGCTTGCCGAGCAGATCGTCGGCACTGGCGAAGGCTGGCTCACCGGGCTGTCCACGTCCGCGCTGCGCGAGGTGCTCACGCTGTCGCCGGAGGCGGTGTCGGCATGAGGATGAGGCCGGGAGACCCGGAGCGAGCGGGGAAGAACAGCATGAACCGCTGGTGGGAGTACGAATCGGCGGGCCCGATCCCCGTTGCTGGCGGCATCAGGGCCAGGAGCCAGCGCGGCGCGATCGGCGAGCAGTGGTGGTCGCGCCGGTTCATTGGCGTGCTTGAGTCCTACGGGATGAGTGGCCGGCTGCAGCGCGGCCGCAGCTACGCCCGCCGTGGCCAGGTCATCGAGTTCTCGCTGGCATCCGGCCAGGTCACCGCCCGGGTGCAGGGCTCGCGTCCCCAGCCGTACCGTGTGTCAATCTCGGTGCGGCCGCTCACCGCCGCCCAGTGGCGGGAGGTGGAGTCCCGCCTGGCCGGCCAGGCGCTGTTCCGGGCCAGGCTGCTGGCCGGCGACATGCCACCGGAAATCGAGCAGGTCTTCGCGGACTGCGGGACGCCGCTGTTCCCTCAGTCAGCAGGCGACCTGGGGATGGACTGCAACTGCCCGGACTGGGGCATGCCGTGCAAGCACCTGGCCGCGGTGTGCTACGTGCTCGCCGAGGCGTTCGACACCGATCCGTTCGCGATGCTCGCCTGGCGCGGCAAGGAGCGCGGCGACCTGCTCGCCGCGCTGCGCGGCAAGACCGCGCCGAGCGCGGGCGCCCCGGCCGGGGGTACCCGCCCAGCCGCCGCGGCGGCCAGCCCGGCGCATGACGTGCTCGACGACGTGACCGGGGCGCCGCTCGCCGAGTCGCTCGCGGACTACTGGTCTCCCGCGATGAGCCAGGCACGGCTGCGTGTCCTGCCGCCCAGCCCGGCGACGCCGCCCGACCTGCTGCTGCGGATCGCTGACCCGCCGCAGCTGCAGGTCCGCGGCACCGGCCTGCGCGAGCTGCTCGCCCCCGCCTACGCCACGCTGGCCGCGCCCGAGGCGGCTACCGCACCGGAAGGCACCGCACCGGAGGGCACCGCGACAGAGGACACAGCAACAGAGGGCACGGCGGGATAGCCGGCCGTGGGCGCGCCCGGATTGCGGCGGTTTTCCCGGCAATGACGAGGAACACGGGAATCTATCCGTAGCAGCCCGTGTCGTGCCATAATCGCCCCGTACATGCCACAGTGATGAATTTAGTGACCGCTGAGTCTAGGCAGTCACAGCAGATTCGTCTCCGAGCCGCCGGTGGCCGGCAGTCCGCGGTCGCCTCCAACGTCAGGAGTGTGCCTCAGCATGACTCACTCTGTTCGCTCGCGCCTTTGGATCGGACTGGCCGCGGGGGTGCTTGCCGTCGCCGCCACCGCAGGCTCGGCCAAGGCCGCGTCTACCCCCGGGCCGAATACTCCCGAGCAGGTACCGACCGGGCTCCTCGCATCGGCGCTGCCGGGCGCGTCCGCGTTCGGCAACACCGCGCCGGACACCCCCGAGCAGGTGTCCTTCATCCTCAAGGAGCGCAACCGGGCCCAGCTTGAGTCCGCCGTGACCGGCGGCCTGTCCGGCTTCGACTCGGTGAGCCAGTTCACCGCCAAGTACGGCCAGAGCGCAAGCGTCGTCAGCGCGCTGAGAGGCTACCTGGCCTCGTTCGGCATCACCACGTCGGTCGACCCGGGCAACGTCGACGTGTCGGCATCCGGCACGGCCGGGGAGTTCGACGCGGCCCTGTCCACCGTGACGAAGAACTACCACGTCCCGGCGCAGCACGGCGCCGACGGCTACCGGGTCCCCGCGCAGACGGTGTACTGCTCCACCGGAGCGCCGAAGCTGCCGTACCACCTCGCGCAGTACGTGCTCGCGATCCTCGGGCTGACCAACTACGCGCCGTTTGACAGCCACGCGATCCAGGTGAACAGCAAGCTCACCGTGAAGGCGTCCGCGGGTTCCACGGGCGACCAGCCGACCGACTACCTGCCGTCCGACTTCGCCGCCAGGTACGGCCTCACCCCGCTGTACAAGAAGGCCAACGGGGCGGGCGAGACGATCGGCATCGTGACCCTGGCCGCGCTTGACCCTGGCGCTCCGCAGTACTTCTGGAAGAACGTCGCGAAGGTGCCGACCACCGGCCGCACCGTGACCATCGACAACGTGGACGGCGGCCCTGGCGCGCCGAGCGACGCCGCGGGCACCGGCGAGACCGACCTCGACGTGGAGCAGTCCGGCGCGCTCGCGCCCGGCGCCAACGTGATCGACTACCAGGCGCCGAACTCCGACCCGGGGTTTATCGACGGGTTCTTCGCCGCGGCGAGTGACAACATCGCGGACACGGTCTCCACGAGCTGGGGCGAGTCGGAGACCTTCGTCGCCGCCGCGGTCGCGGCGGGCCAGGAGCCGGCCGCCTACCAGGCCGCATTCGACGAGGCGTTCCTCGAGCTCGCCGACCAGGGCCAGTCGTTCTTCGTCGCGTCGGGCGACTTCGGCGCCTACACCGCCTTCGCCGACCTCGGCACAACTAACCTGTCGGTCGGGACCCCGGATAACAGCCCGTACGTTACCTCGGCCGGCGGCACCACGACGCCGTGGAGCGGTCCGCTCACCGGCCCCGACGGGACCGCCAACGTCACGGTACCGAAGGAGCGCGCCTGGGGCTGGGACTACCTGTGGGCGCCGATCGCGGCCATCACGGGGGACTCGTACGCGGACACGGCCAAGGCCAACATCGGCGGCGACGGCGGCGGCTACAGCGCCGACGAGCCCGAGCCGTCCTATCAGAGGCTGGTGTCGGGTACCTCCGACTACCACGCGGTGCAGTACCTGACGCCGATCGACTACCAGTCGGTGCTGACCGGCACCAACTTCGTCGAGCCGACCGACTGGAACGTCACCTCTACCCCGCCGCTCATCTCCGGCTACGGTTCCGGCCGGGCGGAGCCTGACCTGTCTGCGAACGCCGACCCGTACACCGGCTACCTGCTGTACGAGCCGGCGGCCGTCGCCGCGGGCAACCCGGCACTTGAGCCCGGCTGGGGCGGCACGAGCTTCGTGGCGCCGCAGTTCAACGGCTCGACCGCGGTCATCGACTCCTACCTGGGGCACCGCATCGGGCTGTGGAACCCCAGCCTGTACAAGTTCGCGGCGGGTTCCGGCAGCCCGGTCACGCCGCTTAGCAGCGCGGGCACCGGCAATGACAACCTTTTCTACACCGGCAACCCGGGCGAGCTGTACAACCCGGCGAGCGGCCTCGGCGTGCCGAACATGGCCGTGTACGCCAGCGACCTCGCCAAGGGGTAATCCCGCGGCGAACGGCACCGGGCCGTCCCGCAGCACGCGGGCGGCCCGGTGCCGTGCCCGGCTGTCGCCGGGCCGCCTGGCCGGGTCACGCCGGCGCCGGGATTACCCGCTTCCGTTCGGGATCAGCGGTTTCGCTGCGTTAAGCGGGCGGGGCCACCGGCGCGGCCTGGCCAGAGCGGCGCAGGGCGTCGGCCACGAAGCCGGCGGACTTGAGCTCCTCGACCAGCTCGTGCAGGAAGCGGATGCTTTCCGCGCGCCTGCTCTTCGGGGTGCCCACCGCCTGCGGGATCTCCATGAAGCGGTCTTCGATGAGCCGGCAGCCGGGGTGCGCCGAGACGAAGTCGGTCATCGGCTCCCTGACGCCGGCGGCCGCCTCCAGGTGCTCGGCGAGGAACACCGCGGTCCCCTCGTCGCCGCGGATCACCGTGGCGCTCCGCAGCGTGCGGGTCAGGAAGAGGTCGTACGCGGAGCCTTCCTTCACGCCGATACGGACCCCCGGCCGGTCGACCTCGCCGGCCGTGGTGAGCGGCGACTGGTCCGGCACCGCGTACACGCCCTCGATCAGCACGTAAGGCGCGGTGAACGTGATCTGCGCCGCGCGGGCGGGCTCGACGGCGAGGAAGCAGATGTCCGCCTCGCCGGCGGCCGTCGCGGTGAAGGAGTCGCGAGCCCCAGGGAAGCAGCGGAATTCGACGGGGACGCCGAGCCGGGCGGCGATCTCGCGCCCGATGTCGACCGTGACGCCAGACGGCGCGGCCGGCGAGCCCTGGACAAGCACCGGGTTGTTCAGGTTGAGCGCGGCCCGCAGCACGCCGGACGGGGCGAGGTCAGTGATGATGCCGGCCGTGACATTCAGCATGCCGCCACCCTAACGGGCGGCGGGCGGCAGCGCCGCGCGGATCTTCGCGGCGTACTCGTCGGCCGGGTGCTCGGCGTCGTACGGGTGCCGCGGGCCGAGCCAGAGCCGCAGCCCGTCCTTGGGGTTGCGCGGGATGACGTGCATGTGCAGGTGCGGCACCGACTGGCTGACCACGTTGTTGACCAGGATCATGCTGCCCGCCGCGCCAAGGCCGTCCTCGACGGCCCGCTCAAGCCGCTGCGCCGTGGCGAGGAACTCGGCCGCGAGCCCGGCGGGCAGGTCGGACAGCAGCCGCAGGTGCACCTTCGGCACCAGCAGCGTGTGCCCGCGGAACAGCGGCCTGATGTCGAGGAAGGCCATCAGGCTCGCGGTCTGCGTGATGACGTGCGCGGCCGCCTCCCCCCGGATGATCTTGCAGAACACGCACGTGGCGGCGGGGTCACGTACATCCGTGGAGCCAGGCATTCCCGCAGTGTACGACCGACCGCAGCCGACTTTCGCCGTCCGGTTTATCGGTCAGCTGCCCGATGTCTCACGGCGCTCCTTGCCCCATCATGGGCGCGCAAGCTTTTCCAGATCTCGCCGTAGGCGGCGGTTGCGGCACGCCCCTTGTCATGCGGGTCATACCCGGGTCATCACGCAAGGAGCAGACTGTGCTTGCCCACGCTTTGCCACGCGACACTGCCTTCGCGGCGTGCCTGCGCCTCTTCCGGCAGTACCCGCTGGCGGTTCGCCGGCACTACGCGGAGCACCGGTTCGGCTCGATGGTGCTGATGAACCGCGATGCCGGGGTGAGCAGGTTCTTCGTCCTCATCATGGAATGGGACGACCTCTTCGTGCTGCGGCACTGGAACCGCCGCGACGGCGCGCGGGTGGAGATCGGGCAGGACGATCCTGTTCCCGCGGAAATCCGCCAGGTGATCGAGACTGGTATCCCGGTGCCGCGTGACGGCGCGCTACTCGGCTGGGTGGCCGGCCACCAGGTGCGGGCGATCCTCGCCGCGTACGGCCGGCTGCCCGAGCCGTGGGACGACGCCTCCGCGGTCCCCGGCGTGCTGGTGATGCCGCATACCGGAAGCCCGCCCGCGGAGTGGCCGCCGTTCTCCTCCAGCACGCTCGGCGACGGGAAGCTGTGGGAGTACCTCGGCCGGGGCCAGCTCGCGGACCTCGCCCCGCTGGTCTCGCGCCAGGCTGGACGCGTGTTCCTGGTCCCTGGCAGGAACGGGCGGGACAGCCGCGACGGGCGCGGGGTCGGCGCCCGTATCGTCGTCACCGAGCGGCTGTGCGACGACGCCTTCTGGCTGCCTGCTGGTGTCTACGCTGATCACCGGACGCTGCGCGAGGGCACCCAGGTGCTGACGGTCAGGCAGTTGCTCGCCGCGCCCGGCGTCGTCGACCTGGCGGGCGGCCGCAGCCAGCAGTATCTCCTTGGCGTATAGCCGCCTCGGCCGGCGGCGCGGGGAAATGAGGCCTTGTTATCGATTTGGGCTGGCCGGTGGCCGGTGAAGTTGCTACGGTTCCGGTGCACCTAACATCGAGGAGATTTCGCCATGGCCGGGATGGTCTTCTTCACAGACAACTACCAGGATCGCAGCAGCGACGACGGGTATCAATTCGAATTCTTCTGCAGACGCTGCGGTAATGGCTATTCCTCGTCATTCCAGCACTCGGTGACCGGCTTCGGCGGGCGGATGCTCCGGCTCGGCGGCGACATGCTCGGCGGCCAGCTCGGTGAGCGCGCCTCCCAGCTCGGCTGGGACGCCGAGTTCATGCGGGGCACCGTGCGCGGCTCCACCCGCGACAAGGCGCTCGCCAAGGCCGTCGAGGAGATGCAGCCCTATTTCAAGCAGTGCCACAACTGCGGGCAGTGGGTCTGCGGCCAGATCTGCTGGAACACCGAGCGCGGCCTGTGCGTGAGCTGCGCGCCCAAGCTCGACCAGGCGATGGCGCAAATGCAGGCTCAGGCCCAGATCAACCAGCTCAACCAGAAGATTCAGTCGCAGGACTGGACCAAGGACATCAATTACCGAGATCAGGGGACCGGCTTGTGCCCGTCCTGCGGGCAGGAGTGCGGCGGAGGCAAATTCTGCGCGTCGTGCGGCCACGCGCTGGCCGCCGCCCAGTCGGCGAAACAGTTCTGCGGTAATTGTGGTACTTCGTTGAATGGTGCGAAGTTCTGCGGCGAGTGCGGCACCCCGGCTAGCTGACCGTGAGCTCCGCCGACTACCGCCTCCTCGGCGCCGACGGCGCCCAGCTTGAGGCGGGCAGCGGCGACGTGACGGTGGCGGGCGGGGTGCTTGAGCTCCAGCCCGCCGTCGGCGCCGCGCTGCGCGTCCCGTCCGGCCGCATCGCATCAGTCGCCGAGCCCGAGCCCTTCATCGTCCGCGTGACGCTGGCCGACGGGACCGCGCTCGAGCTCAGCAGGCTCGGCCGGATGCGCACGCAGCTGCTCGAGGAACTACGCGACGCGCGGGCCGGGGTCGCGGCGGCGGAGTCAGGCACGGTGGGGGCCGCCGCCCGGTTCACGGGAACGGTGGCGGGCACCCAGGCCGACGTGCACGTCTTCGAGGACGCGCTGCTGGTCATGACGGGCGGCGCCGCCAAGCGGGTCGCCTTCTCCTTCGTCGATGGAGTGCGGGCGCAGGACTACACCGTCACCATCGACGTGGCCGCACTTGGCCCGCTGGCCATCACGCGGCTTGGCCGCCGCGCCGACGAGTTCACCGCCCTGCTGACCGAGCGGGTGACGGAGGCGCGGACCAGGACCTCCGCCTTCCTCGGCTCGTTGCTGCCCGGCCTCGACCCGATGGCGCTGCGCGGCGCCGCCGGGCTGCTGCGCGATGGCGTGGCCGTCCCGGCCCGTGCGCTCGATGCGGTCCATCCCGACCTGTCGGCCACGCTGCTGCGGGTCGCGACGCTGCCCGAACGGCTCAAGGCGCTGTCCGGCCTCACTAACCAGGCGGAGCTGGCGATCGGCTTCAAGCAAGTGACCTCAGTCCGCCGGGCGGCCGTCGGCGTCACCCCCTGGCGCGACCCGTCCGCCACGCCGCACATCGGCGAGCACGAGACTCCCGGCGGGCAGTTCGGCACCGGCCTCGGCGGCATGATGGGGGCCGGCCTCATGGGCGGGCTGGGGCCGGGCGGCGGGCTCGGCGGTTACGGGCCGGGCGGGTTCGGCGGAGGTTACGGCGGCGGCTACGGCGGTTACGGTTACGGCGGCCCGTTCGGTGGCGGCCCCGGCGGGTTCGGGGCGCTCGGCGGCCTCTGGGCGTTCCGCGCGCTCGGCGGGCTGAACTCCGGCGACGTGCAGCACCAGATGACCCCCCGCGCCGATGTCCGGCACGGCCTGCTCACACCGGAGACCCAGGACCTGGCCGCTCTTACCACGTCGGGCGACGATCCCACGGTGCTGGCGTTCGTGCTGCTCTCCCCGTCACGCGGCGGGGACCTGGTCGCCTACGAGGTGCTCAACCAGCAGGATCCGGTCACCTACGTCTACCGGGCCGGCGGTCCCGACCCCCGCGCCCTGGTCAACCAGGCGCTCGACGAGATCGGCTTCGCCCCGGCCGCCATTCACGCCGCGGCATCGGGTGACCTGGCCGCCCCCCACCGCCAGGACGCCGCCACGTCCCCGCTCGCGCGCGCCCTGGTCGCTGAGGTCGATCACGACGCGAACTGGCAGCCAAGGCTGACTGGCCTGCTCAACGGCTAGCGTCGCCGCGGGGCAGTTCACCTGGTCCTCGCGCGGCCCCTGACGCCGCTACCGTGTCGCCACCGCGTCGCCACAGCGTGGCCACCGCGTCGATACATGCTTACTCGAAGAACCGAAGCCCACGGCGGCACCGTCGTAACGAGGTCTTGGCTTCAGTAGCGAATGGGAGGCTGCAAGGAGACGCCGAGAAGGCGAGCGCGAATGCGCAGCTCGTCAAATAACAGTCTCCTAGCGCTCATGATGTACGTTAACCAGCCGGTTAAGGCAAAAAGTACCCTCCGTCCGAGTAGGTCGCGAGGGCTCTTGCGCAGTGACAAGATGCTGCGTAACGCGTTTTATATCATCCTGAATTCAGGAGCCCAGTCGGCGCTCGGATTCGCGTTCTGGATCATCACCGCCCGTGTTTTCAGCACCGGTGACGTGGGGCGTGCGAGCACGCTCATCTCCGCGGTTTCCCTGCTGAGCTTCATCGGGATGCTTGGACTGAACACAACGTTCGTCCGCTACCTGCCGGTCACGGCCGAGTGGAACAGGCTCGTGACCGCCGGGGTGACGCTCGTCGCGGTGTGCAGCGGGGCAGTGGCGCTTGCTTACGTCATGGCGACGCCCAAGATCGCGCCGTCGGTGGCGTTCATCGCGCACAGTCCTCTGCTGACGGTCGGCTTCGTGCTGATCACCGTGGCCACCGCGGTGAATATCCTTACCGACTCCGTCTTCATCGCGTCCGGAAAATCCGTCTATAACGCGATCGTGGACGGCATTGTGGGCGGATCGTTCAGGATCGCCCTGGTCGCTGTATTCGCGGGCGGGGGAACCTTCGCCCTCTTCGGCGTGGCATCCGCGGGGTACGTGTCGGCGGCCGTCATCAGCTTGATCCTCATCGTGCGCGTACTGAAGTGGCGGCCAAGCCTTCGCAATTCGCGGTCGGCGCTCAAGCCAGTTATCGGCTTCTCTGGCGCCAACTACGCGGGCAACGTGCTCAACTACCTGCCTGGTCTTGCCGTCCCGCTTATCATCCTCAACCGGCTCGGCCCTGACGCAGAGGCGTACTACTATGTGGCGTTCCAGCTAGCGTTCTTGCTCTGGACGGCAACCTACGCGGTCGAACAGGCGTTCCTGGCGGAGGGAGCGGGCGACGGGCGGATGAGCAACGCGGTCCTGGTGCGAAGCCTCCGTATCCTGGTGGCATTCTGCGTCCCCGGCTTGCTCGTGCTCGTGCTCCTCAGTCATTTCCTGTTGCTCGCCTTCGGCGCCAAGTACAGCGCACATTCCGAGGGAACGCTGCTCGCGCTTGCCGCGGCGGTTCTCCCCATCGCGGCGAGTAACTGGTTTCTCACCGTGCTCCGCCTGGCCAACAGGCTCAAGGCAATCGTGTGGAGCAATGCCGCCTACGGGACGGCCGTGGTCGGCCTGGCCTGGGTGCTCGCCCCGCACGGGCTGACCGCGGTGTCGCTGTCCTGGCCGATAGGCGCCTGCGTTGGCGCCATCGTCGCGGGCGTGCCGGCCATCGGCGTCCTGCGGCGCAACCGCAGGGACGCCATGCGAACTCACTCACTCCCGGTGTCGGTCTGAACGCTGCCGCCTGACGCGCAGTGCGTCTTCGTACACGTCGACGACGCGCGGGACCGCATTCCGCGCCCCGAACTGGCGCGCCCGTTCGCTGGCCGCGTCGGCCATGCGCTTGCGCCGGCCCGGATCGTCAAGAAGCCCGTCGAGGGCCGCCGCGAGCGCGCCAGGGTCACGCGGCGGAACCAAGAGGCCGGTGGCGCCGTCCTGCACCACTTCGCGCAGCCCGCCCACATCAGAGGCGACGACCGGGCATCCGGCGATCATGGCCTCGACCGCCACCAAGCCGAGGGCTTCGTGCCAGACAGACGGCACGACGGCGACCGAAGCACGCAACCATGAGGCCATCACCTGCGGGTGCGGAACGTCATGAACCACGGTGATACCGGGATCGTTGATCGGCGGCGTGTCGTGGCGCGGCATGCCGAGAAGTACGAGTGGCAGTCGACTGCGCATCTTGCGGTGCGCCGCCAGCAGTACGTCGATGCCTTTGTGCAGGCTGAGGGCTCCGGCGAACATCAAGAAGTCATCCTCGGCCGGAAGGAACTCGGGACGTGGCGTCTCCTGAGCGATCCGCAGGAGATCGTCTTGCACCATCGGCGGATGCGCGATGACCTCGGCGTCGGCGGGCAGGGCGGCCCGGGAGCCGTCCAGGGCGGCCTTGCTTACGGTCAGGTACCGGTCGACACGATGCTGCAAGGAGCGGCTCGCGCGCAACGTCAGGGTGATGACCGAGCCCTTAAGCAGCCCGTACTGCTCAGGCGCACACGACAGGCACCGGGCGATGTGCGGTCCGGTGCATTGCTCTGCATGGCCGGACCGGATCAAGGTCTTTCTCGGGCACAGCATCCCGTAATCGTGCAGGGTTACCACGTGAGCGGGCCCCTTGCGGGCGCTGTACAGCGGGAAGAACGAATGATTAATCCAGCTGTGGCTGTGCACGACATCCGGCTGCTCACGATGAATTATCCGATGCAAGGCGGCGACCGCTCCTGGATCGGGCGCGGGAGGATGAAAGGGCCGGGACGTGTCTGAGTAAAGGCGGCTGAAATTCTGACTCAGGGTCCGTATGCGGATTACCCGCACTCCGTCAATGGTCTCTTCCTCGGGCTGGCCGCCGGGCTGAAGCGTAACGACGACAACGGTGTGACCAAGCCGAACGAGTTCCTTGGAAAGCACGGAAACGTAGCTCTCCACGCCGCCGATCAGCGGATGGTAGAAGTCGGTCAGCTGCATGACGCGCATGATCGTTATCTCGACCCTCGTGCGGCACCCAGGTCCTCGGGTCGCAAAATTGGCGCGCGGCCGGCTATCGCAAGATACAACTGGCCGAGTTCAGCGGCCGCCGTATCCCACGTCGGCAGTCCGGCGGGGGGCGCGGACGCAGGAGCCGCCATCGCCTTGAGGAGCTGCTGCGCTATTGCCGACGCCGGTGCCTCGAGAGCCACTCCCCGTACCAGGCCTTCAGCCACGAGCTCACCGACCGCGGCGATGTCGCAGCCGACAACCGGTCGGCCCACGCTGAGGGCCTCTGTTACCGCGATCCCCTGCGACTCGTAATCCGACATTGCCGCGACCACGCTGGCTTGCGCCAACGCGGTGGCCATGGCCTCCCGGTCGGCGGGGGGAACATGCGTGATCGTGACGCGGTCGGCCACCCCGTGCCGCTCGGCGCAGTTCCGCAGCTCGGACTCATACGGGCCCCGCCCGACGATTACCAGGTGAGCGGCCGGGTTGCCGCGGATAACATCGGGCAGGGCCTCGATGACCCGCTGATGGCCCTTGTACCGCTCCAGGCGGCCGGAGGAAACGATCCGCCCGGCAACGGCCTGGGTCCGGGGAGCGGGAGGCGGCAGGGTCCCGCCGTTCCGGATGACCGTAACCGGCCGGCCGCCCAGGCGTGCCTGGGCCCCTAGGGAATCGGCTTCAAAATGGCTCACCGCTACCAAGGCGGCCGCGTTCCGCAACAGCGGCCCGATGACCCGCCACTGGATGGTCCGCAGGGCATTGCGGTGAGCTAGCGTGTGACCGCCCGTGTGGAATGTCACCAGGTACGGGGTGCGCGCGCGACGGGCGGCCAGCATGGCCATAACCGGCACCGGGGTGTGCACCCCCTGGCAGTGGACGAGGTCCCACCTCCCCCGCTGTCCCGCCACGGCGGCGATGCCCGGTGCAAGGTAGTAGTCCCGGTTCTTCGGCCAGGCGGGAACCCGCAGGATGGTGACGCCCTGGATGACCTCGCGGCGGGGGCGACTGTGCGTCCGGTCGGTCGCCAGGATCGTGATCTCGAAATCGCCGGTCTTAGCCAGGCGCCGGCTGACCTCGTCCACGTGCATCTCGGTGCCGCCCATGTCGGGCAGGTAGCGCGCGGCGACCATAAGGACACGAAGCGGTTTGGCTGTCATGGCTCCCCTTGCCTGACGATCTGCCTGACCACAAGGGCCGTCAGCCGCGGCATCGGCCGCACGTAACCTTGGGCCTGAGCAGGGACGACACGGTGGTGCCGGGTCGCCCCGTACGTTCACCCCAGTCTATACGGACACTAAACTAGAAACCGGTCACTGTGGCCCAGTTGAGTGATCTGGTCACTCCAGTCCGTGGAGTCTCTCTCGTCAAGGTAGGTGCCTGTGCTAACTGACAATCCATGGGGCATCGGGCCGGAGTCTGCCGCTTCCTCCGATCCTGACGCAGCGCAGCAGGGGCGCCATGGTGCCAGCGAAGGCCGCAGCAGGCGCGGTGGTCGCCGCGGCCACGGGGCGTCTTCTCGGTTCGGCCTGCGGTCCGGCCGGAACCGGTGGTTCGGATTGGGTGTTACCGTCGCGATCGCTGCCGTCGCTGCCGTTGCCTGGCTGGCCGCACCGAACCCAGGCGGTACCCCCGCACTAGGCGGCGTCTCCGGTGCCGTCGCCGCTGGAACCGCTCCGGCCGGGAGCAGTCGGGGCCCGGGGATGACCGGGCAGATCTTCGGGATCGACAGCCTGTGCCTGGACAGCACCGACGGAGGGGGCGCCAACGGTAACCGGGTGACTCTGGCCACGTGCCACGGCGCCTCGCCGCAGCAACAGTGGACTCTCCTCGCGGACAAGGAGATCGTGGTAAACGGCCGCTGCCTGGGGGTCGACCAGGACAGTGCGACGAGGGGGTCCCTTGTCGGGTTGTATGCCTGCACCGGGACCGCGCCCGTGATGTGGAAGGTAGGGTCCGATCGGACCATCCGGAGCGCGAGTTCCGGCCTCTGCCTTGGCAGCCGGGACAACGACGGCACCGACGGCGCCCTCGTCGCGGTGGCCACCTGCGAGCCGAATGCCAAGGCTCAGACCTGGACCGTGCCGAACATCGCTCTCGATCCTTCCGGGGTGGCGATGCCCGTGGGCAACATGCCCGGCTGGCGGCAGGTCTTCACAGACGATTTTGCCAAGAACGTCCCCCTCGGGGACTTCCCCGCGGCGGTGTCGGGCAAGTGGGGCGACTATCTAGACGGCTGGCCGGACAGCAGCCATCACGGGACCTACGAGCCAACGAAGGTTGTCAGCATCGGGCACGGGGTGATGAACCTGTTCCTGCACACGCAGAACGGGATTCACATGGTGGCCGCGCCGTATCCCAAGATTCCAGCGGCGACGGGGCCGGTCGGCGGCAACGTGTACGGGATGTACGAGGTCCGGTTTAACGCGCAGCAGGTGGCCGGGTACAAGACCTCATGGCTGTTGTGGCCGGATAGCGGCGACGAGGCGCAAGGCGAGATCGACTTCCCGGAAGGAAACCTGCAGCAGACCGTCGATGCGTTCATGCATCACGTGGGTCCCGACTTTAAATCCCAGGATGCCTACGTTACTTCCAGCACGTTCGCTGGCTGGCATACGGCGGCTACCATATGGACCGCCGATTCGGTTATCTTTATATTGGACGGAAAGGTCATCGGGGATTCGACGAATAAGTTTGTTATTCCGAATACGCCGATGCACTGGGTGCTGCAAACCGAGACGCGGATCGGGCACGGCCCACCGCCCGACGCCGCAACCGCGAATGTGCGGATCGACTGGGTATCAGCCTGGTTCCCGGAGAAATCGAAATGACCACCTGAGGTCAGCCATGCATGTTATGCAGCTTACGGACCTCTATCATCCGCTGATTGGCGGAGTGGAGAGCTACGTCGCCGTGCTTTCCAAGGAGCTTGTGCGGCTTGGGCATACCGCGGTCGTCGTCACGATTCAGCCTGGCGGCCAGCCCGAGGAAGAGACCATCGACGGCGTGCGGGTCATCCGCATCCGAAGCTGGAGCCAGAATCTCACACGCTTTTACTGGGACACATCGCGTCCCTTCCATCCTCCCGCGCCTGACCCGGGTGCCGTTGCTGCCTTGCGCCGGGTGATTCAGCGGGAGCAGCCGGATGTGGTGCACAGCCACAGCTGGCTTAACTACTCCTTCTTCCCGTTGTACAGGGCGCGCAGCGGGCCGGCTCACGTGGTTACCCTGCACGACTACGGGATGGCCTGCCCCCGGAAGACGTTGATGAGGTCTGGCCACGTCGGGCAGTGCTCCGGTCCCGCGCTCGCCCGGTGCCTGCCGTGCGCGCCTGAGCAGTACGGGCTGGTCAAGGGCTCGGCGATAACGGTGTCGATGCGGGCCGACCGGTTCTTGCACCATCGCGTTGACCGTTTCTTGGCGGTGAGCGCGGCGGCGGCGCACGGCTCGCGGGCCGGCCTGCCCGCGGGCGCCGAGGTGGTAACGCATGCGCCGATGGTGCCCGATGGCCTGCTGCGGATCGCTCAGGAGACTCCCCGCCCCGACTTCCTTCCGGCTGAAGACGGCTTCGTGATGTTCGCCGGCGCCTTGGGCCTGCACAAGGGCATCGACGTGCTGCTTGCGGCCCGCCGCCGGATGCGCAACGCGGTACCGCTCGTCCTGCTCGGCATGCCGTCGCACGACACGCCGCGGATCGATGATCCCGGCATCACCGTGGTCCGAAACGTTCCGCACCCGCAGGTGATGGCCTCGTGGAGGCGCGCGTCGGTGGCGGTCGTACCGTCCGTCGGCAACGAGGCCCTCGGGCTTGTGGCCGTCGAGGCGATGATCGCGGGATGTCCCGTTGTCGCCTCGGGCGTGGGCGGCCTGCGCGAGGTCGTGCAGCACGGGGTCACTGGCCTCCTGGTCCCGCCGCGTGATCCCGGTGCTCTCGCGGAAGCCATTGACACCCTCCTTGATGAACCTGAGCTGCGCAAGCGCCTAGGAGAGGCGGCCGCGGAACGGACGAGCCGGCTCGGTGCGCGGACGGTAGTGCCGCGCATCATAGAGGTGTACGAGGACGCGCTGCGCAGCAGGCAGGGCGAAGTTCCCAGACCCATGTGACAGTGAGCCGCTCATGACATCCGCATCCGTAAGCTTGCTTCGGCTGCCGACGATCCTGATGTACCACGGCGTCGAAGTCGTTCCCGAGGACCCGTACGAACTGTGCGTGACTCCGGCCGAGTTCTCGCGGCAAATGGCCTGGCTGGCTGACCACGGCCTGCGCGGCGTGAGCGTCAGCGAGCTGATGGACGCGGTCGGCGCTGGCCGTCCCTCCGGGCTAGTAGGCCTGACCTTCGATGACGGCTACCTGAACAACCTCGACCAGGTGGTTCCTTCGCTGCTGAGGCACGGCTTCACGGCGACGATGTTCATCGTCTCGCGGCTGCTCGGCAAGACCAATGAGTGGGACGCCGGACCAGTATGGCCGCTGGTATCCGCGGCCCAGGTCCTCGAGCTGGCCGAGGCGGGCATGGAGATCGGTTCGCACACCGCCACCCACGCGCGGCTGGTGGGCGTAGGCGGTGACAAGCTCACGGCCGAGGTCCGCGGCAGCCGCTCGGACCTCAGCGAACTGCTCGGGCGTCCTGTCCGGGGATTCTGCTATCCCTACGGTTCGATGGACGCCGCGGCCAAGCGGGCAGTGCGGGAAGCCGGATACGCCTGGGCGGTCGCCGTTGAGGCCCCGCTGCCCGACATCGGCATGATGACGCTGCCACGGATACCGTTCTCTCCCCGGCTCCTGAGGTCGGCGCAGGACAGCCCGGGCTTGTCCGTAGCCAAGAGACTGGCGCTGCCGAGTTACGTGGTGGCCAAGGGACTACGGCGCAAGGTCACGGACGTCCGGCGCCGCCTGTTGCCTCCAGGGCGCCATTAGTCACAAACTGCCGGCGCTGGCAAGTACGGACACGAAACGGCTTGCTATCAGGGCCGTTGATATCACCGCGAGCACGATAGCGATCCGCCTTATCGTCAGCGCGTAGGAAAGCCACCGGCCGCTTGGCTCCAAGCGAACGTAGTCCCACGCGACGAACGTGATGCCCGCGAGCACGGCGATCACGCCGCCAAAGAAGGTGTGGCTGCCGAGAAGATCAGCAATTCCCATATCGGTCACCTTCCTGACCAGTCCGTGCCGTGCGGCGGTACAGCACGATCGCGAGGACGCACGTGGCCGCCGGGATGATCAGTTCAACCTTCGGGTGCCAGAAGTGGACGGCGACGGCGGTGAGCGCCAGCACCATCAGGGTGGCGATGTCGATGGCCACGCCAACGATCAGGCACTCAATCCACCGGGAGCCCGTGGCGATCCGGTAGGCAAGGGCGCCAGGCCCGAGAAGGATCCCGCCGAGCGTCGCGAGGAACTGAACGGGTTGCCCAATGCTCATGGCGGGTGCGGCGATCGCGAGTACTGCGAGCGCGGCCGCCACGGTGGCGATCGTTACATCGGCCCGCTTATCGCTGATCATTTCTTTTCCACCGCCGTGACTGCCGGGTGGGGGATGTACTGGAATACCTCGGCATCCGGGTTCTTGATGATGAGCTTGTAGTTGGGCGAATGCGCGAGCATTCTTTCGACGGTAGTGCCCCAGTCCCGCGGCAGCCCGTAGGCCAGCCAGCCGTACTCGGTCTGGTCGGCCGTGATGATGACATAGCCGCCCCTCGGATTGTTATCGACCATTGCGGTTACCTGGGGCAGCGTTTGCGGCCCGAGCGTCTGAACGTCCATCGAGAGGTACTGGAATTCGAGGATGTTGGTGTACTTCCATGCGATGAACCCGTTGAGGCTGACCAGGCTGCTGTCTGGAGCGGCCGTCTCCTGGAGCTTGGTTACCGCCGCCAGCTCGCCGGGCCGCGCCATCTCGTAGAGTTCATTGCCCCAGCGCGCGAGGAGGAAGAGCGGCGTCAGCAGCGCCAGCGCGCAGCCGAGCGCTACCTGCCCTTGCCAGAAACGGGGAAGCTTGAAAATGAGAGCCGCTATCAGGCACACCGCGGGCGGCAGGCTGAAGAGGTAAATGCGCAGCATTCCCTCGCCGCCGTAGTTGCCGCCGGCGATCATGCAGAAGGAAGCGAGGAACAGCAGCAGGACGACTGTCCGGTCCCCGTTGCGTGACCGCCAGGTCAGTGCGCCGAGGAGGGCGAGGCCCCAGACGAACGCGGCGGTCAGCAGCCGGATATCGACGATGTGCTGGTGGGCCGGGTTGCCCGTCACCCGCTGCACGACCGCGCTGCCGACATTGCCTCCGAGGTTGCCGAAGCCGCCGATCAGCATGCCGATATGCCCGGACCAGAAGGTAACCGCGCCGTAGCAGATCCACCCGATCGCCATCAGCGGCACGACCACGGCCACCCCGCGTACCCGCGTCCGCCCGGCCGCAACCAGGACGATGGTGCTGATAACGGCCATGATGGGCGTGAGCTGGTGGCCGGTGGCCATGGCCGCCATGAGGAGGACGAGGACCCCCAGGTAAAAGCCGACGGCGCGAGGGCGTTCCTGCCCTTGGGGTGGCGGCTCGTCCGGTTGCGCTTGCCGACCTGGTCCTGGGTCAACGCGTCGCCGACGGAAAAGCGACTGCCAGGCGGGGCGGTCACGCGCGCCGAGCGGGACGATGAGAACGTAAAGGAAGGCCAGGTACAGGAGGTAGCCAGTTGCCTGAGGAGAGAAGTAGTCCTGGCCTACCCAGTTGGCGAGCGGGAAGAGGCCGGCGGCGACCCAGGCCTTCAGCTCCGACCGGAGGAGCCCGTTGGCGATTCCGAAAATGAGCGCCACGTAGATCAGGTTCATGGCGACCGGCCACCAGCGAAGGAAGACGTCGGCCGAACCTACCCCGGCTACCTTGTCCAGCATTGCCACGCCCTCGAAGAAGGATGGCCAGCTGAACCGGGCGTCGTAGTTCTGCAGCAGGGTCCCGGTATTGGCGATGTAGCCGACGAACCCTACGTGAAGGTATGCCGTGGCGAAGCGCGGAGCCGCCTCAATCATCGCCGGCGCGCCATGGACGAGGAACACCAGGAACGCCAGGTGAGTGCCGAGCAGGGCGGAACGGTGCCATTTCGCTCGCAGGCTCCAGGCGAAGCTGATGATCAGCAGCAGGAGAGCGATGTAATACAGCGGTGACAGGGCCTGGATAAGCCCGTACCTGCCTATGCTGGCCGCAGGGCTGTGCTTGAGTGCGTAGAACCCGATGGCCAGGCCGGCCAGGCACAGCGCAAATCCGAGCAGACTGCGGCGCTTCTCCCTCGTCCCGCCTGCTTGCACCCGGGATACGGGTACGCCCGGCGGCTGGCTCTGTCCCCCGTCGGGGACGACCTCGGGTTCGCTGTGGTCCAGCCGTGGATGTGGCATTCCTGCAGGTCCTCCGCTTAGCAGGCCCGGCTCCAACTCGCGTCAGGCACTCGGGGCGGGCATCCCGTCCCCCGGTGAGCAGCCGGGTGCGCTGCGCGAAAACGCATCGCTCTGACAACGCACAGGCAACCTACCCGACGCCGCTGCGTGTCCGGACAGGCACGCCACGAGGTCGACGCGGCGACCTGGCGGGCCCCGTGCGGCCAGAAACGCGGCGGGGCGGGCATTCCAGCGGCATCCGGCCGCGTCGCCGCCGCCACAAGACGAGGCACATTTGCAACCCAATCGCAACCTGATTCGTCAAATGTGAACAAGGTCACACATGATGCAGGTATCGATCACAACCAGGCGCGCATTGATCACAAGTAGCTCATGCGAGCTTTACCAGGCGTTTCGCCGGAGAGTGCTCTGGTGTGTACGCAGCGTGACCATCCTGGAGGTCTGCCATGATGCCTGCCCCTACCGTGTCTGTCGTGATCTGCGCCTACACCGAGGCCAGATGGGACCAGATCTGCGCGGCTGTCGACTCTGCCCACGCACAGAGCCTTCCTGGCGCCGAGGTCCTCCTGGTCGTGGATCACAACCCTGCGCTCCACCGCCGGGCTGCTGACGCACTGCCCGATGTCGTGGTGCTGGAGAACGATCAGGCCCGGGGCCTGTCCGGAGCGCGTAACACTGGTGCTTCGCGGGCCAAGGGCGCCATCGTCGCGTTCCTCGACGATGACGCGACCGCGGATGAGGATTGGCTCAAGTTCCTCGTCGACTCATACGCGAACCCGCAGGTCATCGGTGTAGGCGGGCTGACCGTCCCCAACTGGCAGACGGCCCGGCCGGCGTGGCTGCCCGAGGAGTTCTACTGGGTCGTGGGCTGCAACTACAAGGGAATGCCTCCGGCCGGCGCGCCGGTCAGGAACCTGATCGGCGCGAACATGTCTTTTCGCCGGGAGGCTTTCGAACTGGTGCCGGAAGGCTTTCCTATCGGTATCGGCCGTGAATCATCTGGACGCCCGCTTGGCGGCGAGGAGACCGAGTTCTGCATCAAGCTTGGTCGGCGCTCCCCGGAGTCGGTGCTCGTGATGGATCACCGGTCACTTGTCTCGCACTTCGTTCCCGACACCCGTTGCGGATTCTCCTATTTCCGCTCCCGCTGCTTCGCTGAGGGCATCTCCAAGGCGCGGATCACGGCCACCGTGGGGAACGACGGCGTCTCCACGGAACGCTCTTACGCCACACGCACGCTGCCACTGGGTGTGCTGCGCGGCATCACTGCTCCTTTCCGCGGCGATGCCGCGGGCGTGGCCAGGGCGGCTGCCATCGTTGCCGGATTCAGCGTCACGGCGGCCGGATACCTGGGCGTCAAGCTTGGCTGGGCATCGTGAGGAGCGGCATGACCAGGCAAAGCCCGGCGCTAACGGACGGCGCCGGATATCGCGCCGGAATAAAAGGGTTCGACGCCCTGGTCCTAGACGGCAATTTCCGGCAGAGCATGCGGGTCACGCATAACCTGGGACGGGCGGGACTGCGCGTGGCTGTCGGCGAGGCGGCGAGCGAATGCAGTCCGCATACTCCGGGGTTCCAGTCCCGGTACTGTGCGCGCACCGTCGTTTTCCCTAGCTACGCCGTGGATCCTGCGGCTTATGCGGACGCGGTGCTGGATTTCATCCGCGAGAACCCGACCCGCGTGGTCCTGCCGACCGGCGACGGGAGCATCAGCGCGCTGAGCGCGCGGCGCGCGGATTTCAGTGCGCTCGGGACAGCGCTGGCCATCGCTCCGGAGGATGCCTTGGCGCTAGCCAACGACAAGGACCGCACCCTCCGCCTGGCGGGCGAGCTCGGCATCGATTACCCGAGGTCGCTCCCGGTTGGCAGCCTTGCCGACCTGCGAGCGGCGGCAGTGGAACTCGGGTTCCCGATGGTACTCAAGCCCGTCACCTCGTGGGCGCACGCCGCCGCCAGCCGGGTTGCCGCCGTCGTGGCAGTGGACGAAACAGAAGCGCGTGATGTGGCCGGGCAGTTCCTCGCGAGCGGTGTGCGCTTCCTGGCCCAGGAATACGCCATCGGGCGACGGGAGGGGGTCACCCTCATGATTGTCGCCGGGGAAGTGATCGTGAGCTTCGCGCATACGGAGCACCGGACCATGCCGCAACTGGGCGGGGCGTCGACCCTGCGGGAAAGCATTGCCATGCCGGCGGACATCCAGGACTCAGCCATCCGGCTGGCCAAGGCGATCGGCATCGAGGGTCCCTGTGCCGTCGAGTTCCGGCGCAACCGGGAGGGCCGGCCGCTCCTCATGGAGGTGAACGCCAGGATCGGCGGGGCGCTCGACAGCGTAACCTCCGCGGGCATCGACCTCCCGGTGCTGCTCTGGCAGTGGGCGACCGGCCAGCAGGTGCAGCGCCCGGCTTCCTACCGCACCGGCGTGCGGACCCGCTGGCTCCAGGGCGACATCAGATGGCTCGGGGCCAATCTGAACAGGGTCGGGCGGCCCGACAGCGAGCCTATGCGCCGGGCTCTGCTGATGTTTATCGGCGAATTCGCTCGTACCTGGCGCTATGACTACTTCAGCCTTCGCGACCCGAAGCCGGGACTCGCGGAGCTACGCCTATGCTTGAATAGTGTATTTCGGTTCGCCACACTAACGCGAGCTCGCAAGTCCCGGGCAGCCGAATATACGGGACTCGCCCCTGAGTGGGGCCCCTCCGCCGAGGTGGTGCGAAAGTGACCACAACGGTGTCGCGTTCTAAGTTCGAGCTATTCAAGCTGGGCCTGGGATGGCTGCCTCACCTCATGCACGGCGCGCTCAGCGCCAAGACCTCTGGCGCGGCCTTCGGCAAGCGCCCGCTCATGCGGGGCAAGATATGCTTCAACATCAAAGGCGAAGCCATCTTTGGCGATAACTTGTTCTTTTATGCGCGCCCATCCGGGTTGAGCATTACCGTGGAAAAAGGCGCCACGCTGGCTGTTGGTGACCGGTTTTTCATGAATGTCGGCACCGAGATTGTGGCATGGTCTGAGATTCGCATCGGCAACAACGTCATGCTGGCGCCGTACGCGTCGATAACCGACCATAACCAGCATGAAACCGAACCCGGTGCGATTACCTCTAAGGGCCCTGTCGTTATCGGGAACAATGTGTGGCTCGGCCGGAACGCAGTGATCACGCCCGGAGTATCCATCGGCGACGGGTCCGTAATCGGCGCGAACTCGGTGGTCACTAGGGATATTCCACCGAACTCGCTCGCGGCCGGAGCTCCCGCGCGCGTCATCCGCAAGCTAGAGATACCGGATGGCTGGACGCGCACCTGACGAATGGGCGGGCAGCGCGAAGCCTTCCGGGTAGCGTTGCGGCGAGGAGCCGCTGGATGACCCTGGTTCGCCGGGCGAGCCAGGGGCTCACGGCCGTGTAGTCGCGCTCTATTGACGTGCTGGTGCGGGTGCCGTTCAGCGCGGCTAGTCCCGCCTTGCCACGTCCCTCGTTGTAGCACCGGACCAGGAAGTAGCGGAAACGTGTCCCGCTGGCGGGGCATCCGGTGGCCGGCCGCGCTGGCCAGGTCGTAGAGCCACGCGCCCCTGTTGACGCATACACGGGTGGCGTCCTCAGGCCGGGTCCGCGCCGACCTGGACCCGGCGCTGCGCGGCGGGCTCCCCGGGGTGCAGCGGGCGCTGGTCCGCGGCCTGGAGGCGCTCGGTGACCCGCAGGCCGCGCTGCTGGTTGCGCGGCAGGCGCTGGCCGAGGCGCGGCCCTGGCCGTCTTGCCCGCTGTGGACGGGCCGCACGCCGACCTCCGCGCCACCCTGACCACCCGGAGCAACCTCGCGTCCTTGACGGGCGAGTGCGGTGACGCGGCCGGGGCGCTGCGCCTGTCCACCGCGCTGCTGCCCGACCAGGAGCGGCTCATAGATGAGTAATTCCAAGGGGCCCGGTGACGCGGGCGGCCGCCTGGCGGGCATCACGTGCGCGGGTGCCGTTCGGGGAGCGGATCCCGGGGCCAACGGGGGCGTTGAGGCGGCTGTTACCTGCCTGTCCGCACCACCATGGTGTTTTTCGTGAAGGGTTTCGGTGTGGTGAAGGGTTTATAGCACTATTGTGCTATAAACCCTTCATGATCATGGCTGGG
>CAZORE010000043.1:49971-52738 GCA_964581815.1 uncultured Streptosporangiaceae bacterium | reverse complement strand
GCCGTCCCCGGCAGTGTCCCCGGCGCTCGCCTCGTCGGTGGCCCAGACCCGCGCGTAGTTGTCCGTCGCGGTTCCCTCCAGGTCGCCGAAGCACCGCTCGCGCAGCGCCGCCCCGACGAGCACCGGCGGCGCGCCGAGCCGCGCGCGCACGATCTCCCCGGTCTGCCGCGCGCGGGAGAAGTCCGATGAGCAGATCACCGTGTCCACGGGCAGCCCGCAGGCCCGTGCCGCCTCGAGCACCTGCTCTCGGCCAAGGTCCGACAGGCCCCAGTCCCCGCGCCGGTCGGTCTCGATGCGGCTGACGATGATGCCGGCCACGTTCGCCTTGCTCTGCCCGTGCCGCATGGCGTGATAGCGGTTCGCGAGGCGGTTCACGCCGCTGAGGTGATTCATGGCGCGCCCGACGCTACCAGCCGTTGCGGAGCCGCCCGGCCGGGTGGCCGTCCTGCAGCACGTAAGATTTTCCCGGACCAAAGGGGATCAGCGTGACCGGCACCAGGGCGTCGAGGGTCCTGCTCGCGCCGCGCCTTGCCGTCACGCTCGTCACGCTCGTCCTGGTCGCCGCGGCCAGCGTGGCTTGCTCGCCGCCCGCGCCGCGCTTGACTCATGCTCCAGGCCGAGCCGCGCTGTCCTACTACCTCGCCCTCGGCGACTCCCTTTCCCGGGGCGTCCAGCCCGATGCGGCGGGCACCAGCGTCCAAACCGCGCAGGGTTACCCCAACCTGGTGTACGCGCGGCTCTCACGCGGCGACCCCGCGCTGCGGCTGGTGCAGCTCGGATGCCCGGGGGAGACCACGCAAACGATGACCCGCGGCGGCATCTGCCGCTACCCCGGCGGTTCGCAACTCGCCGCCGCGGCCGCCTTCCTGCGCGCCCACCGCGGCCACGTGCGGCTGGTCACCATCGACATCGGCGCCGACGACCTTGAGGTGTGCGGCAGCCAGCTGGAGGTGGCCCTGTCTGCCTCCTGCGCCGGGCAGGTCACCGGGACCGCCACCCGCGCGTCCGCGATCCTCGCCAGCCTGCGCGCGGCGGCCGGCCCGCAGGTACGGATCGTGGGAACGAATTACTACCTGCCGGAACTCGCCCAGTGGCGTACCGGGATGCTGGGCCGTGCGGTCGCGCTGGCCAGCGAGCGGATCGCCGCGGTACTCAACCGCGAGCTTGACCAGGCTTACGCGAAGGCCGGTGACGGCGTCGCCGACGTCTTCGGCGCGTTCAGCACCGCGGACTTCGGCGATCCGGTGGCGGTCGCCGGGATCGGCTCACTGCCCAGGAACGTGGCCAGGATCTGCCAGTGGACCTGGGAGTGCGCTCCCGCGCCGCGCGGACCGAACCAGCATGCCAACCCGGCCGGCTACCAGGTCATCGCCGGCGCCGTGCTCAAGGCCGCCGGCGTGGGCGCGTGACGTCATCGCGTGCGGCTAGGCGCCGCACCGCCGCGGGCCCGCCAGGCGGGCGGTGGAGGCGCGGCAAGATCGTCATGTGCCGTAAGGCCGGCTATGGCCGGCCAAACCCCACATGACGATCTTCGCCTTGGTGCTGACATCGGCCGAGCCGGCCGCATGCCGCGGTTCAGGCGATCAGGTCCGCGACGGGCGTGCCGAGCTCCACCGTCCTGCTCACCGTGCACAGCGAGTCGTGTGAGCGGCGCACGGCGCCTGGCAGCAGCTCGCGTGCCGCGTCGCCGCCCTCGCCCTCGGGGAACCGCACGCGGAACGTCACCTCGATGTCCTGTAGCCGGCTGCCAAGCCGGTCGCGGACCTTCTCCGCGCCCACCTCGATGGTGAACTCCGTGGGCTCCGCCCGCCGTGACGTCAGGATGTCCACGTCGATCGCCGTGCAGGCGCCGATCGCCGCGAGCAGCAGTTCGACCGGCGTGAACTCGCCGTCGGACCCGGTGCCGACCGAGATCGTCCCGCCGGTGTCCTTCGTCACGGTGTACTTGCCAGGCCCCGTCCGGGCGATGCTCACCTGCCGGTGCCCGTCTTGTGCCATTTCCGTCGCCGCCTCTCCGTGCCGTGCCGCAGCCGTCCGCCCAGCGGGCCAGAACGCCGGGCGCACGGCGGCTATGCCCGGCCACGGCGACCGGTTAAACGAGGTCCGGCGGGCAGGAGTAACCGCCCGTGCCCCGGGTACCCGATGGCGGTCATGGACAAAAGGGCACCGGCGAGATCGGCATCACAGGGACGGCCGCGGCGATCGGCAACGCCGCCTGGCCCGCGACCGGGCGGCGGGTCCGCGACCTGCCCATCACCCCGGCCACGCCGCTCAGCGAGGAACCACACTGCGCGCCCGGGGGACGGCGCGGCGCGGACGGGAGCGGGGAATGAGCCTGCACGATCTCTTCACCCAGGCGGGTCGTGACCGGGCCAGGCGGCGTTTCCGGCTGCGCCTGGCCCGGCGCGGACCCGGCCTGCCCGGTCTGCCCGGCCTGCTGCGACGCGGGCCAGGCGGCTCCGCGCGGGCGACCGCGCGCCGCAGGCGGCGGCTGGCCGCGATCGACCGCGCGCTGGCCAAGGAGACGCCGCGGCTAGCGTCGATGTTCGCCATGTTCAACCAGCTCGCCGCCGGGGAGCCCGTCGGCGCCGAGCGGCTGCCGTCCCGTACGTGGCCTCGGCCGGGGCTGGTGCAGGTCGCGTTCCTCGCGACCCTGGCCGCCATCGTGGCGCTGTCCGTCGTGCTGACTACCAGGGTGCACGGCGTGATGCGGCCGTGCCTGACTTCCGCGTCCGCGTCGTCCGCGTCGTCCGCGTCGTCCGCGTCG
>CAZORE010000043.1:43007-49871 GCA_964581815.1 uncultured Streptosporangiaceae bacterium | reverse complement strand
GCCGTGCCTGACTTCCGCGTCCGCGTCGTCCGCGTCGTCCGCGTCGTCCGCGTCGCTGTCGTCGCCCGCGTCATCGTCCCCGTCCGCGTCGCCGTTTGCGTCGTCCGCGTCGTCGTCGGCGTCGTCGCCGTTTGCGTCGCCGTCCGCGTCGGCGTCGTCGTCGTTTGCGTCGTCGTCCGCGTCGTCGTTTGCGTCGTCGTCCGCGTCGGCGTTTGCGTCGTCGTCGTCGTCGGCGTCGTCGTCGGCGTCGTCGTCCGCCGGGCAGGCCGGCGGTGTGTCCGGGCTGGCCGCGTTCGTGCCGGTGCGCGGCCTGAGCTGTCAGGCGTACGCTGCTCCTAGCAAGTAGTTAATCGCCGCCACGGACGCCGCCGCGCCGAGCCGGGAGGCGTGGAAGCGGACGGCCAGTTGACAGGGCGGAGAGCGGCGTGACGGTCGAAGACCTTGGCCACGAGGCGACGGAGCTTGCCAGCCTCGCCAACGGCGAGGCCAAGTCGCTCAGTAAGCTGGCTGAGCTGGCGGTACGGCAGGTTCCCGGCTGCGCGGCCGCGCACGTGACGATCTGGCGGAACGGCGAGCTCGCCGTGGCGGCGGCCAGCCACCCCGATCCGGCCGAGCTTATCGACCTGGAGGCCAGGACCGGCCCCGGGCCGCTCGCCGCCGCGGTGCACGACGGCCGGCCGGTGAGCTGCCGTGACGCGATCGATGAGGAACGCTGGCCGTGGTGGGCGGCCGAGGCGCTGCGCCGCGGCCTGCGCAGCTCGATCCACCTGGTCAGGCAGTCCGCGTCCACCACGCTCGTGCTTGGCCTGTTCGGCGTGCGGCCTGGCGCGCTCGATGCCGACGGGGTCCCGATGGCGGAGATGCTCGCCCGGTTCGGCAGCACGGTGTTCGCCAATAGCCTCGCCTACGGGGAAGCGCAGCGGACCGCGACGCAGCTCAAGGACTCGGTGGCGGCCCGCGCGGTCACCGACCAGGCCAAGGGCATCCTCATGCACGCACTTGGCTGCGACGCCGACGAGGCGCTGCGGTACCTGCGGCGTGAGTCGCAGCGGCGGCACGTCAAGGTCACCGAGGTCGCGGCCCGGGTGATCGCCACCTACGCGCCGGGCGGCCGGGCCGCGCCCGTCTCCTGAGCGGTCGCGGCGGTCGGGAAGTGGTCAGGAAGCGCGAGCCTCCTGTGCCTGTCCCCAGGCCCGGCGGCCCGGGCGGCGGTGCCGCGCACGCAGCACGCGGATGCGCTCCTCCGGCGTGGTCCCGCCCCAGATGCCCGCCGGCTCGCGGGTCCGCATCGCGAAGTCAAGGCAAGCCTGCCTGACCGGGCAGCCACCGCAGATCCGCAGCGCCAGGGTCACCTGCGGGCTCGCGGCGGCGCCGACGGCAACGGGGAAGAACAGGTCGGGATCGGCGGTGCGGCAGGCGCCTGCGGCGCGCCAGTCGGCGGCGTACTCGATCATCTGTCGTCCTTCCCGGTGAGCGTCGTTGGCTCGGGGCGGTGATCTTGGTGACGCACGGCTGCCCACGGCCGGGCCGGCTATTCCGCCCGAGCCGGAGAATATTCACAAGACCGTGAAGAACGGACTTAACCCGCCAAACGACTGTGACGGAGGTCACAGTCGATCAGGTTTAGACCTCTCCCTGCGGGCACAACTGCCTCCGTCCGGTGTTCCCAACCCCACGGAGCTGGCCATGACCAAGGCAACCTCCCCCGCACCCGCCCTCGGCTGCCGGGCCGAACTGGCGCAACTCCCCGACGACGCCCTGCTTGCCCGCTTCCGGGCGGCCCCCAGGGGGAGCGACGAGCGCTCCTACGCCTGCGAGCTCCTGGTGGAGCGGTACGAGCGGCTGGTCCGCTCCTGCGTCCGGCAGTACCGCGGCAGCCCCGAGCCGGTGGAAGACCTGATGCAGGTGGGCTACGTCGGCCTGCTCAAAGCGATCAACAACTACGACCCGGCGTTCGGCAGCGGCCTGTCCGCGTACGCGGCGCCCTGCGTCAGCGGCGAGATAAAGCGGCACTTCCGTGACAAGCGGTGGCAGGTGCACGTTCGGCGCTCCGCCCAGGAACTGCTACTCGAGCTGCGTAAGGCGACGGAGGAGCTCACCGGGAACCTCAACCGGGCACCGACCGACAAGGAGCTACTCGAGCGGCTCGGCTGCACCGCCGACGACCTGCTCGAGGCCAGGCAGGCGGACCTGGTCTTCAGCGCCTACTCGCTCGACGCGCCGCTGTCCGACCGCGACGACCCGGCGCAGCTCGGCGACGTCCTCGGCGACGAGGACGCCGACATGGAGCACGCGATCGACATGGAGGCCGTGTCCACCCACTGGGACGAGCTCCCCGAGCGCGAGCAGCGGATCCTGGTCATGCGCTTCTACGGGAACCTCACCCAGGCGGAGATCGGCGCCAAGCTCGGCATCTCGCAGATGCACGTCTCCCGGCTGCTCTCGCGGGCGCTCGGGCACCTGCGCAGCCGCCTGCTCGACACCCCCGACGTCCTGGTGACGTCCTCCTGACGCCTGCCCGCATGGAGCGGGGAAGCGTGAACCAGCCCCATGGCGGCCCGAGGCCGCCGGGAAAGGATAGTCGATGAAAACCGGAGCCGGCCTAGCGCTCATCTGCGTGGGCGCCATCCTCGCCTTCGCGGTGACAGGCAACACCTCGGTCTTCAACATCCACACGGCCGGCTGGGTGCTCATGCTGGTCGGCCTGGTCGGGCTGCTGCTCCCCGGCCGCACCTACGGCTGGCTGGGCAGGCGGCTGCAGGTCCGCCGCACCTACCCCGGCGGCCAGGCCGGGCGCGTCCCCCCGTACGGCCCCCGCAACCCGGCCACGCCCGCGCTTGAGGCGGGCCTGCCGTCGCGGCCGACCCTGCTCGACCAGCAAGGTGACCTGATCGAGGAGAGCGAGGTCGTCGACTACGAGGGCATCCAGCCGGGGACGGCCACGCAAGGGACCGCCTACGTGCCGCCGACCCGCCAGCCGGGCGCTACGACCGAGGTGATCGAGGACCTCTACGAGCAGCCGTAACGCGAGCAGCCGTAACGCGAGCGGCCGCCAGGCGAGCCGCCGGCCAGTCGGCGAGCCGCCGTCAGTCCACCCGCACCGCGAGGATCGTGACGTCGTCCTTGAGCTCGCCCGAGGAGAACGAGTTGACGAGCTCCTGGACGGCGCGCACGATGTCCGCGGCCGAGCGCCCCGCGACCGCCGCGAGGGCGTCCGCCAGCCGGTCCTCGAAGAAGCCGCGGTCGGCGCTCCTCGCCTCGGTCACCCCGTCGGTATAGAAGAACAGCACGTCGCCCTGGTTTAGCTCGAGCTCGAGCCGGCCGGGCTCGGCGTCGGGGAACAGCCCGAGCGGCAGCCCGTCGCCCTCCAGGATCTCCACTCGCCCGTCGGCCCGCACCACGGCGGGACCCGGATGGCCGCACGAGCCGAGCTGCACCTGCACCCGGCGGCCGGTGCGCCGGAGGAACGCGAGCGAGGACGTGACGAACCGGTCGTCGTAGTCCTCTGCGCACAGCACATTGTTCACGGCGGCCAGCACGTCGGCGGGTTCCTCGTGCACGTGCGCTAGGGCCCGGATCGCGTGCCGCGCCGCGGCCGTCATCGCCGCGGCGTCCTGCCCCTTGCCGCAGACGTCACCCACCGCGATGCCCCAGCCGTCGGCCGCCTTGAACACGTCGTAGAAGTCGCCGCTGATCTCCAGGAACTGGGTGGCGCCGATGTAGGCGGCGGCGAACTCGAGCCCGGGCACCGTGGGCAGCCGGGCGGGCAGCAGGCTGGCCTGGAGCGCCTCGGCGACCTGCGATTGCTGGCGGAACACCCGGTCGACCCTGATGGCGCTCGCCAGGTGCCTGCCGATCTCCTCGGCGAAGCCGAGGTCCGCGACGCCGAACGGTCCCTTGTCCGCCAGCCGCGTCAGGGTCAGCGCGCCGTAGCCGGTTGTGCCGTCGGAGATCGGCACGCTGATCAGCGAGGCCGCGCCGAGCGTCATCATCAGCGGCGTGCCGTCGGGGCCGCGGCCGAGCGCGGCGGGGTCGTCGGGGTGTGCGAGCAGCGCGGACTTGCCGGTCGCGTGCACCACGGCGGGCACCGATTCCTGGTCGGGGTCGACGCCACGCGCCACCCGTGCCACCTGGTCCGCGGGTCCGCCGCGCGGGCCAGCCGCGAACTGGCGCAGCAGCCTTCCGTTCCGCTCCATGTCGATAAGCACCCAGTCCGCGATCTCGCCGGCCAGCAGCCGCGCGCACCGCTGCAGCGTGACGGCCTCGCTGAACGTGCTGTTGTCAAGCAGCATCCTGGTCACCGCGGTGACGGTGTCCAGCCGCCGGACCATGGCCGCCACCGCCGCGTCGGCCGGCGCCTGGTCCGCGGGCGGCTTCGCCCGTTTCCTCGCGGCCGTGCTTGCTTGGGTGGTGCCCGCTGCGGCGGCGTCCGCGCCCCCGGCGCCCGGGCCGTCCAGGGCGGCGACGACGAGCACCGGCGGGTCGCCGGGCAGGTCGGCGAGCGCCGCGGTGATGACGGCCTCGAGCGGGCCGTCCGCCGTTAGGATCCGGCAGCGCGCCGTCCGCGGCTTCCCGGTCCGCAGCGCGGCGGCGAGCTGGGTCTGCACCGGGGCCCTGGCGGGCAGGTCGATGAACGCGGCGAGCGTCTTGCCGGTCGCGTACCCCGACGGCGCCCCGAGCAACTCGGCTGCCCTGTTGTTCGCCCGCCTGATCGTCCCGTCCTGCTCGAGCAGGAACAGCGGGACCGGGGCCTGCTGGAAGACCGCGTGCAGCAGCCGCCGCTCCACCCGCACGGACTCGGGGATGATCTCCGCGGACTGGTCCGCGCGGCCTCCCGCGGCCTGAGGTGCCGCTCCGGCCGCCTCGATCGCGGCGTCGAGCTCGGTGAGCGCCGCGTCCATCAGCGTGCGCAGGTCGGCGCCAGGCAGGCGGGCCGCCTGCCGCAGGGCATCCCGCCGCGTCGCGATGTCCGTCACTGCCTCATCGGGAAATCCGCCTCGCGGCATATCCTCGCCATCCCGCACGTCGCCTTCAAGTCATTGGAACCCTATGCCACCAGCCACGCGCGCGGGAGCCAAGAACGCACACTCGCGGTGGCCCGCGTTTAACCGCACTGGGCGGGTAGCCGTTTCACGCACAGAACCACGGGTCCGGCGGCTCTTTTGGTGCGCGGGGTACGAACCGCCGTAAACTCGGGCATGCTCCCGCCCGCAGGCCCCCGATGACCTCGCCCGCCGACTGGGCCGGCTTCGCCGAGATGACCGGCGGCGCGAGCGGCGCGCTGACCGGCCTGCTGTTCGTCGCCGTGTCGCTGAACGCGAGCAAGATCTCCGGCCACCGCGGCCTGCGCGCGAGCGCGGCGCAGACCTTGGTGCTGTTCCTCACGCCGCTGATCATGTCCGGGATCCTGCTCACGCCCGGGCAGCCCCAGTGGGCCCTGGGCGCCGAGCTGATCGCCGCGGGCCTCATCACCAGCGCCGTCCTGCTCGGCATCGGCCGGGTGAAGCACAAGGTGACGGCCACCGACGACGACCAGCGGCTGCTCGCCATCTTCAACCGCCGCGGCCCCAACGTCAGCGTCATGCTGCTCTTCGTGGCCAGCGGCGTCATCCTGGCGTGCGGCCAGCCCGCGGGCCTCTACCTGCTGCTGCCCGCCTCCCTCGTTGCGCTGGTCAGCGGCGTGCTGAACGCCTGGTACTTCCTGCTCGTGCCGAGCTAGGCCGACCGGCTCAGGAGGCGGCGGACACGGAGGACCGCACGAGCCGGCCCGGCCGGCTACGCCAGTGTCCGTAGCGGGACCCTCCTAGTGCGGCATCTCCGCGACGCCCGTGGCCACGGCGCACGGCGCGCACAACGGCACGTCCTTCTCACCGAACCGCCTGGTGAGCACGGCGCTGCCGTCGCATACGTTCCTGTCCTGCGGGTGCGCTGTCGCGCACGCGCACTGACAGGTGCCCCAGTTCCCGGCGAGCGCCGCCCGGGCGGCCTCAACCGCGGCGCGCACGGCCGGGTCGAGCTTGTCAAAGGCCTCCGAGGTCGCCGAGGCCACCTGGTCCCGCCACTCGCCGAGCGCTGCTACGGCCTGCTGCCACGCCGCCGCGAGCTGCCGCTTCGGGTTTTCCTGATAGCCCTCCATGAAGGCATTTTCTCACTTCTGCGCCCCGGTGGCCAGCGCAGACACCCACTAGCGGGCATCTAGGAAGCGCGTGACGATCGGATGCAGCTCATCGGGCCGCCGCATCACGTCCATGTGGGTGGTGCCGGGCAGCACCGCGAGCCGCGCATCGGGCAGCAGCCCGTACAGCTCCACCGCGTCGGACAGCGGCGTGAAGTCGCGGTCACCGAAGACAAGCAGGGCCGGCGTCCGCACCGACCGCAGCTCCTCGGCGGTCCGTCCGGGTACCTCGTGCACCATCGCCGCCGTCCGTCCGGCGAACTTCTCGAAGTGCCCGGGGTCGGGGGCGACCGCTAGGTTGGCCTCGCGCATCGCCTCGAAGTCGGCCCGCGTCGGCAGGAGCGCGGGGTCGACCGGCACGCTCTCCCGGCCCGGCGGGCGATGCGGATTCGCGGAGGCGACGATCATCTTGCCGACCAGTTCCGGTGCCAGGAACGCGACCTCGGACGCCACCAGGCCGCCAAGGCTGAAGCCGAACAGGTCGGCCTGCGCGATCTTCAGCTGGTCGAGCAGCTCGACCACATCGCCGGCCAGCGCGGCGATCGTCATCGGGCGGTCGGTGTCGGCGGTATGCCCGTGGCCCTGAAACTCCACCGCGATCACCTGCCTGGCCGCCGCGAGCGGGCCGAGCAGCGGCCCGAAGGACAGGCCGATGGTCAGCAGGCCGCCGTGCAGCAGCACCAGCGGCC
>CAZORE010000043.1:40918-42907 GCA_964581815.1 uncultured Streptosporangiaceae bacterium | reverse complement strand
GGCCCGAAGGACAGGCCGATGGTCAGCAGGCCGCCGTGCAGCAGCACCAGCGGCCTGCCGCTGCCATGGACCTCGTAGTAGAGCTGCTGGTCGCCGACCGTCGCGTACGTCATGACGGTAAGACGCTACGCGCCCAGCGGGCTAATCGCTAAGCGCCACGCGCGGTCGGCGGGCCCGGCTATGTCGTGCGGGCCACCACGGCGTACAGCGGCACCACGTGATCGAACTGAGGGTCGTCGGGGGCGGGGCGCCATTCGGTGATGGGCACGAGGCCGGGCGGTACCTGCTCGAGTCCGGCCGCGAGGTCGGCGATCTCCGCGCGGGTGCGCGGCGTGAGGGGCTGCGCGGGCATGACCTTGTTCCACTCCCTGCTCGCTTCCCGCAGCGCCGGGTCCAGGTCGCTGGCCAGGTGGTAGATCGCGACATAGCTGCCCGGCGGCATGGCCGCCGCCAGCGACGACACCACCGCGGCCGCCTGCGCGGGGTCCGGCACGTAGCCGAGGGTGAACAAGAGCAGTACCGCCGTCGGCCGGTCAAGGTCCAGGGTCTCCCGCGCGCCCGCCACGATGGCGTCACTGTCGCGCACGTCCGCGTCGACGTAGCCGACGGCCCCGCCTGGCGCGGACTTCAGCAGCGCCCGGGCGTGCGAGAGCACCATCGGGTCGTTGTCCACGTAGACGACGCGGGCCTCGGGCAGGAGCGACTGGGCGACCTGGTGGGTTGCGCCGACCAGGGGCAGGCCCATCCCGATGTCCATGAACTGCGTGATCCCCGCCTCGGTGACCAGGAACTTCAGCGCGCGCTGCTGGAACGCGAGCACCGCGGGCGGGATGGAGGTGATGGACGGCGCCATCGCCGCGAGCGCCCGCGCCGCCTTGCGGTCCGCCTCGAAGTTGCTCTGCCCGCCGGACAGGTAGTCGGCGACGCGGGCCGCGTTGGGCACCGTGGTGGTGATGAGGGCGGCCTTGGCCCGGCGCGTCGCGTCTTCGCCCCAGTCGTCTGGCATGCGTATAAGTATGCGCCTCACGGGGTACCTGGGGTCGCCAGCACGCGGGTCACGGTGCGATTACGTCTCGATCTCGCGTCATTCCGCCATCAGTCCTTGGACAGCCAGCGCTCCATGCAGCTCAGCAGCTCGTCGGTGTCCACCGGCTTGGTCACGTAGTCGTTGGCCCCCGCGGCCAGGCTCTTCTCACGGTCGCCCGGCATGGCGCGCGCGGTGACGGCGATGATGGGCAGCCGCCCGAACCGCGGCATCTGCCTGATCGCGGACATCGTCGCGTACCCGTCCATGCCCGGCATCATGACGTCCATCAGGATGAGGTCGATCTCCGGCGCGGCGCTCAGCGCCTCGATGCCGCCACGGCCGTCGCTCGCCTGCGACACCAGCAGCCCGTGCAGCTCAAGCGTGCTGGTGATCGCGAAGACGTTCCGGGCGTCGTCGTCGATCACCAGGACGTGCTTGCCGCTCAGGCCGGGGTGGTCGGGGAGCGCCGTGAGCTTGCTCGGCGCGGTCACCAGATGGCCCGCCGGGGCGGGCGGGTCGGCGACGAGCGGCGGCACCTGGCCCGGCTTCGGGGCGGACAGGTGCAGCGTGATCCGCTCGCGCAGGTCGTCAAGCGACGGCAGCAGCTCAAGCGACGGGTAGCCGGCGTGCACGCCATCATCCTGCCGTCCCGCGGTGTGCGCGAGGACCGGGATCTCCCGCAGTTCCGGCTTCTCCCTGACCTGGTCGAGGAACTCAAGGGCGGCCGGCATGCCCAGGTCCACCACCACGCACCAGAACGGCTCGGCGGCGAGCATGGCGGCCGCCTGGCCCGGCGCCGTGGCGGTACTGACCCGGACGGTCGCGTCGAGCGGCGCCAGATCGGAAACCGCGCTGTGGGCGAGCAGGGTCAGCAGCCCGCCGCCCGCCGGCTCGAAGACCATGACCTGCCGGTCCTGGGACCCGGGCGGGCCAGCGGCGCCGTTCCGATCGGGCCTGGCGAG
>CAZORE010000043.1:11549-40818 GCA_964581815.1 uncultured Streptosporangiaceae bacterium | reverse complement strand
GCCGGTCCTGGGACCCGGGCGGGCCAGCGGCGCCGTTCCGATCGGGCCTGGCGAGCTTGCCCGCTCCGTGCCCCTCGCCGGCAACGGCGCCGCCGGCCTCGTCCGCTGCCGTCACCGCGATCACCTGGTTCGCGGGCGGCCTGCCGCGGACGGGCGCGTCGTCGAACTCGGAGAGCGCCGTCGCCGGGAACACCGAGTCCGGTGCCAGCGGGGACGCCGGGATGTCGGCCAGCTCAGCGGGCACGGTCAGCGTGAACGTGCTGCCGTGACCCAGGTCGCTCGTGGCGCTGATCGAGCCGCCGAGCAGCGCGCTGACCTCGCTCGCGATCGACAGCCCGAGGCCGGTACCGCCGTAGCGGCGGCTCAGCGTCCCGTCGCCCTGCTGGAACGCGCCGAAGATCGCCGCGAGGTTCTCCGGCGCTATGCCGATCCCGGTGTCGGTGACGGAGAACGCCGCCCACGTGCTGTCCCCGCTGCCTTCCTCGTCCACGTGTCCCTGGCCGCCGCCGGCCACCCGCAGGGTCACCTGGCCCCGCTCGGTGAACTTGACCGCATTGGACACCAGGTTGCCGAGCACCTGGCGCAGCCGCTGCCGGTCGGTGACCAGCTCATCAGGCGCGGTGCCCGCGACCCGCACCTCAAAGTCGAGGCCCTTCTCCGCGGTCAGCGGGCGGAACGTGGCCTGGATGTCCTCGAGCAGCGCGGCGAGCGCGAACCGCTCGGCGCGCACGTCCATCCGCCCGGCCTCCACCTTCGACAGGTCGAGGATGTCGTTGATGAGCTGGAGGAGGTCCGAGCCCGCCGAGTGGATGACGTTCGCGTACTCGACCTGCTTGACGGTGAGGTTGCGCCCAGGGTTCTGCGCGAGCAGCCGGGCGAGGATCAGCAGGCTGTTCAGCGGGGTGCGCAGCTCATGCGACATGTTCGCGAGGAACTGCGACTTGTACTGCGAGGCGAGGGCGAGCTGCCTGGCCCGCTCCTCGATCTCCTCCCTGGCCCGCTCGATCTCGGAGTTCTTCGCCTCGATGTCCTGCTTCTGCGCGGCGAGCAGCGCCGCCTTGTCCTCCAGGTCGGCGTTGGACTCCTGCAGTTCCTCCGAGCGCGCCTGCAGCTCAGACGAGCGCGCCTGCAGCTCGGCGGTCAGCCGCTGCGACTCCTTGAGCAGCGCGTCCGTCCGTGAGCTGGCGATGATCGCGTTGACGCTGACTCCGAGGGTCTCGGCGAGCTGCTCGAGGAACGCGATCTGGATCGCGGTGAACTTGGTGAACGAGGCGAGTTCCACCACGCCGAGCACCTGGTCCTCGAACAGGATGGGCATGATCGCCAGGTTGGCGGGCTGCGCCTCGCCGAGGCCCGAGGAGATCTTGATGTACCCCTGCGGGATGTCGTCGACCACGATCGGCCGCTTGCTCTTGGCGACCTGGCCGATGAGCGACTGGCCGATCCGGTACTGGATGGGCGCGTCCTTGTCGGCCCGCAGCCCGTACCCGGCGATCAGCCGCAGTCGCCGCTCGCCGCCGTGGTCCTCGGCCAGGAAGAAGGTACCGTGCTGCGCGCCGAGCAGCGGCGCGAGCTCCTCCATGATCAGCTCGGCGACGACCTCGAGGTCACGGTGCCCCTGCAGCATAGATCCGATGCTCGCCAGGTTGGTCTTGAGCCAGTCCTGGTCGCGCGACGCCTGCACGGTCTCGCGCAGCGACCGCACCATGGCGTTGATGCTGTCCTTGAGCTCGGCGACCTCGCCCTCGGCCTCGACGGAGATGTTCCGCGTCAGGTCACCCGCCGCGACCGAGCTGGTCACCTCCGAGATGGCCCGCACCTGGCGGGTCAGCGTTCCTGACAGCTCGTTGACGTTCTCCGTCAGCCGCTTCCAGGTGCCGGACACGCCCTCCACCTCGGCCTGGCCGCCGAGCTTGCCCTCCCGGCCCACCTCGCGGGCCACCCGGGTGACCTCGGCGGCGAACGAGGACAGCTGGTCGACCATCGTGTTGATGGTGGTCTTCAGCTCGAGGATCTCGCCGCTCGCGTCCACGTCGATCTTCTTGGTCAGGTCGCCCTGTGCGACCGCGGTCGTCACCTGCGCGATGTTCCGCACCTGGCCGGTCAGGTTGTTGGCCATCGAGTTGACGTTGTCGGTCAGGTCCTTCCATGTCCCCGACACCCCGTGCACGGTCGCCTGGCCGCCGAGGTTGCCCTGGGTGCCCACCTCGCGGGCCACCCGGGTGACCTCGTCGGCGAAGGCGGACAGCTGGTCGACCATCGTGTTCAGCGTGGTCTTCAGCTCGAGGATCTCACCGCGCGCGTCCACGTCGATCTTCCTGGTCAGGTCGCCCTTGGCCACCGCGGTGGCGACCTGCGCGATGTTCCGCACCTGCCAGGTCAGGTTCCCGGCCATCGCGTTCACGGACTCGGTGAGGTCCTTCCAGGTGCCTGACACCCCGGGCACGCTGGCCTGGCCGCCGAGCTTACCGTCGGTGCCGACCTCGCGGGCGACCCGGGTGACCTCGGAGGTGAACTGGTCGAGCTGGTCGACCATCCGGTTGAACACGGCCGCGATCTCGTCGACCAGCGGGTCGCCGGTGAGCGCGAGCCGGGTGCTGAAGTCGCCGCCGCGCACCGCGGTGAGCCCAGCAAGCAGTTGCTCAAGTGCGGCCCGGTCAAGACGTGGCCGCTCATGGTCAACGTCTGTCATCCACTCTCCCGCTTCCCTGACCGCCGCGTACGATCACGTTTGAAGTGACCGTTATACGATAGTCGTTTTCTGACGGGCCGACGTGCCTGGACAGTGGATATAGTCCGCTGTCACCGCGAGCCGCGGCCGCATGGGAATTTGAATTTGAATTATCCAGAACGAATGCGCCTGCCTCCCTCGGGTGTTATCATTTCTAATGACGCTGGGCAATACGCGGACGGGTCGCATTCGAACGTGCGTCGCAACGTAACGCGGAACGGCGCGCGCGCGTCAAGGCGCGGCCGCCCGTGACGGAGGCGATGCTTGTGGCAGACGGCGAGGACGTGCCCAGGCTGTCCGCGGTCGTTGAGCGGCAGCGGCGCGAGCTCGCCCGGGCCAGGGCCGATGGCGAGGCGGCGGTGGTCGTCGCGACCGCCAGGGGCGTGCTCATGGAACGGCTGGGCCTGTCCCTTGCCGAGGCCGCTCGCCAGCTCGCGGACATGGCCGCCGCCGCGGGGCTGCCGCAGCTGGAGATGGCCGCCGCGGTGCTCGCCGAGGATGCGCCGCCCCAGCCAGGGACGCTGCTCGGGCCGGCGGACGACGTGCTCGCTATCGCGGCGGCCGAGCGGGCGAAGGACGGCGCGGAGCTCGTCGGGGCGCTCGCCGCGCAGCTGCGGACCCGGTTCGGCGCCGCCGCGGCCGCGGTGTGGCTGCTCGACGCCGACGGTGCGCTCGAGCTGTACGGCGAGGACGGGCTCAGCGGCACCGAGGCGAGCCGCTGGCGGCGGCTGCCGCCGCAGTTCGACTGCCCGGAGCAGCGGGTGGTCGCCACCGGGGACGACCTGTGGTGGCCGGCCGGGATGCCCGCGGCTGACCCCGCGCCTGCCATGGCGCCGTGGGGGCGTGGCGCCGCCCGCGCGCTGCTCGGCCTGCGGGCCCGGTCAGGGATCCTGCTCGGCGTGGCCGAGGCCTGGTGGCCGGCCAGCCGCGGCGTGTTCGACGTGAGCACCAGGGCCTCGGCGTCCGCCGTGCTCGCCGGGTTCACCGAGGTGCTCGGGCTGCGCCTGTCCTTCGGGCCCGTGGGGTCGACGGCGCTGTCGCCGGGGATATGGACGGCGCTCGACGAGCTGCGCGAGTCCGTGCTCGTGGTCAGGCCGCTGTGGGGCCCGGGCGGCACCGTGACCGATTTTCGCATGGTCCACGTGGGCACCGGGTACGTGGACCCGGCCGGCCGGCCGCGGGCCGAACTCGCCGGGCTGACCCTGCTTGAGGCATACCCGGCGTCGGGATCCGGGGACGGCCTGTTCGCCGTGGCGGAACGGGTGCTGTCGAGCGGCCGCGCTGAGCACCTGCCGCCCGGCACTGCGAGCACGCTGACCGGCGTCGCGGACACCGTCCAGGTCGCGGGGGTGCACGCGGCGCCCTTCTTCGCCGGCGTGGCCTTCACCTGGCGGGTGCTCGGTGAGGCGGAGCGGCTCGGCGGCATGCTCGACCACGTGCAGCGGCTGGGCCGGATCGGCGCCTGGGAGGAGGACCTGGCGGCCGGCGCGGTCCGCTGGACCGAGTCCGCGTTCGCCCTGTTCGGCCTCGATCCACGGCACGCGGCGGCGATACCGGTCGCCAGCCTGCACAGCTTCGTGATGGCCGCCGACCGGGCGCTCGTGAAGCGGTTCCAGCAGTCCCTGCTGCACCGCCGCGAGCCCGCCGTCGTGGTCTTCCGGCTCGTCCGCCCCGGCGACACGGCCATCAGGCAGATCCGCGTCGTCGCCGAGCCGGTGCTCGCCGCGGACGAGGTCGTGGGGCTGCGCGGCGCGTTCCAGGACGTGTCCGCGCACTACCACACCCAGGTGGCGCTGGCCGCGACTCAGGACCAGCTCGCCGACAGCGAGCAGCGCGCCGAGCAGGAGCAGCTACTCGCGCTGCGGCTGCAGCGGGCCATCATGCCGGAGGACGAGCCGCTGGTGGAGACGGCGGGAGTCGAGGTCGCGGTGCGCTACCGGCCGGCCGAGCAGGGCCGCCTGGTGGCCGGCGACTGGTACGACGCGCTGCTGCTGCCCAGTAATCCCTCGGGGGGACACTCCGCTTCCCCGGGGGCACCCCCCCGGACCCCCTGGCCCGTACCCCCCGAGGGCCTGCCCGATGGAACGAAGCCAGCGTATCGGGCAGGCCAGGAGCTGCTGCTCGTGGTGGGCGACATCACCGGGCACGGCATCGACGCGGTGACCGGGATGGTCGCCGCGCGCAACGCGCTGCGCGGCCTCGCCGCGACCGGCGCGGGCCCCGCCGACCTGCTCAGGTACCTCAACTACGCGGCCTGCCACCTGACCGAGGGCATCGCGGGCACCGTCGTCTGCGGCCGCTACGACCCGGAGACCCGGATACTGCGCTGGGCCAGGGCCGGCCACCTCCCGCCGATCCTGGTCCGCGACGGCGCGTCGGAGATGCTGCCGCTGCCCGACGGCGTCCTGCTCGGCCTCGACCCGGACGCCGAGTACGAGGAGGCCACCCTCCAGATGCACGGCGGCGACACGCTGCTGCTGTTCACCGACGGCCTGATCGAGCGCCGGGCCGGCTCGATCAGCGACGCCTTGCGCGACCTGACCGACGCGGCCGTGCCCCCCGCCCCTGGCCCGCCAGCAGCAGGCATCTCATCCCCGGCCGCGTCAGTGCCTCACCCGTCATCCGCCGAGTCGTCGGCCGCCAGCGTGTCAGCCACCGCCGACCGCATCCTCGGCAGCGCCATCTCAGACACCGGCGACGACGCCTGCCTCGTCGCGGTCCGCATACTCTAACCTGGCCGCGGCCGCGGGCAGGTTGAAGGCGATGGAGACGACCGAGCCGGCCGGGCCTGCCGCCACCTGCACCCGGTCGGCGGTCTTGCGGACCAGCCACAGGCCGTGGCCGTGCTCGGCCGGCCATCCAGCCGCGGGTGCGGCCGTCCCGTCCGCCTCGTATGCAGCGTCGAGGCCCGCCTTTGCTGTCGCTTGCGCGTCGCTGACCTGGCAGGACAGGGCTCGCGCGGTGACCCGCAGAAGCAGCCGTCCCCGGCCCGAGCCATGCCGGATAACGTTGGCGGCCAGCTCATGGGCCGCCAGCATCACGTCGAGGCTCCGGTCCCGTGACAGGCCCGCGGCCGACGCGCAGCCGAGTACCGCCTCGCGCAGCGCGGAAAGAGTGGCCGCCCGGATCTCCCGGTCAAGCACGACCGTGCCGTCCGCGTCGCTGCCTGGACGGGACGGTTGCGTCAGCGGGGCGTCAGCCGACACCGTCAGCGCGCACGGCACGGGCGAACCGCCGGCCAGCCCCGGTGGTGGTGGTGATACTGATCGCCTCCCTGCGTCCTGGTGCGCCGGGGGCCGCAGGGCAATCTGCGTGCCACCCAGTTGTCCGGCCCGGACATCACACACACGCTACCCGTCCCGGGCGGGGAAAACCACGACACGCCCACCGGCCTGCTCGAACGGGACCTGCCTGCTGACGGCGCGCCGTCAGGCGGGCTCGTCCCGCCATAGCGCCGTCAGCTGAGCCGGGCTGAGGTTGCCGCCGCTGCAGACGACGGCCACCGTGCGGCCGGCGAAACGGCCGGGGGCGGCGAGTACCGCGGCGAGGGCGGCCGCGCCGGCCGGCTCGACCAGGTTGCGCGTCTTTTCGATCATCAGCCGCGTCGCGGCCTTCAGCGCGTCATCCGAGACAAGCACGAAGTCGTCAAGCTGCTCGCGCATGATCAGCTGCGGCAGCTGGAACGCGGTCCCGGTGGCCAGTCCCTCCGCGAACGTGCTGTTGCCCGCCGCGACCAGGGTGCCCGCCTGCCAGGAGCGGAACGCGGCCGGCGCCGCCTGCGACTGCACGCCGATCACCTCAACCGACGGTCGTACGGCCTTGGCCGCTACGCAGGCCCCCGCCGCCCCGCTGCCGCCGCCGACCGGGACCACGATCACCTCGGTATCCGGCCGCGCCTCGAGGATCTCCAGCGTGCCGGTGGCCACTCCAGCGATGAGGTCGGGCTCGTTTCCCGAGTGGATGTACCGGTACCCGTGCCGCGCGGCCAGCTGCTCGCAGTGCTCGCGGGCGGCGTCGAAGTCACGGCCGTGAAAGACCACCTCGGCGCCGAGCGCCCGCATCGACTCGACCTTCACCGGGTTGGCGTGCTCGGGCACGCAGATCACCGCCCGCACGCCGAACAGGTCCGCCGCGTAGGCCACCGACTGGCCGTGGTTGCCGGTTGAGGCGGCGATGACGCCGCGGTCCCGCTCGTCCGCGCTCAGCCGGCTGACCAGGTTCACCCCGCCGCGCACCTTGAACGCGCCCACCGGCTGGTGGTTCTCGTGCTTGACCCACAGCGCCGCCCCGGTGAGGGCGTCGAGCGCGGGATAGCGGTAAAGCGGCGTCGGCCGCAGGTAGGGCGCGATGCGCTGCCGCGCCCCGAGCACGTCGGCCAGGTCGGGCACCGGGTAGGCGGTCATGCCCCGTGTCTATCACGACGCGCCGGCCCGCCCTAGGTTTCCGGCCCGTGGTCAAGGTTGCCGCCGCTCAAGGTTGCCGGGGACCGAGGATGAGCATGAACTGAGCCTCGGCGTCCAGCCCGTCGCCCGTGGCCGTGAGGGCCGTGACCGGGCCGGGGATGTTCAGCAGGCGGTCCAGGTTGTCGAGCGGTTCCCAGCCGCCGTCGCTGTTCCTGGCGGTGTGCCACGCGCTCCCGTCATTCTTGGAGAAGATGAACTGAACTTCGCCCGACGTGTAGTCGTAGGCGGCCGCGACCGCCTGGACCGGAGGCTGGGCGGGCATGTTCGGCTGGAACTGGTGGTTCACGCAGCCAAGCCCGGTCCAGTTGTTGCTGGCTGCGGCCGTCCGGATGGTATGCCACAGCATCCCGCCGAAGACGATCACGAACTGGGCCTCGCCGGGCAGCCCGTCGCCGCTTGCGCTGACCGCCGTGACTGGGTTGGGGATGTTGAACTTGTCGTTCAGCAGGTCGGGCGTGGCCCAGCCGCCGTCGGCGTACCTGATGGTGTGCCACAGGCTCGCGCCGCCGCCGGTGGTGTACAGGAACTGGGTCTCACCGAGCACCCCGTCGCCGGCTGCCGCGATGGCCGCGACCGGGCCGGGGATGGGGATCTGGCTGTTCACCGAGCCCGTCGGCGTCCACGTGCCGTCGGCTTGCCGGATGGTGTGCCACAGCCTCCCGTCGTCGGTGGTGAACATGTACTGGGTCTCGAGGGGTACCCCGTCGCCGGCGCCCGCGACCGCCGCGACCGGGCCGGGGATGTGAATCTGGTTGTTCACCAGGCCGGGCTGCTGCCACCCGCCGCCGTAGTACCTGATGGTGTGCCACAAGCTAGTGCCGCCGCCGGTGGTGTAGATGTACTGGGCCTCACCGGCGGCCTGGTCGCAGGCGCCGGCCACCGCCGCGGCCGGGCCGGCGACGGGGATCACGACGTTCAGCTCGTCGAGTGGCTGCCAGGCGCCGTCCGTGGTGGGTCCGGTCCTGATGGTGTGCCACAGGCTCCCCGTGAGCGGCGGCGGGTTGATCCCGCCGTCGGTGACGATGGACGGTTCTGTCATTGTCTTCGCTCCTGACCTCGTCGGACTGTGGCGGCACGCCGACGGTAGGCCCTCGCGGCCCGGGCAGCATCGGTGCATTGCCCGATAAAGGAACGGGCTGCGGCACTGGGCAGGGAACGGGCACTGATGTCACCATCGGTATACCGCTGGTACTGGCAGGCCGAAGGGGAGTGGCTCGTGGGCGCGGGGCTTTCTGCTGCCGAGTTGCGGGACAGGCGGCTCGGCCTCGGGATGTCGCAGCGGCAGCTTGCTGCCGAGCTGGGCGTCACGCCGACCACGCTCGCCCGCTGGGAACGCGGCGAGCGCGCGATCAGCAACCCGGTGCTGGTCCGGCTGGCACTTGATCACCTGGACGACCGGGCCGCGGCCGGCCGCCGGCCGGCCGCGCTGCCTGCCCCGGCGGCCGAGCTGATCGGCCGGGACCGGGAGCTGGCGGCGCTTTCCGCGCTGCTCGGCGAGCCGGCGGTCCGGCTGGTCACGCTGACCGGGGCGGGCGGCGCGGGCAAGACGGCGCTGGCACTGGCCGCGCTGCCGAAGGCCGCCGCCCGGCGCGGCGACGGGGCCTGCCTGGTCGAACTGGCGCATCTCCCGGCCGGCGCGCCGGCCGGGGCGGTATCGGCGGCCTTCGCGGCGGCGATCGGCGTGCGGGAGGCGGCCGGCGAGCCGCTGGCGCGAACGGTGACCCAGGCCCTGCGGGCCAGCGACATGGTGCTGCTCGCCGACAACTGCGAGCACGTGGCCGCCGCGAGCGCCGACTTCATCGCCGCGCTCGTCACGCACTGCCCGCGGGTCACCGTGCTGGCCACGAGCCGGGAGCCGCTGCGGATCAAGGCGGAGCGCAGGTTCGCCGTGCCGCCGTTGCGGGTACCCGACCTGACCCGCCTCCCGGCGCCCGCGGCCCTGGCGCGAGTCCCCTCGGTCCGCCTGTTCGTCGCCCGCTGGTCGGCCGCTAGCCCCGCCTTCCGGCTCACCGCGGCGCAGGCGCACGCGGTCGCGGAGATCTGCGTCCGGCTTGACGGCCTGCCGCTCGCGCTTGAACTGGCGGCCGCGCACGGGCGGCCGCTCTCGCCGGCGGACCTGCTCGCCCGGCTCGACGCGCTGCCCGACCTCCCGGGGCCAGGCAACCGTGACCTGCCGCAGCGGCACCGGAGCCTGCGCGCGGTGCTTGACTGGAGCTACCACCTGCTCGACCCGGTTACGCAAGCGGTCTTCATCCGGCTCGGGATCTTCGCCGGCGGGTTCAGCGCGGCCGCGGCGCGCGCGGTCGCCGCGCCGGATCCCTGGCCCGCGGCCGCTGTTGACCAGGCGATCGGTGTCCTCACCGACGCGAATCTCGTTGCGCGCTACCAGCCGCCGGGCGGTGCGGAGCGGCTGCGGCTGCTTGAGCCCGTGCGCAGCTACGCCAGGGAGCGCCTGGCCGCGGCAGGCGGGCTGGACGATGCGGCCAGCCGGCATGCGATGTGGCTGGCCGGGTGGGCCGAAGACGGCGCCGCCAAGTTCGAGAACGCGGAGCAGCTGACCTGGCTCGACGCACTTGAAGCCGAGATTGCCAACCTCCGGGCGGCGCTGGCGTGGAGCCGGTCGCAGGCCGGCGACGCCGACCTCGGCCTGCGGCTGGCCGCCGCGATGCGGCGGTACTGGGACATGCGCGGCCTGCCGAGTGAGGCCACGGACCTGTTCGGCTCGCTGCTCGGCGCCGCGTCGCCCGAGCCGACGCGCGCGCGGCTGTACGCGCTGATCGAGCTGGCCGGCCTGGCGGTCAGCCGGGAAGACGCGGACGCTATCGAGCGGCACGCGCGCGCCGCCGCCCGGATCGCCGCTCAGCTCGGCGACCCGCGGGGCGCCGCCAACGCGTCCGAGCTGCTGACCTACGCCGCGTTCCTGCGCGGCGACCTGGCCGCGGCGGGGAAACTGGCCGACCAGTCGCTCAGCCAGGCCACCGAGGCGCGCCACCCGCTGGCCGTGGCGCACGCCAGGATGGCGCGCGGCGTGGTCGCGTTCGGCGCCGGCCAGCTCGACGCGGCCGCGGCCGCGCTCGAACGTGCCCTTGACCACGCGCGCGACCGCAACGACCGGTGGTTCACCGGTGAGTGCGCGTCGGTGCTCGCGCACGTTCACCTGGCCCGCGGCGACTACCAGAAGGCACGCGTGGCCGAGGCGGAAAGCCTCGCTGCCCGGGTGGCGCTGAAAAACCGCCCGGCCATCGCGGTCAACCTGAAGGTCATCGGCATCGCCGACGCCGCGACGGGGAACGCCGCCCGGGCCATCGTGCTCTTCGCCGGAGCGGCCGCGATCGAGGAGACGACATCGCCGACCTGGCAGCGCCACTGGGCCGATGCGTACCATCGCGCGGTAGCCGGCGCGCGGGAATCGCTCGGCCCCCGGTTCCTCGAACTTCAGGCGTTCGGCCGGGCGCTGGCCGAGGCGGAAGTCGTCAAGATCGCCCTGCTTGCCGCCTCGGCCGTGCCGCTGCCCGACCGGGCCGCCGGCCTGGCGGTGCGGCCGGGAAGCAGGGCGCTCACCCCGCGCGAGGGCCAGGTCAGTGAGCTGATCACCGAGGGGCTCACCAACCAGGAGATCGCGGTCAGGCTCGGCATCGCCCGGCGGACCGCCGACGCGCATGCCGAGCACATCATGACGAAACTAGGGGTCCGCTCCCGCGCGCAGGTCGCCGCCTGGGTGGAGCGCGGCCGTACCGAACGCGACCCAGGCGCCGGTCCTGGCCCGCGCCGGCCCGCAGGGTTAGGGTTGCGGCGTGCGGCCGGACGGGGAGATCACCAGGGGCACCACGAATCCCAGCAGGCTGCGGCGGGTGGACCGGTGGATCACGCAGGCGCTGCGCCCGGTGCTCCGCGCGGGCGAGCGCCCGCTGGTCGTCGACCTGGGCTTCGGTGCCTCGCCGGTGACCACCCTCGAGCTGTACCGGCGGGTCCGCGCCGTGGCGCCGGACGCCGAGGTCACCGGACTGGAAATCGACTCGAGCCGGGTCGCGGCGGCCCGCCGTGAGCTCGCCGCGCTGCGCGCGGCCGGCGACGAGCTGCCCGGGCTGTCGTTCGCCGCGGGCGGGTTCGAGCTGCCGCTACCGCGCAGGCCGGCGCTCGTCCGCGCGTTCAACGTGCTGCGCCAGTACCCGGAGGAGCGGACCTGGACCGCATGGTCCCGGCTGCGGGCCGGCCTGGCCCCCGGCGGCGTCCTGGTCGAGGGAACCTGCGACGAGATCGGCCGGCGCGCCGTCTGGGTCACCCTGCCCGCGCCGCCGCGCACCACGCAAGCCAGCGGGCCGGACGCCGTCAGCGAGCCGCTCATCACCTTCGCCGCGCGGCTCGCGTCGCTCGACCGCCCGTCCGACCTGGCCGAGCGGCTGCCGAAGGCGCTGATCCACCGGAACGTGCCCGGTGAGCCGGTGCACCGGTTCCTGCGCGACTTCGACCAGGCCTGGGACCGGGCCGCGCCGTACTCCGCCTTTGGCCCGCGGCAGCGCTGGCGACAGGCAGTCGCGTCCCTGTCCGCGGCCTGGCCAGTGCTCCGCCGGCCGCCGTGCGGCGGCCCCGGGCGCTGGCGGCTCGGCGAAGTCACCCTGCCCTGGTCGGCCCTCGCCCCGCCCGGGCGCGAACTGCCGTGATCAGGCCTCTTGCCCCGGCGCCCGCAGCTCGGCCCAGACGACCTTCCCGTCGGGCAGCGGCTCAACGGCCCACCGGCTGGCGAGTTGCGCCACCACGCTGAGCCCGTGGCCCCGCATGACCTGGAACGGAACGCCCTCGCCCGTGGCCTGCGGCCCCGTGGTGGCAGGCAGCTCAACCGGGGTGCCGTCCCGCACCGCGATCCTGGTTATCCCCGCCGACCTGGAGACGGTCAGGGTGAACGTGGAGCGGGCGTGCAGCACCGCGTTGGCGGCGAGCTCCGTGGTGACGATCGCCGTGTCGTAGGCGGTCGCCTCATCGGGCCCATCGCCGAGCAGTCGCGTCACGTAGTGCCTGGCCGCCCGCACCGAGTTCCGCTCCGCGGGGAAGCTCCGCTGATCCGCGACCGCCGAGTGCCGCCCGCACACGTCCCGCGCCGGGCCCGCGGCGCCCGGTTCGGCAAGGGCGCTGGCCGGGTACCCGCACAGCAGGCAGAACGGCTGGCGCGCGCCGAGCTCGTTCCACCGGTCCTCGAGCTCGATGGCCAGCGCGACGTCCCCCGCGTCCCACAGCAGCGCCACCATCTCGGCGTAGACGCGGACCTGGCGACCGCCGGCCGCGGCGCGCCCGATCAGCGCGGACGCCGCCGTCTCGAACCGGTCATGGTCGAGCAGGCCGTCGGCCAGGAAGCTGCCGAGCAGGCCGGAGGCGTCCGCCGTCAGCAGCCGGCCGGCCCGCCGTTCCTCGTCGGCGTCAAGACCGTGGCGCGCGAGCACCGCCTCGAACGCCAGGCGGTGCGGTGCCGTGGCCACGACCACGACGCCTTCCCCTGACCTGAGGCCATCGGCCAGGTACCGGCCGACGCTGTCGGCCAGCTCGTCATCCGCACCGTAAAAGTGGACGACGTGATTCACCGGCCCCCCTGCGCGCTGACCACGTCCATACGACACAGACCCTAACCTCGCCCGGAGACGACGACTTAAACGACAATCCCCGCGTCATGTCCGTACAGAAAGCGTTAATTAAAAAGCTCCCTGTCCGTTCGGTACATCGACCCTGTGTCCAGCACGTGCGCGTGATGCCCCGAAGGCCGGGCCGCCCGCACGCGGCTTTGAATCCGGGCCGCCCCACGAGCCGGTAGCACAATGCCATGATGTAACCACGTGTGCGCTAGTGCGCGTGCCCGCGGTCGGCGGGCACGCCGCCTAGGGCGGGTACCCGCGACGAAGAGGTGGTCGGCGATGCCGGTGGCGACGAAGACCGGGCAGCAGGAGCAGATGGAGCAGCTGCTCACCGGGCTGTCCGCGGTTCGCGGCGGCGACTTCAGCATCCGGCTGCCCGCGGGCCAGGACCCGCTGATGAACGAGATCGCGGCCGTGTTCAACGCGATGAACGAGCAGCTCGGCGTGTTCACCGCGGAGGTCACCCGGGTGGCCCGCGAGGTGGGCACCGAGGGCCAGCTCGGCGGCCAGGCCGAGGTACCCGCGGTGGCGGGCACCTGGAAGGACCTGACCGATTCCGTCAACGCGATGGCCGGCAACCTCACCGGCCAGGTCCGGGCCATCGCCCAGGTCACCACGGCGGTGGCGCGGGGCGACTTGAGCCAGAAGATCTCGGTCGAGGCCAAGGGTGAGGTCGCCACCCTCGCCGACACGATCAACGGGATGGTCGACACGCTGTCCGCGTTCGCCGGCGAGGTCACCCGGGTGGCCCGCGAGGTCGGCACCGAGGGACGGCTCGGCGGGCAGGCCGAGGTACCGGGCGTGGGCGGCACCTGGCGCGACCTGACCGACTCGGTGAACTTCATGGCCGGCAACCTGACCAGCCAGGTCCGCAACATCGCCCAGGTCACCACCGCCGTCGCCAAGGGCGACCTGAGCCAGAAGATCACCGTCGACGCGCGCGGCGAGATCCTCGAGCTGAAGAACACCGTGAACACCATGGTGGACCAGCTGTCCGCGTTCGCCGGCGAGGTCACCAGGATGGCCCGCGAGGTGGGCACGGAGGGCCGCCTCGGCGGCCAGGCCCAGGTGCCGGGCGTGGGCGGCACCTGGCGTGACCTGACCGACTCGGTGAACTTCATGGCCGGCAACCTGACCAGCCAGGTCCGCAACATCGCCCAGGTCACCACCGCCGTCGCCAAGGGCGACCTGAGCCAGAAGATCACCGTCGACGCGCGCGGCGAGATCCTCGAGCTGAAGAACACCATCAACACGATGGTCGACACGCTGTCCGACTTCGCCGGCGAGGTCACCCGGATGGCCCGCGAGGTAGGCACCGAGGGGCGCCTCGGCGGCCAGGCCGACGTGCAGGGCGTGTCCGGCACGTGGAAGGACCTGACCGAGTCGGTCAACGTCATGGCCAACAACCTGACCAGCCAGGTGCGCAGCATCGCCCAGGTCACCACCGCGGTCGCCAAGGGCGACCTGAGCCAGAAGATCCGGGTGGACGCGCGCGGCGAGATCCTGGAGCTGAAGGAGACCATCAACACGATGGTTGACCAGCTGTCCGCGTTCGCGGGCGAGGTGACCCGGGTGGCCCGCGAGGTCGGCACCGAGGGCATACTCGGCGGCCAGGCCAACGTGCCCGGGGTGTCAGGCACCTGGAAGGACCTGACCGACAACGTCAACGTGATGGCCAACAACCTGACCAGCCAGGTGCGGAACATCGCCCAGGTCACCACCGCGGTCGCCAAGGGCGACCTGAGCCAGAAGATCCGGGTGGACGCGCGCGGCGAGATCCTGGAGCTGAAGGAGACCGTCAACACGATGGTCGACCAGCTCTCCTCGTTCGCCGGCGAGGTGACCCGGGTGGCGCGCGAGGTCGGCACCGAGGGACAGCTCGGCGGCCAGGCGACGGTGCCGAACGTGGCGGGCACCTGGAAGGACCTGACCGACAACGTCAACTCGATGGCCAACAACCTGACCAACCAGGTGCGGAACATCGCCCAGGTCACCACCGCGGTCGCTAAGGGCGACCTGACGAAGAAGATCGACGTGGACGCCCGCGGCGAGATCCTCGAGCTGAAGACCACGATCAACACGATGGTCGACCAGCTGTCCTCGTTCACCGTCGAGCTCACCCGGGTGGCCCGCGAGGTGGGCCGGGAGGGCCGCCTCGGCGGCCAGGCCGAGGTGGAGGGCGTGTCCGGCACCTGGAAGCGGCTGACGGAGAACGTCAACGAGCTGGCCGGCGCGCTGACCAGGCAGATCCGCGCGATCTCCGAGGTGACGAGCGCGGTCGCCACCGGCGACCTGACCAGGACGATCTCCGTGGAGGCGGCCGGCGAGGTCTCCGAGCTCAAGGACAACATCAACACGATGGTCCGCTCGCTGCGCGAGACGACCGAGGCCAACCAGCAGCAGGGCTGGCTGCAGACCAGCCTGGCGCGGGTGGCCGGGCTGATGCAGGGCGAGCGGGACCTCGAGGTGGTCGCCGAGCTGATCATGGACGAGCTCATCCCGCTGGTCGGCGGCCAGCAGGGCGCGTTCTTCCTCGCCGACGCCAGCGAGGAGGAGACCCGGCTGCGGCTGATCGCCGGGTACGGGCTGCCGCCTGGCGGTGAGGTGCCCGACCAGGTGCTCGTCGGTGAGTCGCTCATCGGCCAGGTCGCCAAGACGCGCCGGCCGATCGTGCTCAACGAGGTCCCGGCCGGCTACGCGCGGATCTCCTCGGCGATCGTCGGGTCCAGCCCGGTGAACGTGATGATCGTGCCGATCGTGTTCGAGGACCAGGTGCTCGGCGTCATCGAGGCCGGCTCGCTGTGGCCGTTTACCCAGGTGCACCGCGACTTCCTCGAGCAGCTCATGGAGGCGATCGGCGTCAACGTGAACACGATGATCGCCAACGCGCGCACCGACGCGCTGCTCGAGCAGTCGCAGCGGCTAACCGCCGAGCTGCAGGCACGGCAGCAGGAGCTGCAGCGGTCCAACGCCGAGCTGGCCGACAAGGCGGCGCTGCTCGCCGCGCAGAACCGGGACATCGAGACCAAGAACGCGGAGATCGAGCAGGCCAGGCAGGAGATCGAGGAACGCGCCAAGCAGCTCGACCAGGCGTCGCGGTACAAGTCACAGTTCCTCGCGAACATGTCGCACGAGCTGCGCACCCCGCTGAACAGCCTGCTGGTGCTCGCCCGGCTGCTCGCGCAGAACCCGAACGGCAACCTCACGCTCAAGCAGGTGGAGTACGCGACCGTCATTCACTCATCCGGCTCGGACCTGCTGCGGCTGATCAACGACATCCTCGACCTGACCAAGGTCGAGGCGGGCAAGATGGACATCAACCCGGAGCGGTTCGCCCTGGCGGGCCTCATCGAGGACCTGCGCGGCGTGTTCGGCCCGCTGACCGAGGAGAAGCGGCTCACGTTCACCATCGGCACCGGGCCCGGCGTGCCCGCCGACGTGTTCACCGACAAGCAGCGGCTGCGCCAGATCCTCTATAACCTGCTGTCCAACGCGGTGAAGTTCACCGAGCACGGTCACGTCGAGCTGCGCATCGAGACCGCCGCCGGGCCGCCGGGTAGCGACTCGTGGATCGTGTTCTCGGTCGCCGACACCGGCATCGGCATCGGCCGGGACAACCTCACCAGCATCTTCTCCGCCTTCCAGCAAGCCGATGGCACCACGAGCCGCCGCTACGGCGGCACCGGGCTCGGCCTGGCGATCTGCCGCGAGGTCGCCGCCCGGCTCGGCGGCGAGGTGACGGTGCGCAGCGAGCTCGGCCTCGGCAGCACCTTCAGCCTGCACCTGCCGCTTGGTCAGCACGGCGGCCCGTACCAGCGCATCCCGTCGGCCGCCGACGGCAACATCGCCCCGGTACCCGCCGCCATGCCGCACGAGGTGCTGCGCGGCCACAAGGTGCTCGTCGTCGACGACGACCCACGCAACTCCTTCGTGCTCACCGACGTCCTTGAGATGCACGGCATGACCGTCGTCCAGGCGACGGACGGCCGCAAGGCGATCGCGGAACTCGCCGCGGGCGACATCGACCTGGTGCTGATGGACGTGATGATGCCGCAGATGGACGGTTACGAGACCACCAGGGCCATCCGCAGGATGCCGCAGTACACCAGGCTGCCGGTCATCACGGTCACCGCCCGGGCCATGCAGGGCGACCGCGAGAAGAGCATCGACGCCGGCGCGACCGACTACATCACCAAGCCCATCGACATCGAGGAACTCCTCGCCTGCATGGAGCGCTGGCTAACGCCAAGAAGATAACAGCAACAAGCGCCCTGCGCCTCCCGGCCGCCCATCATGGTGGACATTTGGGTACATCATGGTGTCGCTAAATGTCCACTATCTTTGCCCGGCCCCGCCCGCTGTCTGATAACAGCAAGAAGCGTGCCGGCGGCCCAAACGTGAGCGCGGCGCGGCCCGCGCTTCCGGCCCGTGACATGGTCCGTGCCCGCCAGGCGCGCGGGGTGGTTGCGCCTGACGGGCACGGGGACTGGTGCGGCGGGGGTGGCCTGGGCGGGTGGGGCAGGGCCTGGGCGGGTGGGGGTTAGGCCGCCAGGGCGGCGGCGTCCCGCGCGGTGTCGTAGACGGCGATGGTCTCGACCGCGATCCGGTCCCAGGAGTAGCGGGACCGGGCCCGGTCGGCGGCGGCGACGCTGAACGCCTCGAGCATCATCGGGTGCCCGAGCAGCTGACGGATCCGCTGCGCGAGCAGCGCCGGGCGGCCCGGCGGCACGACGATGCCGGTGGTGCCGTCAAGCACCGCGTCGGCCTGGCCGCCGGCCGCGGAGGCGATGACCGGGGTGCCGCACGCCATTGCCTGGATGGAGGTGATGCCGGACGGGTCGTACTCGCTGACGTTGACGAGCAGGTCGGCGGAGCGCAGCAGCGGCGGTAGCGCGGCCCGGCCGGTCTGGCCGGCGAACGCCACCTGGCCGGATATGCCGAGGGTGCCGGCCAGCTTGGCCAGCCGACGGAAATTCAGGTCGCTGCGGAGCTCCTCGCGCGGCGGCCCGCCGGCCACCACCAGGTCGGTGCCGGGCACCTTGGATATCGCGTGCAGCAGGTTGGCGAGCGCGTCGTACTCGCTCAGGTCGGCGATGGTGACCAGCCGCGGCCGGGTGCCGCGCTCGGCGACCGGCCCCTCCGGAGTGAACTCGTCGGTGTCGATGCCGCACGGGACCACGCGGATGTGCCGGCGCGGCACGCCGAGCCTGGCCAGGTCGGTCTGCTCGTCGGAGCTCCCGGCCACCACGGCGCTTGCGCTGCGGCCGATCGCGGGCTCAAGGCGGATGCGCTCCACCCCGGCGCTGCGCGCCATCACGTGGTGCCGGCGCTCGGCGACGCCGAGGGAGTCAAACGTCTGCACGACGGGGATCCGCAGGTCGCGAGCGGCAGCAAGGGCGGCAAGGCCGCTGGTCCAGCGCACCGCGTGCACGACGTCGGGGCGCTCGGCGCGCCACCGCTCGTGCAGCGGGCGGCTGAACTCTGGCACCTGCCTGAGCAGGTCGGCCTCGGCGAAGTCGTCGGCCCGGCCGTCCGCGGGGCCGATGTACTCCACGGTGACTCCGGGCTCAAGCTCGGTCCGCTCTGGCGTGGAACCGTGACGCTGCGCGTAGACGGTCACCCGGTGCCCGTTGCTCGCCAGCGACCGGCTCAGTTCACGCAACCGTGACCCGTCCGCCTGACCGCGGTCGGCCGTGTTGCCGGTGGTCAAGGGGGTGGCGTGCTGTGCTACTAGGGCGATCCTCATGTGAAGCCTCTTTCACCGCGGGGTTACCCATCACGGCGAGCCGTTGGAGGCCGGAGCTTCAACAAAAAAGTGGGCCTACGCAAGCACGCACACCGCAATGGCGTGGATGCTGCCTGCGTCGTAGGCACCACTGAAGGACATCTTATCCATTCCGGGGGCACCGGTAAACCGCCCGGCGAGAAATTTATCCCGCGCTCGCCTCGGCCACGCTCTGGTAGACGGGAACGAGCTGGTCAGCGGCGGTCAGCCGGAGCATCTTCGCCACCGGCTCGCGCGGGCCAGCGAGTGCGAGCACGCCCCCCTGGCGGTCCATCGCCCGGTTGGCCCGCAAGAGCACGTGCAGCGCGGAAGAATCCATGAAGCGCAGGCCGGACAGGTCGATGATGAGCGTGCTCGGCTGCTTGGCCACCTCGGCATCGAGTACTTCGCGCAGGGCGTCGCTGTTGGTCACGTCGGCCTCTCCGACAAGCTCAACCAGCGTGTACGGTTCGCTCTCCGACTCGACCGTCGCGACAGACGTCGTGAGCAGGTCCACAACCGAGTTGTACCACAAACACGCCCCCGCCGGCGCGCCGCGCCCCGGCGCCAGCGAGCTCGGGTGCGCCCGCGCGCCTGCGGCCGCCTTGCCGCGTGCGCGCCCATCCTGGCCGGGCTGGATCGAGCCGTCCGGGTCTTCACCGCGCCCGTTCGGTAGACCCGGGCTCTTCCCCGGCGTCGGCGCGCGGCTATACATATGGAGCATGACGACGAGCAGGCCACAGGCGACAGGCAGGCCCCAGACTTCAGGCAGGCCCCAGACTTCAGGCAGGCGGAGCGCGGCGTGGTTCGCGGCGACCGGGCGGGCGGGGATGAACCACCGGTCGTGGATGCGCAGCCAGGGGTTCACCTCCGAGGTGTTCGACGGGCGGCCGGTGATCGGGATCGCGACCACGTGGTCGGAGCTCGCGCCGTGCAATGTCCACCTGCACCGGGTGGCCGAGTCGGTCAAGCGCGGCGTGTGGCAGGCGGGCGGCTTCCCGCTCGAGTTCCCCGCGATGGCCCTGGGGGAGACGCTGCTGCGTCCCACCGCGATGCTGTACCGCAACCTGCTGGCCATGGAGGCCGAGGAGCTGATCAGGGCCAACCCGCTGGACGGGGTGGTGCTGCTGTCCGGCTGCGACAAGACCACGCCCGGCCTGCTGATGGCGGCCGCAAGCGTGGGCCTGCCCGCGATCATGGTCACCGGCGGGCCGAAGCTGAACGGCAAGTACCAGGGGACCGACGTTGGCTCGGGCACCGCGGTGTGGCGCTGGGAGGAGGACCTGCTGGCCGGGCGGATGACCCAGGAGGAGTGCGCGTTCGCCGAGGGATGCATGTCGCGCTCCGACGGGCACTGCATGACGATGGGCACCGCGTCCACGATGGCGTCGATGGCCGAGGCGCTCGGCATGCAACTGCCGTACTCGGCGTCCTGGCCGGCGGTGGACTCGCGGCGCTACGAGACGGCCCAGCGGGCCGGGCAGGTCATCGTCGACCTGGTCGAGCACGAGGTGACCCCGGCCCAGATCATGACCAGGGAGGCGTTTGAGAACGCCATCCGGGTCAACGCCGCGATCGGCGGGTCGACCAACGCGGTCGTGCACCTGCTGGCCATCGCCGGCCGCCTCGGCGTCCCGCTCGAGCTCGACGACTTCGACACCCTCATCAGGGACGTGCCGACCCTGGTGAACCTGCAGCCGAGCGGCAAGTACCTGATGGAGGACTTCTGCTACGCCGGCGGCCTGCCCGCGGTCATGCGCGAGCTCGGCGGCCTGCTGCACGGCGGCGCGCTCACCGTCACCCGGCAAACCGTCTCGGAGAACGTGCGCGACGCGCCCTGCTGGAACCGCGACGTCATCATGGCACTCGGCCAGCCCTTCCAGCCGGCCGGCACCGGCACCGCGGTGCTGCGCGGCAACCTGGCGCCGGACGGCGCGGTCATCAAGCAGTCCGCCGCCTCGCCGCACCTGCTCAAGCACCGCGGCCGTGCCCTCGTCTTCGACTCGCCGGAGGCCTACCACGCGGTCGCCGCTGACCCGGACCTCGACGCCGACGAGGACACGGTCCTGGTCATCCGCTACTGCGGCCCCAAGGGCTACCCGGGCATGCCGGAAACCGCCAACGTGCCGTTGCCCGCCAAGCTCCTCAAGCGCGGCGTCCGTGACATGGTGCGGATCTGCGACGGCCGGATGTCCGGCACCGCCTACGGGACCGTGGTGCTGCACGTTGCACCGGAGGCCGCCGCCGGTGGCACCCTCGCCCTGGTCCGCACCGGCGACTGGATTACCCTCGACGTCCCGGCCCGCACGCTCACCCTCGACGTCTCCGACGACGAGCTCGCCGCCCGCCGGGCCGCCTGGGCCCCGCCGCCGCCCGCCGCCGCCCGCGGCTGGACCTGGCTCTACACCCAGCACGTCCAGCAGGCCGACACGGGCTGCGACCTTGATTTCCTCACCGGTGCCAGCGGCCACCAGGTCGGCCGCGATTCGCACTGATAACCTATTAAGGTGCTATATGGTGCCAATAAGTTATTTTGATGATTGACATTGTCGTTTGCCCGGTGAGACGGTGACACCCCTGACGGCCAGCGTCGTCGGCAACGGCCCGGGCGCGGCACTCGACGAACCAGGCTAAGGGCACCATGACGGGTACCGGGAGGCGGCCGGTGATGGTGGTCCCCTGGCCCAGCGCTGAGGTCACCTCAAGGTGGCCGCCAAGGGCGGAGAGGCGGTCGGACATGTTCCGCAGGCCCGCGCCGAGCGGGGTACGGGCGGCGTCGAACCCGGAGCCGTCGTCCGCGACGCAGAAGGTGAGCGTTCCACTGGCGGCGCGCAGCGTGATGGCCGCGCGGGACGCGGCGGCGTACTTGGCGATGTTCGCCAATGCCTCGATGCAGCAGAAGTAGACGGCGGCCTCGGTCTCCTCGGGGAACCGGCCGAGTGCGGCGGCGTCGACCGTGACGGGGAGTGCCGATCTGCTGGCTTGCGCGCCGAGGGCGGCGGCGAGGCCGAGGTCGGCCAGCCTCGGCGGATAGATGCCACGGGCGAGGTCGCGCAGGTTCTCCAGCGCCGCGGTGGCGTCGCGGCGGAGCTCGTGCAGGGCCTGGCACGCCTCAGGAAGGCCCGCGGAGTGCTCGGCGGCCAGCCCTGCCTTGATCACCAGGGAGACCAGGTCTTGCTGAGCGCCGTCGTGCAGGTTCCGCTCCAGCCGGCGGCGCGCCTCGTCTTGCGCGGTCACCAGGCGCTGGCGGGAGGCCCGCAGGTCCTCGACCAGGCCCACGTTGGCCAGCGCAAGGCCGGCTTGCGCGGCCACGTCCGCCACCAGCTGCCGGCCGGCCGGCTGCAGCGGCTCGCCCCGTGGCATGGTGATGCCGATGGCGCCGAGCAGCCTGCCATCCCGGGTCACCGGGACCACGACGTCCGCGTCGGGCAGGCCGTCGGGCAGGGCCGGGTCGGTGGAAGCGACGGCGCGCAGCTCGCCGCCGACCGTCAGCCAGACCACGACGCGGCGCGCCCCGGTGCCCGCCGCCACCACGCGGGCCAGGTCAGGTAGCACGTCCTCGACCGAGTAGGCGCCGCCGATCCGCCCGGCGAAGTCGGACAGCACCTGGTAGGGCGTGGCCCGCCGCCCGTACACCACCCGGTTGGCCAGCCGCGCCGCCCGCGCCCGCACCGGCTGGAAGGCCACCGCCACGACGGCCGCGGCGACGGCGGACAGCCAGGTGCTCGACCGCGCGCCGGCCGCCGCCCCGACCCCGGCCACCAGGACGACGTAGACGGCGGTGATGAACGCGGCGAGTCCCGCGTACAGCAGCGCGCGGCTGATCACGATGTCAATGTCGTACAGCCGGTACCGCAGCACGGCGACCGCGATGGTCACCTCAAGGCAGATCAGCGCCACGTCCATGACGATGATGGAGGCCGTCGAGTCGGTGAGGATGCGCGGGACAAGGGCGCCGCCGAGGACAGTCGTCGCGGCAGCGAACCAGGTCAGCTGCAGCCGCTCCTCACCCGAGGACCGGAAGAACCGTATGACGACGGCGAGCGCGCACACGGCCAGCGCGGCAGGCAGCGCGAACAGGATTCCCGCGAACGGCCCCGGCAGGTACACCTGGTACAGGGAGACGAACGGGTGCGACCAGGCCAGGGTCGCGCCCACGATCGCCTGGATGTCGCCCCAGGCGAAGATCGCGGCCAGGAGCCAGGCCACCGGGCGCCAGCGCGGACTGGGCAGTCGGCCGTCGGGGAACAGCAGCAGCGTGATCCCGAGGATCGTCCAGGGCAGGAAGCCGGTCACCCAGTACAGCCACATGACCAGGTGGCCGGCCGGCAGCGATCCTGGCGCGGCGATCAGCGCGCGTACCCCGTAGTCCTTGCAGCATTCGCTAAGGAGGAGCGTGACGCCGCCCGCCAGGGCCAGCCAGCCGATCCGGTTACCCGGGTGCCGGGACGCGATGAGGGCCCCGATCACGGCCGCGCCGACGGCGACAAGCAGTTGCGAGACCCCGGCGAGGGTCAGCGAGCTCCCCTCGGGCTGCGCTGACCGGCCGAGGTAGGCGAGAGCCAGCGCGACGGCCGTCAGTGCCACGGAGGCCCCGGCGAGACCCCAGGCGATCCGCTTCATGGCAAGTAGTGTGCGGTGAAGCCGTGAATCAGGACAAGATGCCTGACTAGTTAGCGCCCCGTTACCCGCGGGCCGCTGGCCGCCCCGCACCCTCCGCGAGCGAGTAGGTGACAAGCACGTGGTCCGGGTTGTCGGCCACCTGCAAGACGACGTGCGCGTACTCGACGGGCCCGAAACGCGGATGGCGCAGCTTCTTCACCCCCTCGCCGCCGATCGGGCTCACGTCGTGGGCCGGCCACCAGTCGCGGACCTGCGGGCTGTCCCGCCGCAGCTCCGCGATCAGCCGCGCGAGGCGCGGGTCGCCCGGGTGCCGCGCGGCGGCCAGCCGGAAGCGGCCGAGCATCGCCCGTGCCTCGGGTTCCCACTCCAGGTAGATCTCCCTGGCCGCGTCGCTGGTGAACATCCAGCGGACGAGGTTCCTCATCCCGGGGGTCCCCGACCAGTCGCCGAACAGCTCGCGTGCGGCCGGGTTGGCGATGAGCACGTCCCAGCACCGTCCCTTGACCAGGGTGGGGCTCGGCTCCAGGCGGCGCACGAGATCGGCGACACCCGGGCTGACCCGCTCGGTCGCCGGCGCGCCGTCGGACGTGCCGTCCGGCGCGGCGTCATCGGGACCGTACGCGAGGGCAAGCAGGTACCGCCGCTCGGCCTGCGTCATCCGGAGCGCGGCCGCCAGCGCGTCAAGGACGCGCTCAGAGGGCCGCGCCTGACGGCCCTGTTCGAGGAACGTGTAGTAGGTGACGGACAGGCTGGCGAGCTGGGCGACCTCCTCGCGGCGCAGGCCCGCCGTCCGCCGGCGGGCGCCAGGCGGCAGCCCCACGTCGGCGGGCGCGAGCCTCATCCGACGCGACCGGAGTAGTTCGCCGAGCGCACGCGGATCTCCGGCGGATGCCATGGCACCCAGCCTAATCATGGCGGTAGTAGTAATGACACGCTCTGGTTACCGCTGGTGGCCCTTCCTAGGGTTGGGGGCATGACAACGGCCTCGATACCCGTATCCGACGGCACGGTACTGCCCGCCTACCTGGCCAGGCCAGCGATCGTCGCGGCCACCGGCGTGATCGTCGCGCACGAGCTGTTCGGCGTGGATCCCGGCATCAGGGGCGTGGCCGACGACCTCGCCAACGCGGGATACCTCACGCTCGCCCCGGAGTTCTACCATCGGTCCGCGCCGCCCGGCCGCTGGCTGGAGCGCGACGACGCCGGCCGCGCTGAGGGCTTCGGCTACCTGAACCAGTTGCGCCGGCCGCACGCGCTCGACGACACCGCCGCCGCCATCGCCTGGCTGCGCTCCCAGCCGGGCATCGAGCGGATCGCCATGACCGGGTTCAGCGCGGGCGGTCACCTGGCGTTCCTTGCGGCCTGCTCGCTGGACATCGACCGGACGGCCGTCCTCTACGGCGGCTGGCTGACCAGCACGGACATACCACTGAGCCAGCCGTCCCCGACGCTTGACCTGGCGGCGGGGATCAACGGGCGCCTGCTCTACCTGGTTGGCGAGGACGACTTCCTGATCACCGCCGAGCAGCGCAAGCAGATCGCCGAGGCGCTGCGCGCGGCCGGCCCCGGCCATCAGGTGGTGAGTTACCCAGGGGTGGACCATGCGTTCTGGTGGCCGGACACCCCGCAGTACAGCGAGCAGGCCAGGCAGGACGCGTGGTCGCGCGTGCTGGCCCTGTTCGCCGCCTGACCGGGCACCCGCGCGACCCAGGGCAATCGGGCGACCCAGGGCAATCGGGGCGACCGTGACGTCAGGCGGGCGGCAGTCCCACCGGACGGCCGGCCGGGGCGGACAGCTCGGCCAGCCGCTGCCGCTGCGGGACGACCGTGTACTTCGGGTCGCGCGCCGACTCCATCCCCGCGTGGAATACGCCCCACCGGGTCGCGGCGGACGCGCCGAGCAGCGCGGCGCCGGACAGCGCGGCGACCACCCGGCGCGGCCGGGCGCCGCGCACCAGGGGAGTGCCGGACAGCGCCGCCCCCGTCGCACCGAGCGCGCCGAGCACCTGACCCGCCCGGATGTACGCGCCGCCGCGGCCGGCCCGGTACGGCTCGGCCGTCATCCCGATACGCCGCGTCATCCGCTCGAAGGCGGCCATCTCCATGACCTGGCCGAGCAACGCCAGGTTGCGCGCTGGCCCTGACTCGGCGGCCGGCGCGGCGAGCAGGCCGAGCCCGCCCGCCGCCATCGCGGCCGACCCGGTGAACATGAACGGCATCTCCCGGTACCCGTCATGCCAGGCCGGCACGGCGGTGTCGCTGATCAGCGCGGCGGTGTAGGCCGCGACGGCGGGCCCGAGCACTGCTGCTCCCACGGTGGCGGCGGCACCGATCCGGGGCAGCCGCCCGGTCAGCGCGCTGGCGGCGGCCACCCCGGCGGCCGGCCCGTAGCCGCTGAGCAGCCAGGTGCCGACGCTCATCGGCGAGGTGACCTTGAACACCCGCATCATATTGAGGAACCGGGCGGGCCGCCCCAGGTCATGGATGAGCGCGGCCAGTGACAGGGTGATGGCGGCGCCCGCGCCGGCCTTCGCGGCGCGGGCAAGCTCCGGGCGGCCGGTGAGGTCCGCGCCGGCCGCGAGCAGCGACGAGCCGCCCGCGAGGCCGCCGAGGAAGAGGTACCCGGCGATGTCCCGCGCCTCCCAGACCGGCGGGTTGAGTACCGGCTTGCCGTAGTAGGAGGTGAACTCAGGCTCGGGCACCATCGGCTGCTCGGCTCGCCCCTTGCGCCGCCAGCGCCGGGCATCGTCTCCTGTCTTGCCGGGGATCGCCTCCCGGCCCGGCCGCTCGCCGCGCAGCCCCTTCCTGGTGACCCGGACCTCACTCATCGCCGCCCCCCAAGCCCGAGCCGCTCGCCGAGCACGCCCGCGGCGAACGAGACCGCGGCGAGCCCGGCGAGCGTCGCGGCCGCCGCGCCGGCGTGCCGCCACATCGACGGCAGGTCCCGCGTCGTCACCACCGGGTCCGGCGGCAGCCCGTACACCTCAGGCTCGTCGAGCAGCAGGAAGAACGCCCCGTCGCCGCCGACGCCGTCGCCCGGGTCGTGGCCGTAGAGTCGCGCGCTGTCCTCGCCCGCCGCGTGCAACTGCTCCACCCGGGTCGCCGCCCGCTCGCGCAGCTCCTCGAGCGGCCCGAACTGGATCGAGTCCGTGGGGCACGCCTTGGCGCAGGCCGGCTCCATCCCCGCGCCGAGCCGGTCGTAGCACAGCGTGCACTTCCAGGCGCGGCCGTCCTCCTTGCGCTGGTCGATCACCCCGTACGGGCAAGCCGGGATGCAGTAGCCGCAGCCGTTGCAGACGTCCGCCTGCACCACGACCGTGCCGAACTCGGTGCGCATCAGCGCCCCGGTCGGGCACACGTCCAGGCAGGCGGCGTGCGTGCAGTGCTTGCACACGTCGGACGCCATCAGCCAGCGCAGCCCCCCGTCCCCGCCAGCGCCGTCCCCGCCAGCGCCGTCCCCGCCAGCGCCGTCCGCGCCGCTCGCCCCGCCGTCGCCCGCCCCGGGATCACCGTCCGTGACGCCCAGTGGCCGCTGCTGCTCGATGAACGCCACGTGCCGCCAGGTGTCCGCGCCAAGCCCCACCGAGTTGTCGTAGGACATGCCGGTCAGGACCAGCCCGTCCTCCGGCACGCGATTCCACTCCTTGCACGCCACCTCGCAGGCCTTGCAGCCGATGCACACCGACGTGTCGGTGAAGAACCCCATCCGCGGCTGCTCGCCCGGGTAGCTGTCCATCCCGTCAGGACCGGAGTCCGGACGAGGGCCGATCCGCACCTCGATCGTGGTCATGGCTCCATCCCCGTCTGCTCGGTGATCCCGGCCCGCTCCTGGTATGACCGGACGAGCGCTGGACGCGCCGCCCCGGTGGGACGCCGCCCGGGCCTGATGTCACAGGCGAACGCCTTGGTCTCCTGGATATGCACGTTCGGGTCAAGGCTGACCCCGACCAGGTCGTTGGCCGAGTCGCCGGTGCTGTACCCGGTCCAGCCCCAGTGGTAGGGCAGCCCGACCTGGTGCAGTCGGCGGCCCGCCACGGTCAGCGGCGGGATCCGCGCCGTGACGAGCACGCGGGCCTCCACCGCGTTGCGCGCGGTGATGATGGTGGCCCACCCGAGGTGCTCAAGGCCCCGCTCGGCGGCCAGCTGCGGCGACACCTCGCAGAAGAACTCCGGCTGCAGCTCCGCCAGGTACGGCAGCCACCGGCTCATCCCGCCCGCGGTGTGGTGCTCGGTCAGCCGGAAGGTGGTCGCCACGTACGGGAACACCTCAGCGCCTGGCGAGCCGTTGCTCGGCTGGAACCGGTTGTCCGGGTGCCTGAACGGCTTGACCTGCCTGACCGGGTTGCGCTGCTGCCCGTAGAGCAGGTTGCGGAGCGGCGAGTCCTGTGGCTCGTAATGCGCGGGCAGCGGCCCGTCGAGCAGGCCCGCGGGCGCGTACAGCCATGCCTTGCCGTCCGACTGCATGATGAAGGGGTCACGCCCGGACAGCGCCGCGGGCCCGGTGGCGTCATCGGGCGGCTCGTAGTCCGGCGCCTTGTCCGGCACGAAGTCGGGGACGTCGTGCCCGGTCCACTTCCCTTCCTCCGCGTCCCACCAGACCAGGGCCTTGCGCTCGCTCCACGGCTTGCCGTCGGGATCCGCCGAGGCCCGGTTGTAGAGGATGCGTCGGTTCGCGGGCCAGGCCCAGCCCCACTCGGGGGCGATCCAGTTCTGCTCGCGGCCGGGCTTGCGCCGGTCCGCCTGGTTAACCCCGTCGGCGTACACGCCGCAGTAGATCCAGCAGCCGCACGCGGTGGATCCGTCGTCCTTGAGCTCGGTATAGGCAGGCAGCGGCTTGCCGCCGGCGTCCCAGCCGTTGATTTCCGCGAGCACCGCTTCGGCGGACGGCTCACCAAGCCCCCGTTCCTCCGTCGCCTCCGCCACCGGGTAGTCCCAGGTCAGGTCCAGCACTGGCCGGTCCATCTCATCCGTGGTGCCGGCCGGGCCAGCTGGGGGGACACCCGCCAGGCCATCGGGGCCGGCCAGCTTGGACCGGATCAGCCGCCCCAGGTGGTAGGCGAACCACAGCTCGCTGCGCGCGTCCCCGGCCGGCTCCACCGCCGCGTGGTGCCACTGCAGCATCCGCTGGGTGTTGGTGAAGCTGCCGCTCTTCTCGGTGTGCGCGGCGGCGGGCATGAAGAACACCTCGGTGCCGATGTCTTCCGTGCGCAGCTCGCCGCTGTCGATCTCCGGCCCGTCCTTCCAGAACGTCGCGGACTCGATCAGCGAGAAGTCGCGCACCACCAGCCACTTGAGATTGGCCATGCCGAGGCGTTGCAGCTTGCCGTTCGCCGAGCCGACCGCGGGGTTCTCGCCGAGCACGAAGTAGCCCTCGCAGTCCCCGGCGAGCTGCGCCATCACGGTCTCGTAGGTCGAGTGGCTGCCGGTCAGCCGGGGCAGGTAGTCGAAGCAGAAGTCGTTCGCCTCGGTAGCGGCATCGCCCCACCACGCCTTGAGCAGGCTGACCGTGTAGGCGCGCATGTTCGCCCAGAACCCTTTGTCGGTCCCCTCGGCTTCGATGAACGCGTCGAGGTCCTCGTTGGTGTGCGCGTGCGGCATCGGGATGTACCCGGGCAGCAGGTCGAACAGCGTCGGGATGTCGGTGGACCCCTGGATGGACGCGTGCCCGCGCAGCGCGAGGATGCCGCCGCCGGGGCGCCCCATGTTGCCGAGCAGTGTCTGCAGGATCGACGCCGCGCGGATGTACTGCACGCCGACGGTGTGCTGCGTCCAGCCGACGCTGTAGACGAAGGCCGTCGTCCTTTCCCGGCCCGAGTTGGCGGTCACCAGCTCGCAGACCTGGCGGAAGGCCGCCTGCGGCACGCCGCAGGCCTGTTCCACGGCCTCCGGCGTGTACCGGGCGAAGTGCCGCTTCAGGATCTGGAAGACGCACCGGGGATGCTCAAGCGACGGGTCGTTGCGCGGCGTGCCGACGTGCGCGCCGCCGGAGCCGTGCGCCTCGCCGCGCCCAGCCTGTCGCACGGATGACGTCGCGGACCCGTCGCCCGCGCCGTCCCCGTCGCCCGCG
>CAZORE010000043.1:3588-11449 GCA_964581815.1 uncultured Streptosporangiaceae bacterium | reverse complement strand
CCCGTCGCCCGCGCCGTCCCCGTCGCCCGCGTCGTCCTGCTGCCGGTCCCGCTCGCCCGATGCGGCAGGCACGTCGACGCCCTCGTACCCCCAGGCCTCGGTGTCGTAGACCCGGCTCTCGGGGTCGAACCCGGAGAACAGCCCGTCCAGGTCCTCGGTGTCCTTGAAGTCCTCGCTGATGATCGTCGCCGCGTTGGTGTAGTTCACCACGTAGTCGCGGAAGTACTTCCCGCTGCTCAGCACGTAGTTGATCAGTGCGCCGAGCAGCACGATGTCCGACCCGGCGCGCAGCGGCACGTACAGGTCAGCGACCGCGCTCGTCCGCGTGTACCGGGGATCGATGTGGATCACCGTGGCGCCGCGCGCCTTGGCCGCCATCACCCACTGGAAGCCGACCGGGTGGCACTCGGCCATGTTCGAGCCCTCGATGACGATGCAGTCGGCGTTCTGCAGGTCCTGCTGCATCGTGGTGGCGCCGCCGCGCCCGAACGTGGTCCCCAGACCGGGGACGGTGGCGGAGTGTCAAATGCGCGCCTGGTTCTCGATCTGCACCGCCCCCAGCGCGGTGAACAGCTTCTTGAGCAGGTAGTTCTCCTCGTTGTCCAGCGTCGCACCGCCAAGCGAGGCGAACCCGAGGGTCCGCCTGACCCGCTTGCCGTCCGCCTCCCACTGCCAGCCGGCCCGCCGGGACGCGATCACCCGGTCGGCGATCATGTCCATCGCCTGGTCGAGGCCCAGCCGCTCCCAGCCCGTGGCGTGCGGCCGCCGGTAGAGCACCTCGTAGCGCCGCGCGCTGCCGGTGGTGAGCTGCAGGCTGGCCGACCCCTTGGGGCACAGCCGCCCGCGGGACACCGGCGAGTCCGGGTCGCCCTCGATCTGCACGACCCGCTCGCCTTTGACGTAGACGTCCTGGCCGCAGCCCACCGCGCAGTACGGGCACACCGACTTGACAACCTTGTCGGCGGACGCCGTGCGCGCGGTCAGCCGCGCGCTGGCCTCGCTCTTGACCGCCGCGCCCCGCCCGAGCCGGTCGGTCCCGGTGGCCTGCCGGTACGCCGGCCATCCCTCGATCCAGGTCCGCACACCCATCCGCGTGTTCCCCTTCCAACTGCACCAGCAGATACCTCGGCTCGGCCCGGCTAAACCTTGTTTGCCCCCGCCTGGCCAGGGAAGGCGCCAGCACATGGCCAAGCAGAACCCTGGCGCCGCCCCGTGCCCGGGGAGGTTGCATGTCTGAGCGGGATGAAGCGGGCCGGCGGGAGGACAGCCCGCCGGGACCAGAGCGCCCGAGGTGGCTGTTCCTGGTGACAGGCGGGCTGATCTACGCGGGCGCCCTGCTCGGAATGTGGATCGTGCTCGCCGGTCAGCCAGACCCGCAGGACCTGGCGGCGGGGTCGATTGCGGCGGTGCTTGCCGTGGGCGTCGCGTACTTCCTCAGCGAGCGCGGAAGGATGGTACCCAGCCTCCGGGCCGCCGACCTGCGCACGCTGGCGGCCGTGCCGTGGAAGGTGGTGGCCGAGACCGGGCAGGTCTTCGCGCTGGCCGCCCGCAAGGCGTCCGGCCGCCCGGCCGGGCCGGGCGCCCTGCTGACCGTGCCGCTCGACGCCGGCCCGGACGTCCGCGGATGGCCGGCCGCGCGTCGGGAAGCGGTGCTGACCGCGTTGCTGTCCGCGGCGCCGAACACGGTCGTCGTGGACATCGACATGGAAGCCGGCACGGCGCTTGTGCACCAGCTGGCCGGCGCCCCCCCGCGTGATGCACGCCTGGCCGACGCACCCTCGGGGCTGCCGGGATGAACTGGTTCCTGGCGGCGGCACTGGTACTGCAGGCGGCGCTGATCCCCTGCGCGTGGGTGTGCTTCCGTTTCGACTCCGAGCACCGGGTGGTGGCCCTGGGGCTGGCCGGCACGGTCCAGGCGCTGGCCGTGCTGTGCCTGGCCGTCGGGTACGGCGAACCCGGGCTGGCATCGCTGGCCGTGGTGCTGGCCGCGTTGTCGAGCGGGGGGTCGGTGGCCTTCGCGCGATTCCTGGAACGGTGGCTATGACGGTGACTGGGCGATGACGGTGACCGGGGTCATCTCGACCGCGCTGCTGGTGGCGGGGCTGGTGGTTGTGGTGGGCTCGTGCGCGGGAATGGCGGTATTCGGCGACCCGCTCGACCGGCTGCACCTGACCACCCCGGCGGCGATGCTCGGCTCGGCCGGGATCTGCGCCTCGGTCGTGCTGCGCGTCGGCCTCTCGGCGTCCGGACTGGCCGCCGTCGGCGTAGCCCTGATCTTGATCGTCGCCAACCCGTTGGCCGGCCACGCCGTCGCCCGCGCCATCGCGATCCGGCGCGGTGCCACCTGGTCGGATCCACAGGACGAGGCCGCGGGCGCTTCCGGGCCGGAACGATGAACGAGGCGGTGATCGCGGTCGCGCTGGCCTGGGTGACCGTGTCGGGCACGGCCGTGGTGCTGACCTCCGATCCGCTGCGCCAGGCCTTCGTCGCCGGGTTCTTCGGGCTGGGGCTCGCCTTCCTCTACCTGTCGCTGCAGGCCGGAGACGTGGCACTCTCACAGATCGTGGTGGGCGCCATCGCGTTGCCGCTGATCGTGCTGCTCAGCCTGGCCAAGGTACGGAAGGACCGGGAATGAGCCGGCGCGCGCGCCTGGTGTTCTTCGCGGTGGCCGCGCCCGCGCTGGCAGTGGCCCTGGGCGTCGGCCTGGCCGGCCTGCCGTCGTTCGGCAGCCAGCTCAGTGCCTACGCCCGGATGCTGAACGAACTCGCACCACGGCAGCGGCACGTCACCGACGTGGTGTCGGCCATTAGCTTCGACTACCGCGGAATCGACACCTTGTTCGAGGAGTTCATCCTGCTCGCCGCGGTGGCCGGAATCTCCGTGCTGCTGCGGCCGCTCAGCGATGAGACCCGTGAGCTGCCCGCGGATAAGGCGCCGGACCGGGCCATCCCGGCGCCCAGCCCGGCGGTGTGGCTGCTCGCGGTGCTCCTCAGCTCGCTGCTCGCGCTGACCGGCATCGAGACCGTTACGCACGGCCAGCTCACCCCGGGCGGCGGCTTCCAGGGCGGGGTGATCCTGGCCAGCGCCATCTACGTCGTCTACCTGGGCACCAACTACAGAACGGTCGAGCGGTTCCAGCCGGCCCCGCTGCTTGAGGCCGCCGACGGGACGGGCGCCGCCGGGTACGTGGTCATCGGACTGCTCGGCCTGCTGGCCGGCGCTTCGTTCCTGAGCAACGTCGTCGGCCTCGGTGGCCCGGGGAACCTGCTCTCCGGCGGCACCATCTGGCTGCTGAACCTGGTCGTCGGCGTGGAGGTAGCGGGCAGCTTCGCGATCCTGGCCGCGGAGTTCCTCGATCAGACGGCGGTCATCCGGACGAGGCGGCCATGAGTGCCCTGGCCTACGGCGTCGTCGCCTGGCTCTTCCTCATCGGCATCTACGGCGTCGTGACCAGCCGCAACCTTATCCACCTGGTGGTCTGCCTGTCGGTTTCGCAATCCGCCACCGATATCTTGCTGCTGGAGATCGGGTACCGCAGCGGCGGTCACGCCCCGGTGTTCGTCAGCCTCCCCGCCCACCCGGGGCCGGCCGTCGACGCGGTCATGCAGGCGCTGGCGCTCACCGACGTGGTGATCGGCGCCGCGGTTACCGGCCTGCTGCTCGCGCTGGCCGTGCAGGTGCACAAGCGAGCCGGGACGCTGGATCCCGACGCGCTCCGGGCCACCAGGGAGTGACCGCCGTGGACCTCGCCGCGTCGGCTTCAGCCGTCGTCCCCGCGTCGATCGCGGTTCCGCTGGCTGGCGCGGCCCTGCTGGCCGGGTTCAGCCGGCTGCTGCCCCGGTGGGCCAGGGATCTGATCGCCATCGCGACCGCGCTCGCCACCACCACCTTGACCCTGATCCTGACGGCCGCCAGTGCGGGCCGCCCGATGATCTACTGGTTCTCCGGCTGGCGTCCCGCCGCGGGCATGGCCATCGGGGTCGACTACGCGGTCGGCCCGCTCGGGGCGGCCATGGCGTCCCTGGCGGGGCTGCTGGCCAGCGCCGCCCTGGTCTACTGCTGGCGGCACTTCGACAGCGCCCGCGGCCGCCACCACGCCCTGGTCCTGATCTTCCTGGCCGGCAGCGTTGACTTCTGCCTGACCGGGGACCTGTTTAACCTGTTCGTCGCGTTCGAACTGGTCGCCGTGACCGCGTTCGCGCTCACCGGCTACAACGCCGGGTACCCCGGGCCGCTGCAAGGAGCGATCAACTTCGCGGTCACCAACAGCCTCGGCGGCATGTCCGTCCTGATGGGCATCGGTTTCCTGTACGCGCGCACCGGCTCGCTGAACCTCGCCCAGATCGGGGCGGCACTGGCGGGGCAGCACGCTGACGGGCTGATCGTGGTGGCGTTCGCGCTGCTGGCCGGCGGCTTCCTGGTCAAGGCCGCGGTCGTTCCCTTCCACTTCTGGCTGCCGGACGCCTACGGCTCGGCCCCGATCCCGGTCTGCGTGCTGTTCGCCGGGGTGATGAGCGAGCTCGGGCTGTTCGCGGTGATCCGGATGTGGGACACCGTCTTCTCCGGCCTGGCCGGCGGCCCCGGGCTGCGGATGCGGACGGTGCTGCTCGGGCTGGGGATCCTCACCGCGCTGGTCGGGGCGGCCATGGCACTGGCCCAGCTGCAGCTCAAGCGGATGCTCGCCTTTGTCACCATGAGTCACCTGGGCATTTACCTGATCGGGGCCGGCCTGCTTACCCCGCTGGGCCTCGCCGGCGCGTCGCTGCTCGTGATCGGCGACGGCCTGGCCAAGTCCGCGCTGTTCCTCGGCGTCGGCGTCGTGCAGCATGAGCGGGCCAGCGTCAGCGAGACCAGGCTGCGCGGCCGCGGGCGCGGGCTGGCGGTCACCGGTGTCACGATCGCGGCGGGCGCGCTGGTCCTGGCCGACCTGCCGCCCTTTGTGTCCTCGACCGGGCACGCGCTGCTGGTGGAGGCGGCGGACCAGGCTGGCCTGCCGTGGCTGGAAATCGTGATCGCGCTATCCCTGATCACCTCAAGCGGAGCCGTGCTACGGGCCGCGGCCCGGATCTGGCTGGGCTGGGGAGATACGCAGAGCCCGGATGAGAGCACGGATACCGCGGACGACCCCGGAGAAGAGGCCGAGGACCGATCCGACACCGCTGGCGCGCAGCGGCCGCGGGACGGGCGGGAGCGGTCAGGTCACCGGCGTGGCGTGCCGCTGACCATGGTGGCCCCGCCGCTGGCGCTGCTCGCCATCGGGCTCGGGCTCGGGCTGGCACCCGGCATGGCGGAACATGCCGCGGCCGCCGCGGCGGCCTTCTCGGACCGGGCGGCCTACGCGGCGGCCGTACTCGGCACCCGCGGCGCTCCTGTTCCCACGCCGGGCCCGATCGCCGTCCCGGCGTCGGCGTCCGCGGGCGGTGTCCTCGCTGACCTGGGCCAGGTGGTTGCCGCGCTCTGCGTGGCGGGCATCGCCGCAGGCCGGCGGGCCCGCCGGCTCCGCCGGGCACTGGCCGCCGGCACCGGATGGCTGCGCCGCCTGCACAGCGGCCTCGTCGGTGACCAGGTCACCTGGCTGGCGGCCGGGCTGGCGCTGCTCGCCGCCCTCAGCGAGTGGGCGCTGCAGTGACCGGGTGCGGCGGGCGAGGAATCCCTAGCAACCAGCACGGCCTTGCCCGCCTCATGAGTCAAGCAGCGGGCCGAGCGGGCCAAGGTCGATGTTCAGGTCCGCGTCATCGTCTTCTCCGGCGAACGAGTATGGCGGCCATGGCCCGGTCAGCTCGACCCGCAGCTCGGGGTGCGCGCTCGCCTGGCCCGCGACCGTCGCGGTGAAGGTAACCGAGTCGGCCGGTTCGAGCAGGTAGGCGGCGTTCAGCAGCATCGGCTGGCCGACGCCGCTGTGCTGTGCGGACTGCGAGAGGTGCAGCCGGGTGCCGATCGCTCTGGCGGTCAGCTCGGCGTGCACGGCCTGCGCGCCGCTCACCGCGGCCGACCTGGACTCCCTGGCCGAGGTGAGCTGCGCGCTCCGCCGCCGGAGGTAGGCCATCCCGGCGCCGCCCTCCGTTTTCGGCTCTTGGTCGTCCCCGTCGCTTGCGCTCACGATCGACGGGGCGCGTTCCGCGTTGGCCGGGTCGCCGCCCGCTTCCCCCGCCGCGTCGTCGCCAGGCGCCGCGGCGTACGCCTTGACGCCCCATTCGACGCGGCCGCCGACCCGGCGCAGCGCGTCGCGCAGCTGGCCGCACCGCGAGGTGAGTGCGGCGCCCACGGCGTCATCTCCGCTGTACACGGTGGCGAGCCTGACCGGCAGCAGCGGGAACAGCCGCGCCGCGGCGTCGATGACGTAGTGGTGCTCCCGCGCGACCTCGTCCAGCCAGTCCAGGTTGTCCAGGTTCTCGCGCAGTGCCGCCTCGCCGTACTCCGCCAGGCTTACGTCGCTGACGAGCGCGGTGAGCCCGCAGGACGCGGTGGTGCGCACCTTCGTGTCGCCGACGCCGGTGAGCCAGGAAAGGTCCACCTCGCCGTCGGGCCCGGCCAGGTGGCCGTCCTCGGTGATCGCGTACGCCCAGACGCCAGTGCCCTCGCTCATTTCCCTGACTCCAGTTGCCTGATGGCTCTAGCAGCTACCCGACGATCGCTGGCGAAAACGACGATTGGGAAAATTCGTCAGCTAAACGCAGCAAATGAGCGACGTTTTTCGATTCTCTGCCTAGATTTGTTTGTTGGCAAGCGGACATGTCGTTCTTTGAAGGACGAACGTCCCGCCCTTGCCGTTGGCCCCAGTCAACGGCCGCCAAACACCCACTTGCGCCCCTGCACGTCGCGATCTATCATTGTGATATCACATTGATAGCCCCACGGTAGCAAGAAGAGGAGGGGGCAACGTGATCGAGATCCAGAACCTCTCCAAGAAATTCGGAAGCCTCACGGCGGTCGACGGACTGACGCTCACCATCGCGGAGGGCGAGGTCTTCGGGCTGCTCGGCCCGAACGGCGCAGGCAAGACCACCACCATCAGGATGCTCGCCGGCCTGATCAGCAAGACGGGCGGCGAGGCCACCGTGGCCGGCTGCCGGGTCGGCGACCCGGACACCGCGCGCAAGCTCAGGGGCCTCGTCGGGCTGATGCCGGAGGAGGCCGGGCTCTACCTGGACCTGTCCGCGGCCCGGACGCTGGACTTCTACGGCCGGCTCTACCAGGTGCCCGCCGCCGCCCGCGCCGAGCGCACCGAGCGGCTGCTCACCATGCTGGGCCTGTGGGACCGGCGGGACGCCCGGGTACGGACGTTCTCCAAGGGCATGAAGCAGCGGCTGACCATCGCCCGGGCGCTGATCCACGACCCGGCGGTGCTCTTCCTCGACGAGCCGACCGCGAACCTGGACCCGGAAGGCGCCAAGACCGTCCGTGACTTCCTCCTCCAGCTCAAGCGGGAGCAGCGCACCATCCTGCTCAACACCCACCAGCTCGCCGAGGCCGAGCGGATGTGCGACCGGGTCGGCATCATGCACACCAGGCTCGTGGCCGTCGGCACGCCGGACGGGCTGCGCGGCGCCGCCTCGCGGCACGCCACCACGGTCCAGCTCGCGGTCGTCACCGACGCGATCGTCGCGGCCGCCCGCGAGGCGGCCACCACGGCAAGCACGGCCACCACGGCCGCCCCGGAAGCGGGCGTGACGGTCGACGGCAACACGATCACGGTCGCCGTGGACAAGCCGGAACGTGACAACCCCCGCCTGGTCCGCGCGATCGTCGACGCCGGCGGCGACGTCCAGTTCGTCAGCGGCATCGTCCCCTCCCTGGAAGAGACCTACCTCAAGCTGCTCGCCACCGAGAAGGACACCGAGAAGGACACCGAGAAGGACAC
>CAZORE010000043.1:0-3488 GCA_964581815.1 uncultured Streptosporangiaceae bacterium | reverse complement strand
CACCGAGAAGGACACCGAGAAGGACACCGAGAAGGACACGGGGCAGCACCCCGCCCGGCACGACGAGAAGAACGCGAGGTAACGGCGATGAACTGGCAGAACGTGGCGACCATCGCCCGCAAGGACATCACGATCATGATGACGAGGCGCGGGCTGCGGATCGGCCTCGCGGTGCTACCGATCGGCCTGGCGATCCTCTTCTCGCAGATCGTCGCGCACGCCAGCTACACGGCAAGCGCGCTACCGCAGGCGCTGAACGCGTTCCTCTTCTTCTTCATGATCTACACCGGGGCGCTCCCGGCGACCATCGCGTCCTACAGCATGGTCGGCGAGAAGGTGGAGCGGAGCCTCGAGCCGCTGCTCGCCACCCCGGCGAGCGACACCGAGATCCTGCTCGGCAAGAGCATCGCGGCCCTCATCCCGCCGCTCATCGCGATGTGGTCGGGGATGGTCCTGCTCATGGGACTGTGCGACGCGTTCACCCGCAGCACCCTCGGTTACCTGTACTTCCCGAACTGGATGGCGGCCGTCACCGTGCTCTGCGTCGCGCCGCTGCTCGCGGTCAGCGCGGTGGCCTTCGCCGTGCTGTGCTCCGCGCGGGTGACGGACGTGCGCACCGCGCAGCAGCTCGGCTCGCTCGCCGCGCTCCCCGGCGTGGTCATCTACATCGCGCTGCTGGCCGGGGCGTTCTCACTCGACCTGGTTTCGCTCGCGGTGATGTGCGGCGTCCTGGCCGTCGTCGACGTCGGCCTGTTCCTGGCCGCCCGCGCCACGTTCCACCGCGAGGAGATCCTCACCCGCTGGGCCTGATCACCCCGGCCAGGCGTTCACTGTCCATCCCCGGTGTCCTCGTCCCGAAGACCGCCCCGTGTCATCCGGCGACCCTACGCGAGCTCCGCGTACAGCGCCGCGGTCTGTGCCGCGACCGCGTCCCAGGAGAACTCCGCCACCGCGCGCTCCCGCCCGGCGCGGCCCATGGCATCGGCCCGGCCCGGGTCGCGCAGCAGCAGGTTCATGGCGTCGGCCAGCGACGACGGGTCCTCCGGCGGGACGAGCAGCCCGGTCACGCCGTCGTCGACCACCTCGGGGATGCCGCCGACCCGCGACGCCACCACCGCGGTGGCGCAGGCCATCGCCTCCAGGTTGACGATGCCCAGGGGCTCGTAGACCGACGGGCAGGCGAACAAGAGCGCGTGCGTGAGCAGCTGGATGACGTCCGGCTTGGGCAGCATCTCCGGGATCCAGATCACCCCGGACCGCGTCGCCTGCAGCTCCGCCACAAGCGACGACACCTCGGCGCCGAGCTCCGGGGTGTCCGCCGCCCCGGCGCACAGCACAAGCTGCGCCGACGGGTCGAGCGCGGCCGCGGCCCGCAACAGCACGGGCACGCCCTTCTGCCTGGTGATCCGGCCAACGAAGATCACGTACGGCCGGGAGAGGTCGATGCCGTGCCGTTCGAGCACGTCGGTCTTCTGGTCCGGCGAGTACTCGACGGTGTCGATGCCGTTGCGGATCACCCGCACTCGTTCTGGCGAGATCTCCGGGTAAACCGACAGCACGTCGGCCCGCATCCCGTCGGACACCGCCACGACCGCGGCCGCCGCGGCGAGTGATACCCGCTCGGCCCAGGACGACAGGGCGTAACCGCCGCCGAGCTGCTCGGCCTTCCACGGCCGCAGCGGCTCGAGCGAGTGCACCGTGGCGACGTGCGGGATGCCGTGCAGCAGTGACCCGAGGTGCCCGGCGAGGTTGGCGTACCAGGTGTGCGAGTGCAGCAGGTCGGCGCCGCCCACGGCGTCCGCCATGGACAGGTCGGCCGAGAACACCTTGAGCGCGGCGTCGTGCAGCACGGGCCACGCCTGGTGCGCCACCGCGGTGTCCCGCGGCGCGCCCTGGCAGTGCACGGTCAGGTCCACCAGGCCGGACAGCGCACGGGCCAGGTACTCCACGTGCACGCCCGCCCCGCCGTACACCTCGGGCGGGTACTCCCGCGTTAGCAGCGCTACCTTCACAGTGCTCCCCTAACCACGGGCCCTCCCGGTCACATCGGTACTTCCTGCCCCTTGCCGACCACGGTGATGCCGCCCGCCGAGACCACGAATCCCCGCGCGCGGTCATGCTCCTTGTCCACGCCGATCTTGGCATCCTCGGGCACGATGACGTTCTTGTCGATAATCGCGTCCCGGATCTCCGCGTGCCGCCCGACTATCACGTTATTCAGCAGGACCGCGCGATCCACGGTGGACCATGAGTTCACCCGGACCCCAGGCGACAGCACGGACTGCCTGACTAGCCCACCTGAGACGATCACCCCGTTGGAAACGAGCGAGTCGATCGCCCGGCCCACCCGGTCGCCGCTGTCGTGCACGAACTTGGCGGGCGGCAGCGCGTCCATGTGGGTGAGTATGGGCCACTGGTCGTTGTAGAGGTTGAACATCGGGTCGACGGTGCGCAGGTCCATGTGCGCGTCGAAGTACGCGTCGATGGTCCCGACGTCCCGCCAGTAGCCGCGGTCCCGTTCCGTCGCGCCGGGCACCTCGTTCGTCATGAAGTCGTACGCCTGCGCGGCGCCGTCGCGGACCAGCATCGGGATGATGTTCCCGCCGATGTCGTGCCGCGACGACTCGTCCTTCGAGTCGGTGCGCAGCACGTCCCTGAGTACCTTCGTGTCAAACACGTAGATGCCCATCGACGCGAACGACTCATCCGGGTGATCGGGGATGGTCGGCGGGTTGGCCGGCTTCTCGAGGAAGCGCTCGATCATCCGCCCGTCGCCGGCCACGCCCACGATGCCGAACGCCTTGGCGTCCTGGCGCGCCACGGGGATGGCCGCGACGGTCGCCCCGGCCCCGTACTCCAGGTGCTGCGCGATCATCTGCCGCGGGTCCATCCGGTACACGTGGTCGGCCCCGACGACCACCACGATGTCCGGCCGCTCGTCGTTGATCAGGTTCATCGACTGGAAGATCGCGTCCGCCGACCCGCTGTACCAGTGCGCGCCGAGCCGCTGCTGCGCGGGCACCGGCGTCACGTAGTTGCCGAGCAGGTCGCTCATCCGCCACGTCACCGAGATATGCCGGTCCAGGCTGTGGCTCTTGTACTGCGTGAGCACGCAGATCTTCCTGATGCCGGAGTTGGCCAGGTTGGACAGGGCGAAGTCCACCAGCCGGTACACCCCGCCGAACGGCACCGCCGGTTTAGCCCGGTCGTCCGTCAGCGGCGCCAGGCGCGTCCCCGCCCCTCCCGCTAGCACAATCCCAAGCACCCGCGGGTCCGCCATGTTTTCCCGTCCCTCCGCCGCTACATCCGCCATGCCATGCTGCACCCTCTAACTTCCCCAGCGGAACCCCGGCACGCCAGGAAAAACGGACCGATCATCCCCCGGACGCCCCCCGTTCACCCCACCTCCTGCCCCGCGCCGCCTCATAACTCCAGAGCCCCGATCGACCTCCCCAATCTCCACCCTCGCCTCAATGGCCACTCCCTAA
>CAZORE010000042.1:42927-53122 GCA_964581815.1 uncultured Streptosporangiaceae bacterium | reverse complement strand
CCGGATCCTACGTCACGACCGCCCGCACCTGGGGAGTTGCCCCCGGGCCGCCTCGTGGACGTGTGCTGGCTTAGAGAGTGCCGAGGATCAGCTTGATGGCGCGGTCGACTTCGCCGGTCTCCGCTACATCGAGGCGGCCTGCGAAGTCTAACGGATGTGTCCTCATGGGTAGCTGGCGACCTTCACCGCGGCGTCGGGGTTGGCGGCCGTCGAGGAACCGCCGGTGCTGTTGACCACGTGGGTGATCCCGCCGGTTCCGGCGGTGCTGAGGAAGATTGTCAGCAGGTCTCGCAGTTCGCCGCCGGGGGGATCATCTATCTCGAACGCGCTGGTGGCGAAGACGGGCACGCCTTGGTCGAAGTAGCTGTAACTGCCCATCCCGTAGCCGTGGAAGCCCGCGGCCTGGTGCGTGACAAGGAAGGCGGGATAGCCCGTGACCGTGGGACTGGCCATCCAGGCGGCCTGGCTCGGCGGGTCGTACGGCATCTCGTTCTGGAAGAAGATGTCCGTGCCGTCTTTCCCGTTCCAGATCACCTCGTTCTTTTGGTAGTGCTCGACGAACAGGCCGTAAGCGGTTACGTTGCCGCCGTTGACGATCACGCCGGTGTTCCCGACGTCGCCGGTCCAGCTGACCCCGTTGCCGTGGTCAGCCCGCCAGGCCCAGATGTCGTCCAGGATTACCTGAGAGCTGTCGACCACGAGGCTGGTGGCCGCCCGGCCCGGCCCGCTGCCGCCGATGCGGAAGTACACGTCCTGCAGGACGGTGGGGTCGGCCGGGTCTCCCTGCCCGCCCCGGGGCCCGCCGCCTACCTGCAGCAGCACCGGGGAGTTCACCGGGCCCGCATCGAAGATCATCCCGGCCAGCCTGACTCCCGGGACGCTAGCCACCTGCATTCCCGCGGTGCCGTTTTCCGGCATCAGGGTGGGGAAGCCGAGCCCGAGCACCACGGTGTCCGGGCGGGTGATTTCGATGGCCTGGCTCAGCTGGTAGACGCCGGGAGTGAGGATCAGGTCCTGTCCCCGGGCCAGCGCCGCGTTGATTTGCGAGGCCGAGTCTCCCGGGGTGGCGATGAAGAACCGCCGGAGGGCGATGGTGCGGCCCGGCTGCTGACTGCCGGCCCACGACGGTCCGGCCGCGTCGTGCCGCGCCGCCGGAGCGAACACGCTGTAGGTCCCGGTGGAGTCGACTTGCAGCACCGGCGCTTCCACGGTGACCGGGCTGGTCGCCAGGGTCGTGTACGGGCCGCCGGAGGCGAAGTTCTGCGCGGGCGCGCCCACGTCGCCGGCGAAGACCTGGTTCCATACGCCGTTGCTCCAGCCGTCCAGGGTGCTGTTCCGGACCAGGAACTGCTGCTGGGTGCCGCTAAGCACGGGACGGCCGGAGAACTTCGAGTCAGCGATGAAGCCGCCGCTGGCGTAGCCGGGCTTCGAGCAGTAGTCCTCCAGCGAGGTGAAACCGTTGAACTGGACCCGTCGGACCGGAGACGCCTGGGACGCCGCCCAGAATTCGGCCGTTTGCTGGCAGGAGGCACCGCTTGGCGGTGCCGGGAAGTTGATCGTCAGATTTGACAGCGAGCGCCAGAAATTGTTCAGCGCGGTGCAGCCGCTGCCAGTCGGCTGAGAACACTGATTGAACGAATCAACCGCACCATTGATGACAACGTCGCCCGGAGATGCCCCGAGGCCAGCCACGCTGGTGTAGTAGCCGACCTGGAGGAATAGCGGGTGCGCGGCTGAACCGTAGGTGCCTGGTTCGAACAGTAGGGCGTAACGATTGGTGCCGAATTGATTGCCCGCCTGGCGGCGGGCGATCTGATTGATCTTGGCCTCAATGCTGCTGGCGGGCATACTTTGGCGGAAAACGTAAACATTCGGTCCGAAATTCTGCTCGTCCGCTGACGTCGGCCCGCTGACGGAGGCCGCCGGACTGCAGGCGGACAGCCCCGCGGCCGCCAGCACAAGGCCGCTCACCAGTGCGATGACCGTGGCCAAGCGGAAAACCGGGCGGCGCCGGACCCGGCTGGCGATGTCCCGAATCGGGGTCATATGCGTTCACGTCCTACCCGTGAGAGCCTCTTGGACCGCTATCGTGCTCGGCTCCGATTGCCGATTTGTTTCATTTCTGTTGCCGCTCGGCCAGCCCTGCCAGCACGTCCCGCGGCGGCGGCTCGGTTTGATTCAGGTGACATCAATTTCGTGTTAACACTCAAATTCAGCGGGATAAATCAGGTGCGGCGGATGTTACTGTTCCCAAGCGATATTTAGGCCGGAATATCCCATGGGGGGAACATCAGATGACCAATAAAGCTGGGCAGCCATGGCCGCGGCAGTGACACCTGGCAATGGCGAGATCCACTACCTGGTCTTGGCCGACCGCGCTGTCCCGTACCTGCTCGCGAGGGTGCGCTGGCCGGACGTGGCCCAGGCGATCAGCGCCGGGTGCCCCGACTGGCTCGACGACATCGGCCTGTTCGACCTGCCCTACGACCCGAATGCCGTGCCGGTGAGCTTCACCCAGGCGGCCTCGGTAGCGGCAGGCTGGAGAAGGAAGCTGGGCACCGAGCCGGCCGCGAACGTGCCGTCATTCATCCGGCGGATGCCGGCGAACTGGTCGGACATGACGCCGGGAGAGCGGCGCGCCTTCGGCATCGAACCCGCCGGCCGGCGCCACCTGCCGGCCCGCCGCCTGCGCCGTATCCGGGCGTCCCAGGCGACGATCAGCGCCCCGGCGTCCGTCGCCGCGCTCGGGACCGAGCACGCGAGCGGGAGCGCGCCGGCGCCGGCCAGTGACGTAGCGGAACGACGACACCAGGTCCGGGTGCGGGTCGACGGCCGCGGACACATCCGCAGCGGTCAGTCCACCGTCTCCGCCGCCCTCGTCGACCTGAGCGAGGGCGGGATGCGCTGCGTCCTGCCCGACGTCCCCCTGAGACTTACTCAGGGGCAGGAGCTCGGCGGGCCGTTCCTCCTCGAAGGCGAGGCGGCGGGCTCGCGGATCTGCATCGCCGTGCCCGGTCGAATCAGCTGGATTCTCCACGGCAGTTCGGGCACGCATTTCGGCGTGACCTTCGGCGACCTGAATCGCGGGGAAGTCGAAGGCGTGCACCGGTTCCAGGTCACCGCAGGCAGCAGGCGAGGTTAACGATGAGCGCGACTTCCACCGAGAACGGCAGTTCCCCGGCCGAGAGCGGCGACGTCCCGGTCCGCCGGACGGCCGTTGTCCGGTCGCCGCAGGAGCTCGACTACCGGCTGCGCGGCCTGATCCTCCACCCGGAGGGGTACCTCCCCACCGCGCCGGTCCAGCCGGAGCGTCAACGGCGGCGTCCGCGCCGCCTCGGCCCGATCGCGGCCAAGGCGGCCGCCTTCGTGATCGCGGCCGCCCTGGCGGGTTGGCTCCTGCAGGCTTTTGTCGCCCAGCCCTTCGTGGTTCCGGGATCGGCGATGGCGCCGACCATCCAGTCGGGCGACCGGATTCTGGTAGTGAAGGCGGGCTTCCTTGAGAGTCCCGTCCACAGCGGTCAGATTGTCGTCGTCCGCTCCCCGCGTTTCCTGCCCTGCACCGTCAGGGGAACCGCGGGCGCCGGCGATCTGGTGCTCAGGGTCGTGGCGGTGCCTGGTCAGACGATCTGGTCGATCGGACAGACGATCCTCGTCGACGGGCGGACGCTGAAGGAAAAAGGCTGGTACAGCCCCCGTTCGGGCCCGGTCGGCTCGAAGGCGATCGCGAGCACGACGCTGGGCGCGAACCAGTACTTCCTCTTGGGTGACAACCGGTCGAGCGCCTGTGACTCACGGGCCTTCGGCCCGGTGTCCGGGGCATCGATTATCGGCCAGGCAATCGCCGTCGTGACCCACGATCACCACGTCTACCTGAAAAAACTGCCGTCCTAGGGCACCTGGCCTGAGGGGCGAGCCCGCAAGGGGGAGAATAGCTTGCTGCTTCATTTCAGTGTTTTCGACTTTTATTACCTGGCTTTTGTCCAGTTGATCGTGTCGACCGTGCTGGTGCTGAGCCCGGTGCGCGGTATAGGTACCCGCTACCGCTGGACGGGGTCGCGGATTACCGAGGTCTTCGTCGGCGGCCTGGGGGCGGTAGCCGTCGCGGCCCTTTCCTGCTGGCTGACCCACGAGGTGTGGGGCCTGCAGTACGCCGGCCTGGAGACGTCCGCCTGCGCGCTCGTCGTCACCGCGGTCGTGGTGATGATGATCCAGTCGAATATCAACTTCATCGGCCAGGTCTTCTACGCCTCGTTCCTCGCGGCGTCCTTCACCTTCATCGTCTACGCGGCCTACATCGCGATCCTGGCGACGCACTCGATCCTGGAGTCGCTCACCTGCTCCGCGGTGATCCTGCTGGACGTGGCGGCGTTCTTCGTGTGGATGTCGAACATCAACTACGCCAGTGACGTGCTGTGCCGTGCACGCCGGGGACGGCCGCTGCCCAAGGCCGACCCCCGCTACCAGCCCTTCGTGTCACTGCACGTCCCGGCCTACAACGAACCGCCCGAGCTGCTTATCGAAACGATCAAGGCGCTGGAGCGGATTGACTACCCGAACTACGAGGTGGTCATCATCGACAACAACACTTCCGATCCGGCCGTGTGGGAGCCGGTGGCGGCGTACTGCGAGGGCCGCGAGCGGGTCAAGTTCATCCACGTCGCCCCCTGGCCCGGGTACAAGGCGGGCGCCTGCAACCTCGTGCTGCGCCAGTACACCGACCCGCGGGCCGAGATTATCGGCCTGGTGGACGCGGACGACATCGTCCAGCCGTACTACCTGCGCGAGGTCGCGCCGTACTTCTCCGACCCGTCGATCGGCTTCGTGCAGACCTTCGAAGGCAACCGCGACTTCCAGGGCAGCCACTACTACCAGGCCTGCGTGGACTCGTTCCAGGGCTTCTACCTGTCGGTCATGTCCTCGCGCAACGAGCGCAACACGGTCCCCTTCGTGGGCACGATGGGCCTGTTCCGGCGCAGCGCGCTGGTCGCGGCGGGCGGCTGGAACGAGTGGTGCATCTGCGAGGACACCGAGGCCTCGCTCCGGGTGACCAGGAACGGCTGGGACGGCCTGTACATCCCCCGCTGCTTCGGCCGGGGTGTCGTGCCCCCCAGCTTCCGCGGGATGCTGACCCAGCGGCACCGCTGGTGCTTCGGGGCGATGCAGATCCTGCGGCTGCACTGGAAGAGCCTCATGCCGTGGGACCGCTCTGCGGAGAACAAGCTGAGCAACGCGCAGCGCCGTGATTTCCTCATGGCGTCGCTGGGCTGGTTCCGCGACCTGCTGATGTTCGCCTTCAGCGCGCTGCTGCTGGTGATCACCGGTCTGCTGGTCACCCAGTCCAACTTCACCGTTTCCCCCATGGACGGCAGCCGGTCCATCTTCCCGCTGGCGCTCATTGTCGTCGCCACGCTGGCCAACATGTTCGCGCTGCGACTGTGGACGACGATGTCGGTCCGACGGGCGTTGATGTCTCTGCTCATCAGCCTCTCGGTCAGCTGGGTCATCGCCCTTGGCTGCATTGAGGGGGGCCTCCGGCGCGACGCGGTCTTCCTGCGCACCTCGAAGGTCGGCGGCCGCCGACGCATCAGCGCGGCGCTCCGGCTGACCAAGGTAGAAGGGGCAATGGCCCTTGCCCTGTACGCGTGCGTCGGGCTCCTCGCCACCGTGCGGCACCCTCCCTGGATCCTCATCTTCCTCGTCTTCGTCCAGGCCACGGTGTACACCTGCGGCCCGGTCGCGTCCGTGTGGAACCTGTTCGCGCAAGGGACTCCGGATGTCGAGTACCGGCGCCGGTGGGAAGAGCGCCGGCTGCGCGAGCAGCGCCGGCCGCGGGCGCTGGCCTGGCTGCCCAGGCCCGCCTTCGGGGCTACCCTGGCCGCCCTCGGCGCGGGAGGAGTGGCGGGCGCCCTCCTGCTTCCGGCGCCGCTGCTGTCGGCCACGACCGCCGACGTCTCCGCGCGGACACTGGCCAGCTCGGCGGGCACCGAGGTGTACCTGAAGCTCGGCTCGGCGGCCCACGGGGCCCAGGGCACCTATTACCTCCTCACCACGGTGCACCTGTCGACGGGGCGAACGGGCGGCCTCAAGCTCACCTTCGGCACGTCCTCGCTCGTCCTGCTCAGCGACATCCTCCACGCGGCCGCCAGCGGTGGTCAGGTGAAGGACGTCAGCGTGGCCTTCCGGGCACCGGGCCTTAACGGCAAGCTGACCACCGAGTCCGTCGACACCTTCGGCTCTGCCTCCATCACCTCGTTCAAGGAGCAGCTGTACGGCAGCGCCGCGGGCACCGTCACGCTCACCCTCGGCACCGCGACTGGCGTCGTCAGCACACCGGGCGCGCTGGAGCGTGTCGGCCCGTTCGCGGGCGCATCCGGCACGTCGGCGGCCAAGGCGTACGCCGCCACGCCGGGAACATCGCCGGCCGAGCTGACCGCCTTCCGGATATCCCAGAAGGCCCCGGGCGATCCGCTGCGCATCAGCTTCACCACGTCGTCGCTCCCGCTGCTGAACCAGATGTTCCGGTCTCAGGGCGCCGCCGGCGGCATCCCGCTGCTCACCCTCTCCGCCGGCGCGGGGAAGGGCGCCACCCCGGTGAAGTACACCTTCTCGTCGCTTACCGTCGGTTCCTTTACCGAAGACACCGCTTCCGGTGCGCTGTCGGGGACCGCGGAGCTCCTCACCACGTCGCGGTAGCTGCCGTTGCCCGGGATCGCCGAACGGCCTCCTGCGAGTGGGGGCGGGCCCGGCCTCACTCGGGCGCGACGGCGGGCGCTGCTGATCGTGCTGGCTGTGGCCCTGACGCTGGTCGGCGTCAGGGCCGGGACGGCCCTGGCCCACGCGGGCCGCGGGGCGCACTGGGCGCTCGTCTGGTCGGATTCCTTCGCCGGTCGCGCCGGGGCCGGGGCCAGCCCGCAATCCTGGACCTATCAGACAGGCTCCGGCGTCTTCGGAAACGGCGAGATCGACACGGCGACCAGCTCCCGGGCCAACGTCCAGCTCGACGGCGGCGGCGCGCTTGATATCACCGCCGTCCGCCAGGGCAACGCGTGGACCTCGGGCCGCATCCGGACCCGCCGCACGTTCGCCGCGCCCGCGGGCGGCGAGCTGATGGTCACCGCTTCCATCCGGCAGCCGGACCCGGCCGCCGGCACCGGCTACTGGCCCGCCTTCTGGCTGCTCGGGTCGGGCCCGTGGCCGGCCCACGGCGAGATCGACATCCTGGAGGACGTCAACGGGCTTGACGAGCACTCCGGCGCGCTGCACTGCGGGAACATGACCACTCCCAATCCCGACGGCACGTTCGGCCCGTGCCACGAGCAGAACGGCCTGAGCAGCGGGCTTCAGCCCTGTCCCGGCTGCCAGCAGGGATATCACGCCTACGTGGTGGTCATCGACCGCCGCCACCTCGCGGACCAGCAGGTCCGCTGGTACCTCGACGGGCACCAGTTCTACAGCGTCAGCGAGTCCCGCGTCGGCGCGGCGGCCTGGCAGACCGCATTCAGCCAGGGCTTCGCTGTCATCCTCGACCTGGCCATCGGCGGAACCTACCCGGACACCGTCTGCCGGTGCAGCGCGCCCGCCGCGGCGACGACCCCGGGCGCCGCGATGAGCGTACGGAACGTCGCCGTCTACCAGGCATCGTGACCACGACCACAGCTGCTAGCCAGTTCGAAGCCGGACCCGGGACCCGGTGCCGGTCTTGGCGCAGCCCGCGATCGCCGACGGCGCCATCGTCATCGGCGCCTTCGTCATCGGCGCCTTCGTCCTCCAGGTCACCTCCTGGCGGTCGTTCCCGGCCGGGCTGTGGCGTCGCCGTGCCTTACGATCCCGGGTTAGCGGTTCGCACGCTGATCGTCACGTTCAGCGCCGCGGCCCGCCGGTCCAGTGCTGCGCCCTCGTTGGTCAGGGCCGTGGCCGCGGTGTTCAGCTGCCCGGCCTGGTTGCCCAGCGCCGCGTACTCATTGCCCAGGGATGTCATGAGCGCTGCGTAATCACTGTCCCACGGAATCTTCTGCGCGGCCGCGGCGCTGTCTTCGACGCTGGTGAACGAGGTAGCCGTCGCCATCTCCGCCCAGCCCCGCTCCTCGCCCGCGGTATCCGCGATGAGCCGCTTCGTGATCGCTGCCGAACCCGGCGGGACGGGAGTGGCGCGCAGGGTGCGCCCGAACGCGGCGAAGGCGACCGCGCCGGGCCGGGAGGTCACGTTGAAGCAGCTTTCCGTGGAGCAGTTGCTGGAATCCGTGCTCGGGCTAGTCAATACGTCAAGAACCGTGCCATGCGCGTTGGTCAGGACGGTGATGGTGCTGCTCACCTCGCTAGCGGCCTGCTGTTCCCTGGCGACGGCGGCGTTGTGCCGGGCCACGACGGGGTTGAACCGCGCGACGGCGGCGTCGAGCTGGCTGATCTCCCTGGCCCGTACCCTGGCCGCGTGTATCGTGGCGCCGGCCCACGCGGCCTCGCCGGCCACGGTCAGCAGCCCGAGCACCAGCATCAGCCCCACTATCCGTTTCGCGCCGGGGGAGAGGGCGAGCCGCCAGCTCGCGTCTTGCCCGGCAAGGCCGGCCTCCGGCGGTGCAGCCGGCTTGTCGCCGAAGAGCCCGGCCGGGTAGGCGCCGGTCAGCAGGTACAGGTAACCGTAGTAGCGGATGGTGTACCGGAGCGCGGCCGCGAATGCCTGGTGCAGCGGTGCCGGCAGCCTGCCGGAGATGAGCGCGGCCAGCCACCCGGTGAAGATCACGATGGTCATGAGGCCGTAGGTGAGGAAAAGCAGCACGATCGCGGCGGGGATCGCGAGGATGATGCGGAACAGCACGGTGAGGCGGTTGAGCTTGCCTGGGGCGGCCGCCAGCCGCACCGGGTAGGCGGCGTCCCCGGGGGCGAGCGGCGGGTACTCATCGGTCAGCAGGAGCAGGTAGGCCCCCGCCCTGGCGTACCAGCGCAGGTAGCCCGAGAGGTAGCTTGCCGCGAAGCGCGGCAGCCGCCCGGTGACCAGCGCGCCGAGCCAGCCGGTGACCGCCACGACGGCCGCGGCGATCCCGAGGAAGGACAAGGCGAGCAGGTGCGGGATCGCCAGGATGAGGCGAATTGCCACGGTGGCCCTGCGCTGGGCGGCCGGCCCCGCGACCGCGACCTGGACCGGCCCGGGGGTACCGCTGCCGTCCTGCTGCCCCGCGGACTCCACCGGCGGGTAGAAGGTCATCTCGGTCATCGTGGCTCGCCAGCCGCCCCTCAATCGCCGCCGAGCCCGTGGCCGCCCGGCGCAGTGCGCCAACTATATAGAGACGGATCGCCTATGATCATGTCAGAATAAATAACATTTTGGCATAAAATGTGGCATTTCTATATTTGTGGATTTGCCGACGGTGACTCCATTCAAGCCGACGGATTACGAGAGGTCGCCTTCGAGGACGGTGGTGGTGATCTGTGGGCGGTTCCAGAGGGCGGCTATCTCGTTCGAGAGGGAGGTGAGGAGTTCCAGTTCCGGGCGGTTAGCCGGACTGCTCCAGGTAAAGCCCGCGTACATCAAGTCTGGGGGAACTGCGCCCGCGTCGAGAAGGACCCGCCAGCTGCCGGGGCCGGCTTCCAGGCTCTCCAGATGCCGGAGGCCACCGATCTCCAGCGGATCGGCGAGCACGCCGTCCGCCACGCTCAGGGTACGCAGCCGGGGCAGGCTGGCGAACGCGGCGAGGCTGACCGGCCCCTCCCAGGCACCCGCCGAGCCGATGTGGAGAACCTCCAGACCTGGACGGGCGACCGCGTCAACATCCGCCTGACCGCCCTGGAAGGCACGGGCGATCACAGGCTCCCCTACCCGGTAGTACTCCCGGTCCGCGGAGCGCTCCTGCTGGAGGAAGGCGGCCAGGGAACCAGCTTCCAGATGAGCGCCGATCGACTCCTCGTACCACACGGAGATCACCTGGCCGACGTGCCCGCCGTCCGCGGGGGAAAGGTCGATCGCGTAGCGGCAGCTTCCGTGGTCGTCGGCGAACTGAATCCACCCTGGCGACCCGGCAAGCTGCTGGACCGCCGAGCCGACCGGCGTGACGGCCGCCTCCATGGCGCCCGCCGGCCACCCGGGGAAGGGGCGGGTCGAACCGCCCAGGACCCGGACCCCGTCAATCGAGCAGAGGGCCTCTTTGGCGACCATGCCGATCGCGTCACCCCAAGAGCCGTAACCGCCGTCGTCCTCGTCGTC
>CAZORE010000042.1:0-42827 GCA_964581815.1 uncultured Streptosporangiaceae bacterium | reverse complement strand
CGTCGTCCTCGTCGTCGTCGTAGTTGTACTCCACGGCCACCGGGCGGCCGATCACCCGGTACAGCGCCCTGAGCTCCGCCGGCAGCGGCATTCCGATCCGCGCCTCTGCCACCGCGATCTCCTCGTCCGTCGCGCCGACCGCGTCCGGGTACCGCTCACGGACCAGCCGCCCCACGACCACCGGGTCTGCCGACGGGTGCGGGACGGCAGCCGGACTAGGGCTGGGGAGGCGGCGGAACGGCTCGGGAACGGCGCCGGGAACCCGCAGGACGCCTGTCTCATAAGGGGTGGCCCCACCCGGGTACCCGGACGCATCCATCCCGGTGAACAACAGCACCGTCACATGCCCATCCGGGGAGAACCGCGCCTCGAACGAGATGCTGTCCATGTCATCGGCCGCGAGCGCCGCCCGCACCGTGTCGTCGGGAGCCTGTCGCCGCCCGAAGTGGCCCCTTAACGTGAGGGCCGTCCGCCCCTCGAACCTCAACATGTAAGGGCTGATCGAACCCGACAGGGAGCTGCCGAGACGAGTGAGCTCCGCCTGGTTCTCGTCCCAGATCAGCCGCAGCAGGGGCGCCCAGGTAGCGAAGTCGCGCACCGAGAGAACGGGACCACGCGTCACTTCCGTCATGGCTCCCACTATCCCACCAGGGTGCAACGTTCCGTTTTCCGAAGCGGCTATGGGATATGCCGCCGGAGCCGCGAGATCAACAGCGCGTCCACCGTGCCGATCTCGGTGGCCGGGCGGCGCGAGGGCACTTCGGGTAACATTTTGTATTGATCACATTACAATTAGTGATCGCATGTGGCGTCCAAGTAGTCATCGAGAGAGAGCGAGCAGCGATGGCGATCGAGGGCGAAGTCGTCGTGGCCGGGCTGCGGGCGGAGCTTCCGCACGCCCTGGAGAGCGGGCAGTTGACGGCCTACTTCCAGCCCCAGGTGGAGCTGTCATCCGGCCGGGTGGCAGGTGCCGAAGCACTCGCCAGATGGGAGCATCCCGAACTGGGCACGCTGTCACCCGTTCTGTTCATTCCCCTCGCCAGCAACCTAGGCCTGATGAGCGAACTAACCAAGCTGATGCTGAGGCTGTCGCTCGGGCAGCACCGGACCTGGGCAGCCAGGGGACGGGGCATCCCGGTCTCGGTCAATGCCGGACCTGAATGCGTGACCGATCCCGGATTCCCGGCCGTCATCGCTGAGTGCCTGCGCCGCGAAGGTGTACCTGGTCACATGCTCGTCCTGGAGGTGAGCGAGCAGACCGGGACCACAGCGGTAAGCTCGGCCTTCTTCGCTCAGCTCGCCGAGCTCGGCGTCCGCGTCGCCCTGGACGACTTCGGCACGGGCTTTGCCTCGCTGGAAAGCCTGGGCGACTGGCCGGTCGATGAGCTCAAGCTCGATATTTCTCTGGTCAGGCCGATAGCCAGCAACCCGGCGTTCCGGACCATTGTCAGCACCACCGTCGATATGGCCCATCAACTCGGCGTCAGGGTCATCGCCGAGGGAGTCGAGTCCGAGGCCGTCAGGTCCGAGCTTCAGGCGCTGGGGTGCGAGATCGGCCAGGGCTTCCTGCTTGGGAAGCCGATGCCGCCCGGCCGGTTCGCGGACTGGCTGTGTGAGCGGGAGCATGTGCCGCGACCAAGGCAAAGGTCAGGACGGCACGGCGCGCAGCCAGGCATCGGGACGACGGTACCGGAGTCCGGCGGTCGGCTGGTGAACGGCGCCCGCCGGCGGCTCGCCCGGGCGGGTCACCGCCTCGCGGACCTGCCTGGGGGTCCTCTGCTGGCGGCCGTGCTGGCGATGCTTATCGTTTACGGGCTGTGGCAGGTGTTCCGCTGGGGCGGTCATGACCATCAGGCCCTGATCGGGGACCTGGCCTTTTTCCCGGTGAACGGCGGCGCGGCCCTGTGGGCCTGGCGGGTGTCACGGCGCCAGGACCTGGGGCGAGCCACCTGCCGGGCCTGGCGCCTGCTATCCGTCGCGCTCTGGGCCTACCTGCTGGGCGACGGCTTGCAGCTCCTCTATGAGGTGGTGCTGCATCAAAAGCCCGATCCGAGCTGGGCCGACGCGGCTTACCTGGCCTTCTACCCGATCGCATTCGCCGGCCTGCTCGCCTTCCCCTCCCCCAAACGCACGGCGGCCGAGCTAGTCCGGTTGCTGCTGGACGCGGGGACGGTCTTCGTCGGCGGCGCGACGGTCATCTGGTACATCTCCCTCGGGCCGGCCGTGGCGTCCGCCCATGGCTTCTTCGACCTGTCGAACCTGGTGCTTTTCGCTTATCCGGTGGGCGACCTGCTGCTCTTGTTCGGGGTGCTGTCACTGCTTTGGCGAGGGGCCCCCCGGTCGAGCGTCACCTCGTTGCGGATCTTCGCGACGGGCATGCTCGTGTTCATTGCCGCCGATGCCACATACGACTACGTCAGCACCCACTCCACCTACGTCGGTGGCGACCCCGTCGACACGCTGTGGATGGTGGCGCTGGCGATCCTGTTCGTCGCGGCCGCGTGCCAGCTGCGCGCCGCGCCTGCGGACGATGTCGCCGTACCGCCGCGGCTCCTGGCCTCGGGGCCCAGCGTTCTGCCCTACCTGGCCGTCGCGGGCAGCTGCATCCTGCTCACCGTCGTCGGCCTGAGCAGCGTGGCCATCAACCCGGTAGGCGGCATCCTGCTGGGCGCGGCCGTGCTGACCGTGCTGGTTAGCGTGCGCCAGTTCGCCGCGCTGCGGGACAACAGCCGGCTCACGGCCAGGTACGCCGAACTCGCTTCGATCGACGGGATGACTGGCCTGTACAACCGGCGCCACCTCATGGAGGTAGCGGAAACCGTCTTCGCCCGTGCGCAGCGGCTCGGCCAGCCGCTCGCTGTGCTGTTGATCGACGTGGATCACTTCAAGCAGATCAACGACGTGCACGGCCATGCCGCGGGCGACCGCGTCCTGGCTGACGTGGCGCGATCCTGCCGGGAACTGGTGCGGCCGGACGATATCGTCGGCCGGTACGGCGGCGATGAGTTCGTCATCGTGATCCCGCAGGCGACCAGCCAGCGGGCGGCCCAGATCGCGGCCCGGCTGACCGGACCGCTGACCCGCTTGACCAGCGGGGACGGAACGCCGACCGCGTTCACGATAAGCGCCGGCATCGCCGAGTCCGGCGGCCCGGGCGACCTGCCAAGCCTGCTGGCCCACGCCGACCTTGCCATGTACGACGCAAAGAAAGCCGGTGGGGCTTGCTTCCGTATCTTTGGGAAGACCTGACGACCGCAGCAGGCTCCACTGCCGTGGAACGGGCCGACCGGGTTCAGCCGCTGCAGCCGGCGATCGTGCCCGTCGGCGCGCAATTGTCCGGTGTGTTAGACCTCACCTGGGTGCGGGTCAGTGCCAACGCCCCGTGGTTGTAGATCCCGCCGCCGTTCCCGCCGCCAGGCCGGCCGCCGTCAGCCGGGCTCGCTGCCGTGCGCCCGTGCGGGCACGATTGTCCAGGTTCATGGTGTCCCCCAGGAGGAGCGTCGGGTTTCTAGGCGGAGCCCCATCGGTCTCGGCGCGGCTGAGCTGCCGTGGGTGGGGCCGTGGCCGAAACTCTCGGAGCAGAAGATCCCCGCGATCACCGCTCCCAGCAGCAGGATCGCAGTGGCGAGCGACAACAGTGCCAGGCGCAGGCCGGCCTGTGGTCGTCCTTGCCGTCCGGGGCGACGCGTGGGTTTGCTGCCGAGCTGCAACATGAATCTCATCACCTCTCGTATCTCGTTAACTACTAACTGTAATATTCACCATCGTGAGTACCGTCGGCCGACGCGGCCATGCCTTGTCGCGCGATGCCACGAGACGAGCGGTACCCGTGGGACAGGGGATGACGTGGACGCCGAGGTGGCAAGCGCCGACAGGCCCAGTTCCGGGCCGTCAGTAACGTCGGTTAGCCAGTGGCTCGCCGCCAGCGCGCGGTGGCTCGTCCGGGTAGGCACCATGCCGGGTGGTGACGCGATCGCGTGGCCGGCCGGGCTGTGCTACGCGGGATGGCTCGTCGGCGTGCTCGTCAGCGGGCAGCCTCACTCGCTGCGCGCGCTCGCCGACGGGACGCTGGTCGCGCTGCCGGCCGTCGTGATCGCCAGCCATGCGGTCACGGCCGTGCGTCGGCACGGTCCCTGGCGGCGCCGGGCGCCCGCCGACCATGCCAGGATTGAAAACGTCAGGGATCCAAGGATCAGCGAGCTACTGGGCCGGCGGCCCGTCAGCACTGGCGTCGAGGCCGTGGCGGGGCGTTTCGCCGGCCGCCGCATCCTGGTCACCGGCGCGGGCGGCTCGATCGGCGCGGAGCTCTGCCGTCAGCTGCATCAGTTCGCTCCCGCTGAACTGATCATGCTGGACCGGGACGAGTCGGCGCTGCACGAGGTTCAGCTCGCGCTGCACGGCCGGGCCCTGCTCGACTCCGACGAGACCGTGCTCGCGGACATCAGGGACGCGGCCCGCGTCCGCGAGGTCTTCGAACGGTTCCGGCCGCAGATCGTCTTCCACGCCGCGGCCCTCAAGCACCTGCCGCTCCTCGAGCGCTACCCGGCCGAGGCGGTGCAGAGCAACATCTTCGGCACCCAGACGGTGCTCGAGGCCGCTGCCGCATGCGGTGCCGAATCGTTCGTGAATATCTCAACCGACAAGGCCGCCGATCCGGTGAGCGTACTCGGTTACTCCAAGAAGATCGCGGAGCGGCTCACCGCGCACATGGCCGGACAGGCGGACGGAACATACCTGAGTGTCCGGTTCGGCAACGTCCTCGGCAGCCGCGGGTCGGTACTTGGCGCGCTATCCGCTCAGGTGAGGGTAGGCGGGCCGCTGACCGTCACGGATCCCGAGGTGAGCCGCTACTTCATGACCGCCGACGAGGCGGTGCAGCTGGTGCTGCAGGCCGTGGTGGTGGGCGGCAGCGGCGAAGTGCTCATCCTTGACATGGGCGAGCCGGTACGGATCGCCGACATCGCACGCAGGCTCGCCGCGCGGTCGAGCAACCCGGTTGACATCGTCTACACCGGGCTGCGGCCCGGCGAGAAGCTCTCCGAGCAGCTGCTCGGCCGCGACGAGGTCGACCACCGGCCGCGCCATCCGCTGGTCAGGCACGTCCTTGCCAAGCCGCTCGATCCTGGTGACCTGGCGGGGCTGCTGGCCGGCTGTGACGATGCCACGCTGCGGCGGCGACTCGCGGAATGCGCGATGGCGGAGGTCGCCGTCCCGTCCCCGGCGCGGCTCGGCCAGGCGGTGGACGAGCACTAAGCCAGGCACTGGGCAACGAGCTCGCTGGTGAGCCGGTCGAGCAGGCTGGCGGTGGCCTGGTAGCCCGCGAGCGGGCCGCCGTAGGGGTCGGGCACGTCGTCTGGGCCGCTGCCGAGCAGGTCGTGGCGGCTGCGGTCGCGGCCCGCCCGGGCCAGCCAGTCGCCGAGCGGCTCTCCGGGCGCGCGTGCGCCGGCCAGTCGTCCCCGGCGCAACAGCTCACTGAGCGTGAAGGCGCGGGGCCAGCACTCTGGCCGCAGCACGCAGGCGTGCCTGGCGTGCTCCCTGGCCATGCCGAGGACCAGGTCCGCGGCCGCGAGGTCCGCGACGGTGACCCGGCGGCTGACATGGCCGGCGATATCGATGCCCCGGGCGGCCATGACCGCGACCGCCTCGGCCGGTGGCTGCTGGCCGCCCGGAAGCAGCCCGGCCGAGGTCACGGAAACGGGTGCCGGCCGCCCGGCAAGCCGAGCCGACAGCAGGGCCTGGGCCATGACAGAACGGCACACGTTCGCACTGCAGAGCAAAAGAATCGCCGTCATCTCGCGCATTCAATCACGCTGAGTAGTTTCTCGTGTACCGTTAGCTCTCGGCTGGCGTGGTCGCCGCCCTCGGAGGAACGTGGAGGAACCCCATGCCGGAGCCAGGGGCGGAGCCGTCCATTCGCGGTTACCTGCACGTGCTGCGCCGTGGACGCTGGTGGGTGGCCGCCTGCTCGCTGCTTGGCCTGGCCATTGGCCTCACCTTGTCGCTGACCGCCACCAAGCTGTACTCGGCCACCGCACAGCTTCTCGTGCAGTCGACGGGGAGCATCGGCCTGCCGGCCGGCGGCCAGGGCAGCATTACTTCCGCCGAGGTGCAGACCGAACTGCAGCTTGTCAACAGTGCCCAGGTGCAGAGCATGGTCCGCAAGGAGCTCGGCGGCAGCGCCCCCGGCGTCTCGGCCGCCCAGCTAGGCCAGACCAACGTGATCGCGCTGACCGCGGTCAGCGCGGACCCGGCGCTCGCCGCGAAGACCGCCAACGTGTACGCCAGCGCCTTCGTCGGCTGGTCCACCGCGACTACCCTCAGCAACCTGGCCACGGCAGAGAACCAGCTGAACGGTCAGATCAGCGCGATCGGCAAGGAGCTCGCCCGCCTGCCGGCCGGCAACTCGCCCCAGGTATCCGCGCTCTCCACCCAGCAGGCGGTGCTCAAGGGGCAGCTCGCCCAGCTCCAGGTGGCCGGGTCCACCGCGGCGACCGGGCTTGAGCTTGTCACGCCCGCCGTAGCGCCGGCCTCGCCAAGTTCTCCGAGGCCCGCGCAGGAGGCGCTCCTCGGGCTGGTGGCCGGGCTCATCGTCGGCATCGCCGCGGCGTTCATCCGCGACAGCCTTGACGACACCCTGGCCAGCGGCGACGCGGTTGAGGTCATCAGCCGCGCGCCGGTGCTCGCGACGGTGCCGATGGTCCCGCTGCTGCGAAAGACGACGAGCCCGGTGCTCGTCCCGGTGACCGCCCCCACGTCTGCGACGGCCGAGGCGTACCGTTCCCTGCGCACCTCCCTGCAGTTCGCCGGGCACGACCGCGCGCTGCGCACCATTCTGGTCACCAGCCCCGGCGCCAGCGACGGCAAGACCACCGTGGTGGTCAACCTTGGCGCGGTGTTCGCCCAGGTCGGCGCCCGTGTCGTGGTCGTTTCAGCTGACCTGCGCCGTCCTGGGTTCAGCCAGTCCCTCGCGCCGGGCGGGTACGCCGAGCTCTCTTCCGTGCTATCCGGCGAGCGGCCGGTCGAGCAGGCCGTGGCGCCGGTATCTGGCGTGGACGGCCTGTGGGCACTCGGCGCGCGCACCGTCATCGAGAACCCGACTGAGCTGCTGGCCAGCCAGCGGATGCGCGCCGTGCTCGCCGAGCTGTCGCAGCGGTTCGACCTGGTGCTCATCGACAGCCCGCCGGTCCTGCCGGTGGCCGACGCCATGATCTTGTCGAGCTACGCCGACGGCGTGCTGCTGGTCGTGGCGTCCGGCCAGACCAGGCGCGGGGAGCTGCGGCGCACCACGGAGAAGCTGGCCCAGGCGGGCGCGCCGGTGGTGGGCTGCGTGCTGAACAAGGCAGGCGCTCAGCCGGGGTACGGCTACTACGGCGGATACCGGCAGTACGATGTGCCTGGCAACGCCGCAACGGACGACGGGCCGGCCTGGAACGGGCGTGGCAAGCAGAACGGGGCCCCGCTGCCATCCGGGCAGCCGGGACGGCGCGAGCCCTGAGGCGCCGGACGTGGCCGGGGACAGGATCGCGTGGGCGGTCGCGGCGTGCGGCGCTACGGTGCTCGCGGCCGAGCCGCTGACCATAGCGCTGCTAAACCGGCTCGCGGTGATTGACGTGCCTGGGGCGCGGTCATCGCACTCGGTACCTACGCCGCGCGGCGGCGGGGCGCCGATCGCCGTCGGCCTGATCGCCGCCGTGCTGATCGCGCCGGGCGGCGGGCCGGCCCGGCCCGCGCTGGCGGCCGCCATCGGCTTCTTCGGCCTCCTCGGCCTCCTCGACGACCTGCGCGGCCTGTCGGTCACGTCGCGGATCGCGGCCCAGGCGGCGGGAGCGGCGGCGGTCGCAGCGGTGCTTGTCTCGTCGCTGCCGCGGCCCGCGGCCACGCTCGCCGTGGCGGCGGGCGTGGCGGCCGCCTGGCTCGCCTGCTTCGTCAACGCCTTCAACTTCATGGACGGCGTGAACGGAATCTCCGGGGCCCATGCCCTGATCGGCGGGGTTGCCTACGCGTGCCTCGCGGCCTGGCGGCGGGACGGATTCGGCGTAGCCGCGGGCCTGGCGCTCGCGGCAGGCGCAGGCGCCTTCCTGCCATGGAACGCCGGCCAGGCCCAGGTCTTCCTCGGCGACGTGGGCAGCTACTCGATCGGCGCGGCACTGGCGGTGCTCGCCGTCCGCCTGGTGCTGCTCGGCGTGCCCGTCGACGCCGTCGCCGGGCCGGTGGCGCTCTACCTCGCGGATGTCGCGTGGACGCTGCAGCGCAGGATCAGGGGCGGCGAGCGGTGGCTGCAGTCGCACCGCACGCACGTCTACCAGCGCTGGTGCGACGCGGGATGGTCGCACCAGGAGGTAACGGTGCTGACCTCCGCGCTCACCGTCCTGCTCTGCCTGCTTGGCGTGGCCGGCCTGCACGGGGGGATGGCGGCCCGGGCCGGAGCGGATCTCGCGGGGGTCGCGGTGCTTGTGGCGTACCTCTGCTCGCCCGGGCTGTTCCAGCGGATGGGAGTGGTCTGAGGTGCGCGTTCTGATCGTAACGCACTACTTCCCGCCGGAGACGGGCGCGCCGCAGGCCCGGTTGTCCGCGCTGGCCGCGGCCTGGGCCGCCGGCGGTGACGCGGTCTCGGTGCTGACGGGGATGCCCAACCATCCCACGGGGGTGCTGCCGCCGGCCTACCGGCGGGCCGTGTTCCGCCGGGAGCGGGCCGACGGCTACCGGGTGATCCGCACCTGGTTGTACGCGACACCGAACGAGGGCGTGGTCCGCAAGACCCTCGGCCACCTGAGCTTCATGGTGAGCAGCGTGCTCCTCGGCGGCCTGGCGGCCGGGCGGGCCGACGTGGTGCTCGTCTCCTCCCCGACGTTCTTCTCTATCTTGTCGGGCTGGTTGCTGGCGAAGATGAAGCGGGCCCGTTTCGTCGTGGAGGTCCGCGACCTGTGGCCGGCGATCTTCGTGGAGCTCGGCGTGCTGACCAACCGCCGGGTCATCGCCCTGCTGACGCGCCTGGAACTCGCCGCGTACGCCGTCGCGGACCAGGTGGTCGTGGTCAGTGAGGGGTTCCGGGCCGACCTGATCAGGCGCGGGGTACCCCCGGCCAAGGTGCACACGATCCGCAACGGGGTAGACGCCGCGCGATTCGCCGTCGCGGCCGGTGCCGGGCGTGACTGGCGCGCAAGGCTCGGCGCAGCGGCCGGCGACTGCCTCGTCCTCTACGCGGGGACGCACGGGATCTCGCAGGCCCTTCCGGCGATCGCCGACGCGGCGGCCCTGGTCGCTGCCCGGCCAGGCGGCGCCTGCGTCAGGTTCGCCTTCGTCGGGGACGGCGCGGACAAGCGGCGCCTTGAGCGCCGGGTCGCCGAGCTCGGCCTGCGGAACACGGTGCTGCTGCCCGGCGTGCCGCACGCGGAGATGCCGGGGCTGCTGGCGGCCGCGGACATCTGCCTGGTGCCGTTGCGGGACGTGCCGCTGTTCGCGACGTTCATCCCCTCGAAGCTGTTCGAGTGCCTGGCCGCGGGCAAGCCGGTCGTCGGGTCGGTGACCGGGGAGGCGGCGCAGATCATCGCCGAGGCCGGCGGCGTCGTGGTGCGGCCAGAGGACAGCGCGGCACTTGCCGCCGTGATCGGCGCGCTCACCGCCGATCGTGAGCTGCGCGCGGTGATGGGGAAGGCCGGCCGCGCCTTCGCCGAACGGTGCTGTGACCGGGCGGCCCTCGCCAGGCAGTACCGGGAGATCCTCGACCTGGCACTGGCGTGCGCGCCATGAGGCTCCTGGTCACCGGCGGGAGCGGGTTCCTTGGCGGGTTCGTGCTCGCCGAGGCCGCCCGCCGTGGGCATGACTGTGTCGCGCTGGCGCGCTCGCCCAGCGCGGCCCGGCGGGTGGCCGCGCGCGGTGCGGTTCCGCTCGAGGGTGACCTGGACGACGACGCCGCGCTCACCGGGGTGTTTGCGAGCGCGCGGTGCGATGCGCTGGTCAACCTGGCGTCGCTCGGCTTCGGGCACGCCCCGGCGATCGTCGCTGCCGCGGTCGGCGCAGGGCTCGGCCGTGCCGTGCTCGTCTCCACCACGGCCGTCACCACGGGGTTGCCCGCCCGGTCCAAGGCGGTCCGGCTGGCCGCCGAGGCCACGGTCCGCTCATCCGGGCTGGCGTGGACGATCCTGCGGCCGACCATGATCTACGGCGCTCCCGGGGACAGGAACATGTGCAGGCTGCTCGCGCTGCTCTCGCGGGCGCGGCGCGGTCTGCCCGGCGTCGGGCTTCCTGTCGTGTTGCCCGTCCCTGGCGGCGGCCGCAGCCTGCAGCAGCCCGTTCACGTCGCTGACGTGGCCGGCGCGGTGCTCACCGCGGTGGAGCGCGCTCACGCCGCGGGATCCTGCTATGACATCGCGGGCCCCGAGCCGCTGACGTTCGCCGAGCTGCTGCGCGCGTCCGCCGCGGCCGTCGATTGCCCGGTCCGGCTCCTGTCGGTACCGCTGACTCCGGTGATCGCGTTGACCTGTGGTTACGAGCGCGTCAGCAGGCGGCCGAGGATTCGCGCTGAGCAGTGGCAGCGGCTGACCGAGGACAAGGCATTCCCGGTCGATGCCGCGCGGCGTGACCTGGCGTTCGCGCCCCGGCCGTTCGCCGACGGCATCAGCGAGGAGGCCGCTGCCCTTGGGCTGGGGCCTTCGCGCGTGCCTGCGCCGTGCCTGTCCGGTAACGGGCTCCCATGACCGTCACCTTTCCCGCGGCGCTGCGTGACCCAGACGCCGAGGGCTGGCGCGCTGCCGATGGTTATGCGGGGCCCGGGCGGAGGTGCCGGTGAATACCGCCGAGCTCGGCAGGCTGGGCCGTACCGTCATCCGGCTGCGCCCGGCTCAGGGCGGGCAGCGGGCGCGGCTGCGTGCGCAGCGAATGCTCCTCGACCATTCGGTGCCGCTCGCCGCGCGGTGGCTCCTCGCGGGGCCTGAGCCGGCGAGCGGCCAGGGCTGGCCGTCCGCGTTCACGCCGCTTGACGCCAGCCTGTGGTCAGACAGTCAGTTCAGCAAGGCGCTGCGCGCCGGGGAACTGCCGCTGCTCGGCGTGTCCCGGGTCATCGCACCTGAAGGGCCGGCGGGCGAGGTGGACTGGGCGGCCGCGGACTGGGCGGTGGCCGGCGCGCCGCTGCTTTGGCGGTTCCACCTGTACTACTGGGACTGGGCGTGGGCGCTCGCCGCCCAGTCACCGTCCGCAGAGTCACCGCCGGGGGACGCGCCGGCGCTCTTCGCCGAGATCTGGCGGTCGTGGCACGCCGTGGTCGTTCCCGGGCGCGGCCCGGCGTGGCACCCCTACCCGGCGGCGCTGCGCGCCTGGTCCTTCTGCGGCATCTACTCATCCCTCGTCGCCGGCGGCCCGGTCGACGGCCAGTTCCGCGCCGAGCTCGCGGCGCACGCCGGGTTCCTGCGCCGCAGCCTGGAAACCGATGTCGGCGGTAACCACCTCATCAAGAACCTGAAGGCGCTCGCCGGGCTCGCCGTGTTCTTCGGCGACGACGCGCTGCTCGCACGGTCGCTCCGGCGGCTCGGCCGGCAACTGGCCGTGCAGGTGCTGCCGGACGGCGGCCACTACGAGCGCGCGCCGGCCTACCACTGCCAGGTGCTTGCCGACCTCATCGACATCGCTTCCCTGCTGCAGGCCTGCGGCCACGGGCCGCCCGCGGGTCTTGCCGAGGCGATCAGCGCGATGCGCGGCTGGCTCGGCTGCGTCCTCACTCCCACGGGCTCCGTCCCGCTGCTCAACGACGGGTTTCCCGTCAGCGCGGAACTGCTGGCGCGGCTCGCGCCTGCCGCGCCGCCCGCGGGCCCGCTGCACGTGCTGCCGGACACCGGCCTGGCCAGGATCAGCGCCGGGTGGTGGCGCGTGCTCGCCGACGTCGGGCCGCCGTGCCCGCGCGAACTGCCTGCCCACGCCCACGCGGATACCCTCAGCTGCGTCGTCCACGTAGACGGGGCGCCGCTCCTCGTCGACACCGGCACGTCCAGCTACGCCGCCGGCCCGGTCCGCGACCGCGAGCGGTCAACCGCGGCGCACAACACCGTGGAGGTGGACCGCCGAGACTCGACCGAGGTCTGGGGAGCGTTCCGGGCCGGCCGGCGGGCCCGCGTGACCGGGCTGTCGGCCCGCGTCCAGGGGCCCACGGTGACGGTGGAGGCGGCCCACGACGGCTACCGCAGCCTGCCTGGCCGGCCGGGCCACCGCCGTCAGTGGACGGTACGCGCGGATGAATTGCGCGTAGACGACGAGGTGACGGGCAAGGGCAGGCACCGCGTCACGGTGCGATGGCACCTGGCACCGGGAACCGGCTTGCGGCTCGTCCCTGGCGGCGCCGTGGCCAGTACCCCGGCCGGCCAGATCAGCATCACCGTGACCGCGACAAGCGAGCTGACCCTGCTAGCCGGCACGGCCCAGGTCACCGCCGGGTTCGCCAGCACGGAACCGGCGCCGGTGCTCGCCTGCACGATCCACCCCGAGCTGCCCGCCCGGGTCAGCACCGTCTGGCGCCGGGCCGAACCCCGTCAGGAGCTAACGTGAAGCAGCTTGTGCAGCCCGTCAACGGCGGCCCGGTGACGCTGCTCGACGTGCCGGGCCCGGTACCGGAACCGACCGAGGTGCTCGTTCGCACGCTCTGCTCGGTGATCTCTCCGGGCACCGAGCGCGCCGTAACGGCCCTGGCGCAGTCAAGCCTGCTCGCAAAGGCGCGGGCCAGGCCGGACCTGGTCCGGCAGGTCGTGCGGAGGGCCCGTACGGAGGGAATCGCGAGCACCCGCCAGGCGGTGCTCGGCCGCCTCGCCCTTGACCTGCCGCTTGGCTATTCGGCCGCCGGGGTTGTCCTTGAGGCTGGCGCCGCGGTCACCGGGATCCGGCCCGGCCAGCTCGTCGCGACCGGGGGAGCGGGCAAGGCGAACCACGCGGAGCTCCAGGCCGTGCCCTGGCTGCTCTGCGCGCCGGTCCCGGACGGCGTCAGCGTCAAGGACGCCGCGTTCACCACCCTCGCGTCGATCGCGCTGCACGGGCTGCGACTCGCCGAGGCGGGCCCGGGATCGAAGGTGGCGGTGGTGGGCCTCGGGCTGGTCGGCCAGCTCGCCGCGCGGCTGGCCATGGCGGCCGGGTGCGACGTCGCGGGCATCGATCCTCATCCCTACCCGCGCGACGCCGCCGCCCGGGCGGGCGCGCTTGCCCTCGACGAGCGCGGCCGGGAGACAACGGAGCAGGTGCTCGCCTGGTCACGCGGCAGAGGCGCGGACGCGGTGCTCGTCTGCGCGGCCGGCCGGTCGTCGGACGCCGTCATGCGGGTACCCGAGCTGTGCCGTGACCGCGCCGCCGTGGTCATCGTCGGTGACGTCGGGCTCCAGCTCGACCGCACCCCGTTCTACCAGCGCGAGCTGTCACTGCGGTTCGCCCGCTCCTACGGTCCCGGCCGGTACGACCCGTCCTACGAGGCGTGGGGCGTCGACTACCCGGCGGGCCATGTCCGCTGGTCAGAGGGGCGCAACTTCGAGGCCGTGCTCGACCTGCTCGCGGCCGGCCGGCTCGCCGTCCGCGACCTGGTGACGCACACGTTCGGCATCGCGGACGCGGTCCAGGCGTACCGGCTGATCGAGGGCGGGGCGGAGCCGTACCTGGCGATCAGGCTCGACTACCCGGGCACGGCGGAGCCGGATCGCCCGGTCGCCGTCGGGCCGGGCCGCGGTCGCCAGACTCCAGGCGCCGGCCGCGCTCAGCCCGGGGTCGGCCTCATCGGCGCGGGGCCGTTCGCCACCGGAACACTCCTGCCCGCCTTCCGGGCGGCCGGGCTGAGCCGTCTGGTCGCCGTGGCGTCGGCGCGGGGCCTGACGGCGACGAGAGCGGCGCAGCGGTACGGGTTCGAGAAGGCCGTCGCCGGGGCAGAGGCGGTCCTGGCCGACCCCGACGTCTCGGTCGTGGCCATCGCCACGACCCATGACTCGCATGCCTCGCTCGCCGTCCTGGCCTTGGCCGCGGGCCGTCATGTCTGGTGCGAGAAGCCGCTCGCGCTGACCGAGGACGAGCTTGACGCGGTGCGCGACGCGTGGCTTCGCTCCGGGTGCGTGCTCACCGCCGGCTTCAACCGGCGGTGGTCTCCGGCCGTGACCGCGGCGCGCCGCGCGCTCGACGGCATGGCCGCGGCCAAGCTGGTGGCGTACAGGATCGCGGCTGGGCCGGTCCCCGACGGGCACTGGTACCACGATCCGCGCCAGGGCGGCCGCCTGATCGGTGAGGTGTGTCATTTCATCGACACCGCGCAAGCGCTGGCCGGCGCGCCGATCGAGGACGTCACCGCGTTGTCCGGTGGCGGCCGGGGCGGCCCCGCGGACGATGCGGTGGTCGCGCTCCGCTTCGCTGACGGGTCGCTTGCGAGCATCGGCTACGGCAGCGGGCTCCCGTCGGCGGGCAAGGAACGGATCGAGGTGCACGCGGGTGACCACCGGGTCGTGATCGACGACTTCCGCATCGTCACGGTAGACGGAAAGACCCGGTGGAAGGGCCGTCAGGACAAGGGGCACCGGGCCATGGCCGCAGCCTTCAGGCAGGCGGTCGCGGGTGAGGAGAAGCTGCCGACCGAGGAGATGATCGCGACGATGCGAGCCACGATCAGAGCCGCCGCAGGCGGCGGCATCCCCGAGGGGCGGCCCGCCAGTGCGTGAACAGCCAGTGAGTGAACACACGGCGGCTCCGGCCAGCCGGGCCGCGCCCGGCCACGCAGACACCGTCCACGCGGACCTGGTACAGGCGCTGTTCGACGCCAAGGCAGCCTGCTGGCCAGCCAAGTACCTGGCAGGCGGCCGGCTCGCCGGGCGCCTCTTCCAGCTGTCCCGGGCCGTCGGCGAACTGGCGCCGCCGGGCGGCGAACTGCTCGACCTGGGCTGCGGCAGCGGGGAACTCGCCAGGCACCTGGCGGCGAGCGGATACCGGGTGACCGGCTGCGACATCGCGCCGACGATGCTCAGCCAGGCCGCGCTGGCCGACGTGCGGCACGCCGTCCGCTGGGTGCGGCTCGAGCCACGCTGGCAGGCGCTGCCGTTCGCGGAAGGCAGCCTGGACGCGGTGGTCAGCGCGAGCGTCCTTGAGTACGTGCCCGATCCCGGCGCGGTGCTCGCCGAGTGCGCCAGGGTACTGCGGCCGGGCGGGGTCCTGGTTTGCACCGTGCCCGACATGACTCATCCGGTTCGCTGGCTGGAATGGCCGCTACGGCTGATGGCGGTTACCCCGCTCGCCACAGTCCGGGCCGCGTCGCGCCGCACCGGGCAGTACCTGGCCTATCTGCGGGCTTCCGGCCAGCGGAGGCGGGCCGGCTGGTGGTACGCGGCGGCCAGGCGGGCGGGACTTGAGCCGGTACAGGCCGTTCACGCGCAGCGGCGCGCGCCGCTGCGCCTGCTTGTTTTCGCCATGCCCGGCGGCACCCGCGCCGGGCAGCCACTAACCCGGGGGAAACAGTGACCACTGCGGTAACCATCGACTTGGCGGGCGGCCAGCTTGGCGGGGCGGCCAGGTACCGGACCGAACTGCGGGGATACCTTGAGCGCAGGCCGCGCGAGGACGTCAGGACGATCGGCGACCGGCGCAACCTGAGCCCGGCCTGGCTGGCGGCCCGCGAAGCGAGCGCGGTGCGGCGAGGCCGCCGGGTCGCGCTGAACAATGTCGGGTTCATCACTCCTGGCGGCGAACGGTGGACCCTGCTCACCAACGCGCTGCACTTCCTCTCGGCGGCCGAGGCGGCGACGCTGCACCCCGCGCTGCGCGCTCCCGTATCGCGGCAGACCGGGATCGTCCGGCTGGCGGCCCGCCGGTCCGACGTGCTCGTCACGCCCTGCACGGCGATGGCGGAGCGCATCACCGCCGCGCTCCCCGCGGTCGCGGAGCGCGTGGTCGTGCGCATGCACCCGGTGTCGGTTCCCGGGGTAGCCGGGCCGCCGCGCGGTTCGCTGATTTTGTGCCCGGTGCTCTTCGCTCCCTACAAGGAGATGGCCTGCCGGGTCGCGGAATGGCTCGCCGCGGTTGACGCCGCGATGGACGACTCGGTCCGCCTGGTCGTCACCGCGAGCGCCACCGAGGTGCCGGCCTCGCTCGCCGCGAGCCCGCGCATGCACTTCGTCGGGCGGCTCAGCGTCGAGCAGACCCGGCGGCTGCAGGCACGCTGCCGGGCGATCTTCTTCCCGACGGGCCTGGAGTCATTCGGCTGCCCGCTCGCCGAGGCGCGGGTTACCGGGTGGCCCGTGATCGCCAGGGACACGGCGCAGAACCGGGAGATCGCCGGACCCGCGCTGTGCGGTTATGACCTGGGCGACGCGGACTCCCTGCGGCGCGCGACCGAGGCCGCGCTCACCCTCCGGGTGGCGCCCGACCCGGAGCCGTTTGATCCGGACGCGTACTTCGACTGGATGCTCGGGGATCTCAAATGACCCCGCTCCGGCTTCGGCCGTACCAGCCAGGGGATAATCCGCCCCAAGAGAGCGTCGGCGTAACCGTCGTGGTGCTCACGCGCGACGAGGAAGCCAATATCGCCCGGTGCCTTGGCTCGGTCGCCTGGGCCGACCAGGTCGTGGTGGTCGATTCCGGCTCGACCGATGACACGGTGCCGATCGCGCGTTCGCTCGGTGCCGACGTCGTCGAACAGCAGTGGCTCGGGTTCTCCGCGCAGCGGGAGTTCGCGCTGCGGCGGCCGGAGGTCAGGAACGACTGGGCCTACTTCGTCGACGCGGACGAGTGGGTGTCACCGCAGCTCGCGGGCGAGATAGCGGCATGTGTTCGCGCAGGAGGCTGCGCGGCCTTCAGTCACCGCCTCCGCCTGGTGTTCCAGGGCACCTGGATACGCCACTGCGGCTGGTACAGCGGTTCCTGGGTTGTCCGGCTCGTTGACCGCCGCCACGCTAAGTACGACGGGAGCCTGGTCGGCGAACGGGCCAGGGTCGACGGCACCGTGGGCCGGCTGGCCAATGACATCGTGGACGAGGACCGCAAGGGACTGGCCGCCTGGCTGCACAAGCACGTCCGCTACGCCGAACTTGAACAGCGCAGGCGCGGCCAGCCGGTTCCGGTTGGCGAACGGGTACGTCGCTGGCGAGCCAGGGACCCTAACGACACGAGGCCGTTTTCGCGGGCGATTCTCAAGGACGTGATCCTCCCGTCCGTGCCCGCCCGGCCGGCGGCGGTCTTCCTTTACATGTACTTCATCAGGCTCGGCGTGCTCGACGGGCGCTCCGGACTCCGCTTCTGCTTCTTCCACGCCTGGTACCAGGCCGCCGTCGACGCGCTGGCGGCGGAAGCCAGCCGGCCGGCCGTGGAGTGCCCGCGGCCGGCGGCCACCCGGTAGCCGGGGCCAGCGCATGCCGGTCTTGCGACACGGGGTAACGGCCACCGCCGCGCGGGCGAGCGCGCCGCCGCGCCTTGGCGTGCTCGCCTCGCACCCGATTCAGTACCAGGCGCCGCTGTACCAGGAGCTCGCGAAACGCGGCCGGGTGGACCTTGAGGTCGCCTTCCTTAGCCACGACGGGGCGCGGCCGTACCACGATCCGTCGTTCGGCGTCACGGTGGCCTGGGACATCGACCTGCTCAGCGGGTATCGCTCCACCCTGCTCGGCCGCCGCGAGCTGGCGGGCAAGCCAGCCTGGCTGAAGTCGCTGAGCCGCTGGCTGCGCGGCCGGGACATCGTCGTCTTGCACGGCCACTCCGATCCGGACGTCCTGCTCGCGGCGGCTGCCTGCCGGCTGGCCGGCGTTCCCTACTTGCTCCGTGGCGACTCGCATGCCGAGCCCGCGGCCAGCGGGTTGCGCAGGCACCTCCGCCACCTGGTGGCGGGCACCGTGGTGCGGGGCGCGGCGGGCGCGCTGTCGATCGGGCGGCGCAACGCCGCGTTCTACCGGCGCTACGCGGACATCCCGGACTACCTCGCGCCCTACAGCGTCGACAACGACCGTTTCCGTGCCATGTCGCAGCGAGCGCGGCCGGCGCGGGCGGAGCGGCTCGCGGCGCTCGGGCTCGGTGCGGACCGGCCCACCGTGGTTTTCTCGGGCAAGCTCACCGAGCAGAAGCGGCCGCTCGACGTGATCCGGGCAATCGGCGCCTGCGAGGGCAGGCTCAACCTGCTCGTGCTCGGTGACGGCCCGCTGATGGCGGAGGCCAGGGCCCATGAGGCGAAGCTGCCCGTGCGCTGCCTCGGCTTCGTCAACCAGGCCGAGCTGCCCGGCTGGTACGGCTGCGGCGATGTCCTCGCGCTGCCGAGCGGGCGAGAGCCGTGGGGCCTGGTCGTCAACGAGGGCATGGCCTGCGGCCTGGTCCCGGTGGTCAGTCAGGCGGTGGGCTGCGCGGCAGACCTGGTCGAGGGCGTCGGCGAGGTCTTCCCCGTCGGCGACGTGCCGGCCCTCGCGGCCGCCCTCATGCGAGCCGCCGCGAACGCGGCCGAGCGTCAGATGCGCGTCCGCGCCAGGTTGTCGCGGTTCACGCTAGCGACGACAGCGAGCGGTTATGAGCGGGCGGCGATTGCGCTGGCCCGCGCGCCGCGGGCTGGGCGCCCCGCCGTCTGAAGGACAACGCGACCGCGCCGAACCAGAGGAGGACCGTCGCCGGAATCCCAGCCAGCAGCGTCGCGCAGTCGGTGCCTGCCTGAACAAGCCCGGGAAACAGCAAGATGATCAAGAACATGCCGTGGGTGCCCCGCCGCAGGTCCGCCACCTCGTCGACCACGCGGGCACCCCAGCCGATCAGGAACATGCCGCCGATCAGCACGACCCAGCCGCCGTGCCGGTACAGGTCTCCTTCCGGCGTGATGTCGGAAGAGGTGTATACCTGGGGCGGCAGCTGGTAGTACTCCTGGCTCATCCGGTATCCCACGGTGAGGACCGGCTTGCCCGGCCACAGGATGCGCGGGACGAGGTCGATGACCGGGGAGACGGCCAGCTGGCCCGGGTTGCTGTACGGGATCTGGCCGGGGGTCCGCTGCATGATGATCGCCGGGCTGTCGATGGTCCTGATGCGCTGCGCCAGGTAGTCGGCGGACTGCACGAGGACCGAAGGCGAGAGGTCGCTGGTCAGGACCTCGTCGGCGATGGCCGGGGCGGCGGCGACCGCCTGCTGGGTGCTCAGCATGACCGCGCCGCGCGCCACGGCCCGGTACGCCTGGTTGAAGGGTATGACGACGAGCAGGAAGAAGGCGACCGCGGCGGCGAGCAGCCCGGCCGGGAGGCGGCCGCGGCTCATAGTGCGCGGAATCGCCACCGCGAGGACGGCGACGATGAAGCTGGTCTTGCCGCCTGCGACGGCCCCGGCGACGATGGCGCCCGCGAAGAGCACGGCCAGCGTTGCCCACGCGCTCGGCCGCCGCGTCCGGTACGCGCGCACCGCGGCGATAGCGACGGCCAGCGGCACGCATTCACCGAGCAGCGCGAGGACCTGAGAATAGCCGGCGACGGCCGCCTGGGGCGTGGCGCCGAGGCCGACATAGCCGAGGTGCCCGCTGGTCACTGCCACTCCCAGCTGCCCGGCGGCGCCCGCGCCGAACAAGATCCACGGCACGCTGGGGCCGCGGACATCGTCGGTGAAGCGAGCGGTGAGCGTGCCGTTAACCCGCCTTCCAAGGGAGGTTGCCACGCGCGGCATGACGCAGTAGCCGATGGTGAACAGGGCCATGGCCGTGGCGATGAGCCAGAGCGCGCGCAGCACGCTGCGCGGCAGGATCTCGGCCGCCGCACCCGTCTGCGGGCCTATCCAGCTGATCGTGGCCAGCCCGAACGCGAACGCCCCGTACGCCAGTGACCAGGGCCCGATCCGCCAGGCCCGCAGGCCGAGCCCGCCGTAGCCCGCCACCGCCGACATGAGCGCGAGCAGGCCCGCGCAGAATGTCCCGAGCGCCACGGCGGCCCACAGGAGCTGACCGCTTACCGCGGTCGACCACCCCGCGACCGCGACGAGCACGACGGCTGCCGCGAGCAGAAGCAGGCCGCCAATAGTGGCGCGGCGCGTCATAGGAGCCTGTCCACGGCCAGCGCCGCGTAGCGGTCCGGGTCGAACCGCGCCCGCGCCCACTGCGCACCGCGGGCGCCCATCCGGCCGAGCCTGGCGGGCCTGGCCAGCAGCCCGTCAAGCACCTGGGCGAGGGCGGGGACGCTCTCGTCCCGCGGAGTCTCCCCGGTGACGCCATCCAGGTAGGCCCCTGGTGAACCGCCATGGGCCGGGCCGACCACCGCCGTGCCGGCCACCTGCGCCTCAAGCAGCACCAGGCCGAACCCCTCACCGGACGGGCGCCTGCCCGGCCGTGTCCTGGTCGCGAGCACGAACAGGCTCGCCTGCGCGAACCGCGCGGCAAGTTCGGCATCGTTAAGGCCGGGGCGCAACGTGCACCATGGATAGCGGCGCACGTGGGCGACCAGGTCCGCGGGCGGTGATCCGCTGCCGCACACGGTGAGCTGTACATCTCCGCGGCCGAGGGCGGCGAGCGCCGCGGTGAGCTGTGGCAGGCCCTTGTCCCGCCACTCGGCAAGCCGGAACGCGGTCATCACGCCGAGGCCGGACCGCGACGTCGCGCCCGTTGCGGCGGCTTGCCGGCCGGCGGCCCGGACGAGCTCACCGAACCAGGCTCGTGACAGGCCGGGCGGCAGGATGGTCGCCAGGCCGTGCGGAAGCAGCGCTCCGGCCGTGAAACTGCTCACCGCGACGAGCCGCACATCACGACGGCTCATCAGCCAGCTCTCAAGGCCGCTCCGCGGGTTCCGCCGCGACTTCCACACGTCACTGCCGTGGCAGACGACGGAGATCCCGTCGACCCGGCGCGTCCGGGCGAGCACGGCCGCCACCGGTAGCAGGGACCGGTGCCCGACGACGAGGCGGGTGGGAACGGGGCCGGCGATGCTCGCCAGCGCGGAGGTGGCCTCGGCGAGCAGTGCCCGGTGCCCGGCCGGACCCGGGCGGGACAGGTCGACCCGGCGGCTTGCCACGCCCGCGTCGTCGAACGCCGACTCCACCGTCTGCAGGTACCGCTCGATCCCGCCGCCGAGCCCGCGTGACGGAGCGAGCAGCAGTGCGCGCCCGGCGCGCGGGCCGCCGCGCCCCGGCCCGGCCGCCGCGTCCTGGCTGGAAAGCACGGCCTCTTGGCCCGAGAGCATGGCCTCGCTGGTCATGAACACTCATACACGAAGAAGTCGGCGCTGGCGCGCTCGGTGCCAGGTCCCCTGGCTGTCCCGGCCAGCCGCCACTGCGGGCAGTGGGCCTCGACCCAGGGGGTGAAATGCCGGTGCCGTACGTGCGGGGCGGTCCCGCCGACCTTGGCGTTGGTCGAGTAGATGACGACGAACCGCCTGGCCGCGGCGAAGAGGTGCCCCAGGTAGGTTTCGAAGACCTGGTCCTCGACGAGGTGGTAGACGACATCAAGGGAAAGCGCCAGGTCGGCGGTGAAGATCCCGGCGCGGTCGGTGAAGCAGGTGCCGTCGTAAAGGAAGAAGCTCTTGGTCGTGTCGCGGGCGAACCGAGACTGGCACAGCCCGATCGCGGTCCGCGACACATCGAAGCCGACGTAGCTCGGGTACTCCGCAAGCGACAGCTGGTTGCCGTCCCCGCAGCCGAACTCGATGACACTGCGGACCGCCCGCTCGCGGACCAGGTGGTTGAGGAACGCGCTCTTGCCCTCGGCGAGCGCTCCGTATGATCCGCTTCCGCTCGTTCTGCCCTTTGCGTAACTCTCCTCCCAGAAATGAGCGGAATCGTTGAATGCCGCCCGCTGCCGCAACAGCGAGATCTGCCGCACGCCTGGCAGCGGGCGGACTAGCTCCCTGATGGTCATCGACCTTCCCCGTCCCGTATCGGTGGCACCGGTAAGCGCTCAGCACAGCTTTTCCAAGATGACCGTGAGGCGCTGCTGGTAGGTGTGGCTGTGATGGGCCCGCGCCGCCGCGGCGTCGCCGAGCTTCGCGCTCAGCCCGCCGTCGTTCAGCAGCCGCCTGGCCTGATCGACAAGCTCGTCGAAATCGCGGAACGTCAGTACCTCGTCGCCAGTTGCGAAGAGATCGGGCACGGTCGGCCTGAATTCGGTAAGCACCGCGGCACCGCAGCCGGCCGCTTCGAACAGGCGCAGGTTGACCCCCGCTATCTCGGCCGGGTGCATGGTGTTGAGCACTCCGACGGCAGACCGGAAGACCCGGGCCTTCTCCGCGCCGTACACTGGCCGCCCGTCATGGACCTCGCGCAGCGGGGTCCGGCCGATCCAGCGGGGGAAGCCGCTGCCGTAGAGCTTCAGCGGGACGCCGCTGGCTAGCAGCCGCTCAAGGAGCAGCAGCCTGCTCGGGTACATGTTTCCCGCGATTACCAGGCAGGGCTCCGTGCCGACCGGGACCAGCGGCCGGTGCCATCGGGGATTGCACGCCTGGGGAAGGTAGAAGAGCGGCTTGCCGAGAAGGGGGCCCAGCGTGTCCACGACGTGCGGTTCCTTGACGAAGACGGCGTCGTACGGCGCGAGCAGCATGAACTGCCGCCCCATGTGCAGCACGGCGTCAGGGAACCAGAGGCCGACCTTCATCCCGGCCCGCCGCATGTCGCGCACGGCGGCGGGCATGAGGCGCTGGTCCACATTGATGACGATCTCGCACTCGGCCCGGAGTGCCGCGGCCGCGACACGCTGCTGCGCGCGCTCGTCGACGGCCGGAAGCGCATTCCTTATCGCCATCTTGACCGCGGCGGCGTAGCGGCCGCGACGTGCGCACAGCGGGCCGAGCGGCACAGGGTCGTGCCCCATGTCGGTCAGCGTGGTGACGATATTGTCCGCGAACGAGTCCGGCGAGATCGGCCCGATTACACCGACGCGCATGAGCTTGTCTCCCCCCCAGCGGGCCGCGGCGCCCGGTGCAGGCACCGGAGCATCGCGGCGAGAGCGATACCGTAGGCGACGGTCGAGGCGACCGCCGCCGCCGCCACTCCCAGGCTCGGAAGCAGCGTGACGAGCAGGATCACGGTGAAGACGGCGGCGAGCCCCTGAGAGACGGCGACCAGGCCGGGCCGGCCCAGTCCGCGTAGCAGGTCGCCGGCGACCTGGCCGCAGGCGAGGAAGATCCCGCCCGGGGTCAGCAGCCACAGCAGCGGTACCGCCGCCCGGTACGCGGGGCCGAAGACCGCGGGAATGAGCCAGTAGGCGCACCCGGCGATGGGCAGCAGGACAGCGGCGGCCACGCCCGCGCTTGCCGCCACGGCAGTGAGCTGCAGCCGTGTGCTGCCCGTGGTGACGGTGCGCCGCGCCGCGAGCCGCGGGAAGGCCACATTGCCGATGGCGGACACTAGCGGCACGGGCACCAGGGTGGCCGAGACGGCGATGGCGTAGCAGCCCAGGGCGGCCGGCGGGACGAGCTGGGACAGCACAAGCTGGTCGAGGTAGGCGTTGAGCGTCGCCGGAGTCACCGCGGCGAGCTGGCTCAGCCCGTACCGGGCGAGCGGCGGGACGAGCCGGGTAGTGACGGAGCCGGGGGCAAGTCCAGTCTTGCGGCACCAGAAGTACGCGTAGCCGAGCTGGATCGCCATCGTCACGGTCACCACGCAGATGGCGGTGTGCAGTGTGAGGAGCCGAAGCCGCCACAGCAACGTGATGGCGGCAAGGGCAAGGAGCGGCTGGCTGACCCGGACGAGGTTCCACCGCCTGGTGTCCCTGGCCTGCAGCGCGAAAGTGTAACTCGCGCCGACGAAGGCGATGACCGAGCTAGCGAAGGCGATCCTGTAGGCCTCCGTGAGCCCAGGGTTCCCGTGGGCGAGGAGGGGCGCGCCGTACAGGCCGGCCACCGCCGCGACCGCGCCGGTCGCGAGCATCATCGTCCGCGAGGTGGCGACATAGCCGCGGGCACGCTCCGGGTAACGGGCGACGTAGAAGCAGACCGCGGCCGGCTGGCCGGCGCCGCCTGCCATGAGAAGCAGCCCGAACCAGGCAGTGACGGCGGCATACTCGCCGCGTACCGCGGGCCCGACCACCCGGGCCACGATGATGCCGGCCAGCGCCGCGGCCGCGGTGGACGCGACATTGAAGCAGGCTGTCCTGGCGATCACCGCGCCGACGCGGGGGTGGTTGCGCAGGGCCGCGCGCGCGGAACGCAGTTCCGCCGCGAGCGGGTGGGCGCTCAACGGCCCGCGGCAGTCGGGCGAGTCGCATCCCGAACGGAGGCAGCCGCCTGCGTTCCGCTGATGACCCTCGCTGCCGGGCACCCGGACCGAGGTTCCTGGGGCTTTTCCGCGGCGAAGGTAAGGTTCTGGGTCACGATGTGCCCGCGGACGGTTCCCGTCTCGACCGCGAGCGCGAGCTTGAACAGTCCGCTGAGCGGCAGCCACAGGGCCGCCCTGGCCGCGCTCGCTGCTCCCCGCGCCGCCGGCGGGCAGCTGACCGCCCGCAGGTAGGCGAGGCCCGCCGCCGCGGCGAGCTGGCGGACGCTCCGCACGGTGAACCATGTCTCGTGGGTGAAGTCGCCGTACCTGATGTGCCCGCCGAACGGGCTTACCGCGTTCGGCACCCGCGCGACGAACCGGCCTCCGGGCCGCAGTGCGAGCGCCACCGCATCGAAGGTGCCGAGTACCTCCGGTTTCGTCAGGTGCTCGAGCAGGTCGGTGGCCGTGACCGCGGCGAGCTCGCCGGGGCGGGCGCACAGCAGGTCGCGGTAGTCGCCCTGGCGGACCTGGCCGATGCCCGCGGTGCGGGCCAGGGCAACCTGCTCCGGGCTGACGTCGATGCCTGCCGCGTCATAACCGTCGTCGAGAAGGCAGCGGACGAGTTGTCCGGAACCACAGCCGATGTCAAGGACGGGGCCCGCCGACGGAGGCGGCAGCAGCGGGCGGATGTCGCGACGGTAGATGAGCCTGGTGGCGCTGACGCCGCCTGTTCCGCTGTGCTGTGACGCGTATGACTCGTAGAGCCGGTCGCGCAGCGATGACAGGTCCCCCGTGATGGTCACGCTGTGATTATAGAGAAACGCGTACTGTAGTCGCCGTGTTTTGGCTGGTCCGCCGGCCGGCGAGTTGCCTTGCCTGGGCCTGTTCAGCTTCGAGCCGTAGCAGGCCGGCAGAAGGGAAGTTCCGCGCATTCCGTGAGCGTATCGCTCACGGAGCGTACACATGTAGTATCCATGCGTGTCCACCCTGACTACTGCCGGCCGCGGGGCGGCGGCCGCAGCGGCCGACGCCGCCTGCCGCGTTCTCGGCAGGCGCACCGTTATCCGCGCGGCACGCTACGTCCTGCTCCGCGCGCGGCTTGACTACCCCAACCACATGAGCGTCAACGGCGAGCCGGCCCTGCAGCACTGGGCGCTCGCGCTGGCCCCGGGCGGAGAGGTCCACGTGGCGGACGTGGGGGCGAACGTCGGCCGCTGGTCGCGGTCGCTGCTCGCCGCTGCCTCGGCGGCGGGCCGCGCCGGAGACATCAGGCTGCATGCCTTCGAACCGGACGTCCACGCCTACGCGCGGCTTGAACGCAGCCTCGGCCCGGCCCGCGCCGTGCTCAACGCGGCGGCGCTCAGCGACCGGCCGGGCGAGTCGGCCTTCCACGTCGTCGCGCCGGGGGCCGGGACCAACTCGCTGCATCGCGCGCCTGCGGCCACCGCGGCGACGGAAACCATCCGCACGACCACGCTCGATGCCTACGCCGCTGGAGCGGGGATTCCCTGCTTCGCGCTCGTCAAGATCGACACCGAGGGACACGACCTCGCGGTGCTGCAGGGCGCGCGCGGCCTGCTCGCCGGGCACCGCGTGGCGGTCGTGCAGTTCGAGTACAACCACCGCTGGGTCTTCGCCCGGGCATTCCTGCGCGACGCCTTCGACTTGCTGGCCGGCCTCGGCTACCAGGTCGGCAAGCTCACGCCCATGGGCGTCGAGTTCTACCCGGGCTGGGATCCGGACCTGGAGACGTTCGTCGAGGGCAACTACGTCGCCTGCGGCCCGGTGGCGGCTGGGCGGCTGCCGGCCGTGCGGTGGTGGAAGGCGCGCTAAGGCGGGGAACCGGCCATCACTCTCCGTATTGTAATCACTCTCTGTATGTGTTACCTTGCCGATCGTGACTACTGGATGGCAGCACCGTCACCGGAAGCTGCTCGCCTGGACCGGCGGGAGCCTGGCCGTGCTCCTCGTCGCGCTCACAGCGACTGGCTTCCTGGTGTACCGGCACATGAGCAACAACATCGCCCAGGTGAACCTTGAGGCATACATCGGCAAGCAGCCGGCCGACCTGCACCCGCAGGCGGAGAACATCCTGATCATCGGTTCCAGTTCGGGCGCCGCGCAGGGCGCTACGGCCGGAGCCGCTGGCGTCAGCAACCAGTCGGGCACGCTCATGCTCGTCCACATCGCCGCGAACGGGCAGTGGGCCGAGATCATGTCCATCCCGCCTTACTCGTGGGTGAGCATCCAGCCATGCGCGAAGGGCGACGGCAAGCTGTCCGCGCCCGCCCAGTCCAGGCTCAACCAGGCCTACGCGACCGGCAACCAGGACGGTAACCACGTCGCGCTCGGCGCCGCCTGCATTATCAAGGCGCTTGAGCATGACACGGGGATCTACATCAACCACTTCATCGTGATGAACGTGAACGGCTTCGAGGGCATGACGGCCGCGCTCGGCGGCGTCGAGGAGCGCAATACGACCGCCATCGATGACCCGGCCGCCGGCCTCGTCCTTTCGCCCGGCCGTCACCTGCTCGCCCCCGCTGAGGCGCTCGCCTTCGTGCACGGCGTGTTCGGGCCGGGAAGCAGCAGCGACCGGGCACGGATCAGCCTTCAGCAGGCGATCGCGGTGGACCTCATTATCCGGGCGAGGAGCGAGTCGTTCGACCCGCTGGCCAGCTACCGGTTCCTTGACGCGTTCACGAGGTCGCTGACCGTCGACAGCCAGTTCGGCGGGATCACCGGCCTGTATCACCTGGCGCAGTCGCTGCACGGCATACCGGCGGGCAAGATCACCTTGTTCGCGCTGCCGAGTCACCCGCGCGCCGACGTGATGCCCTCCGACACCACGGACGTGCTGTGGACGCAGCCGACAGACAGCGAGATCTTCGCCTCGTTCCGCAATGACTTCCAAGCTAACGCGCTCCTCGCGACAACCGGCCGTCCGGGCAAGTTCGGCATCTTGTTGCCGTCAGCTTCTGCGGACATGCCGGAGTGCACCGGCGACCAGAGCATCATCTGCGTCGACTGACGCGCCGCCCGCGCGTGGATCCCATCGAGCCAGAGGCGAGAGATGTCGCGGAGGCGTAGGCGGGCCCGGCGTTTGCGACCGAGCGCTCGCGTTGTTCTCGCCGCGGCAGGGATCCTCGCGATCGGCATGGGGATCGGCATCGTCGCGCAGATCGGGGCCTTCTACTACCACTCGTCCACCGCGGGCCGCGACCTGTTGGGCCAGGAGCGCAAGGAGATCGCCAGGGCCGCAGTGAGTTCCCTCGTCTGCCAGCCGCCGCTTGGCGCGGCTGGCGGCGTTGTCCGGAGGTCAACGGCTCTGTCGTCGCCCCACGGGCTGCTCGAGGTGCCAGCCCTTGGCCTCGCGGCTCCCGTCCTGCAGGGCACCGGCGACTCGGTGCTCGGCGAGGCGGTCGGACATGACCCGGCGAGCGCCTGGCCCGGCCAGGCGGGCACGAGTGTGTTTTCCGCGCACGACGTGACCTGGTTTTCATCCATCGCGAAGCTCAAGCCTGGCAACGAGATCCGCTACGTCACGCCGTGCCGCACCTACACCTACAAGGTGGCGTCGCACGCCGTCGTCATCGCCGGGTCACCGGTGTACAACGCCAGGACCGCCCGCCTTGTCCTCGAAACGTGCTATCCGCTCGATGCCTTGTTCATCACCTCCACCAGGTACCTGGTCTACGCCGACCTGATCAGTTCCGCCCCGACGCACGCGACGGCCGCGCGACCGGGAAGCTGGCCGCCGCCGACCGTTCCCGCGCCTTCACGGCTCAAGGCGCAAGGGCTTGACCTGGCCCATAACCCGGCGCCGCTCGGCCGGCTCCACCTCACCGGGTCACCGTCCCCCGCGTGGAGCCAGAGCAGCGCGCCGCTCAAGTTCGAGGCGGCGGCGCTCGCCGAGTACTTCGGAATCATCCGCAGCGCGGCCCGGGAGGAGCGGGCCTGGTGGGCGGACCTGGCGCCGTCGGTCCCCACCTCGTCGGCCGGCGCGCTGTGGGGCGGCCAGCTCAACTCCTATGACTCACCGCTGGTGATCACGCTGCACGTCACTGGAACCAGGCTCGTGAGAGCCACGCTGACCGCGACGGTAAGGATCGCCGGCCCGGAGAGGCCCGGCAGCTACGACCTGAAGGTCACTGAGAAGGTCAGCGCAGGCCAGCTATTCGTCACGAGGATGCGGGTGGGGTCAGCCTGATGTCCGGGAGCTAACCGCCCCCGATAGCGTCGTGGCGGTGCGTTCGGCCGGGGCTGGCTGCTGGGACCACCAGTCGCCCAGCTTCTCCATGGCGCCAGCGATAAGCCTTGCGTTGAAGGCGGCGGAATCATTCACGTGCGGCAGCGGAGCGGCAGGCACTGGCCGTTCAAGGAACTCGCACAGCGGCCCCCATCCATCAGCTGGAGACCACTCAAGTAGCTGGCGTGCGGGCACGTGCGCGCGGACGTCGGCGTTGTGCCGCTCCATTCCGGCGATGAGGGCGCCCTCATCGAATTGTGCCGGCGTCGGCCCGAACAGGCCGGCCATGGTGAGCATGGTCATCATCAGGTCGGTGTACGCGCGCATCGACGGGTCGATGCAGCGGCGCGCGGACGCAAGGTGGCGGGCGATGCTGCCTTCGTCGTACTGCAGCCCCCAGATGGTGTCGCGCATGCTGCGTGCCCACGCCCGGCCTTCCCGCACGCTCAGCACCACCTTCGCGTCCGGGTAGGCAGCCAGCAGTTCCTTGTGGAAGAACGCGGCCGGGTAGTCGACGGCCGAGTTGAACCCGTCGAACATCTTGTCCCAGTCGGCCTGCCCGGCTAGCGCATTGGCCCACCCGTCGGTCAGGGTCAAATCGGCGAGCACGTCGACCATGTGATAACACGGCCCGAATCCGAGCATTTCGAGCGCTATCTTCTGCGTTAGCGTCGCCGTCCGCGGCAGCCCTGCACCAATTACTTTCACAGGCGTGAATCGTATCCCGATCCGGCCCACGGGTAAACCGCCGGCACGGTATTGCAGTAGATTTTCTGAAGAATATAAACTCTCAAACCGGTATAATATGACACTTCTTGACTGGTGGTAAGAAGCCTGGCCAGGCGACTCGACGCACAGATCCGGCGCGGATATGCGGGGTTTTTGAATAATCTACAGGATAGTGACTGGCATAAAGAGGATCATTCAAGTCTCCGTGCTCAACCGTGCTACCATGTTCGCTGCACCACGGCTTTACCGGTGTCTGGCGTGCGGTTCTTGCCCGGCGCGTTTACCTTCGGGAACGATGCGGCGATTTGCTCGTTTCTGGACCCGGCCAGCACGTGATCTTTCATGGAGCAGCTAATTTACATGGGGGCCTGCATGGATTTCGCATCTCGGGTATCGCCCTGGCGTTGGGGCAGGCAGCGAATGGCCGCCGTCCTTATGGCGTGCGTGGCCTGCTCGGTGTTCACCGCGGTCCCCGCGGGGACCGCGCGTGCAGCAGGAGGTTCCGGGCCGCCGCCGCTCACGATCCTGACTCCTGGCGCGGATAACGGCAACGGCGATATCTTCCTCGAGCCGTTCGCTAACAGCAGCTATGCCGGCGGCCCGGAGATCGTCACGCCTGCCGGCAAGGTGGTCTGGTTCCATCCAATGCCGGCCGGTGAGGCTGCTTTCGACTTCCGCACCCAGACCTACCTGGGCCAGCCGGTCCTGACCTGGGTGCAGAGCAACGTTGGCGGGGTCATCTACAACGATCACTTCCAGCAGATCGCCATCGTCAGGGCGGGGAACGGCTATGCGATGGACATCCACGAGTTCCTCATCACGCCGTGGAACACGGCGCTGATCGTGGCCGGCGGTGTCGCGACGGCCAACCTCACCTCTATCGGCGGGCCGGCGGACCAGCAGGTAGCGGTCAACGTGGTGCAGGAGATCGACATCAAGACCGGCAGGGTGCTGTTTCAGTGGAACGCCAACGACAGCGTGCCCTACAGCGACAGCCACGTGCCGCTGCCAGCCTCGGCGAGTCAGCCCTGGGACCCGTTCCACATCAACGCCGTCCACCTCGACGTGGACGGCAACCTGCTGGTCAGCTCGCGGCACACATGGACGGTTTACAAGGTGAACCGCCATACCGGCCACGTCATCTGGGAACTCGGCGGCAAGCAGAGTTCCTTCACGCTGCGGGCGGCGCCCGGGCTGGTGCTTGACAGCGCGCGCGAGATCTTTGCCTGGCAGCATGACCCTGAGAGCCTCGGCAACGGCCTGTACACGGTCTTCGACAACGAAGCCGGCGTAGCGGGGCAGGCCCCCCTGCTCTCCCACAGCCGGGCAGTCACCGTGCGCCTTGACCTGCGGACACATGTAGCCACCCTAGTTAAGTCCGACAACCAGCCCGAAAGCCTGGTCGTGGGCTTCGGGGGCAACGCGCAGACGACCAGAAACGGGGACTTGTTCGTGGCCTGGGCCGCTCAGCCGTACATCTCCGAGTTCAGCCCGTCCGGCACGCTGCTATTCAACGCCGAATTTCCGGCTGGCGTCATCTGCTACCGCGCCTACCGCCTCCCCTGGCCTCCGTCGGCCGACGTAGCGCACCCGCGTGGATGAGCGGATAGCCCACGGATTACCAGCGATAACCCGGATCTGAGCGCGCCGCTCACGGCTGGATGGCGGAACCGGAGGGGGAAGACAGCTCCGCACTGTAGACGTTCACGGCGGCTCTGCCCGGCGACCATACCCGGACCTCGATGTGCTGCCCTGGCCGCGGTGAATCGAAGTCCGCGCGGAACGGACCCCACCCGCCGTAGACGGTTTCATTCGGGGCGGCCGGCACGGTGACTGGTAGCACGATCTGCTGGATCCCGTCGGTCTCTGGGATTGTCTGCCTGGCGAGCAGCGTGCTGGTGTTGTTGTCCCAGACCTCTACGTTGACCGGGGCTCCCGAGGCAGAAGAGGAAGCGGAAAGCGTCACCGCGGCGCGGTACCTGCCGGGATTTTCCAGCCACTCGATGCCGTTCGCTACGTAGCCCTCGGCGCCGGTGGCGGCCATATGCCAGTCGGAGACCGCGCCGTCGAGGACCGGCCGGGACGCCACGCCGGCGCCGGCCCACGCCGGAAGCGGCGACGAGCCATCAGGCGTCGTGAACGTAGTCATCCCCGGTGGCGGGGTCAGCTGAAAGGCCCAGACGCCATTGGCGTGGGTGACGAGCCTGGCATCTAGCGGACCGGCCAGTTCGCCGATGACGCCCATGCTGTAAGCCGTCGTGTCGAGCTCGATACCCGATGTGGGTGTTATGACGAACCAGGTGTCCGGCTGCAGGGGTATTTTCCTTCCCTCGCCGCTGAACGGGTACGCATAGCGGCGTCCGGAGAATCGGCCGAGCACGCCCTGTGATGCGACCACCTCGGCCGAGGCCGGGATGCGGGCCTGCACGCTTTCGAGGGTGGCCGCCTCGGAACTGGAGACCCGCAGCCATTGAACGGGAATCTGCGGTCCCCAGACCGCGGCCCAGCCGATCGCCTGCGCCGCCGCGATGCCAGCTAGCACGAAAGCGGCCTGCCGATGCCGACGGAGCAGCCAGGTAAGGGCAGCCACAGTGCCAACGGGCACGAACACGTAGAGGGGCACGTTCTGGAACAGCGGTTCCGCGAATACGTGACCCAGCAAGGTGTCCGGGACGATGACCCCCAGGGCAAGCGGCAAGATCAGGGGCACGCCGACGCCAAGCAGCCCGCCTGGAGCCAGGTTCGCCAGTACGTCGGTCCGCCCGGCCCAGAGGATCTCCAGCACCTTGAACGGATGACCGTCCGCATCGGCCAGGTACGTATGGGTAGCCCCGGCCGAAGTCCTGCTGCCGTGCACAAGGGCAAGGAACAGGAAGTAGGCGATGGCAGTCGCCGCGAGCGCGGCGCCCGTGCGCCGGGTCCGTCTGCTAGCCAGGATCCCGCCGAGTCCTATGCCCAGGACGTAAGTCGTGGCTGGCGCACCGCCCAGCATGACGGGGACCACCCAGACCCACGCGCGGCGTTTGCCCCGGCTCAAGTCCCAGGCTAGGAACACGGCGAAGAAGAGGGTCAGCGATTCCTCATGGACGTCGAAGGAGACCGCCGACCACAGCCACGGGTTGGCCAGGAACAGTAGGAGGCCGAGGCCGGCGAACCACGCTGCCTCGCGTTCCGCGCAATGGCGCCTCGCTAGGTCGCACAGCCAGGCGAAGGCCACCAGTTCAGCGCCGGCGATGCTGAGGTCCTGGGCCCATTGCAGCACGATTCCGGTACGGAAGATCCAGTACAGCGGCGCAAGAACATAGGGGATAAACTCCGCATCGCTCTTCCAGTACGGGATATCCAACATGGTAGAGAGCGGGTCGAGGTTGCCGTGCGCGATAAGGTACCAGGCCTGGTAGTACCCCGCGAAATCCCACGTGACTGAGAAGTGCGCGTACAGAATGACCGACCATACGAGGTAGCCCACGAGTTGCAGGCCGAGCAGGACGTAGCCGGCCCACCGGACGCGGCGCCACAACTGGTAATCCTGCGGCGGTAGCGCAGCCCCTGCACCCTCATGGCCGGTAGCGGTAACCGCGACGTCGCTCATGAGCCAAACCTCACTGTCAGGATCGGCGAGTAGCCGTATGGATAGAAGTAGGTCGGGTTGACCAGGTTGGCCTCGAAGTAGACCGGATCGCGGCCGCCCTCCGGTGAGCGGATCCTGAAGGTCGCCACGCCCTGCCCGTTCGTGAGTGCCGCGACCGGTGTCTGTCCTTCCAGGCCGTTGTTGATGAAGGCCTCGCTGTACTGAAGCCCCTGCTGCGCGTAGATGATCTGCCCGAGGTAAACCCGCACTCCCGCGGCCGTGACCGGCTGGTCGAGCCGGTTGACGATCTCCGCCTTGACGGTGATCTGCTGGCCGACGTGCACGACCTGGTTGATCGCGGCGGGCTGCAGGATCACCCGCCAGTCGCTGGCCAGGTACACGGACGTGCGGCTGACCGACGCCGGATTGGTGAGGAACGCCAGGACCTGGAAGCCGCTCTGGATGGACGGCATCGCCGGGTAGCTCGGCGCGACGATCGTGTAGCTGGCGCGCTGGTGCGGCCCGAGCACGGCGGGCCCCGACACGGGTTGCCAGAACGCGGTCATGATCGTGCCGTTCTCCAGCGTGAACGCGGGCCGCACGCTGCTTGCGGTGTTGTTGGTGACGGACAGGGTCACCTGCCCGACGGTGGCGAGCTGGCCGGTCGTGCGCACCGACTCGATCGAGACGGACAGCGGGCTCGGCGTCGTGAGGGCGGCGACCACCACCGCCAGGACGGCGAATCCGCCGCCAGCCGCAACCCACCGCCAGTTCCGCGCCACCGTGAACCCGCGGGGACGTGCCGTGGTGGCCGCCGCGGCCAGCGCCGCCGGGGCGAGCATGACGAGGTAGCTGCCGAACGAGCGGTCCGCGAAGAACAGCGCGATCGACGGGAGCAGGAACGCCGCCGGCTTCAGCGCCGGGTACGTGGTGACGTAGCAGGCGAGCATGGCGGCTAGGACGATGACGGCGGCCACGTCGTACAGGGTGAGCGAGCCGCCGCCCGCCATCAGCGAGAGACTGATGTCGATGAGTCCCTGGCCCGCTGGGACCGTGTGCGAGTTGAACGGCGTCAAGATGCCGCCCAGCCACGCGCCAGGCGCGGCGACGGCGTACGGGAGGTTCGGCACGGCGAACGCGGCGAACGCGATTCCCGTGTAGCGCAGTGCGTCGCGCACCGCCTGCCTGGTTCCGTTCCGCTGCCGCGATTCCAGTACGATTCCGGTAAGCACGAACGGCAGCACCAGCCAGGGAGTCTGCTTCACCGCCATGGCCATGCCCAGGCACACGGGCCCGCGCCAGGCCCGGGGGCCGCGGGCCGACGCGAACTGGTCCCAGCCCACGGCGGCGCCGACGAGCAGCGGCAGGAACAGCGTGTCGGTCACCCCGCCGACCGCGTAGCCGACGTAGACGTCGATACTCGCCACTACGCCCGCGAGCGGCGCCACGCTCCGCGGCAAGACCGCGTAGAGGACGGCTGCCCCGAGCGCCCAGGAAAAGATCTCGACCCACACGGCCGCCTGGGTGGTGACCCCGGCGGCGAGCAGCGGCAGGTAGGCCTCGAACGCGAGCGCGGGATACGACAGGGCCGTCACCGGCTGACCGTTCAGCTGGAACGTGTAGCCGTTCGGCGAGACGTGGAACAGCGGGAACGCGGGCGCCATCGAGTGCAGGTACGGGTTGATCCCGTGCAGCGCGAGCTGCGCCGCGTACTGGTCGAAGGCGATCTCGTCCGTGCCGTAGTCCGGCGCGGTGAAGACCTGGAAGTAGCTCCAGATCGCGAGCGCGGCGATGATCACTGCGAGCACGCCCCAGCCGATCAGGTGCTGGCGGTGCTCGCTGACCACCGACGTGGGGAGCCAAGCGGTCACGATGGCGAGCAGGCCGAGCAGGCCGAGGAGGACGACGGGCAGCGCAGACCAGGAGGCGAACGTGCCGAACCCGGAAATGCGGAACGACCAGGTGAGGACGAAGATCCCGGCCAGCGACCGCAAGGCCCGGGTGGCGATCGGCGTCCCGCCGAGCCGGCGGCTCCTGCCTCGTGCCCGTTCACCGGCATGCGCTTCTTCGGCGAGTGCCGCGCCTCCGCCGCTTATCACGCTGTCCATCGACCGCGGGCTAGCTGTTGAAGACCTGGATGTTGCCGTACGACGAGGTGCCTACGAGCTGGTACAGCTCGCTTCCGTCCGCCGAGACGAGTACCTGCACGCTGTGGGCGGCCGCCGGGAGTACCTGCTGCACGCTCTCGGTGGCGGTGTTCACCAGCGCCACGTTGGCGTCCTCCCCGGCGTTCCGCAGCACGTAAAGGGTGGAGCCGTCCGGGCTGAGGGCGATGGAGCGTGCCCCCGGCCCGGTGACGAATTTTGTCATGATCTGCCCGCCGGCGACGGCGATCTGGCTGACCTGGCCGTCGGGCTGCAGAGCGTACACGCTGACGCCCAGTGAGTCCGGCGCGATGGATACCGTGTTGAGCGGCATCGGGATCGTGCCCTGCACGCCACCGGTCTTCGAGTTCACGACGGTGACGCTGGCGGACTTCGCCGTGCCGTTCAGCACGTAGAACGTGGCGCCGTCGGCGCCGGCGATGACGTCGCGGGCCGGCGCGCCGAGCGGGATGGTACGGATGACCTTGCCGGTGCCGCCGTCAAGCAGTTCAAGCGCGCCCGTGTTGGACATGCCGAGCGCCAGGCCGATGACGCCGCTCAGCGCCTCGGTCACCGACCTGGCGGCGTTGCTGACGGAGACGCTGCCGATCCCGTTCCCGTCCGCAAGGTTGATGTCGAACAGTCCCTTGCTCGCCGCGTCCCCGGCCAGCGCCCAGAATGTCCCGTTCGGCTGGGGCTGGCCCGCGGCCAGCAGGTTCCTCGGTGCCGCGAAGATCTGCCGCGGCTTGGCCGCGGACGGCTGCGTCGGCTGCCCGGTTGCGCTCCCGCCCGTCGAGCAGCCGGCGAGTGCGGCCGTCGTTAGCGCCATGATGACCGTGCCGGCCGCACGAGATCGTGTTCTTGACCCGTACACTTACTTCCCCTCCTGTCTTGTGGTTGCTTTCGCGGACCCGTGTCGCCGTTGACTTGTCTCGGGCAGGCTGGGCGCATCCGCGGCGAGATGCCCCCAGCGCTCTTCCCGGACCGGTAACTCCTGTGCCGCTCCTGTCGACACGGCCTTGACTCGTCGGCGGCGGCTCGTGAAAATCGCGCCTGTCCCGCCGAGCACCAGCAGGCCGGCGAGGATGCCCTCACCAAGGAAGGGCTCGCCAGTCACCGGAGCCGTCGCGCTTGGCACCTCCCCCTCCTCCCCGGCGATCGGCGACTCGACGATGAACGCAGGGTCGCTGTCCATGCTGATCGTTGCCTTGCCAGCGCTGACCGTGGAGTTGGCATCGGTTACGAACGCCGACCCGTTCCATATCCCGACCAGGCTCGATGCGTCGATTTTCGGCGAGGCGATGTCGATGGTGATCGGCTTGAGGAACGGTCCCGGATACGGGGCGCCGCCAAGGGTGACTTCGACCCCCACGCCGGCCACGACCATGAAGCCCCCCGCCGGATGGATCGCGGCGAGGTCCGGCGACGTAACGTCGATCTGCACAGGCACGGGGAAAGCCCCCGCGGGAATGAAGATGGTGACTACGCAGCCGTCTACGGCTACCGGCCCGACGACCCCGCCGCCCGGGCCGATGGTCTGGCTGGTGACTACCGTGCTGAACCCGCCGGGTGGCAGTGGGGCCGGCATCGGCGGCGGTACGGACTGCTTGCTGGCCGTGGACGCGGATGCGACGCCGGCCGTTCCCAATGCGACCGCCGCGCCGAGCATTGCCATGACGAGTAGCCTGATCACGACTACTCTATGTAGCCGCAAGTGGACACGCCGGTCCTGCTGTGCTGGCATGAATTCCCCCGTTTCGTCACGCACAGGCGGGCTGCCCGCTGACGGGGCGAAGCCTTAAAGCACATAACAAGCGGTTTCGCCATCCGCGATGAGCGCGCATGCCCATCACACACCGTAACTGCCCGTAGTCGAATGCGCAACGGTCAGTAGTCATGGAAAACTAGCGATCTTGCTAAAGTTGTTAGTGCTTTTGAATGTCTTCGCAGGAAATGCCCGGTGTGGTCCGGGCGGGCGGCTCCGCCCGCCCGGACTGCCTCGGCGGCCGCGTCCGCGCCGGGGAATGCGCCTGGCACGGTCCCGCGTTATCGGATACAGTGACATTGTCGGCTTGATGCCCATCTGAGTGGCCCGGCTGGCATCCCAAGCGCCTTGCGGTACCCGAATCGGTATATGACTGGCGCAACCGAAGATCCGAAGTCTTTTCCGGAGATTCCCATCATCTAGTCGCGCGGCCCTTCGGCTTTTCCCGTTTGCTGCAGCCTGCGCGCATTCACCCCTATCCCGAGGAATTCCCATGACCGCAATCGCGGAAGAAACCAGCACAGAAACCAGCAAAGAAGAAAGAACGCAAGCGGTGCGGCCGCCAGGCGTCAGCGCCGTGTCCGGCATTGTCGACCTCGGTGAGGGCCGCGGCTTCCTGCGCACGGCGGGGTACCGCCGCTCCGGCGACGACATCCCGGTCACCCCGGCCCAGGTCCGCCGCTACGGGCTACGGCCAGGCGACCAGGTCGAGGGCACTGCGCGCCAGGACAGGACCCTGCTCACCGTCGAGTCCGTCAACGGGCTCCCCGTAGCGCAGGCCGGGAGCCGGCCGCGCTTCGACGACCTGACCCCCGTCTACCCCAGCCAGCGGTTCCGGCTCGAAGACGGTGACCCGTCGCCTACCGCGCGGATCATCGACCTGGTCTCGCCGATCGGCAAAGGCCAGCGCGGCCTTATCGTCGCCCCGCCCAAGGCGGGCAAGACCACCGTGCTCAAGACGATCGCCCGCGCGATCGGCGCCGCGTACCCCGCGGTGCACGTCATGCTCGTGCTCGTCGGCGAGCGGCCGGAAGAGGTCACCGACCTTCGCCGGACGGTGCGCGGCGAGGTCATCGCCTCCACCTTCGACCAGTCACCCGCCGACCACATCAAGGCCGCGGAACTAGCCATCGAGCGCGCCAAGCGGCTCGCCGAGCTCGGCCGCGACGTGGTGGTCATGCTCGACTCGCTCACCAGGCTCGGCCGCGCCTACAACCTCGCCGCGCCCGCGAGCAGCCGCACCCTCACCGGCGGCGTCGCGGTCTCCGCCCTCCAGCCGCCCCGCCAGTTCCTTGGCGCGGCCCGCTGCCTCGAGGAGGGCGGCTCGCTGACTATCCTGTCCACCGCCCTGATCGACACCGGCTCCCAGCTGGACAACGTGCTCTTCGAAGAGTTCAAGGGCACGGGGAACATGGAGCTGCGGCTGCGCCGCGACCTGGCCGAGAAGCGGCTGTTCCCGGCGATCGACCCGGCCTCGTCCGGCACCCGCCGCGAGGACCTGCTCATGGACCCGGCCGAGCACGCGGCCGTGGTCAGCCTGCGCCGCGCGCTCGCCGCGCTGGACAGCCAGCACGCCCTCGAGTTGCTGCTCGACAAGACCGCCGCGCCGAACGAGCAGTTCCTCCGCCAGGTCGGCGCCGCCAGGTAACGCTGTCGCCGTCGGGTGACCCAGCGGATAGCCAGAAGACTGACTGCGGATACCCTGAAAAACGCTACGTTTTAACACGGATGAGCATAAGAATCATTAATTATGCATAACGGCGTGCCCCGTGGGGAAGGTTGTGCTAGTCCACGATCAAGCCCGAGCGGCGGAGTGTCGCATGCGCAGTGCGCTGTCGAAGGTCACGGCATGGCTACGGCACTGGCCGCGCCGGAAGATCCTCGTCGTCGGCGCGTCGACCCTGGCCGTCCTGCTCGTCGCGACGGCTGGCACCGGCTACGTGATACTCAGGCACTTCAACGCGAACCTGCAGCAGGATGACATCCGCGGCCTGCTCGGCGCCCAGCCGGTGGACACGCACCCGCAGGCGGAGAACATCCTGGTGATCGGTTCTGACTCGCGTCAGGGGCTGAGCAAGGCGTACGGCACCGGACTGGTCACCGACCAGTCCGACACCATGATGATCATCCACATCCCGGCCGACAGGACATGGGCCGAGGTGATGTCGATACCCCGAGACTCCTGGGTAAGCATCCCGGCGTGCGAGATGGGCAACGGCCAGATGTCCGCGCCGACCCAGTTCAAGATCAACGACTCGTTCGCCATCGGCAACCTGGACGGCAACCACACCGCGCTCGGTGTCGCGTGCACCGTGAAGACGCTCGAGCAGGACACCGGCATTTACATCGACCACTTCATCGTGGTGAACTTCACCGGCTTCCGGAGCATGGTCGCGGCGCTTGGCGGCGTGTACGAGTGCAACCCGACCCCGATCAACGACCCGAACTCCGGCCTCCACCTGGCCGCGGGCACGCACCTGCTGACGCCGGTCCAGGCGCTCGGCTACGTCCGCGCCAGGTACACGCTCGGCGACGGCAGCGACCTTGAGCGCATCGGCCGCCAGCAGGCATTCATGTCTTCCCTGATCAGCAGGGTGAAGAGCGAGCTGCTCGACCCGGTCGCCATCTACCGGTTCCTCGACGCCGCCACGAGATCATTGACGATCGACAGCCAGCTCGGCGGGATCAGCGGCCTGTACAACCTGGGACAGTCACTGCGCTCGATCCCGACAGACAAGATCGCCTTCTTCACGATCCCGAACTTCCCGCGCAGTGAAGAGGTCCCCGGCGATACCGCCAACGTGCTGTGGACGCAGCCGGAAGACAGCGAGATCTTCGCCTCGTTCACCGATGATGTCCCGGCCAGCGGCACGCTGTTCGACACGGCGCCGCCCACCATCACGTCGGCCGGTGCGCACCTGGTCGGGCCGTCGGCCAGCGGCACCGCCAAGTCGCCCGGGCCGCGGGCCAGCGGCGCGACCGCATCGGCCGACCCGAGCCCGACTGCGAGCGGCACCGTCAGTCCGACCGCGAGCGCCACCGCCAGCCCGGCCACCATCCAGGCAAGGACCGCGAACCAGTCCATCTGCGCAGGCTGACGCGGCGCCGAGTGCGGCCCGGGGCGCTACCGTTGACCTGGTGAGAAGGATGCCCGGGCGCGCGTTGCTTGCGGCCGCGGGCGCGGCGCTGTGCACCGTACTCGCGGTGCCGCTCGCGGGCGTCCTCGCCGCGCCGGCCCATGCCGCGCCGGCCCATGTCTCGCAAGCACTGCGGCCCGCGGCGCAGGCGCTGGCCAGGCATGTGGTGGTGGTCGGCATCTCCGGCCTCACCTGGACCGACGTGACGCCGGCCAGCACACCGGAGCTGTGGCGGCTGGCCGCGGCCGGCTCGGTGGGCTCGCTGGTGGACTACGCGCAGCAGCCGCTCGCCTGCCCGGCCGACGGCTGGCTCACGCTGAATTCCGCCGCCCGCGCCCAGGGCCCGCGCCCGTGCGCCGCGCTGCCCGCCGTGGTCAAGGACGGCCGCGGCGCCAGCATCCCGGCGCTGCCCGCGATCGTCCGCGCCAACCTGCCCTATCACGAGTCACCGCGATGGGGGCTGCTCGGCAGCCTCGCCAGCTGCGCGACCGCCGTCGGCCCGGGCGCCGCCCTTGCGCTCGCCTCCCCGGCCGGCATCGTAGCCTCCTACCTGCCGTCCCCTGCCGACCTGTCCGCGCCGGTGCTGGCCCGCTGCCCGCTGACCGTCGTCGACCTGGGACGGATCGGGGCATCCGAACGTGCGCGTGTCGCCGCCGCCGACCGCCAGCTCGCCGTGATAGCAGCAGAACTCCCCCCGGACACCCTGCTCCTCGTCACCTCCCCCGGCGCAGCGGTGCAACAGACGCAGGGGGCAACCCCGGCCGGACCGCCGCATCTCATGACGACCATGGTCACCGGGCCCGGCTTCGCCAACGGCCTGCTCGTCTCCTCCGCCACCAGGCGGCCGGGAATCGTCGCGCTCACCGACCTAACCCCCACGGTGGCGGGCTGGCTTGGCCGCCAGGTTCCCGCGGGCACCGTCGGGGCCACCATCGGCCGAGCGAAGCGGGGAGACCTGACGGCGACGGTGACGGGCCTGCGGGCCAGGGACACCGCGGAGCAGGTGTGGATCGCCACCCACGGCTGGTTCCTCCTTGGCTACGCGGCGGCCGGAGTGCTCGCCTTCGGCGTCGTTGCCGCGATCTACCCGGGCCGCGCGCCGGAACGACGTCGTCGCCGCGCCGTGGGCTGGGTGCTCGCGGGCGCGCTTGCGGCATCGGTCCCGCTCGGCTCGTACCTGGCGAACCTTGCCCCGTGGGGCCAACTGGCGCACCCGGCGTGGTGGCTGTACGGGATGACGGCGGCCTGGACGCTCGTCGTGGCCGCAGCCGCGCTCGCCGGGCCGTGGCGGAAGAAGCCGATCGGCCCGTTCGGTGCCGTCTGCCTGGCCACCCTGCTGCTGCTCGCGGTCGACGTGGTGGCGGGCTCGCGCCTACAGCTTGATGCGCCGTTCGGCCTCTCGCTGCTTGTCTCCGGCCGCTATTACGGTATCGGCAACGACGCGCTCGGCGTCTACTGCGTCAGCGCCCTGGTGAGCGCGGCATGGAGCGCCCTGTTGCTCCGCGGGCGAGGGCGGCTGCCGCTGCTGGCCGCCGGCACGGTCGGGCTGCTTGCGGTGGTGGCCTCCGGCTGGCCTGGCTTCGGCGCGAAGGTCGGCGGAACGATCGCGCTCGTCCCGTGCCTGCTGCTGCTGCTCGCTTGGCTGGCCGGGGTCCGGGTCGGCGGCCGGTGGGCGCTGCCCGTCGCGGCAAGCGGGCTCGTGGTGTTCCTCGTGCTCGCCAGCGTCAGCTATCTTCTCCCCGCGGCCGGCGTGTCCGACATGGGGGCGTTCGCCGGGAACCTGCTGCACGGCCGGGCCGCTGACCTGCTCGAGAGAAAGGTGAGCGCCAATGTGGGATCTCTCACGCAGAGCGTTCTCGGCTGGCTGATCCCGCTCGTCGCGGTCGCGGCCGGCGTCGCGCTGTGGCGGCCGGCCGCGCTGCGGTTGCGTACCCTGAGCGACGCGTTCGCGGTGTTTCCATTGCTACGCCTGCTCGCCTGGCTCGCCTGGCTGGTCCTGGTGATCGGGTGGTTCGCTGATGACTCAGGGGTTATCGTGCCCGCCGAGGCGCTCCCGTTCGTGGTGCCGCTGATGATTGCCATGGCCTCATCGTTTTCCAGAGCGCCTGCTGGGGCAGGCTATCTTGGTACAGCCTTCGCCGGACCATCCGTCGCAGGCGGGCCCCCCATGGCTTGAACAGCCCCCAACTGCAGAGGACGCCGGCATGCAATATCAGCTCTCGCGTCTCGTCATTGGTCCGGCCCTCCACCTGCTCGGCCGCCCGCGGGTGTCCGGGCTCGAGCACGTCCCGGCGAGCGGTCCGGCCATCCTCGCGTCCAACCACCTGTCGATCATCGATTCGATGTACCTGCCGCTGGTGATCCCCCGGCCGGTGGTGTTCCCCGCGAAGGCCGAGTACTTCACCGCGAAGGGGCCGCTCGGACGGCTGTGGGCCGCCTACCTGCGGTCCACCAACCAGCTTCAGATGGACCGGGGCGACACCAGGTCGGCCCAGGCCACCCTGGAGGCAGCCGCGGAGATCCTCCGGGCTGGCGACCTGTTCGGCTTCTACCCGGAGGGCACCAGGTCGCCCGACGGGCGGCTGTACCGCGGCCGGGCGGGCCTCGGCTGGCTGGCGCTGAACACGGGCGCCCCGGTTCTCCCGGTGGCCATGGTCGGGACCAGGAAGATGCTGCCGCCCGGCAAGCCAGTACCTCGGCCGGCGAAGATCGAGGTCCGGATCGGCAAGCCGCTCGAGTTCGGTCACCTGGCAGGCGATCCGCCTGCGAGGGCGCGTCGCATCATCGCCGACGAGGTCATGCGGGCGATCGCGGACCTGTCCGGCCAGGAGTACGTGCACGAGTACGCGTCCGACGTCAAGGCCAGGATAACCGGCGACTAGACCCGGCGCCCTTCCGTGGTCCGGTCTCTGCCAGTTTCCCGCATAAGTTACTTATCCACGACGGATAAATAAAGCATTCCAAACTAGATAGAGCCTCAATTCGGAGAAAGACTCGCCGGGGTTACTTCCTTTGCTGGTCGGCATCCCATACACTGCCCGCGTGATTAACTCGCGTCGGATTGCTGTGGTGTTGCCGGCTTATAACGCGGAGGCGACGCTTTCTCGCA